>NZ_JAWDGM010000007.1:0-378781 GCF_034541995.1 Pseudomonas sp. BIC9C
TTTGAGAGTTGTCATTAACTCACCAGACGCTCCGGAGATGTCCGTTGTCCGTCGCGTCTGCCTTTTGGGGAGCCGCGCCTTGGCACGTTGGTGTTGTGTGGAAATCAGTTCAAGTTCGGCAAAGCTTTCTGCAGCAAGGCCGGGTCTTTCAAAACGCCTGCAGCAGCAGCGATGTCCGGTGCCAGCCAGCGGTCCTGATCATAGGCAGGAACGCGCTCGCGCAGCAGCCGCCACGCCACATCGGTACCGGCGCCAAAACGTTGCTCCTTGAGGAATTCGAACGCCTGGGCCGCCAGCAGGTACTCGATGGCGAGGATCTGCGTGCAGTTTTCCAGGGCGCGGTGCAGCTTCAGCGCGGCGTTGGTGCCCAGGCTCAGGTGGTCTTCCTGCAAGCCCGAAGTCACGTAGTTATCCAGCACCGCCGGTTGCGCCAGTTGACGGTTCTCCGCGCACAGCGAAGCCGCCACGTATTGCACGATCATCATCCCCGAGTTTACTCCCGGGTTGGCCACCAGGAAGGCCGGCAGGCCGCTGACGTGCGGGTTGATCAAACGGTCCAGGCGACGCTCGGCGATGGAACCGATTTCCGCCATGGCAATCGCCAGCAGGTCCGCCGCCATTGCCACGGACTGGCCATGAGGGTTGGCCTGGGACACCACGCGGTAATTGTCCGCGGTGCCCAGCACCAGCGGGTTGTCGGTGGCACCGTTGAGTTCGGTTTCGATTTGCTTGATCGCATGTACCAACTGGTCGCGAGCGGCGCCGTGCACCTGCGGGATCGAGCGAATGCTCAGGGCATCCTGCGTGCGAATGCCTTTGCTCTGGGCGATCACTTCACTGCCGTCGAGCAAGGCCCGCAGATTGATCCCGACCTGCTGCATGCCCGGGTGCGGCTTGAGCGCAATGATCTCGGCGTCGAAGGCGTCAATCTGACCGCGTTGGGCTTCGAAGCTCATGGCGCCAATCACGTCGGCCCATTCCAGCAGACGCGTGGCATCGGCAATGGCCAGGCAACTCAGGCCGGTCATGCACGGCGTACCGTTGACCAGGCACAAACCATCCTTGGCGCCGAGGCGAACCGGTTGCAAGCCTTCTTCAGCGAGGGCCTGCTGCGCGGAAACGACCTGACCGCGATAGCTGACATTGCCAACACCCAGCAGCGCGATGCCAATGTGCGCCATGTGAGTCAGGTAGCCCACGGAACCCTGGGATGGCACTTGCGGGGTGATACCACGGTTGAGCAGTGCCAGCAGCGCTTCGACGACCTGACGGTGCAGGCCGGATTTACCATGGCTGTAGTTGACGATGGCCGCGCACATGATCGAACGGGTCTGCTCGTCGCTCAATGACGCGCCAACGCCACAGGCGTGGCTGAGCAAGGTATTGCGCGACAACTGGCTGAGCTGTTCGTCCTGCAGCGAAACGTTGCACAGTGCGCCCAGGCCGGTGTTGATGCCGTAGGCACGTTCGCCGCTGGTGACGATGCGCTGGACGATGGCCTGGGCGTTTTCGATACGCGCCCAGATCGGCGCCGACAGCTCAAGCTGCGCGCCATGACGAGCCACGGCGACCACATCCCGCCAAGTGACCTGCGCCTCGGTGATAACGATTTTTTCAGCCTGGGACATCATTAACCTCGTGCGTACAACCTGAATATTGATGCAGCTCTGCCGCCGCCTTCGCGAGCAAGCCCGCTCCCACATTGGAACGCGATCAACTGTGGGAGCGGGCTTGCTCGCGAAGAGGCCAGCTCAAACACTGCAAATCTCTTTAAACCACCGCCGCCCGACGCTGCACAAAGCGGTCGACATACTCATCCGCCGGCGAATGCAGGATCTCTCTCGGCGTGCCGACCTGGATCAGGCGGCCATCCTTGAGGATCGCGATGCGGTTGCCGATGCGCACGGCCTCGTCGAGATCGTGGGTGATGAAGACGATGGTCTTGTGCAGGGTCTTTTGCAGTTCCAGCAACTGATCCTGCATCTCCGCGCGGATCAGCGGGTCGAGGGCGCTGAACGCTTCGTCCATCAGGATGATGTCGGTGTCCGCCGCCAGGGCGCGGGCCAGGCCCACACGCTGACGCATACCACCGGAGAGCTGATGCGGGTATTTGTTTTCGTAGCCCTTGAGGCCCACGGTGTTGATCCAGTGCAACGCACGCTCAGCACACATGGCTTTGCTTTCGCCACGGATTTTCAGGCCGTAGGCGACGTTCTCCACCACAGTCTTGTGCGGCAACAGGCCAAAGCTCTGGAACACCATGCTGATCTTGCGCCGACGAAATTCGCGCAGGGCTTCCATGTCGTATTGCAGGATGTCCACGCCGTCCACCAGGAGCGCGCCACTCGTCGGGTCGATTAGGCGGTTGAAGTGGCGCACCAGGGTCGACTTGCCGGACCCCGACAGCCCCATGATCACGAAGATCTCGCCGCTGCCAATGCTCAGCGACAGGTCGTTCACGCCGACCACGCAGCCGGTTTCGGCCAGCACCTGGTCCTTGGTCTTGCCCTGGCCGACCATGGCCAGCGCATCCTTGGCGCGGTTGCCGAAAATCTTGAAGACGTTTTTGACTTCGATCTTGCTCACGGTTGCGTTGTTCATTTGCTCACCTCATGCCGTGCGCGACCGTACGCCTGTGTAATGCGGTCGATCACCACAGCCAGAATCACGATCGCCAGACCGGCTTCAAGACCACGTCCGACGTTGAGGGTCTGAATCCCCACCAGCACGTCCTCACCCAAACCACGGGCACCGATCATCGAGGCGATCACCACCATCGACAGGGCCATCATGGTGGTCTGGTTGATCCCGGCCATGATGCTCGGCAGGGCCAGCGGCAGTTGCACGCCGAACAGTTGCTGCCAGCGGTTGGCACCGAAGGCGTTGATCGCTTCCATCACTTCACCGTCGACCTGGCGAATGCCCAGATCGGTCAGGCGGATCAGCGGTGGCGCGGCGTAGATCACCGTGGCGAAAATCGCCGGGACCTTGCCCAGGCCAAACAGCATCAGCACCGGGATCAGGTACACGAAGCTCGGCATGGTCTGCATGATGTCCAGCAACGGCATCAGCACCGAACGCAGGCGATTGCTGCGTGCCGAGAGAATGCCCAGCGGAATGCCGATCAGCACCGAGATGATCGTCGCCACCATCATCAGCGCCAGGGTCTGCATCAGCTTGTCCCAGAGGCCGACCGCACCCACCAGGAACAGCAGGCCGACGATCACTGCCGTCGTCACGACCTTGCGGGTCGCGTGCCAGGCCACGCCCGCCACGATCGCCAGCATCAGCCACCAGGGCGCTGCGCGCAGCAGCCCTTCAAGATTGACGATGGCCCACAACAGGGTGTCGGAGATGTGCCGGAACACGTCGCCGTAGTTGGTAACCAGCGAATCGACCCAACTGTTGACCCAGTCGGCGATGGAAAAGGTAAAGCTTTCGGGAAACATAAGAGACTCTCAATCAAGGGCTTCGCAGCACCACAAAGCAGTGCTGTAAAGCTTGCCCTTATAAACAAGCTGTTTGAAAACGTAGCGAGCGAAGGCAAGACAAGGCGAAAGCAGGCGAGAAAGCGGAGTTGACTTTAGTCAATGAGCATTTCGAGTCTGCTTTCAACGCAGTATTGCCGAGCGCAGTAGTTTTCAAATCGCAGCGTCGATTTTCTTGGCTGCGTCTTCGCTCACCCATTGGTGCCAGACTTCAGGATGTTCCTTCAAGAAGATCTTGGCCAGTTTTGGCGACTCGATCCGCTCTTTGGTCATGCGTCCCAGGTTCTGGTTCAGCAGGTCGATTGGCACGTTGACCTTTTCCAGCACGGCCACCAGCTCCGGGGCTTCGTCGTGGAAAGTCTTGGACAGGCCGACCTTAATATCCACGGTCTTGTTCACGCCTGGCTTCTCTTCGAGTTTCACCACGTCGACCTGGCCCATCAGCGGGGTTGGCGACCAGTAGTAGAACAGGATCGGCTCGCCACGCTTGTAGCTCGACAGCACGGCGGCATCCAGCGCCGGGCCGGTGCCTGGGCGGAAGTTGGTGTAGGTGCTTTCCAGACCGTAGCTTTTCAGCATTTCGCTGTTGTCCAGCTCACAGGTCCAGCCAGCCGGGCAGTTGTAGAAACGGCCCTTGGAGGGCTCTTCGGCGTCCTTGAAAATCGCCGAGTACTTGCCCAGGTCAGCAATGTTCTTCAGGTCTGGCGCCTTGGCTTCCAGCTTGCGCTTGGCGTCGCCTTCGATCACGTAGCGCGGCACGTACCAGCCTTCGACGGCCCCCACCACTGGCGCGCCGACACCGACGACTTTGCCGGCCTTCTCAGCCTTGTTCCAGACTTCGCTGCGGCCGACCCACTCTTCGGCAAACACCTGGATGTCGTTGCTGCTCAGGGCGTTTTCCATGGTGATGGAGTTGCCCGGCAGGCTGTCGGTCTTGCAGTCGTAGCCTTTCTCCAGCACGACTTGCAGCACGTCGGTCAGGAGCATGGCGCTTTCCCAGTTCAGGCCGGCAAATTTCACCGGTTTGCCCGACTCGCACCAACCCGCCGCCTGAGTGGCGCCAGCGCTGGCCAGCAGGCCCATGGAAAGCAATGTGGTCAGCAGGGTCTTGTTCGATTTCATTGTAGTGACGCTCCTAATCATGAATTGGCTTACGGCAGTCAAGAGGCATCCAGCCCTGTCCACGTCCAATCAGGCCTGCGCCGCAGCGCGACCCACATTCAGCTTTTGTTCGGTGATCGCGCCCTGCTCGACCGGCAGGATCAAACGATCAGGCACTGTGCCGTGCCATTTTTTTGCGCATACGTAATACAGGACGGCGGGAAGCACCAGACCGATGACCCAGGAAATATCCACATCACCCAGGGCCGCCACCAGCGGACCGGTATAGAACTTGGTGGAGATGAACGGCAGCTGCACCAGCACACCGAACACATAGACGCTGATACCGAGAAGGTTCCAACGACCGTAGCGACCATTCGGATCGGCCAGAGCCGGTACGTCATAGCGCTCGCGAGTGATGCAGTAGTAGTCCACCAGGTTGATCGCGCTCCAGGGGGTAAAGAACGCTAGCAAGAACAGGATGAAAGACTTGAACGCGCCGAGGAACGAGTGCTGACCGAGCAACGCCATCAGGGTCGCGGCACCGACGATGACCAGCACGAAGACCAGACGCTGCAAGCGCGATACCTTCAGGTCACCACGGAAACCGCTGATGATGGTCGCAATGCACATGAAGCTGCCGTAGGAGTTCAGCGTGGAGATGGTGACCTTGCCGAACGCGATGCTGAAGTACAGCAGCGCAGCGGTGGCACCGGTACCACCCAGACCAACGATGTAGGCCACTTCGTGGCCGGCGTATTGCCCGTTGGCCGAAGCGGCAGCGAACACGCCGAGGACCATCGCCACCTGCGCACCAATGACCGAACCTGCGCCTGCGGCAAAAAAAGTTTTCACCGAGGAAATCTTGCTCGGCAGGTAGCGAGAATAGTCAGCCACATAAGGGCCGAAGGCGATCTGCCAGGACGCCGCGAGCGACACCGCCAGCAAGAAACTGCTCCAGCTGAAGTGGCGGATTTGCAACAGTGCGCCAACGTCAACCTGGCTCATCAGACGGCTGAACAGATAAACAAAGGCAATCACGCCAATGACACTGGCAACACGGCCGATCCAATGGATCACCCGATAACCGAGCACCGTGACCAGCACGATTACACTGGCGAAAAGGAGGATACCGACGGTGTCGCTGACGCCAAACAACTGGCCCAGCGCCTGGCCGGATAACACGGTTCCCGTTGCGGTGAAGCCCAGGTACATCAAGCAGACCAGCACGATCGGGATGGCCGCGCCGTACACGCCGAACTGTACCCGGCTGGAAATCATCTGCGGCAGGCCAAGCTTGGGGCCTTGCGCCGCATGTAGCGCCATCACGCCGCCACCCAGTAATTGACCGATCAACAGACCGATCAATGACCAGAACACATCACCGCCAAGCACCACCGCCAAGGCACCGGTAACAATCGCGGTGATTTGCAGGTTGGCACCCATCCACAGGGTGAACTGGCTAAACAGACGACCGTGTCTTTCCGCTTCCGGGATGTAGTCGATCGAGCGTTTCTCGATCAACGGTTTGTTGCCTGCACGCTCGCTGTTAACAGCCATGGTTCAACCTCTGTGGATTGTTCTAATGGTTCACTGAGAGTCTGTTGCTTCTTTGTGGGAGCGGGCTTGCCCGCGATGACGTCGGCACCTTCAACATCAATTTCAGCAGTGCCTCCGCTATCGCTGGCAAGCCAGCTCCCACAGGTTTTTGGGTTATTTGCCGGTAATCATCGGCAGGTTCAGCCCTTGTTCCTTGGCGCAGTCGATGGCGATCTGGTAACCGGCATCGGCGTGACGCATGACACCGGTGGCCGGGTCGTTGTGCAGCACGCGAGCGATACGCTCGGCCGCTTCGTCAGTACCGTCGCAGACAATCACCATGCCCGAGTGCTGGGAGAAGCCCATACCGACGCCGCCGCCGTGGTGCAGGGAAACCCAGGTCGCGCCGCTCGCGGTGTTGAGCAGTGCGTTGAGCAGTGGCCAGTCGGACACGGCGTCGGAACCGTCCTGCATCGATTCGGTTTCACGGTTCGGGCTCGATACCGAACCGGAGTCCAGGTGGTCGCGACCGATCACGATTGGCGCGGACAACTCGCCGCTGCGCACCATTTCGTTGAACGCCAGGCCCAGCTTGGCGCGCAAGCCCAGGCCAACCCAGCAGATACGTGCCGGCAGACCCTGGAAGCTGATGCGCTCGCGCGCCATGTCCAGCCAGTTGTGCAGGTGGGCGTCGTCCGGGATCAGTTCCTTGACCTTGGCGTCGGTCTTGTAGATGTCTTCAGCGTTGCCCGACAGTGCAGCCCAACGGAACGGGCCGATGCCACGGCAGAACAGCGGACGGATGTAAGCCGGTACGAAGCCCGGGAAGTCGAATGCGTTTTCCACGCCTTCTTCCTGAGCCATCTGACGGATGTTGTTGCCGTAGTCGAAGGTCGGGATGCCTTGCTTCTGGAATTCCAGCATCGCTTTAACGTGTACGGCCATCGATTGCTTGGCGGCTTTGATTACGGCAGCCGGCTCGGTCTTGGCACGAGCGCGGTACTCTTCCCAGGTCCAGCCAGCCGGCAGGTAGCCGTTGAGCGGGTCATGGGCGCTGGTCTGGTCGGTGACCATGTCCGGACGCACACCGCGACGGACCAGTTCCGGCAGGATTTCTGCCGCGTTGCCCAGCAGGGCGATAGAAATCGCTTTGCCTTCTTTGGTGTATTTGGCAATGCGGGCCAGCGCGTCGTCGAGGTCTTTGGCTTGCTCGTCGACATAACGGCTTTTCAGGCGGAAATCGATGCTCACTTGTTGGCATTCGATGTTCAGCGAGCATGCACCAGCCAGAGTTGCAGCCAGCGGCTGAGCGCCACCCATGCCGCCCAGGCCAGCGGTCAGTACCCACTTGCCGGTCAGGTTGTCGTTGTAGTGCTGGCGACCGGCTTCGACGAAGGTTTCGTAGGTGCCCTGGACGATGCCCTGGCTGCCGATGTAGATCCAGCTGCCAGCGGTCATCTGGCCGTACATGGCCAGGCCTTTGGCGTCCAGTTCGTTGAAGTGTTCCCAGCTCGCCCAGTGCGGCACCAGGTTGGAGTTGGCGATCAGCACGCGCGGGGCGTTGCTGTGGGTCTTGAACACGCCGACCGGCTTGCCGGATTGCACCAGCAGGGTCTCGTCGTCGTTCAGGTTGGTCAGGCTTTCGACGATCTTGTCGTAGCATTCCCAGTTACGTGCCGCACGACCGATACCACCGTAAACCACCAGTTCTTTAGGGTTCTCGGCAACTTCCGGATCGAGGTTGTTCATCAGCATGCGCAGCGGCGCTTCGGTCAGCCAGCTCTTGGCGGTCAGCTTGTTACCGCGGGCAGCACGGATTTCAACGTCACGAAACTTCGTAGGTTTATTGTCAGTCACGAAAAGAACTCCTCAGCAATCAATCCAAACCAACCCAGGCAGTGGGCGAGCAAGCCAATGGGCATCAGTGCACACCGGCGAATCAGTGGACGATGGTTGAGTCCTCGCGACTCATACACATACGTCTTTACTTGTACATACAAGCATATGCAATCAAGCGGCCAACTTGCCGGATGAGCATTCAAGAAAAATTCTGAAAGGGCTGCAGAGCGTCTGAATCAAGGGCTTTGGCGTAGATGAAATTTTTCGAGGGGATTTTTTGGAGGACAGCCGGGTTGTTACTTGAGCGTGGTTTTGCGCCACGCTGGGGCGTTCGGTAACAAATTGGTGCGCTGAGGGAAACGGGCTGGAGGGGATGGGAAACAATATCGCCTGTAGGAGCGAGCTTGCTCGCGATGGAGTGTCAGTCGACACCAATGCGCCTGATACACCATCGCGAGCGAGCTCGCTCCTACAAGGGGTTAGAAGAAAATCAGCGTGCAGTCAGTTCAATCACGCAGCAGGCGGCATTGCTGGTGACTTCCAGCAGGCCAGTGTTACCGACAAGTTGCAGGCAATCATGACGACCCAGCTGCGAAGCACTGCTACCGACCTTCACCTCAAGCGCATCGCTGACACTGAACACCAGCACAGCCCCGGCCTCGCTGAAAAACCGCTGCTCACCGTTCAGCCATTGCAACCGCGCGCTGTAACGCTGTGGTGCGTAAATCAGGTTGAAGTCGCGAATCGGACCGCCGAGCAACGTACAGGAAACCTTGCTTTCACCGCTGAAGGCAAACGGGTCCAGCGGTAACAGTGGGCGCGTCACCTGCCCATCAACCGACAAGGTCATGCCATCGCCCTGCAGCACGGTGATGATCCGCTCATAACCGGCGAAGGTGGAAAACCCGCCCGATTCTCCGATGTCGGCAATCGACAGGCGCCAGCCAAACCCGTCCAGGCCGGTGCCGGCATCGCGGGTGATTTCTTCAGTGCTGCCGCCGCCGTTTTCCACGGCATGCGCGGGTAATCTTTGGCACGTAAAACTTTCAATTCACTCATTTGTGGCTCTCTACTTATGGAACCGACCTTCCAGACGATGACGGGAACCGGGGTGGATCAAGCGGGCGGCGGTCACCGGCTGGCGGCCGGACCAGGTGCGGCGACGGATCAACAGGCACGGCTCGCCCTTTTCAATCTGCAACAACTTGCACTCGGATGGCTCGGCCAGGATTGCCTCGACCACGTGCTCGCCTTCGGTCAGCGGCGCGACCTGATTGAGATAGGCGTAGGGCGTTTGCAGGGTGAAGTCCTGCTTGAGGTAGTCCGGCGCCACCAGCGCATTGACGAAACGGTCTTCGATTTGCACCGGAATATCGTTTTCGAAATGCACGATCAGCGAGTGGAACACCTTCTGCCCTTCGCGCATGTCCAGGGCCAGGGCGCGCTCGGAGCCAGCGGCCTCTTCCTCAAGGGTGATGACCTTGCAGGTGTGGCGATGACCGCGAGAGGCAATTTCATCGGCGATGTTGTGCACTTCGAACAGTGCGGACTGGCTTTTCGGCTCGGCGACGAACGTACCGACGCCTTGCATGCGCACCAGCAGACCGTCGGCAGTCATCTCGCGCAGCGCGCGGTTGATGGTCATGCGACTGAAGCCCAACTGGCTGACCAGCTCGCTTTCCGACGGCACGCGGTAATGCGGCGGCCAGTTTCCACTGTCGATTTGCTGGGTGATCATCTGTTTGACGCGGGCGTACAAGGGCGCCGGACTGTCGCCCATGTTCGCGGCCAACGGAGAGACTGGAGGCGGAGTCGGCACGGTTAATCCTTGTTCGTTGAAAAGAGATTGCTAGCTTGCCGGAGTTTACCGGGCAGGCAAACGTCTGTATATGTATATACAAATAACACACGATGGGGTGCTGAACCATGTCCGCCTTCTTTGCCGAACGCGCGCTGCTGCCTAGTGGATGGGCCAACAATGTACGTCTTGAGGTCAACGCCGACGGCGTATTGACCCATATCCAGGCCGATTCCCATGCAGATGGCGCCGAGCGGTTGAGCGGCCCGCTGCTGCCGGGCATGCCGAATCTGCACTCTCACGCCTTCCAGCGGGCCATGGCCGGGCTGGCGGAAGTGGCGGGCAATCCGAACGACAGTTTCTGGACCTGGCGCGACCTGATGTATCGCCTCGTCGGAAAAATCAGCCCGGAGCAACTCGGCGTCATCGCCCGTCAGCTGTACATCGAAATGCTCAAGGCCGGTTACACCTCGGTGGCGGAATTTCACTATGTGCATCACGACAGCAATGGCCAGCCTTACGCGGATCCGGCCGAACTGGCCCTGCGTATCAGCCAGGCTGCCAGTTCCGCGGGTATCGGTTTGACCCTGCTGCCGGTGCTCTACAGCCACTCCGGTTTCGGTGGCCAGGCGCCGAACGACGGTCAGCGCCGTTTTATCAACAGCACTGAAAACTACCTGAAGCTGCAATCGCGCCTGCAACCGGTCCTGGCACAACAACCGGCGCAAGCCCTGGGTCTGTGCTTCCACTCGCTGCGCGCGGTCACGCCGCAGCAGATCAGCGAAGTGCTGGCCGCCAGCGACAAGCAATGCCCGGTGCACATCCACATCGCCGAGCAGCAGAAAGAAGTCGACGACTGCCTGACCTGGAGCGGTCGTCGTCCGCTGCAATGGCTGTACGAAAACGTCGATGTCGATCAGCGCTGGTGCCTGGTCCACGCGACCCACGCCAACCCGGAAGAAGTCACGTCGATGGCCAAGAGCCGTGCCATCGCCGGCCTGTGCCTGACCACCGAAGCCAACCTGGGGGACGGGATTTTCCCGGCGGTGGATTTCCTCGCCCAGGGCGGGCGCATGGGCATCGGTTCCGACAGCCATGTGTCATTGAGCGTGGTGGAAGAACTGCGTTGGCTGGAATACGGCCAGCGCCTGCGCGACCAGCGGCGTAACCGCTTGTATGGCGCAGATCAACCAATGGTCGGCCGCACGTTGTTCGATGCGGCGCTGGATGGCGGTGCTCAGGCGCTGGGGCAGCCGATTGGCGCACTGGAAGTCGGCAAGCGCGCCGACTGGCTGGTGCTGGACGGTAACGATCCGTATCTGGCGACAGCCAATGGCGACAGGATTCTCAACCGCTGGCTGTTTGCCGGTGGCGATCGCCAGGTACGAGATGTACTGGTCAATGGCCAGTGGGTTGTGCGTGATGGGCGGCATGCCGGGGAAGAAGAAAGCAGCCGTGCCTTCACCCAGGTACTGCGTGACCTTCTAGGCTGACACGGAACAATACTGCAGGAGCGAGCTTGCTCGCGATGGAGTGTCAGGCGACACCAATGCGCCTGATACACCATCGCGAGCAAGCTCGCTCCTACAGGGATTTGTGCAGTTAGTTCGAAGTCTCGGCCATCTGCTGTTCCGACGCCCGCCAGATCAGCCGCGTGGTGTCGTAACCCTGCTGACGCGCCTTGCTCAGCAGCTCCTCACGCACCACACCGTTCACGGTCGGCGTGCGCGACAACAGCCACAAATACTTCCGGCTTGGATCACCGACAATGGCGGTCTTGTAGTCATCGCTGACGTACAGCACCCAGTATTCGCCCTTTGCCGTACCCGGGATCAGCCTGGAGAACCAGGTATCGAACTCGATCCACAGTTTGTCGGCTTTACCCGCTACCTGTGGATAAGCCGTGCCTTTGACCTCTTCCCATTGCCACTGTGCCGTCAGGCAACGGTTCAACACGGCAACGTTGCCGTCTGGCTTGAGCGTGTAATGGGCTTCGGACTGCTCGCAGTCGCGCTGGAAGTACATCGGCATGCGGGCCAGCTCGTACCAGGTGCCCTGGTAGCGCTTGAGGTTAACGCTTTTGACAGTCTTGGGGGCCAATGGGTCCTGGCCAGGCGAGGCACAGCCGGCCAACACCAGGCCGGCAAAAAGGATGATCAATAACCGCTTCATTATTTTTCTCCCGTGGGCAAACGCCCCGGTTTACTTCAGGCCTTGGCCGGAAAACATCAACACTTTGTCACCGGCGAACTGCACGCTGATAAAGCTGTTCTTGTCGCCCCAGGTGCAACTGGACATGCCGAGCGCGCCTGAACAATCGGCGGGTTTGCCCAACAGGGTTTCCACATCGGCCTTGGCCATGCCGGACGAGAGCTTCGAGTAGTTTTCCTGATTGACCTTGCTGCAGGCAGCCAGCAACACGCAGAACGAAAGCAGGGCGATGGAACGCAACGACATGGTGAAACTCCGGGGGCGTAGGGGATTGGCATGGCTGCCAAGCTGAAGCTTAGAAGAGAAAACCCCTGTGAGGTTCCGTGCCTGGCAGGCTATTTGTCGGGCCACTCGTCTACCTTTTGCCGAAAATCAACCAATTTCCCTGTTCATCGAGCATTTCGTCGTTTTTCAGCAAATCCGCCTAATCTTTGGCGCCGCTCAGTCGACATACAGGCAACGCAAAGCCACGTCGCTGGCATTTGCCCCCCCCTTTTGTAGACCAGACCCTCTGCGGTAGCTCATCCATGACCAGAAACATGAAGTTCAGCCACAAGATTTTGCTGGCTGCCGCCCTCGTGGTGGCCGTCGCATTCGCTTGTTTCATCCTGTTCAACGACTATCGCCAGCGCGAAACCTTGCGCAACAGCACCGAAGCCTCGATGCAGGAGCTCGGCAGCCTGACCACCAGCAACATCCAGACCTGGCTGGAAAGCCGCATGCAATTGCTGCAGTCGATGGCCCAACAGATCAGCGCCGATGGCAATGCTCCCGCTGGCCTGAAACGGATCATCGACCTGCCCGCCTACACCGGCAATTTTCAGCTGAGCTACTTCGGTGGCACCGACGGCGTGATGTTCTCGGTCCCGGCGGGCAACCGCGCGGCGGACTACGACCCACGCGCCCGTGGCTGGTACAAGGCGGCCAATAGCGCCCAACAGACCATTGTCACCGAACCGTACATTGCCGCGTCTTCCGGCAAGCTGGTCATCACCGTGGCCACCCCGGTACAGCACCAGGGCCAGATGATCGGCGTCGCCGGTGCCGACATCGACCTGTCCAGTGTCAGCGCGATCATCAATTCGCTGAACTTCGGCGGCCACGGTCATGCGTTCATCGTCGGTGCCGATGGCAAGATCCTGATTCACCCGGACAGCAAGCTGGTGCTCAAGAGCCTGGCCGAGGCCTATCCGAGCGACACCCCCAAAGTCAGCCCGGGCATGAAAGAAGTCGAGATCGATGGCAAGCGCCAGTTCATCTCGTTCACCCACGTCAACGGCGTGCCATCGGCGGACTGGTATGTGGCGCTGGTGCTCGACCAGGCAACGGCGTTCTCGATGCTCAGCGAATTCCGCACCTCGGCGATCATCGCCATGGTGATTGCCGTGGTGATCATCATCGCCCTGCTGGGCATGCTGATCAGCCTGCTGATGCAGCCGCTGCTGACCATGGGCCGCGCCATGCACGATATCGCCGAAGGCGAAGGTGACCTGACCAAGCGCCTGACCATTCACGGCCACGACGAATTCGGCGCGCTGGGACTGTCGTTCAACCGCTTCGTCGAGCGCATTCATGCCTCGATCATCGAAGTGTCCTCGGCCACCGGCCAGGTCAACGAGGTGGCGTTGCGAGTGGTGGCCGCGTCGAATTCATCGATGTTCAACTCCGACCAGCAAGCCTCGCGCACCAGCAGTGTGGCAGCGGCCATCAACCAGCTTGGTGCCGCCGCCCAGGAAATCGCCCAGAACGCCGCCCTGGCCTCGCAACATTCCAGCGATGCCCGTAGCCTGGCCGAAGACGGCCAACAGGTGGTGGATAAAACCATCGCGGCGATGCAACAACTGTCGGCCAAGATCAGCGATTCGTGCGGCAACATCGAAACCCTCAACAGCAACACGGTCAACATCGGGCAGATTCTGGAAGTGATTACCAGCATCTCCCAGCAAACCAACCTGCTCGCACTGAACGCCGCGATTGAAGCGGCGCGCGCCGGTGAAGCCGGTCGTGGTTTTGCCGTGGTGGCCGATGAGGTACGCAACCTCGCTCACCGCACCCAGGACTCGGCGCAGCAAGTGCGGACGATGATCGAAGAGCTGCAAGTCGGCGCCCGGGCAGCGGTGGGCATCATGACCGACAGCCAACGTCAGAGCGAAAGCAGCGTCGGCATCGCCAACCAGGCTGGCGAACGCCTGGGCAGCGTGACCCAGCGCATCGGTGAGATCGATGGCATGAACCAGTCGGTCGCCACCGCGACCGAAGAACAGACGGCCGTGGTGGAGTCGATCAACGTCGACATCACCGAGATCAACACGCTGAACCAGGAAGGTGTGGAGAACCTGCAGTCGACCTTGCGTGCGTGTGCCGATCTTGAGCAGCAGGCGGCGCGGTTGAAGCAGTTGGTGGGTAGTTTCAGAATTTAGAGCGCTCTTGCGGGCCCCTTCGCGGGCAATCCCGCTCCCACAGGAGTCAAGGTGAAGCACAAATTGTGTGAACACCCAAAATACCTGTGGGAGCGGGCTTGCCCGCGAAGGCGGCATCAGCAACAGCGAAAAACTAGAACCGTGAACCCGGCCTCGACAGAAACGCCAATTCCTCAGCCGTAGACTCCCGCCCCAACACCCCATTGCGATGCGGAAACCGTCCAAACTGCGCAATCACTTTCTGATGCCGCTCGGCATAGTCCAGATAATCGCTGAAAAGTGCCCGATCAGACTCCGGCTGCTGCGCCACCAGTTCGAGGTAGCGCGAGACACCTTCGTTCTGCACCGCGAGGTTTTCGCTGTGCTCGAACACCAGGTAGATGAATACCCGCTGAATCGGCTGCAATTGCCGGTCGAAATCCGCGGCAATGCCTTGGGCTACCAGTTTCTGCGCCCGGAGATCGCCTGCAAAGGCTTTGGGAGTATCGCGAAAGATCATTCGCGGGATTTGATCGAGCAACAGCACCAGGGCCAGCCAACCTTCGGGACGTTGCATCCACTCGGTCAATCCGCCGGCCAGTGCCTGCTCGGTCCAGTCCCCGAAACGCTCGCGCGCTTCGAGGTCCTGGCTGTCGCGCTTGCCAAACCATAACCTGCCCTTCTGCGCCGCCACTTCGCTCGCCGATCCGGAGCTTCCGAACCACCAATCAAGCAACGGCTGCCAGGGCGCGGTCATGGTTTATTCCTTGTGGTAAGCCGTGACGCGGGCAACTTCTTCTTTCGAACCGAGGAACACCGCAACACGCTGGTGCAGGCCTTCCGGCTGAATGTCGAGGATACGCTGGTGACCGTCGGTGGATGCGCCGCCCGCTTGTTCCACCAGGAACGACATCGGGTTGGCTTCGTACATCAGGCGCAGTTTGCCCGGCTTGGATGGCTCGCGGCTGTCGCGTGGGTACATGAACAGACCGCCGCGGGTCAGGATGCGGTGCACGTCGGCGACCATCGCAGCGACCCAGCGCATGTTGTAGTTCTTTTTCAGCGGGCCTTCATCGCCTGCCAGCAATTCGCCGACGTAGCGCTGTACCGGTGCTTCCCAGTGACGCTGGTTGGACGCGTTGATGGCAAATTCCTGGGTAGATTCAGGAATGGTGATGTTTTCGTGGGTCAACACGAAGCTGCCCATTTCACGGTCCAGGGTGAAACCTTTCACGCCGTGGCCCAGAGTCAGGATCAGCATGGTCTGCGGACCGTAGATCGCGTAACCGGCAGCCACTTGCTGGGTACCTGGCTGCAGGAAGGCCTTTTCATTCAAGGGCTCGTTCTGGCTCAGGTATTCGTTCGGGCAACGCAGCACAGAGAAGATGGTGCCGACCGGGGCGTTGATATCGATGTTCGACGAACCGTCCAGCGGGTCGAATACCAGCAGGTAGGCGCCTTTCGGGTATTTGCCCGGGATCTGGTAGGCGTTGTCCATTTCTTCGGACGCCATGCCGGCCAGGTGGCCGCCCCATTCGTTGGCTTCGAGCAGGATCTCGTTGGAGATCACGTCGAGCTTCTTCTGCACTTCGCCCTGGACGTTTTCAGTACCCATGCTGCCCAGAACGCCACCCAGGGCGCCTTTGGACACGGCGTGGTTGATCTCCTTGCAGGCACGCGCCACCACTTCGATCAGGAAGCGCAGATCGGCAGGAGTGTTGTTGCTGCGGGTCTGCTCAATCAAATAGCGACTCAAGGTAACGCGGGACATGGACGGCTCCGGTGGAATGGGGGGGGCTAAAAACCCGCGCAGTTTAACGCGAGTCGGGGCGCATTTCCTCTTATCAGACGTGATCGGCCGAAGAGAGTTCATGTGCGGGGTTGAGCGTAGATGGAAATGGGCTGGATGTGAGCTTGCGAACAGAGGTCATTTCGGCATTTTTACTGACTCGGCGAACGCTTTCGCGAGCAAGCCCGCTCCCACAGGGATACGCGTTCCAACTGTGGGAGATTCTATGGTTGAGGTAAAGGCCTCAACTGACTTTTGCTTGGTATTCGCTCTGCCCCTTGAGCAGGGCGAATACGACCCGAGCAAGCTTGCGGGCCAGCATGACCAGTGCCTGAGTGGTGCTGAAGCCTCGAGCTCTTTGTTCTTCGTAAAAACCTTTCCAGGCTGCCGTACGGCTGGCCGACATGGCCGCGTTGTGCAGAAGCCGGCGGGCCTCTGGATCACCACGTTTAGTCAAACTCCGGCGGCCGTCTTTTTGCCCTGATTTCAACACCCGCAAATCCATTCCCAGAAAGGCGACGAAGGCATCCGCGTTTCGGAAGTCACCGCGCTGAAATGCCGTGATCAAGCGGGCTCCGGTCAAAAAACCAATGCCTTCAACTTTCAGGCAGCGCTTCAACTGAGCGAGTAAACCGGCTTCTTTGAGCTGATCGTTGATCGTCTTCTCGATCAGCGTCTCAAGCTGCTGCATGGACTTCACCTGTTCGGCAAAAGCGGTCTTGAGCAGCGGCTCATTGGCCCAGCTTTGCACCAGACCGACCCGTGCCTGGACCAGAGCCGCGCGGCGGCGGAAAAGGCTCAAGAGCTGGCGGTACAGCGGTGACGGCGGGGTCCACGGGTGAAGCTCTTCGTGCTCGTTCTTCAGATAGCGAGCAAGCAGCTTGGCATCCAGTGCATCGGTTTTGGCACGGATCTTCACGCCTTCGCGGTAATGTTTGAGCTCGTAGCCTCCCACCATGTAAATCATGCAGCCAGCTTCGTAGGCCAGATCCGCAAACTCCAAGTGGTAGATATTGGTGGCTTCAATGGCAATGGCCACCGTGCTCGGCAAGGCCTTCAACCACTTATTGATGGCGGTTTTGTTGTTGGGAATTGGTTCGAGCAGGTCCAGTTCGGCGTGATAGATCACCAGCTCATGCTTGGCGACATCCACGCCCACGATCGGTTTTGAGACAGGGACCGGCATTGCCATAGGATTTCCTCCGGGATATGGTTTTAAGCACTTGAAGGGCTCACCCAGGGGCGCAGGCTTGTTCCTATCGTCGGTCTAGGCCAGATGCATTCTTTATCGGCGCTTGGGTGAAAGGAGGAGGGGCGAACTCTCCCACAGTCTGTACTGCGTCAACAGTCAGAATCGAGCCTTGTCCCTCCTCCCCCCTTCAAGTCCTACCATACAAGCGAGCCTGCTCGCGATTGGGTGCGCAGCACCCACTGTCAGGATTTGGCAGTAGGCTTGCGCAGCAAGCTGAACGCCATCGCCACCAGGAACACTACGCAAAGCAACAACACCGCCCACAACCCGAACTTCTTCCAGTGGGTGTCGATCGGCGCAGTCGTGATGCCTGTCGACGGCTTCGCAGCCACCGCCCCGACATCCACCATGGCCCGGCCCAGGGTCGCGAGCTTCGCCGGACTGTAATCCGGAATCAGCGTCGACAGCGGCAAGTTCGCCGCCTTCGCCGTCGCACTCCCCACGACCAGTGTGTAAGGCCCCGGCCCACGCGCCAGAAACACCAGTTGCGTGGCGCGCACGGCAAACTTCAGCGTCGGCGCCTGATCACCCAGGCCGCCACCGCGTTCGTCCACGGTCAGTTTCAATTGCTGCACGATTTGCCCTGACAACTGCAATTCGTTTTGCACCACATCCTGACCGTTCTGGGTCAGGCGATAGAGCAAACCGCTG
Source organism: Pseudomonas sp. BIC9C (assembly GCF_034541995.1). Taxonomy (NCBI): domain Bacteria; kingdom Pseudomonadati; phylum Pseudomonadota; class Gammaproteobacteria; order Pseudomonadales; family Pseudomonadaceae; genus Pseudomonas; species Pseudomonas sp. BIC9C. Next base: position 18,068 of record NZ_JAWDGM010000007.1, read on the forward strand.
CCCAACGGCTGCCATGGCAGGCTGCTGTCGCGCCGACCGGCCAGGCTCACCGGCGCCAGGCTGTTGGGCTGGCTCAACTCGACCTGCACTCGCTCGACATTCAGCCCCATCGGCAACTGCCAGGTGTACTCACCCGCCTTCACGCTGCTGCCGGCCAACGCCTGGGACCAGACCAACGGCAGCGGCAGGCTGCGGGTACTGGTGCTTTGCAGTTGCGCCGAGGTCAGTGTCGGTGCCGAATGTGGTGTGATCCAGAGCAATCGCAAGTAGCGCGCCGACTGGCCCGGCAGGCCGACTTCATGCTGTTCGACCCGCTCGTCGGAAAAGCTCAGGCGCGCCACCTGCCCTTCGCCCCAGGACTGCCAATGCTGCAAATCGTCGCTGGCTTCGAGGGTGAAACGCTGGAAGCCGTCGCGCTCGCTGGTCCAGTCAAGAATCAATTGCTGCAACGGCGCCTTGATAGCGGACGCGTCGAGCAACCAGCCGCGTAACTCCTCCTCACCCGCCTCCAGCGGACTGGAGGGCTGCACTTCGATCAGGGTGCCATTGGTGTTCGATTGCACCCGCACGCTCGGCGCGGTTTCAGTGGCATCCACCGAGCTGTACAACGGAAACCATTTCACCTCGTTCAAGGTGCGGGTTTCTCTGCTCTGCGCCGACTCCCGGGCCAAGGCATAAGCCTGAACATCGCCCACGGCATTGAACACACGCACATCGCTCAGGTCAGCCTGCCGTGCATTCAGTTGTACGCTCAGGGGCAGTTCGAGACGATACCAAGGGCCTTCGCCCGCCACCGCCAAGGGCACTTGGGTGGTGAAGTCCGCCGGTTTTTCCTGAGCAACCGCCGACAACACCACACCCATTGCAACAACGCCCAGCCAACCCAGCTTCAGCTTCTGACTCAAGACGACACTCCTTCGGATTCCGGGTCCGGTTTCTCGGTATCCAGCACAGCCTCGGCGCGTTTGGGCGGCAGCGGGGCGAAATAGCCCACCACCAGCAGCAACACGCCGACACCGATAAACGACACGATTCGCGCCAGCCCGCCGCGATTACTCAATTCAACAAAGAACAGCTTGGCCACGACCACGCCGATCAAGGCAGCACCGATCAACCAGACTTCACGGCGGCGAAGCAAATGGCCGCCGATCATCAGGCTCAGGGCCATCAAGGTCCAGACGATGGACAGGCCGGCCTGTACACGCATCGACTCCAGCAACGGACCCAGCTCGAACGGCACCCCACTCCAATGGTGCGCCGTACGCATGACCAAGGCAGTGAAGAACACGAACAGCGAGGCACCTGCGACACCTTGCGTGATTTTAGTGGCGTAATCCTTGCGGGCCTCCAGTAGCGTCATGGCGCTGCGGGACCAGACATAGACGCCGAACAACGCAAACAACAGGCCCAGCTCCAGCGGGTTGATCAATGGCATGTAGGGCAGTGGCTCGGCGTTACCGTCACTGGCGACATTCGCCAGCCAGAACCAACCGAGCATCAGTAAAGCCAGCGGCGCAGCAGCGTATACACGGTATTCCCTCGAATACGTCGACACTGGCCACGGCCACGTACGAGGTGCCACCGCCAACACCAGATACAGACTTGGCAGAATCGCCCACCCCAACCAGCGCCAGGCGTTGTATTGCTCGGACAACACCAGCAAGCCGTAACGCAATTCCAGCGCCAGCACCCCCATCAACAGCCAGCAGCCGAGCACATGGGCAACGCTTGGCACCAGCGTCGGCAGCATGGGCGCCAGGCGTCGCAAGGACATGAAATGCACGACGAACACGGCGGCCCACGCCAGCCAGCCGAAGTTGGCCGCTGGGTGATAACGCGGGTGCCAGGCCGCGAGCAGTACCAGCGCCGCCGCGGGAATCAACACAGTGCAGAGTACCCCCAGTGACGGCCAATTCAGGCGCAGCGCCAATACCGTCCACAGCGCAACACTCGCGGCAGCGATGCTCAACAACAAGGTCGCCTGCATGGGCAACAGCGCAAAATGCAGCACGTCGATGACCCAGGCCAATGCCCACCAACCTGCGCCCCACACCAGCAACGCCTGGGACAACCGCGACAGACTCGGCCCTGCCAGCGCTCCACGCGCATGACCCATCTGTAAACGCCAGGCCCCGACCATCGCGGCCAGCCCCAGCATCAGCGGCGCCCAGAACCCGCCATGGGCCAGGGGGCGCAGGTCCTCACTGAACAGCGGCCCTGTCATCAGGAACAGCACACCACCCAACAATTGCACAGCGAGCGCGGTGTACACGAACGTGCGCGATGCCAGGCGCAAGCCAGCAAACAATGTCAACGCCCCGACCAAGGCCCAACTGATCACCGTACCGTGACTGAAGAAAAACAATGGTGCCAGCAAATAGAGAAACGCCAGCCCGAGGCAAGCCAGGACTGGCAGGCCTTTCAGCTCCCAAGGCCTGATCTGTTCCGGCAAGGCCTTACGCAACTGGTAGAAACTGAACAGCAACGCGACGCCCAGCAACAGCGCGCCTAACGGAACACCGCCGAGCAGGCTGCTCTCGCTGCTGTGCAACTCGCCGAGAAACGCCAGCGCCGCCGCCAATTGCAGCAACAAGGCAAAGGCACGGGCCAAGGGCCTTTGCTGGCGCAGACCGAGCCAGAAGATCCCCGCGCCTTCCACCGCCCACGCCGCCGTCGTCCAGCGTGCATCGAGCCCCAGCGGAATCGCCAGACTGGCGAAGATCACGCCCAAGGCCAGACAGGTTTCCCCCAACAACAGGGTGCGCCCGGCCATCAGCCAACGGGCGAGCCCCATGTAGATCATGCCCAGCGCCAAGGCACTGAACGCCGCCGCGAATTCCGGATGCTGCACCAGAGCGAACTGCAAGCCGAAGCCCACCAGCGGCGGGCCGAACAGCAGCGTGCCGTCAACGTAGTCACCCTTGCGCGCCGACCACTGCAGCAGCGCTTCGCGACTGCCCTCTGCCGGTGCATCGCCCGTCTCCATCAGCTTGCGCCGGGCGAACAGCAAACCAATGGCCAGGTACATCAGGAAAAATACAATCAGGAACGGCTCGGTGCTCCACAGCAACTCCGGCGAGTAGGAGCGCAGGCCCCAGGCGAAACCGATGCCGAAGGTGCCGGTGAACCCGATGACATTCAGCAGCCGCCAGGCCTTGAACCAGGCGATGACGAGGATGCCGGCGTTGAGCAGGACAAAGTAGCTGAACAGCGCGATGTGGCTGCCGGCGCCGGTGGAGGCCAGGATGGGCGCGGCGAATCCGCCCAGTGCGGCAGCGGCGGCCAGCCCCAGGGAGTCCTGGGTAATGGCGAGAATCGCCGAACAGACGGTCACCGCCACCAGCAGGCCGAACGCCGCCGAGGGATCGAGCAGCGGATGCAGGCGCATAGCGGCAAACACCGTCAGGTACAACACGGCAATCCCGGCGCCTTGCAGGATCAACGCGTAACTGCCGTTGCGGGCTCTCAACCACCAACCCAATCCGAGCAAGCCCAATGCTGTGGCCGCCACGCCGGCGTAGCGCAACTCAAGCGGCACCACCATGCCTTCGGTGGCGTAGCGCAGCAGAAAGGCCAGGCCGAGGAACAGCAGCACCACGCCGACCCGCAACACGGTATTGCCGCCGAACAACCAGGCACGGGCGCGGCTGATGGCGCGATCGATGAGACTCGGGCCACGCGGGGTGACAGGCGGTTGTGCCTGGCGAGCGGTCGCCTCGGGTTTCCAGGCGTCGACGGTAGGGCGACCAGTTTCACTGGCCGCTGCGGGGATCGGCTCGAGTTCGGGTGGCAGCTCCCAGATCAATTCCGGGGTTGCGGCAGGGGCTTCATCAAGGAGGGTTTCAGGTGATACAAGCGGTTCGCCGGTTTCCGGCGCCTTGACGCCCGATGCTTCGAGCACTGCCAGCCGTTGCTCGACCGCCTGAAGCGCAACCTGCGCCTGATCCAGCAAGCGCTGCTGCTCGACTGCCCGAATGTCCATACGAGCAATTCGAACGGCCTGGCCGATACCCAATCCGAGTAATGCACCCAGCAGCGCCTCACTGAATGACTCGTCGAGCATCCAGCCGAGCACCAGCCCGATCAGCATGAAAATCCATTGCATGGTCGATATCCCTAAGCCGCCTCGTCATGAGGCAAGTCCAAGCGGTACAGCGTCTGATCAGTCTAGTGTGAAAACACCACAACCCCTGTGGGAGCGAGCTTGCTCGCGATGAGTCCATAACATTCAGCATTGATGTTGAATGTCAGTGCGCTATCGCGAGCAAGCTCGCTCCCACAAAGGGTTGTGGCGTGCTCCAAATCAGGCTGATCCCTACCGCTCGACAGTCCGGCGCCCAGTATATCGATCCGGCCCGGCAACAACCGGGCCTTGCTCGCAGTTCTGGCTGAAAATTACTCCAGTGCCTTCCAGATTTCCGTGGCGTACTCGCGAATGGTCCGGTCCGACGAGAACCAGCCCATCCGCGCCGTGCTCAACACCGCTGAACGCCACCATTCCTTGGAGTCGTGCCAATGGGCTTCGACGCGCATCTGCGCGCTCCAGTAGGAGTCGAAATCGGCGCAGACCAGGAAGCGGTCGTAATCCACCAGCGAGTCGATCAACCCGGTGTAACGGGACGGATCATCCGGGGAGAACACCCCGCCACGTATCGCTTGCAGCACATCGTTCAGACGATGGGACGCAGCGATGTCCGGTACGGCACTGAATTCATGGTTCTGCTTGCGCGCTTCCACCTGCTGCGCGCTGAGACCGAAGATGAACATGTGCTCGGCGCCAATGCGGTCACACATTTCCACGTTGGCCCCGTCCAGGGTGCCGATGGTCAGCGCGCCGTTCAAGCCGAATTTCATGTTGCTGGTGCCTGATGCTTCGAAACCGGCGGTGGAGATCTGCTCGGACAAATCCGCTGCCGGAATGATGCTCTCCGCCAGGCTGACGTTGTAGTTGGGCAGGAACACCACTTTGAGCAAGCCGCGCACGGTCGGGTCGTTGTTCACCACACGGGCGATGTCGTTGGTCAGCTTGATGATCAGTTTGGCCTGGTGATAACTCGCGGCAGCCTTGCCGGCGAAGATTTTCACCCGTGGCACCCAGTCGATTTCCGGTTCCGCGCGGATCGCCTGGTACAACGCCACGGTGTGCATCAGATTGAGCAACTGGCGTTTGTATTCGTGGATTCGCTTGACCTGCACGTCGAACATCGCCGCCGGGTTGACCGCGACACCCAACCGCTCATGGATCAGGTACGCCAGGGCTTTCTTGCTGTGCAGGCGTTGCTCGGCAAACGCCTTGCGGAACGCGTTTTTCTCGGCGAACGGCTCAAGGGCGAGCAATCGCTCTTCCGGGTTATCCAGTACCGCAGGGCCCAGGGCATCGACCAGCATCGAAGTCAGCTCGGGGTTGGCCTGGTACAGCCAGCGGCGAAAGGTAATGCCGTTGGTCTTGTTGTTGATTCGCGCCGGGTACAGCTTGTGCAATTCGGAGAACACCGTCTTGCGCATCAGTTGGGTGTGCAAACCGGACACACCGTTGACGCTGTGGGAGCCGAGAAACGCCAGGTTGCCCATGCGCACCCGACGACCGTTGTCTTCCTCGATCAGCGACACCGCGCGCAGTACGTCAAAGTCGTGAATGCCTTTGGCCCGCAGGGAGTCGATGTGGTGGGCGTTGATCAGGTAAATGATCTGCATGTGCCGCGGCAACATGCGTTCCATCAAGCCCACCGGCCAGGTTTCCAGCGCTTCGGGCAGCAAGGTGTGGTTGGTGTAGGACAGCGTATCGACGGTGACCTGCCACGCCGCATCCCATGCCACGTCATAGACGTCGACCAGTTGCCGCATCAGTTCAGCCACGGCTATCGAGGGGTGAGTGTCGTTGAGCTGGATCGAAGCGTGATCGCCCAGGGTCAGCACCGAGGTGTGCATGTTGCGATGGCGGCGCAGCAGATCCTGCAATGAGGCGGCGACGAAGAAATACTCCTGACGCAGGCGCAGCTCCTGGCCGGCCTCGGTGCTGTCCGCCGGGTACAGCACTCGGGAGATACTTTCGGCCCGGGCCACTTCAGCCACGGCGCCCAGGTGGTCACCGGCGTTGAAACGCTCCAGATGCAGATCTTCCATGGCCCGGGCACGCCACAGGCGCAGCGTATTGACGCTCGCCCCGCGCCAGCCGACCACCGGCGTGTCATAGGCAATGGCCCGTACGGTTTCCGCCGGATGCCAGACTTGTCGGGACTTGCCGGTGTCGTCGGTGAGGGTCTCGACACCGCCACCGAAACCGATGCTGTAAGCCACTTCCGGCCGCTCGAACTCCCACGGGTTGCCGAAATCCAGCCAGTGTTCGGTCTGCTCCTGCTGCCAGCCATCGACAATCGCCTGGCGGAACAACCCGTGCTCATAGCGGATGCCGTAGCCATGACCGGCGATGCCGAGGGTGGACATGCTTTCCAGGAAACACGCCGCCAGACGCCCCAAGCCGCCGTTGCCCAGGGCCGCATCGGGCTCCAGCAAGCGGATGCGCTCAAGGTCGACGCCGAGTTCGGTCAGGGCTTCGCGGGCCACGTCGAGCAAGCCGAGGTTGCTCAGGCTGTCGAACAGCAGCCGACCGATGAGAAATTCCAGGGAAAGGTAATAAACGCGCTTCTGACCTTTGCGGTAGATCTGCCGCGTGTGGTCCATCCAGTGCTCGACCATGTGGTCCCGCGCGGCCAGGGCAATGGCTTCGAACCAGTCATGGTCGAAGGCGTGATCCGGGTCTTTACCCACTGCATAAGTGAGTTTGGTCAAGACGGCGTCGCGGAATGCGGCCACCTCTGCTTCGCGAACAAGTGGTTCTTGAGTCATCGATAGGACCTCGAGCGAGCTTGGAGTTGTCTGAGCCTAGACGGTCTGACAGGCGGTAGAGGCTCTGGTTCGGCAGTTTTTCCCTTGAATACGAGCTGGATCGACAATGCGTTGTCATGTGTCTGAATGAATGCAGGGCCCGTGCCGTTTTTTCCGGTTGTTTGCACCGCTTGCGAAAAAAACTGGCGAAAGGTTGTTCAAAAATCCACCAGTCCCGGTATGATCGCGCGCCCTGATGCACACGCTGGTAACAAACGATGATGAAGCCGAACCTGATCGCTGCCGCAGAGATCGACCGCCTCGATACCTGGGCCAAGTACTCTGCCCCGATGTGCGGCTCGTGCATGTCCAGCTGCTGCACCCTGCCCGTCGAAGTCAAGATCAAGGACCTGATCCGCATCGGCGTGGTCGATGAGTTCGAGCTGGGTGATCCGCCGAAGAACATCGCCAAACGTCTGCAAAAGGAAGGTCTGGTCGAGCGTTTCAACCAGAAGTCAGGAATCTTTACCCTCCAGCGCATGAGCAACAACGATTGCCTGTACCTGGATCGTAAGAGCCGTCTGTGCACTATTTATGAAAAGCGCCCGGATACTTGCCGCAACCACCCGAAAATCGGCCCGCGGCCGGGGTATTGCGCGTACAAGCCAAAAGAAGTGGAGCGCGAGCGCAATTCGCGGAGTATCGAGCGGTTCTGATACCTCCTGAAATTTTCGGCGGCTGATCGGCCGCCTTCGTCGGATCGCAGCCCGGACCAAGCCCGCTCCCACAGGTATTTCGGTGTTCACACAATTTGTGCCTCACCTTGAACCCTGTGGGAGCGGGCTTGCCCGCGAAGAGGCCCGAAGAAACACCACACAAACCCCAGACAAACAAAAACGCCCCCGGTCTCTCGACCGGGGGCGTTTTTTTAAGCCTGGCTAAATGTTACGCCTTGGCTTTCTTGGCAGCGCGGGTACGCTCGCTTTCGTCCAGGATCTTCTTGCGAAGACGGATGGACTTAGGAGTCACTTCACACAGCTCGTCGTCCTGGATGAATTCCAGCGCCTGTTCCAAGGTGAAGCGAACAGGTGGAACCAGGGCGATGGTTTCGTCTTTACCCGAAGCACGCATGTTGTCGAGCTTCTTGCCCTTGGTAGGGTTGACGCCCAGGTCGTTGTCACGGCTGTTCAGACCAACGATCTGACCGTTGTAGATTTCCTGACCGTGTTCAACGAACAGCTTGCCACGCGCCTGCAGGGTTTCCAGGGAGTAGGTCAGTGCCTTGCCGGTTTCAACCGAAACCAGAACGCCGTTCTGACGGCCGGACATGTCGCCGGACTTCATCACGTCGTAACGGTCGAAGATCGAGGTCAGGATGCCAGCACCGTTGGTCAGGGTCAGGAACTGGTTACGGAAACCGATCAGACCACGAGCAGGGATGTTGTATTCCAGACGTACACGGCCCTTGCCATCCGGCACCATGTTGGTCAGGTCGCCCTTACGCAGGCCCATCTCTTCCATCACCTTGCCCTGGGATTCTTCCGGCAGGTCGATGGTGACGTTTTCGTACGGTTCGTGCTTCACGCCGTCAACCAGACGGATGATCACTTCCGGACGGCCTACAGCCATTTCGAAGCCTTCGCGACGCATGGTTTCGATCAGTACCGAGAGGTGCAGCTCACCACGGCCGGAAACCTTGAACTTGTCAGCCGAGTCGCCTTCTTCAACGCGCAGTGCAACGTTGTACAGCAGCTCTTTGTCCAGACGTTCCTTGATGTTACGGGAAGTCACGAACTTGCCTTCTTTACCGCAGAATGGCGAGTCGTTTACCTGGAAGGTCATGGAAACGGTTGGCTCGTCGACGGTCAGCGGCTTCATCGCTTCGACCGTGTCCGGGTGGCACAGGGTGTCGGAAATGAACAGCGAGTCCATACCGCTGATGCAAACGATGTCGCCTGCAGCAGCATCTTCAACGTCTACACGGTGCAGACCGTGGTGACCCATCAGCTTCAGGATACGACCGTTACGCTTCTTGCCGTCGGCGCCGATAGCCACGACCGGAGTGTTCGGCTTGACGGTACCACGAGCGATACGGCCAACGCCGATAACACCCAGGAAACTGTTGTAGTCCAGAGCAGAGATTTGCATCTGGAACGGACCGTCACGGTCAACAGCCGGTGCCGGTACGTTGTCGACGATCGACTGGTACAGCGGGGTCATGTCTTCAGCCATTTCGGTGTGGTCCAGACCGGCAATACCGTTCAGGGCCGAGGCGTAGACGACTTTGAAGTCCAGCTGTTCTTCGGTGGCACCCAGGTTGTCGAACAGGTCGAAGATCTGATCCAGAACCCAGTCCGGACGCGCGCCTGGACGGTCAACCTTGTTGATGCACACGATTGGACGCAGGCCGGCTTCGAAAGCCTTCTTGGTCACGAAACGGGTTTGCGGCATAGGGCCGTCTTGAGCGTCAACCAGCAGCAGAACGGAGTCGACCATCGACATTACGCGTTCAACTTCGCCGCCGAAGTCGGCGTGGCCCGGGGTGTCCACGATGTTGATGTGGTAGCCGTTCCAGTTGATGGCGGTGTTTTTCGCCAGAATGGTAATACCGCGCTCTTTTTCCTGGTCGTTGGAGTCCATCACGCGCTCGTCGTTGAGCTCGTTGCGCTCCAGGGTGCCGGATTGACGCAGGAGTTTGTCTACCAGGGTGGTTTTACCATGGTCAACGTGGGCAATGATGGCGATGTTGCGTAGATTTTCGATCACTTGTGTATCTCGATCAGAGGATTCGGTGTGCTGACAAGTCTTGGCAGCGATTAACAGTAGCGTCCGTGAAAGCCGTTACAGCTTGACGGCGGCATCGGGGGGCCGGTGACGCAAGCCACAGGCAAACAGCCCCGGGCACTTAGCTCGGTCGATAAACGCGCACATTGGCATGCCCCTCACTGAGCAAATGGTGGGCATGCAGGCGACTCATCACGCCTTTGTCGCAATACAGCAGGTACTGGCGAGTAGGGTCCAGTTCCTTGAAACGAGCGTTCAGTGCATAAAACGGCATCGTTTGTACCTCGATACCAGCAAGGTCCAGCGGGTCGTCTTCAGCGGCATCCGGGTGACGGATATCGATGACGATCTGACCGGCCAGCGCTTCGCTGACTTCTTCAATCTGCAAGTCCTGGCCCAATTCGTCGATCACGCGATCGATCGGCACCAGCTTGGCGTTTTCGAGCGCACGCTCTAGCACCGCCATATCGAATTCTTTCTCTTCGTGCTCGACACGGTAGCGTTTGGCGGCCGTCTTCGGATTGACCGAGATGACGCCGCAGTATTCCGGCATGTGTCGGGCGAAATCGGCGGTGCCGATCTCGTTGGCCGTGTCGATGATGTCCTGCTTGTGGCTGGCGATCAGCGGGCGCAAGACCAGTTTGTCGGTCACGCAATCGATCACCGACAGGTTCGGCAGCGTCTGGCTCGACACCTGGGAGATCGCCTCACCGGTGACCAGGGCCTCGATGTGCAGTCGATCGGCAATTCGGGAGGAAGCGCGCAACATCATACGCTTCAATACTACGCCCATATGACTGTTATCGACTTTGCCGAGAATTTCGCCCAGCACTTCCTCGAAAGGCACACTGACAAATAACACGCGTTGGGAGCTGCCGTACTTCTTCCAGATGAAATGCGCGACTTCCATCACGCCCAGTTCATGGGCTCGTCCGCCCAGATTGAAGAAGCAGAAATGCGCCATCAGTCCGCGGCGCATGATCTGGTAAGCCGCAACGGTGGAATCGAAACCACCGGACATCAGCACCAGCGTCTGTTCCAGGGCGCCCAGCGGATATCCGCCGATGCCATTGTGCTGGCTGTGGATCACGAACAACCGTTGGTCGCGAACTTCAATCCGGACTTCGATTTCCGGCTTTTTCAGGTCGATCCCGGCGGCACCGCACTGGCGGCGCAACTGGCTGCCGACATATTTCTCGATATCGATCGAGCTGAAAGGGTGCTTGCCGGCGCGCTTGCAACGCACCGAGAAGATCTTGCCGGCCAGTGCATCACCGTAGTGCTGCTTGCACTTTTCCACGATGTCGTCGAAATCACCCAGCGGGTATTCATCGATCTGCAGGAAGTGCGCGATGCCCGGCATGCAGCTCAGGCGCTCGCCCATCTCTTTCAGGGCCTTGGGGTCGCTGACGCGGGTTTCCAGCTCGAGGTTGTCCCACACGCCGTTCACCACCACGGCCGGGTCCAGATCGCGGAGCACGGCGCGGATGTTCTTGGCCAATTGGCGGATGAAACGCATCCGTACCGGGCGGCTCTTGATGGTGATCTCGGGAAAGACTTTTACGATTAGTTTCATGAAAACAGCGCGCGCTGGGCCAGCCGAAAAAGGGGGGCGCGGATTATAGCGGAAATTGCTCAAGGTTTAACCAGTTAATGTGCAGAAGGTTTTGCACGCACCAAAACAGGTCATTTATTCAAATGAACGCCACATTGCAGGGCGGGATTTTCCGCTTTAAGGTGCTTTACCGCCTTATAAGCGTGAATTTGGAGCAAAAAACCCATGCTGGGGCACTGGCATGCAATTTGCTCCCTTGTGAGGCAGGTTGCCTTGGCAGAGTATTCGCGCCGGCATCACAAACATTTAAGGGCATCCACTACCAGCCCTAATCCACCCGGAGGACACTATGTCGAAGTCGGTTCAACTCATCAAAGATCATGACGTCAAGTGGATTGATCTGCGCTTCACGGACACCAAAGGCACTCAGCACCACGTGACCATGCCGGCTCGCGATGCGCTGGATGAAGACTTCTTCGAAGTCGGCAAAATGTTCGACGGTTCCTCCATCGCTGGCTGGAAAGGCATCGAAGCCTCCGACATGATCCTGATGCCGGACGATTCCACTGCCGTACTGGACCCGTTCACCGAAGAGCCGACCCTGATCCTGGTCTGCGACATCATCGAACCTTCGAGCATGCAAGGTTACGACCGCGACCCGCGTGCGATCGCCAAGCGTGCCGAAGAGCACCTGAAGGCCACCGGTATCGGTGACACCGTATTCGCCGGTCCGGAGCCAGAGTTCTTCATCTTCGACCAGGTGAAATTCAAGTCCGACATCTCCGGTTCCATGTTCAAGATCTACTCCGAACAAGGTTCGTGGATGTCCGACCAGGACATCGAAGGCGGTAACAAGGGCCACCGTCCAGGCGTCAAAGGCGGCTACTTCCCGGTTCCACCGTTCGACCACGACCACGAAATCCGTACCTCCATGTGCAACGCACTGGAAGAAATGGGCCTGACCGTTGAAGTTCACCACCACGAAGTGGCAACTGCCGGCCAGAACGAAATCGGCGTCAAGTTCAACACACTGGTGAAGAAAGCCGACGAAACCCAGACCCTGAAGTACGTCGTACACAACGTTGCCGATGCCTACGGCCGTACCGCTACCTTCATGCCTAAGCCTCTGTACGGCGACAACGGCTCGGGTATGCACGTACACATGTCCATCTGGAAAGATGGCAAGAACACCTTCGCAGGCGAAGGCTATGCCGGCCTGTCCGATACCGCCCTGTACTTCATCGGCGGCATCATCAAGCACGGTAAGGCCCTGAACGGCTTCACCAACCCGGCGACCAACTCCTACAAGCGTCTGGTTCCAGGCTTCGAAGCTCCAGTGATGCTGGCCTACTCGGCCCGTAACCGCTCCGCTTCGATCCGCATTCCTTACGTGTCGAGCCCGAAAGCCCGCCGTATCGAAGCTCGCTTCCCGGATCCGGCTGCCAACCCGTACCTGTGCTTCGCTGCACTGCTGATGGCTGGCCTGGACGGCATCCAGAACAAGATCCACCCTGGCGACGCAGCTGACAAAAACCTGTACGACCTGCCGCCTGAAGAGGCCAAAGAGATCCCACAAGTTTGCGGCAGCCTGAAAGAGGCCCTGGAAGAGCTGGACAAAGGTCGTGCGTTCCTGACCAAAGGCGGCGTTTTCAGCGACGACTTCATCGACGCTTACATCGCTCTGAAAAGCGAAGAAGAAATCAAGGTACGTACCTTCGTACACCCACTGGAATACGAGCTGTACTACAGCTGCTGATCCGGTAGCGCTGCGGCACGCGGCGTGACAAAAAGAGGCCTCCTTCGGGAGGCCTCTTTTTGTCACGCGATTTAACAATCGCTGAAAATCCCTGTGGGAGCGGGCTTGCCCGCGAAGGCGCCCGCACATCCAACATCCATGTGTCAGACAGACCGCTTTCGCGAGCAAGTCGAATCGTCGCACCGCCGCTCCCACAAGGGGTTTTCTGTGTTCAGAAGATTTCGGCAAATCATGCCCAAATGTTTGGCAGCTTGGGACAAACGCCATCACTGGCCTATGCTGCAACCCACCGCTTTCGTTTCCGGTCGATTTTATGGGTCGTGGTTTTCTCTTCATCCTGCTACTGATCGCCCTGCCCGCCGCAGCGCAGATATACAAGTATACCGACACCTACGGCAACATCGCTTACAGCAATCAACCGCCTGATGGCGTGAAAGCCCAACCGGTCGAGCTGCCGCCGCTCAACAGCGTCGAGCCCCAATTGCCGGGCAACCCTGCTCAAGCTGCCGCAGACAACCGCGAACAGTCCAGCAGCGCCTACGAGCTACTCGAACTCACCGGTCTGCCCACCACCGAAGCCCTGCGCGCCAACAACGGCACATTCACCGTTAACGTACAGATCAAACCACGCCTGCAAGCCCCCCATCTGCTAAGGCTGCTGCTGGACGGCCAGCCCTATGGCCAGCCAGGCAACGTGCCGATCCTGCAACTGGTGAACATCGACCGCGGCGAACACCGCCTCGCCGTGCAAGTGATCGATGGCGAAAAAATAGTGCAGCAAAGCCCCACCACGACCTTCTCCGTGCAACGGGTACACGCGCCTTGAAGACCTGGCTGCTGATTGCCTGCTTCATCGCGCTACCAGCATCGGCGGAAGTCTTTACTTACGTTGACTCCCAAGGCAATCGGGTTTTCACCGACCAACCCAAACCCGGCAATGCCAGGCGTGTACCGCTGACAAAGAGCAATCGAATGGCAGCCAACCCCACCCGTGCAGCGCCGCTGATCGCCCAGAGCAACCCCGAAGCACAGGCGCCGTTCCATTATGACGTGCTGCGCATCCTGGTTCCGGAACCCGACGCGACCATCCGCAGCAACGCCGGCGAAGTCATCGTCAGCGCCACCAACGAGCCCGGACTGCAACCCGGTCACCGCTACCGACTGCTGCTCGACGGCCAGCCCACTGCCGAACCCGGCATTAGCCCGGTGTTCCCGTTGAGCAACATCGATCGCGGCAGCCATACCCTGTCCGTGGAAATTCTTGATGAGCAGGGACGCATCGTCGAACGCACCGCCAGCCAACCCTTCCATATGCAGCGCACGTCGCTCGCCCAGAAGCGCAAGATCAAACCCTGCATCCTCGATGACTACGGTCAACGACCGGAATGCCCCCTCAGCGACAAGCCTACCGAAGAAAAAAATCCTTTCTTGCGACTTTTTTAACCTCGTTCAGGTTTGCGCACTATATTGGTGCAATAGCTTGCACCGTACTCACATTCCAACCCATTTTGGTTCGAAACTACCCGCGAAAGCTGGCAAAGCGCCACGCAAACGAGCGTCAAACACCCGTTTCAGGCGCTGAACGCTTCTTTTCGGAGCCTTGGTTTGGTTTTTGCATTTTGCCCGTATCAGCGCTGTTTTCTTGCGCATGTTCTGCCCTAAAAGAGGTCCCGATGACCATTAGCGACGCACTCCACCGTTTGCTACTCGATAACCTCACCACCGCCACCATCCTGCTCGACGCCGAACTGCGCCTCGAGTACATGAACCCGGCGGCGGAGATGCTGCTGGCCATCAGCGGCCAGCGCAGCCATGGGCAGTTCATCAGTGAATTGTTTACCGAATCGGCCGAAGCGCTGAATTCGTTGCGCCAAGCCGTCAAACAAGCGCACCCGTTCACCAAGCGCGAAGCCATGCTCACCGCCCTCACCGGCCAGACCCTGACCGTTGACTACGCAGTAACGCCGATCCTGAGCAATGGCGACACGATGCTGCTGCTCGAAGTCCACCCTCGTGACCGCTTGTTGCGGATCACCAAGGAAGAAGCGCAGCTGTCCAAGCAGGAAACCAGCAAGATGCTGGTGCGTGGCCTGGCCCATGAAATCAAGAACCCCTTGGGCGGGATTCGCGGCGCTGCGCAATTGCTGGCCCGGGAACTGCCGGAAGAAAGCCTGCGCGACTACACCAACGTCATCATTGAAGAAGCCGACCGTCTGCGTAATCTGGTGGATCGCATGCTCGGCTCCAACAAATTGCCGTCACTGGCCCTGTGCAATGTCCACGAAGTGCTGGAGCGTGTCTGCCATCTGGTGGAGGCCGAAAGCCAGGGCTGCATCACTTTGGTGCGCGACTACGACCCAAGTATCCCCGACGTGTTGATCGATCGCGAGCAGATGATTCAGGCCGTCCTGAACATCGTGCGCAACGCGATGCAGGCCATCAGCAGCCAGAACGAACTGCGTCTGGGCCGCATCAGCCTGCGCACCCGGGCCATGCGCCAGTTCACCATCGGCCACGTGCGCCATCGCCTGGTAACCAAGATCGAGATCATCGACAACGGTCCGGGCATCCCTGCGGAACTTCAGGAAACCATTTTCTTCCCCATGGTCAGCGGCCGTCCGGACGGTACCGGGCTTGGCCTGGCCATTACCCAGAACATCATCAGCCAGCACCAGGGCCTGATCGAGTGTGACAGCCACCCCGGCCACACCACTTTCTCGATCTTTCTGCCACTGGAACAAGGAGCCACATCGACATGAGCCGTAGTGAAACCGTGTGGATCGTCGATGACGACCGTTCTATCCGTTGGGTCCTGGAAAAAGCCTTGCAACAGGAAGGCATGACCACACAAAGCTTCGACAGCGCCGATGGCGTGATGAGCCGCCTGGCGCGCCAGCAACCGGACGTGATCATTTCCGACATCCGCATGCCCGGCACCAGCGGCCTGGACCTTCTGGCGCGGATTCGCGAACAACACCCACGGCTGCCAGTGATCATCATGACCGCGCACTCCGATCTGGACAGCGCTGTCGCGTCCTATCAGGGCGGCGCCTTCGAGTACCTGCCCAAGCCGTTCGACGTCGATGAAGCGGTGTCCCTGGTCAAGCGCGCCAACCAGCACGCCCAGGAACAACAAGGCCTGGAAGTCGCCCCGACCCTGACCCGTACCCCGGAAATCATCGGTGAAGCACCCGCGATGCAGGAGGTGTTCCGCGCCATCGGCCGCCTGAGCCACTCCAACATCACCGTGCTGATCAACGGCGAATCCGGTACCGGTAAAGAACTGGTGGCCCACGCCCTGCACCGTCACAGCCCAAGAGCGGCATCGCCATTCATCGCGCTGAACATGGCGGCGATTCCCAAAGACCTGATGGAATCCGAACTGTTCGGCCATGAAAAAGGTGCGTTCACCGGCGCGGCCAACCTGCGTCGCGGGCGCTTCGAACAGGCGGACGGCGGCACGCTGTTCCTCGATGAAATCGGCGACATGCCGGCCGACACCCAGACCCGCTTGCTTCGTGTACTGGCTGATGGCGAGTTTTACCGCGTCGGCGGTCATGTGCCGGTGAAGGTCGATGTGCGCATCATCGCTGCGACTCACCAGAATCTGGAAACCCTGGTGCACGCCGGGAAATTCCGTGAGGACTTGTTCCATCGCCTCAACGTGATCCGCATCCATATCCCGCGCCTGTCGGACCGTCGCGAAGACATCCCGACCCTGGCCAGGCACTTCCTCAGCCGCGCAGCTCAGGAGCTGGCCGTCGAGCCGAAGCTGCTGAAAAGCGAAACCGAGGAATACCTGAAGAACCTGCCGTGGCCCGGCAACGTGCGGCAGCTGGAGAACACCTGCCGCTGGATCACGGTGATGGCTTCGGGTCGCGAAGTGCACATCGGCGACCTGCCGCCGGAGCTGCTGAGCCTGCCGCAGGATTCGGCCCCCGTGACCAACTGGGAACAGGCCCTGCGCCAGTGGGCGGACCAGGCGCTGGCCCGCGGTCAGTCGAGCCTGCTCGACAGTGCCGTGCCGGCCTTCGAACGGATCATGATCGAGACCGCGCTCAAACACACCGCCGGCCGCCGCCGCGATGCCGCCGTTTTGCTGGGCTGGGGGCGCAACACCCTGACCCGCAAGATCAAGGAACTGGGGATGAAGGTGGATGGCGGGGATGATGATGAGGGGGATGAGGGCTGAGCAATCACTGATTACTCAATGAGCACACGATCCTGTGGGAGCGGGCTTGCTCGCGAAAGCGGTGTGTCAGTCGACTTCAATTTTGACTGATACACCGCTTTCGCGAGCAAGCCCGCTCCCACATTCAGAGCTGCGTGCACCGCCTGAAGGCACTGTGAACCGCAATCGCGCACGACAACCGACCCGAAACCCCGCCTACATTCGCTATCGAACCCCTATCGAAAAAACACGAAAGCCCCGGATTACGGGGCTTTCGACGTTTATACGCGGGTTTCTGTTTCAACTTGTGAAAACCTGGCACGCCCCCTGCAATAACCCTTTCAAGTGAATCAGTTCACCTACCCGGTTTCGGGGACCTTGGTACAGGCAGGCCGGGGATTCCCCTCTTTACATCGGGCTCATACCGCTCAAAGCGACGAGCCCAGCAGTTTTGGGGCCCTTGATACAGGCAGGTCAGGGGTTCCTTCTTTACACCGGACTCACGACGCGATGCGCGAGCCCTCCCGTTTTGGGGACCTTGGTACAGGCAGGCCGGGGATTCCCTCTTTTATTGCTCCCGGAGATGGATCTCCAGCCGCCAGCGGTCATCGACCTCGCTACCGGCCCACTCGCCCTGCAGGGGCCGGGCCGCCACCAGCGTCAGCAACAACCCCTCATCACTCAAACGTACCCGCCAGGTCACATCCTTGCCGCCGAGCTTGAGCTGACCTTTCTGCGCCTTGCCCTCAGCGCCAAACAGCAGCGCGACACTGCCGTCCACAATTTCGCCGCGGGTCTTGGGTTCGTTGTTGAACCACACCACCAGCCCGTCGTTCGTCACCTCAACCTGCTGCAACTGACTGGGGTCTGGTGTGGTCAGGCGACCGATCATCATCCCGACCATCACCCCGACAATCGCCAGCGAGCCCATCACCTGCAGGAATAGTTTCGAACGCACGCCTTCTGGCGGCGTAGAATGCGCGTCATCTTTACCTTCGGAGCCGTGCATGTTTCACGTCATCCTTTTCCAACCAGAAATTCCGCCGAACACCGGCAACGTTATCAGGCTGTGCGCCAACAGTGGCTGCCACCTGCATTTGATCGAACCACTGGGCTTCGAGATGGACGACAAGCGCCTGCGCCGCGCCGGTCTCGACTACCACGAGTATGCCACCCTGCAACGCCATGCGGACCTGGCCAGCTGCCTGGAAAGCCTGGGCAACCCGCGGGTGTTCGCCTTCACCACCAAAGGCTCGCGGCCGTTCCACGACGCCAGTTTCGTCCCCGGCGATGCATTCCTGTTCGGCCCGGAAAGCCGTGGACTGCCCGCCGAAGTGCTGGAGGCCCTGCCAGCCGAACAACGCCTGCGCCTGCCGATGCGAGAGGGCTGCCGTAGCCTGAACCTGTCCAATACCGTGGCGGTGGCCGTTTACGAAGCGTGGCGGCAAAACGACTTCAAGTAACAGCGCATAACAAATGTGGGAGCGGGCTTGCTCGCGAAGGAGTCATCAGCTTCAACATGAATGTTGACTGAAAAACCGCTTTCGCGAGCAAGCCCGCTCCCACATTGGACTTGCTTCGACGCTCAGAAATGCTTACTGAACGGTCGGCGTCTCGCCAGCAGCCTGCATGCGTTGCAGCTCTTGTGCGTACAGCGCATCGAAGTTCACCGGAGCCAGCATCAGTGCCGGGAACGAACCACGGGTCACCAGGCTGTCCAGGGTTTCGCGAGCATACGGGAACAGGATGTTCGGGCAGAACGCACCCAGGGTGTGGCTCATGGAAGCGTCGTCCAGGTTCTTGATCAGGAAGATCCCGGCCTGTTGCACTTCGGCGATGAACGCCACTTCGTCACCGTTTTTCACGGTAACCGACAAGGTCAGCACGACTTCGTGGAAGTCGGCTTCCAGTGTCTTTTGACGGGTGTTCAGATCCAGAGCGACGCTCGGCTCCCACTGCTGGCGGAAGATCGCCGGGCTTTTCGGAGCTTCGAAGGACAGGTCACGCACATAAATGCGCTGCAAGGAGAATTGCGGTGCAGTTTCTTCTTCGTTCGCAGCAGTGTTCTGTTGGTCAGTCATCGCAGATCCTTCTTGATCCAGGGTTCTTTTAGGTTTGCTTGGGGTATTGCCGTCAGGCCTTGAGCAACGCGTCGAGCTTACCGGCACGCTCCAAGGCGAACAAATCATCACAACCGCCCACGTGGGTGCTGCCGATCCAGATTTGCGGCACGGACGTACGCCCGGCCTTCTGGGCCATCGCAGCGCGCACCTGCGGTTTGCCATCGACCTTGATCTCTTCGAAGGCCACGCCTTTGTTCTCGAGCAGGTACTTGGCTCGCGAGCAGTAAGGGCAGTAATCGCTGGAATAGACGACGACGCTACTCATATCACTTCACCAGCGGCAGATTGTCGGCTTTCCAGCTGGAAATACCGCCGGACAGCTTGGCGGCGGTGAAGCCGGATTTCATCAGTTCGCGGGCGTGGGTGCCAGCGGTCTGGCCCATGGCGTCGACCAGGATGATGGTCTTGGCCTTGTGCTTTTCCAGTTCGCCAACGCGGGCGGCCAGTTTGTCCTGGGGAATGTTCACCGCACCGACAATGTGACCGGCGGCGAAATCCTTGCTCGGACGAATGTCGACCACGACGCCCGCGTCCTTGTTGACCAGGCCGGTCAGTTCGCCGGTGCTCAGGCTGCGGCCGCCGCCCTGCATTTGGTAGGCAATCAGCAACGCCAGCAGTACGACGAAGATACCGACGAGAATGTAGTGGTTAGTGGCGAATTCAATCAGGTGAGCAACCATCGAAGGAGGTTCCAGGGCGTTAAAATGTCGGCCAGTATACACAGCCACTATGGTGGGCCAAACCCCGTCCGGCGGTGACGTGGCCGGAACTTCGCTTTAAACTGCGACTCCTTTTTCCATTACCCCTTTTACCTCAGCCACGAGTGGATTCCATGACTACCACGCCTAAACCTTTGGTCCTGATGATTCTCGACGGC
This sequence comes from Pseudomonas sp. BIC9C, assembly GCF_034541995.1. Classification (NCBI taxonomy): domain Bacteria; kingdom Pseudomonadati; phylum Pseudomonadota; class Gammaproteobacteria; order Pseudomonadales; family Pseudomonadaceae; genus Pseudomonas; species Pseudomonas sp. BIC9C. Next base: position 38,159 of record NZ_JAWDGM010000007.1, read on the forward strand.
TTCGGTCACAGCGACAGCCCCGAATCAAACGCCATTTTCGCGGCGAAGAAGCCTGTACTGGATCGTCTGTGGGCCACGGTGCCAAACGGCCTGATCTCGGGCAGCGGCATGGACGTCGGCCTGCCGGATGGCCAGATGGGCAACTCCGAAGTCGGCCACATGAACCTGGGTGCCGGCCGCGTGGTGTATCAGGACTTCACTCGCGTCACCAAATCGATCCGCGACGGCGAGTTCTTCGAGAACCCGACCATCTGCGCTGCCGTGGACAAGGCCGTCGCCGCTGGCAAAGCCGTGCATTTCATGGGCCTGCTGTCCGATGGCGGCGTGCATAGCCACCAGGATCACCTGGTCGCCATGGCCGAGCTGGCCTTCAAGCGCGGCGCTCAAAACATCTACCTGCACGCCTTCCTCGATGGCCGCGACACTCCGCCGAAAAGCGCGCAATCGTCGATCGAACTGCTCGACGCGACCTTCCAGGCCTTGGGCAAAGGCCGGATCGCCAGCCTGATCGGCCGTTACTACGCCATGGACCGCGACAACCGTTGGGACCGCGTGTCCCAGGCCTACAGCCTGATTGTCGACGGCCAGGGCGAATTCAACGCCGCTACCGCTCAGGAAGGCCTGCAAGCGGCCTACGAGCGCGGCGAGAGCGACGAGTTCGTCAAAGCCACCTCCATCGGTGAGCCGGTAAAAGTCGAAGACGGCGATGCCGTGGTGTTCATGAACTTCCGCGCCGACCGCGCCCGCGAGCTGACCCGCGTGTTCGTCGAAGACAACTTCAGTGAGTTCGAGCGTGCCCGCCAGCCGAAACTGGCCGGCTTCGTCATGCTGACCCAATACGCCGCCAGCATCCCTGCGCCATCGGCTTTCGCCGCCGGCAGCCTGGAAAACGTGCTGGGCGACTACCTGGCGCAAAACGGCAAGACCCAGCTGCGCATCGCCGAAACCGAAAAATACGCCCACGTGACCTTCTTCTTCTCAGGCGGGCGCGAAGAACCGTTCCCGGGCGAAGAACGCATCCTGATTCCGTCGCCGAAAGTCGCTACCTATGACTTGCAGCCGGAAATGAGCGCACCGGAAGTCACCGATCGCATCGTCGACGCCATCGAAAACCAGCGTTACGACGTGATCGTGGTCAACTACGCCAACGGCGACATGGTCGGCCACAGTGGCGTGTTCGAAGCGGCGGTCAAGGCCGTTGAATGCCTGGACCTGTGCGTGGGCCGCATCGTCGACGCCCTGGAAAAAGTCGGCGGCGAAGCCTTGATCACCGCTGACCACGGTAACGTCGAGCAAATGTCCGATGAAACCACTGGCCAGGCGCACACCGCACACACATCCGAACCGGTACCGTTCATTTATGTCGGCAAGCGCGACCTGAAGGTCCGCGAAGGCGGTGTGCTGGCGGACGTGGCGCCAACCATGCTGAAATTGCTGGGCCTGGAACAACCGGCGGAAATGACCGGGACTTCGATTCTGGTGTAACTCGGTTATTCAAATCACTACAAAACCCTGTGGGAGCGGGCTTGCTCGCGAAAGCATTGTGCCAGTCGACATCAACGTTGCCTGACACACCGCATTCGCGAGCAAGCCCGCTCCCACATTGGTTTTGCGGTGTTTTTCCATCCAGTTATCACACAGTCAGAAATGGGCATTTTTTTTGCCGCCCATGGCGGGCATACTAGGCCGTCCCTTTCCCTGGTGCCGCCCGCCCCTATGCTTCGCGTCCTGATAGCCCTAGCTCTGACATGCCTGCTCCAACCGGCCTTTGCTGACGAGCGCGCAGAAACCCAACAACAGTTGGACGCCACGCGTCAGGACATTGCCGAGCTGAAGAAACTGCTGGGCAAGCTGCAGGAAGAGAAGTCCGGTGTGCAGAAAGAGCTCAAGGGCACCGAAACTGAAATGGGCAAGCTCGAGAAGCAGGTCGAAGCCCTGCAAAAAGAGCTGAAGAAAAGCGAAGCCGAGCTACAGCGCCTCGACGCAGAGAAAAAAAAACTCCAGAGCGCGCGCACTGAACAGCAACGACTGATCGCCATGCAGGCCCGGGCGGCCTACCAGAACGGTCGCCAGGAATACCTCAAGCTGCTGCTCAACCAGCAGAACCCCGAGAAGTTCGCCCGAACCCTCACCTATTACGACTACCTGAGCCAGGCTCGCCTGGAGCAGTTGAAAAGCTTCAACGAAACCCTGCGCCAACTGACCAATGTCGAAAAAGACATCGCCATGCAGCAGGCGCAATTGCTGGTGCAGCAAAGCAGCCTCGACACCCAGCGTGGCGAACTCGAGAAAGTCCGCCAGGAGCGCCAGCAAGTCCTGGCCAAGCTCAATGACGACGTAAAAGCTCGCGATCAGAAACTGGCGGCGCGCGAGCAGGATCAGGCAGACCTGTCTAAAGTCCTTAAAACCATTGAAGAAACCCTGGCCCGCCAGGCCCGTGAGGCAGAAGAAGCGCGGCAAAAAGCGCTGATTGCCCAGCAGGAAGCCGAAAAAAAGCGTTTACGTGAGGCCCAGGCGCTGGCAGATGCCAACGACGACGCCCCACGCAAACCGGTCAGATCGACTCCCGGCGCACTGGTTTCCAGTTCCGGCGAGACCTTTGGTGGCCCGTTTGCATCAACCCGCGGCAAACTTCCCTGGCCTGTCGATGGTCGACTGTTGGCGCGCTTCGGTGAAAACCGTGGCGATGATGCCCGGACCAAGTGGGATGGCGTGATGATCGGCGCGTCCGCCGGCAGTGCGGTGCATGCCGTACACGGTGGTCGCGTGGTGTTCGCCGACTGGTTGCGCGGCGCCGGGCTGCTGGTGATTCTCGACCACGGCAACGGTTATTTGAGCCTGTACGGTCACAACCAGACGCTGCTCAAGTCTGCGGGTGACGTTGTAAAAGCCGGTGAGCCTATTTCCACTGTCGGCAACAGTGGCGGGCAGGACACACCAGCGCTGTATTTCGCAATTCGTCAGCAGGGTCACCCGAGTGACCCGGCGCAATGGTGCCACGCGCAAGGATAGGCGTTGAGTCACCTACATTAGGAGTTCGTTCGACATGCTGCATTTGTCCCGCCTTACCTCGCTGGCCCTGACGATCGCCCTGGTGATCGGCGCGCCTTTGGCGTTTGCCGCTCAACCAGCGCCGGCGGTTGCGCCTGCGGGCACTGCTGCGACCACCAAGGCGCCACTGCCGCTGGACGAGTTGCGCACCTTCGCCGAGGTGATGGACCGGATCAAGGCCGCCTATGTCGAACCGGTAGACGACAAGACCCTGCTGGAAAACGCCATCAAGGGCATGCTCAGCAACCTCGATCCGCACTCTGCCTACCTCGGCCCTGAAGATTTCGCCGAGTTGCAGGAAAGTACCAGCGGGGAATTCGGTGGCCTGGGTATCGAAGTCGGTGCCGAAGACGGCTTCATCAAAGTGGTGTCGCCCATTGACGACACTCCAGCTTCCAAGGCTGGCATTCAGGCCGGCGACTTCATCGTCAAGATCAACGGCCAGCCCACCCGGGGCCAGAGCATGACCGAAGCCGTCGACAAGATGCGCGGCAAGATCGGCCAGAAAATCACCCTGACCCTGGTGCGCGACGGCGGCACGCCGTTCGACGTGACCCTGGCCCGCGCCGTCATCCAGGTGAAGAGTGTGAAGAGCCAGTTGCTGGAATCGGGCTACGGCTACATCCGCATCACCCAGTTCCAGGTCAAGACCGGTGAAGAGGTTTCCAAGGCCCTGGCCAAGCTGCGCAAAGACAATGGCAAGAAGCTCAAGGGCATCATTCTCGACCTGCGCAACAACCCGGGCGGCGTGTTGCAGGCGGCGGTGGAGGTGGTCGACCACTTCATCACCAAGGGCCTGATCGTTTACACCAAGGGCCGCATCGCCAACTCCGAGCTGCGTTTCTCTGCCACCGGCAAGGACGAAAGCGAAGCCGTGCCAATGGTCGTGTTGATCAACGGCGGCAGCGCCTCGGCTTCGGAAATTGTCGCCGGCGCCCTGCAGGACCAGAAACGCGCCGTGCTGATGGGCACCACCAGTTTCGGCAAAGGCTCGGTGCAAACCGTGCTGCCGCTGAACAATGAACGCGCATTGAAAATCACCACGGCGTTGTATTACACGCCGAACGGCCGCTCCATCCAGGCCCAGGGCATCGTCCCGGACATCGAAGTGCGCAAGGCCAAGATCACCAGCGAGCAGGACGGCGACTACTTCAAGGAAGCTGACTTGCAGGGTCACCTGGGCAACGGCAACGGCGGCGCCGACAAACCGACCGGCTCCAGCGGCAAAGCCAAGCCAATGCCACAGGATGATGACTACCAACTGGCCCAGGCCCTGAGCCTGCTCAAAGGACTGAGCATCACGTCCGGCCGTTGAGATGTTTCTGCGGTTGCTGATTGCTCTGTTGTGCTGTCTGGCGGGTGTTGCCCACGCAGAACCCGCCGGATCGACGCCCCACAAAGCCTACCTGAGTCTGATCATCGACGACCTGGGGCAGAACCTGCCTCGGGATCGTCGCGTGCTGGCCCTGCCCGGCCCGGTCACCACGGCGATCATGCCCGACACGCCCCACGCCACCGAATTCGCCCGCGAAGCCCATCGTGCCGGCAAGATCGTCATCCTGCACATGCCCATGGATCCGGCCACCGGACCGTTCGCCTGGCATCCCGAGTTGCCCATCGACGAGCTGGAAAAACGCCTGAACGCCGCGTTCAAAATGGTCCCGTACACCAGCGGCATCAACAATCACATGGGCAGCCGCATGACCGCACAACCAGCCGCCATGACCTGGCTGATGGCGGACCTGCAACGACGGTACAAGTTCTTCGTCGACAGTCGCACCAGCGCGCAGACCGTGGCCGCGGCCGAAGCGCAGAAGATCGGTCTGGCGAGCGTGTCGCGGGATGTGTTTCTCGACGATGAGCGTACTGAAGCGGCGATCTTCACCCAGTTGCAGACAGCAATCAGCCTCGCGCGCAAGCAGGGTTCGGCAGTGATGATCGGGCACCCGTATCCACAGACGCTGGCTGTTTTGGAGCGAGAACTGCCGAAGCTGAAGACTCAGGGGATCGAGTGGATTGATATCAAGCAGATGATCAGTGTGCGCGGCAATCGGGCGACGGCTGCGCATGGGAAGGATGGGGTGTACCGCTAGATCTACACCGCAGAACCCTGTGGGAGCGAGCTTGCTCGCGATAGCGCCATCACATTCAACATCTCTATCGACTGGCAGACCGACATCGCGAGCAAGCTCGCTCCCACAGGGGGCCGGGCATGACTAAAGGGTTGGTGTTGAATCCTACAGATACTGCGCCATGATCTCGTCCACCTTGCCTTCCTTGCGCATCTGATCCAGCGCCGCCTGGAGCTTGGCCACCGTCTCGTCCGTCACGTCCTTGTTCAGTGCCAGGTACAGTTCGGCACTGTTGAAACGCAGTACGGTTTTCAACCCGTTAACCCCTTCCTGGCGCGCCAGATAGCGCCCCGCCGGGTCACCCGTGGCCCACAGGTCGATCTGACCGTTGACCAGCTTCTTCGCATTGTCCTGATCGCGCAGCACGACGATCGGATTGAGTCCCTGCTTGGCCAGCGTCTCGGCGATCGCATCGCCCTTGTAGGCGCCAATCCTGTATTTACGTGCGTCGTTCAGGGTTTCGAGGGTGATCTTGCTGTCAGCCTTGGCCAGCATGATCCAGTCGTCCGGGCCGATGGGACCGACCCACTTGAAGAGTTTTTCGCGATCCGGCAAACGCGCCATGACAAATACGCCGTAGCCGGGTTTCTCGAGGGTGAGTTTGTAGATTCGCTCCCAAGGGAACCGCAGTGTCAGGCTGTAGTTAATGTCGGCACGCTTGAAAATCTCGCGGACGATATCGGTGGCGATGCCATTGATGTTCTCGTCCTGAGCGAAGTTCTTGCCGTTCTTCGCCATGTTGTACGGCGGGAAGTTTTCCGTCAGCAGCACCATGCCGGTATCGGGACTGTCTTTAGCGTGCGCCCCGATGACCAACAATAGCGAAGCACTGGCGAGGGCTAGAAGGAGACGTTTAAGCATGTCTGGCTACCGAAATCCATGGCGTACCCAAGAGTGCCTTGAGCCCGCCATGATGTCCACTGGCCTGTATCGGTTTGTTCAAGGTCTGTGCGAAAAATCGCCGAGCGGCGATCAGGCAAGGCAAAAACAGGCGAGGAACGGCCGGGGTCGCGCCCGACTGTAGAGATCTACATGAGCATTCCGAGCCTGTTTTTAACGCAGCATGATTGTCGCGCAGGCAGTTTTCGCGCAGACCTTAGCGCATCACGATTCCGCGATGAGCCATATAGGCCTTGGCTTCCTGCACGGTGTATTCGCCGAAGTGGAAAATACTCGCCGCCAATACCGCGCTGGCATGGCCTTCAAGGATGCCGTCGGCCAGGTGCTGCAGGTTGCCAACACCGCCGGAGGCGATCACAGGAATGCCCAGCGCATCGCTGATGGCGCGGGTAACACCCAGGTCGAAACCGTTTTTCATGCCGTCCTGGTCCATGCTGGTCAGCAAGATTTCACCGGCGCCCAGGCCTTCCATCTTCTTCGCCCACTCAACGGCGTCGAGACCGGTTGGTTTGCGGCCGCCGTGGGTGAAGATTTCCCAGCGCGGGGTTTCGCCCGGCCCGGAAACCTTCTTCGCGTCGATGGCAACCACGATGCATTGCGAACCGAAATGCTGCGCGGCTTCGCCGACAAACTCCGGATTGAACACCGCTGCGGTGTTGATCGAAACCTTGTCCGCGCCGGCATTGAGCAAGTTGCGGATGTCCTGCACGGTGCGCACGCCGCCGCCGACGGTCAGCGGGATGAACACCTGGCTGGCCATGCGTTCTACCGTGTGCAGCGTGGTGTCGCGGCCGTCGACACTGGCAGTGATGTCGAGAAAGGTAATCTCGTCGGCACCCTGCTCGTCGTAGCGACGGGCGATTTCCACCGGGTCCCCGGCATCGCGGATGTTTTCGAATTTCACACCCTTGACCACCCGGCCGTTATCCACGTCCAGGCAAGGGATGATGCGTTTGGCCAGCGCCATGGTCAGTCCTCAGCCTTTGTACGAGTCGCAGAAAGCTTGCGCTTCAGCGACGTCGAGGGTGCCTTCGTAGATCGCCCGGCCAGTGATCGCACCGATGATGCCCGGCGCCTTGGCGTCGAGCAGCGACTTGATATCACCCAGGTTGTGAATGCCGCCCGAAGCGATCACTGGAATGCGCGTGGCAGCAGCCAGCGCGGCTGTGAACGGTACGTTGCAGCCCTGCATCATGCCGTCTTTGGCGATGTCGGTATAAATGATGGCGGACACGCCGTCGGCTTCGAACTGTTTAGCCAGGTCGATCACCTGCACGGTGCTGATTTCAGCCCAGCCGTCGGTGGCGACGAAACCGTCCTTGGCGTCCAGGCCGACAATTACCTTGCCCGGGAATGCGCGGCAGGCTTCCGCGACGAAGGCCGGATCTTTCACGGCCTTGGTGCCGATGATCACGTAGCTCACGCCCGCTTTCACGTAGTGCTCGATGGTTTCAAGGGAACGGATGCCGCCGCCGATCTGGATCGGCAGGTTCGGGTAGCGCTTGGCGATGGCGGTGACCACTTCGCCGTTGACCGGTTGGCCTTCGAAGGCGCCGTTCAGGTCGACCAGATGCAGACGACGGCAACCGCCCTCCACCCACTTGGCAGCCATGCTCACCGGGTCATCGGAGAACACTGTGGAATCTTCCATGCGGCCCTGGCGCAGACGAACACAGGCACCGTCTTTAAGATCGATAGCGGGAATAATCAGCATCTGGCAAACCTTCAAATTTGAATGTTCAGCTTGGCTCGGAAATCAGTTTTTCTCGAGCGCCCACAGGTCGCTTTCGATGCTTTCGAACCTCTCTTTGAGGTGCGCCTGCACATCGAAAATCGCCCTGTTGTAATAGTGCGGAGCAATTTCGCGGGTAAACAGCTCAAGAATTTCAGCCGCTTCGAACGAACCCAGGTCCAGTTCGAAGCGATCCTCCATGAACCGCTTGATCTTGCGATTGGCCTCGCTCTCCTGTTCAGGAGTGAGGGTCAGGATCGGCGGCTTTTTCTTGACGGCCATTTACCAGCGACCGTCCCACGCAGCGAAGTTCTGCAGCAGCTGCAGGCCATGGGTATGGCTTTTCTCCGGGTGGAACTGCACGGCGAAACGCGAGCCTTCGGCCAGCGCCGCGGCGAAATCGACACCGTAGTGACCGCCACCCACCACCTGCCGCGCGTTGGCGGCAGCGATGTAGTAGCTGTGCACGAAGTAGAACCGCGCCAGGTCCGGGATGTCATGCCACAGCGGGTGACTCACCTTCTGCTTCACTTCGTTCCAGCCCATGTGCGGGACTTTCAGGTGTTCGCCGTCCTCGACCAGATCCTTGCCGAAGAACTTCACCTGGCCCGGGAACAGACCGATGCAGTCGACGCCGTCGTTCTCTTCGCTGGTGTCGAGCAAGGCTTGCATGCCCACGCAGATACCAAGGAACGGACGGTCCTGGCTGACTTCACGTACCAGAGAATCGAAGCCGAGGCGACGGATCTCCGCCATGCAATCGCGAATGGCACCCACGCCGGGGAAAACCACCCGGTCGGCCTCGCGAATCACGTTCGCATCGCTGGTGATCAGGACCTTGCCGGCACCGACGTGCTCGAGGGCCTTGGCCACCGAGTGCAGGTTGCCCATGCCGTAATCGATAACCGCGACTGTCTGCATTACAACACGCCCTTGGTCGAAGGCATTTGCCCGGCCATGCGGTCATCGAGCTCGACGGCCATGCGCAGGGCGCGGCCGAAAGCCTTGAACACGGTTTCGATCTGGTGGTGGGTGTTGTGCCCACGCAGATTGTCGATGTGCAAGGTGACGTTGGCGTGGTTGACGAAGCCCTGGAAGAATTCCTGGAACAGGTCAACGTCGAAGCCGCCGACGGTGGCACGGGTGTACGGAACATGCATCTGCAGGCCTGGACGGCCGGAGAAGTCGATCACCACACGCGAGAGTGCTTCATCGAGCGGCACGTAGGCGTGACCGTAGCGACGGATGCCTTTCTTGTCGCCGATGGCTTTGGTGAAAGCCTGGCCGAGGGTGATACCGACGTCTTCCACAGTGTGGTGGTCATCGATATGCAGGTCGCCCTTGCTGACAATATCCAGGTCGATCAGCCCGTGACGGGCGATCTGGTCCAGCATGTGCTCAAGAAAAGGAACACCGATATCAAATCGGGCCTTTCCGGTGCCATCGAGGTTGATCGAGGCTTTGATCTGGGTTTCCAGAGTGTCGCGCTCGACAGACGCCTTACGTTCGGCCATCACCAGCTCCGCAAAATCATTGGGCGAAAAAGGCAACCATTATAGGGGCGCGGGCGCCAAACAGAAACACGAGAGCTGATATCGCTGACGGAATGAATCCGGGGGTCTCGGCGATGTACATGTCCATACAAGCGACCCGGAGGGAACACAAAACAAATGTGGGAGCGGGCTTGCTCGCGAAAGCGGTTTGTCAGACAACATATATGTCGACTGACACGACGCCTTCGCGAGCAAGCCCGCTCCCACAGGTTTTGCATTTACCTTGGTGTTAGTGGAACAGTACTGCGGTCTTCTGCAGGGTCACCCACACCCCCCACGCCAGTGGAATACCCACCACCAGCCACGCCGCAACCGCCAGCGGCTTGCTACCGGCAGCCGCTTTCCACTCCAGCACGGTGCTGCTGTCAGCGCCTTTGTCATGGCCCAGCGCCTGTTCGGCGGCCAGTTCGGCGTCGGTCATGAAATACTTGTCGGCCACCGGACGCACCAGCAGATTGCACAGGAAACCCAGCACCAGCAGGCCGGCGAGGATGTACAGGGTGATGTCGTACGCCGCTGCGCGCTCGACGCCGATGTTCAGTTGATATTCACGCAGGTAGTTCACCAGCACCGGCCCCAGCACGCCTGCGGCAGCCCAGGCGGTCAGCAGACGACCGTGGATCGCACCGACCATTTGCGTGCCGAACAGGTCCGCCAGATACGCCGGAACGGTCGCAAAGCCACCGCCATACATCGACAGGATGATGCAGAACGCCGCCACGAACAGCGCGACGCTGCCCAAATGACCAAGGTTCGGAATCAGTCCGTACAGGGCAAAGCCCAGGGCGAAGAACACGAAGTAGGTGTTTTTGCGGCCCAGGTAATCCGAGAACGAAGCCCAGAAAAAACGCCCGCCGATGTTGAACAGGCTCAGCAAACCGGTGAAACCGGCAGCGATGGCGGCGATCGAAGCCAGTTGCGAGGCGTCGAGCTGACCGAACGCCAGGTCATTGCCCAGCAACTTGCCAGCGAACACTTCCTGCAACAGCGGCGACGCCATGCCGAGGATGCCGATACCGGCGGATACGTTCAGGCACAGCACCAGCCACACCAGACGGAATTGCGGCGTCTTCCAGGCCACATTTACGTGAACATGACGATGAGTGATCATCGCGTTCGAGACTTTTTTCACCGGGGCGGTCCAGCCTTCGGGCTTCCAGCCGGTTGGCGGAACGCGGTAGGACAGCGCGCCACCGATCATGAACACGAAGTAGATCGCGGCCATCACCAGGAAGCTCTGCCACACGCCGACGCTGGTTGGCGAAGCAAAATGCCCCATCAGCGCCGCCGCCAGTGGAGCGCCGACCATTGCGCCGCCGCCGAAGCCCATGATCGCCATGCCGGTCGCCATGCCGCGCTTGTCCGGGAACCACTTGATCAGGGTCGACACCGGAGAAATGTAGCCCAGGCCCAGGCCGATACCGCCAATGACCCCGGAGCCGATCCACATCAGCCAGATCTGGTGGGTATACACACCCAAAGCGGAAATCAGCAGACCGCCGCACCAGCACAGAGCCGATACAACACCGGCCTTGCGCGGTCCGGCATGTTCCAGCCAGCCACCCCAGATGGCGGCCGAGCACCCCAGGAAGATGAAGAACAGGGTGTAGATCCAACCGAGCATCGAGATCGGCCAGTCACACTGAGACGAAAAGACTTGTGCGATAAAACTCATGTCTGCCGCGCAGGCGACCGGAGCGGTGATGCCCAGCGCCTTGGACAGCGGCAGCCAGAACACCGAAAAGCCGTAGGCCATGCCGATGCACAAGTGGATGGCCAACGCGGCCGGTGGTACCAGCCAGCGGTTGAAACCGGGCTTGGCGATGATCCGCTCCTTGGACAGGAACGCAGGCTGGCTGGCGCTGAAGCCGTCCGCCGTGATGCTCGTAGTCATTGTGTTTCCCCCAATTATCAGTAGGGTTCGCCAGCCACGGTCCACTCCCGGCCTTTATGCACGCAGGCATGACCGTTTTTTTTCGGGGAGCACCTTGTTGTGCGACAACAGGTCGCAGAAGGACGGACGAACAGGCAAAGGTTACCATCTGCAAGTGACATAAAAACCAAACTGACATCACCTTTTGTACGTCATCCGATCTCTCTCGCCTCATGACCTCACAGGAATCACCATGCCGATCATTGTCGAGTCGCTGAACCACGCCACGCCCCAGGATCGGCAGGATCTGCAGAAGATCTACCGCGACGCTCCAGGCTGGTTGTTCGCTCCGTTTTCCGGGGAAGCGCAGTTGATCGAAGACTGTTTGCGCGACGGCACACTGATCGCCGGGCGCTTCAATGATCGCCTGCTGGGGGCGGCCCGTTTGCAAAGGCACCAGGACGCCTGGTACTTGTCACAAATTTGTGTGCGGAAAATTACCCGTCGCCGCGGTGTTGCCGAGCGACTTGTGGCCGAAGCCCGGAAAATGGCCGAGCAATCGGGCATGACCCTGCGCTTGCTTGCGCCTGCCGGGCACCTGGAGGCACAGGCACTGGCCGCCAAGATGAAACTGTCGCTGGATGTGTTGCCGGAGTGATCGCTGACCGGTCGTCTATCCGGTGGCGCTATACTCCTCGGCTAAATTTTGATTTCGACTATCTACAAGGACTCGCCCATGAAAGCGTTCGGCAAAATCCTGGGTCTGGTACTTCTCGGGCTGTTGCTGATCATTGTGGCGCTGGGCTTTGCCCTGACCCACCTCTTCGATCCCAACGACTACAAAGACGAGATTCGCCAGATTGCCCGCGACAAGGCCCACATCGAGCTGACGCTCAATGGCGATATCGGCTGGAGCCTGTTCCCGTGGCTGGGCCTGGAACTGCACGACGCCAGTGTGGCGACCCTGGTCAAACCGACCGAACCGTACGCTGACTTGCAGATGCTCGGCCTGTCGGTGCGCGTACTGCCGCTGCTGCGCCGTGAAGTGCAGATGAGCGACGTGCGCATCGAAGGCCTGAACCTGCGCCTGAACCGCGACAAGGATGGTCACGGCAACTGGGAGGACATCGGCAAGGTGCCTGCAACGGCCAACACCGGCACGACCAATACCCCGCCAGCCACTACCGAATCTGCACCCGAAGCCCCCGTCGCGGCGGAAAAACCGCCTCAGCCGATCCGCCTGGACATCGACAGCCTGACCGTGAACAACGCACGGGTCGAATACACCGACGAACGAACCGGCAAGAGCTTCAGCGCCGAAAGTATTCAGTTGAGTACCGGTGCGGTTCACGACTCGGTCAATATTCCGCTCAAGCTCACGGCTTTTCTGTCAGCCAACCAGCCCGCATTGCGCGTGCGCACCGAACTCAATGGTGAGCTGCGTATCGCGCGTGCACTGCAGCGCTATCAGTTCGAAGACATGAGGCTGTCCGGTGAAGTGACCGGCGACCCGCTGCAAGGCAAGACCATGACATTCTCCGCCCAGGGCCAGCTGGTGCTGGACAAGGCTGCCAACGTTGCCGAGTGGACCGGGATCAAGATCTCCGCCAACCAACTGCGGGCACTGGGTGAACTGAAGGTCAACGACCTCGACAAGACCCCACAGGTCAGCGGCGGCATCTCGATTGCCCAGTTCGACCTGGCGAAATTCGTCGAAAGCATCGGCCAGAAACTCCCGGCAATGGCCGAAGGCAGCCTGAGCAAAGTCGAGCTGGTCAGCCGATTGGCAGCGACGCCGACCAGCCTCGCGCTCGACAACCTCAACCTGAAAGTCGACGACAGCACCTTCAGCGGCCGCATTGCCGTCGAAGACTTCGCCAAACAATCGCTGCGCGCTGTGCTCAAGGCCGACACCTTCAACGTCGACCGTTACCTGCCGCCGAAATCCGCCGAGGCCAATAGCGCCACGCAGGTACGCCAGGCGGAAGTCGCCAGCACCGAAGCCGATGCCATGGCTGGCGCGGGCAGCACACCACTGCCACCTGCGCCGACCAAGGACGCGTGGAGCAGCGAACGTCTGTTGCCAGTGGAACGCTTGAGCAAGCTCGATGTGGACGCCGACCTGACCTTCGGCCAGTTGACCCTGCAAAAACTGCCGATCCATAACGCTGCGCTCAAGGCCACTGGCCAGGGCGGCCTGCTGACGCTGGCCAACCTGCGCGGCGATCTGTTCGAGGGCAACTTCGAAACCGCTGGCACGCTCGATGTGCGCCAGCCAGTGCCGGCGCTGAATCTGCAGACGAAGATCAACCGGGTACCGGCAGAAAAAATCCTCGAAAGCCAGGGCAAGAATCCGCCTGTCAAAGGCCTGGTCACGCTCAACAGCAGCCTGACCGGCAACGGCAACAGCCAGAAAGCATTGATCGAAACCCTCAATGGCAACACCAGTATCGTCATTACCAATGGCGTGCTGCTCAATGCCAACATTGAGCAACAGTTGTGCAAAGGCATCGCCACGCTCAACCGCAAAACCCTCAGCGGCGAGCCGCGTGGCAAGGACACACCGTTCCAGGAGCTCAAGGGCAACCTGACCTTCCATAACGGCGTAGCCAGCAACCCGGACCTGAAAGTGCGCATCCCGGGCATGACCGTCAACGGTGACGGTGACATCGATCTGCGAGTGCTGGGCATGGACTATCGCGTCGGCATCATCGTCGAAGGCGATACGAGCGCCATGCCGGACCCGGCCTGTCAGGTCGGCGACAAGTTTGTCGGTATCGAGTGGCCACTGCGCTGTCGCGGCCCGCTGGAGCTGGGCGCCAAGGCTTGCCGCGTGGATAACGAACGCATGAGCCAGGTCGCGACCAAGGTGGCCGGCGACAGGATCAGCGAAAAAATCGAGGAAAAATGGGGTGACAAAGTCAACCCGAAACTGAAAGACGCGCTCAAGGAGCTGTTCAAGCGATGAGAGCCGAGCAGTTTTCAACGGCGGTGCTGGACTGGTTCGACCGTCACGGCCGTCACGATCTGCCCTGGCAGCAGGGCATCAACCCGTATCGGGTATGGGTTTCGGAAATCATGTTGCAGCAGACCCAGGTCAGCACCGTGCTGAACTACTTCGACCGCTTCATGGCCTCGTTGCCAACGGTCCAGGCCCTGGCGGCGGCACCGGAAGACGAAGTGCTGCACCTGTGGACAGGCCTGGGTTACTACACCCGTGCGCGCAATCTGCAGAAAACCGCGAAAATCGTCGTCGAGCAGTATGGCGGCGAATTTCCCCGGGACGTGGAAAAACTCACTGATCTGCCGGGCATCGGCCTGTCCACCGCTGGCGCGATTGCCAGCATCAGCATGGGCCTGCGCGCGCCGATCCTCGACGGCAACGTCAAACGGGTGCTGGCGCGCTTTACCGCACAAGAGGGCTACCCCGGCGAGCCGAAGGTCGCGAAACAGCTCTGGGCCAACGCTGAGCGCTTCACGCCGCACGACCGGGTCAACGCCTACACCCAGGCGATGATGGACCTCGGTGCCACGCTCTGCACCCGCAGCAAACCGAGCTGCCTGCTGTGTCCGCTGGAAAAGGGCTGTGAGGCGCACATGCTTGGCCTGGAAACCCGTTACCCGATCCCCAAGCCGCGCAAGGCCATCCCGCAGAAGCGCACGCTGATGCCAATGCTCGCCAACGCCGAGGGCGCCATTCTGCTTTACCGTCGCCCCTCCACGGGCCTGTGGGGCGGCTTGTGGAGCCTGCCGGAACTCGACGACCTCGACGACCTGCCGCACCTGGCATCGCAGCATTCGCTGGAACTGGGCACACAACAGGCATTGCCGAGCCTGGTGCACACCTTCAGCCATTTTCAGTTATCCATCGAACCCTGGCTGGTTCAGGTCCAGGAGACCGGCCATCACGTGGCCGAGGCTGACTGGCTCTGGTATAACCTCGCCACCCCGCCGCGCCTGGGCCTTGCCGCCCCGGTCAAGACCTTGCTCGAACGCGCGGCCGCCGTATTGAACGCAGGAGAGTCGTCATGACCCGCACCATTATGTGCCGCAAGTACAAAGAAGAATTGCCAGGCCTGGAGCGCGCACCGTTCCCGGGTGCCAAAGGCCAGGACATTTTTGACCACGTCTCGGCCAAGGCCTGGGCCGACTGGCAAAAGCACCAAACCCTGCTGATCAACGAAAAACGCCTGAACATGATGAACGCCGAAGATCGCAAATATCTGCAGGGCGAGATGGACAAGTACTTCTCCGGCGAGGATTACGCCAAGGCCGAAGGCTACGTGCCGCCGTCGGAATAACCCCGATTTTTCGGGGGTCGGAACGTAAGCGACGGTAATAATTAAATTTTTTTTGAAAACTTGCTTGACGACCCCCTGAAAAACCCGTTTAATGCGCCCCGTTGCCCAGATAGCTCAGTCGGTAGAGCAGGGGATTGAAAATCCCCGTGTCGGCGGTTCGATTCCGTCTCTGGGCACCAAATACCGAAAACCCTGAATCGCGAGATTCAGGGTTTTTTTTATGCCTGCGATTTGATCAGGCACCGGTCCAGTCATCTTCGAAGCGAGAATTCCCCACCTCCTATCGCCGCACCACAGGCATCCGCAACGGTTGCCGGGGCCGAGTCCTGAAAAGTTTCCGACATTGGAGATCCCCCCTTCCTGGCAGTATCTGGCCTGTAAGAACGCTCCGTATGCTTTAACGGAAACGGATGACATACGCTGATCTTCAGTTTGTGCAGAATCGAAAGAGGAGCTGCCGCATAACCGGGAGCAGATACGCAACAGAGATATAGGCAATGACTGACGCCATCAAACCAGACGTCGAAACCGCTGAGATTTTTACTGAACAGGAAGTCAGAACTTTCAGCTTTGATATTCAGCAGTCAACACTGCTTCACAAGCTCGCCAAAAAACTGGCCGCTATCGGCGGACCACAGGCACCAGGAGCCAAGTCCAAAGCGTCTCTGGCAGCGACCGAATTAAAGTTCTCGTTTTCGAAAAACCAATGTGAACTGCTGGGCGCCTATTCCGATGGCCTTGTTTCCGTGTTGATTTTTGAGGGGCTGCAAAAAGTCACCGATGTCAGCCCTCCAACCGAAATGCCAGATCTGGCATCCCTGGAAAATCGTTACGACGTACTTTGTCTGGCCGCCCGTAATCAGATCTTGTTGAAACTGGTGGATAACCGTGCCTTTGCCTATGACATGGACAACGACGGAAAACTGGTTCGACTGGTGGCCAACTTCAAGGGAGGCGGACTGACCAGAATCCCCGCCGAGCCGGACATCAAAGAACTGAGTTCCCATTCCGGCCTCGCGCTTGGCCCTCATACAGAGGCGCCTTACTGGTGCGCCGTGAACGCTAAGGACGGGCACTCGCCCTCTCCTTCGTCGCTCATACTTTCCGCCTTGTGGAACCCAAGCCTGGAGCCTACACGAGTCATTCCACTACCTCCCATACTCGAAAAAATTGGCGTCACCAACTGCCTCGCACTCACCACGGATAACTTCCAGTTCACTCGTAGTGACTCCTTTGTCTATGGCAAAGGGGAAGATGGCCGCAACGTTTCGATTCTGGAGTTCGACGACAAGACAGGGTTCGCAGCCCGCTTTAACTCGTATCGCTTTTCGGTCAATGACAACGTCTCGACCTTTGTGAAAACGGCTTACACCGCTCTTTGCCAAGGTGTGGGTGAAGCAACTCCGGTCGAATACACGCTGACCCAGGAATCGGCCATGGTCATCAACAACATCCGGGCTCTACACTGCCGCGATGTCATCAAAGACAACAGACGGGTCTTGGTTCGTATTTTCGGACTTTCAAAATTTTCTTCCCCCATCGTTGTATCAGAGGACCCGCTAGTGCTGCAGGGCTGATTTTCATGTGTCCAGGCTGTTGAACGACCAGTCATGTGATTACTGGCCAATAACTATAGAGAGAGAATGCAATGTCCTGGGATGTAATTGGCATGTTGGCGCTCGTCGCTTTTTGCGCCGGCTTTTTTGATGCGATTGCCGGTGGTGGCGGCTTGATCACCTTGCCTGCATTGTTCCTGGCAGGCGTAGATCCGATCAGTGCAATTGCCACCAACAAATTCCAGGCGGCTTCGGCAACTGTTTCGGCAACTGCAACCTTCGCTCGCAAAGGAATGATCGAGTGGCGCGAAGGCCGTTTCCTGATTATCTGCGGATTTATTGGCGGTGCCAGTGGTGCTTTGCTGGTCAGTTCTATTGATAAGCGCTATCTGGAAGTCTGCGTGCCTATCATGCTGATTCTGGTAGCCATCTATTTTGCATTCTCTCCAAAGCTGGCCAATGAAGATCGACGCAAAAGAATCGGTGTTCTGCTCTTTTCGTTTACCGTAGCGCCGATCCTGGGCTTTTACGACGGCATATTTGGCCCCGGTGTGGGCTCATTCTTTATTGTCGGATTTGTCCTGCTCTGCGGCTTGGGCATGATGCGGGCCATGAGTTTTACCAAACTTGCCAACGCCTCATGCAATCTCGGTTCTCTGTCGGTCTTCATTACCAAAGGCGTGATTATCTGGCCGATAGCCATAGCCATGGCTTTGGCGGCCTTCGTCGGCGCTCAATTGGGTGCACGGGCCGCTGTCCGGGTCGGACCACGGTTGATCAAACCCATGTTGATCGTGGTTTGCTGCGCCTTGGCCATCAAGCTGCTGAGCGTAGAAACCAACCCTTTACGCGTTGTACTCATCCAGGCGTACGCGGATGTTAATAACGAACAACCCTGAGTCGCACGACTCAGGGTTCAGAGCCTCTCGTTAACTCGCATCATTCCAGTGGAAAACCAGGCTACGGGCTGCACCACTGCCAACATTGGCAACGTCATGCCGTGTTTCGCCCTTGCGCGTCGCAATGACCGTGTATTTACCGGCCGGCAGTTTCACGTAAACCAGCGGACCGGCGTCATTGAGCGTCAGCACGGTTTGCCCCGGGTCGTTCTGAATAACGACGCTCACGTCGGAAGTGTATTCATTTCCCGTCCCGACAGAGAACGTCATGTGCAGGTTATAGCCGGTGGTCTGCTGAATAGCCTTCGACTCATCCTCGCCGATACCGCCGGACAGGTAGGCGACGCCGTTTTGTTCCTGGCCCTGCACCTGTACGCCAGCGCTGTCGACTGGATCAAGGCTGGCGGCAGGCGACATCGATGGAAACATCAACACGCCGACGGCGGTGAGAGGTAACAGAAGTGAATGGAGGGGTTTCATGATGACGCCTCCCGGGTTCTGCAGAACCCAATGGTTACAACCTTTGGATTTCCGGGTGGAGGGAGGGGTTTTAGATTGATTTGGCCTGAGTACGAAACGTACTACACCATCTGTTCCTCAGCCCTCGCCCGGATTTAGACCCGTCCTGCCGAAGAGCCCGGTATTTCCTGCCTGTTTTTCAGTAACTCCCGGCATCTTCGAAAGGTGCTCACTTGTCATGCTCTTTCGCTGCTCAATCTGCCGCGGAAGACTTCATGACGACTCTCACATCCAATGACACTCAAGACCCACAACTCGCATCACTACTTGGCAACCTTGGCGAATTGATCCGTCAGGCTCGTCAGAAGGTGCTTCGGACGGTCGATTCCGTTCAAGTGCAAACCTGTTGGCAGATCGGGCGGCACATCGTTGAGTTCGAACAGAATGGCGCGCGACGGGCGAGGTATGGCAAAGAGTTACTGTCGACCTTGGCAAAAGTGCTGACTGAAGAATTCGGAAAAGGATTTGACGCCTCCAACCTTCGTTACATGCGCCTGTTCTATCAAGCCTTTCCAATTCGTGACGCACTGCGTCACGAATTGAGCTGGACCCACTACCGCCGCCTGCTTCGGGTCGACAACGACAGCGCTCGTCTCTGGTACATGAACGAATCAGCCACACAAAACTGGTCAAGCCGCGCTCTGGAACGCCAGATCAACACACTGTATTACGAACGCCTGCTGGCAAGCCGCGATCGCGGCAGCGTCAAGCAGGAGGCCGCTGCCAACATTCAGAACATGAAAGCCAGCCCTCGGGATTTCATCCGTGATCCGGTAGTGCTGGAGTTTCTTGGTTTACCCAATGCCGGAAAGCTTCAGGAAAGCGAGATCGAACAAGCGTTGATCGAACAACTGCAAGGTTTCCTGCTGGAGCTGGGCAAGGGCTTCGCGTTCATTGCCCGTCAGCAACGCATCAGTACGGACAGCAAAGACTTCTACATCGATCTGGTGTTCTACAACTACCTGCTCAAGTGCTTCGTCATTTTCGATATCAAGCGCGGTGAACTGACCCATCAGGATGTGGGGCAGATGGACATGTACGTGCGCATGTACGACGACCTGAAGCGCGGCGTGGAAGACGGCCCCACTGTCGGCATCATTCTCTGTGCGCAAAAGGATGAATCCGTGGTGCGTTACTCGGTGCTTGAAGGAAACGAACAACTGTTCGCCAGCAAGTACAAGCTTGTCCTGCCGACTGAGGAGGAATTCCGTAACGAGCTGGATCGGGAACGGGCGGCACTTGAAGAGCGGCTGCTCAATCAACCACTGCGTTGAGGCCAATGGATTGTTCATCAACGGCATCAAGACTATCGTTGGCAGCTACCCGCAAAGGTCTGACGACAATGAATTTGCAGGACACGCCTTCACTGGCCCCCACTCCCGTCGAGTTGCCGCGGCCGGCTACCACGCCCGGCAAACCGTTCAAGGAAACCGCCTCGGACGGTTTCATCCTCGGCGGCTTCACCTGGCGACACCCTGCTCAGGACGCCGCTCGTCCGGTCGTTATCATCAACGCCGCCACCTCGGTCCGTTGTCGCCATTACTCGCGCTTTGCCGACTACCTGTTCGCCCACGGCTTCGATGTCATCACCTATGACTACCGCGGCATCGGCGAGTCGCGGCCAGCATCGCTCAAGGGGCTTCAGGCCTCGTGGTCCGATTGGGGCGCGCTGGATTTCGAGGCGATGCTCAAGCGCGCTCAGCGCGAATTCCCCGAGCAGCCGATCAATGTGGTCGGCCACAGCTTTGGCGGCTGTGCAGCGGGCCTGGGAGCCTCCGGACAACTCATCCGGCGCCTGGTGACGGTAGGCGCACAATTCGCTTACTGGCGCGACTATGCGCCCGCTCATCGCTGGCGGATGTTCGGCAAGTGGCATGTGGTGATGCCGCTGGTGACGATGCTGTGCGGCTACTTTCCCGGCAAACGACTCGGCTGGCTGGAAGACACACCTGCCGGTGTAGTTCACGACTGGAGCACGCCCACCGCTCGCTACGAGAGGCGCCCCAGCGGCCAGGACATCCATATCAGAAACTTCGCCGCCGTCACCGCAAAAGCCCTGGCCATCAGCATCAGCGACGATCCCTATGGCACGATCCCGGCGATCGAACGCCTGCTCGCCTACTTCACCGGCAGCACAAACACCCACTTGCGCATAGCCCCGAAGACATCGGCGAAAAAGAAGTTGGGCATTTCGCCTTTTTCGCAGCGCATACCAAGCCACACTATGGCCCATTGCATTGTCCTGGCTGCAAAACGGCGAACTGGCCCCCGACACACCGGGACGGACAGTGCCACGCAACTGAGCCACTGCCCTTTCAACGAATTACGGAACGACGCCCATGGCCTCCGCCAACAAGCAGCACAAACGCGCTTCCCGCGCCAAGGCCAAGGCCAAGCAGAACCGCACCCAACGGGCTGCCGCGCCGGTCGAACTGGACCCGAACGATGATCGCATCGACTTCGAATCGGTGGACCTGACCGATATGTTCAAAGAAATGATCGACGCGCAGAAGATCAGCCAACAGGACATGTGCAAGGCGTTTCTGGAGCATCCGCTGCTAGCATTGGTGCTGGAGCAGGAAGGCGAAGAAACAGCGACGGACTTCATAATCGGCGCGCTGATCGAGTATCGCCAATGGTCCACTGAAACCGACGAAGCCGGTGCGATGGCGTGGATCGAATCCCCGGAATTCCAGGCGGACTACGTGGCTGCATCCAAAGTCATCCAAGACCAAAACCAACAGAAACCGAACTGAGTTCCCATGGCCTCCCTGAACAAGCAACAGAAACGCGCCAAACGCGCAAAAGCCAAAGCCAAGCAAATCCGCATGGTCGGTCGTAAATCCCTGGCACTGGACAGCGACCTGGATCTCCCGGAGCCGATCCCGGAATACACCCTGGCGATGTTCAGCAAAATGCGTGACGCGGAAGCCGTCAGCCGCAGCGAAATGCTCTCGGTGCTGCTGACGAATCTCGCCTTCATCATCATCGACCATCCAGAACTGCTGGACATGGAAAACGCCGAAGACGAAGGCATGGCCGCCACCCACCTGGCCGCCGACATGCTGATCGACTACCGCATGTGGGCCGACGGCATGGACCGCGACGCCGCCCAGGCATGGCTGAGCGAGCCGCAGTTCATTGCCGACTTCGGCGACGCACTGGACGTCTATCGCCAGTCGCTGGACGCGCCGGAAGAAAAAGCCGAGTAGGGGTTACGGCTCAAACAAAAACGGCCGCTTGTCATCACTGACAGCGGCCGTTTTGCGTTACGCGGTATGAATCAGTTCAACACCACCGCGCCACTTTTTTCCAGCTTGCGACGGCGAGCAACCAGCAAACCGGCGGTAACCACCAGCACGCTGAGCAAACCGGTCGCGAGGATTTCCACACGATGGGCTTCCTGGAACAGCATGATGGTCAGGGCACCGACGATGAATGCGATCACCGCGTAGGTCAGGCCCGGGAACAGCCACATGCTGAAGACGATTTTCTCGCCACGAGCCATACGCTGTTTGCGCATGCGCAGTTGCGAAATCGCGATCACCAGGTACACCAGCAGCGCGATGGCGCCGGAGCTGGCCAGCAGGAACTCGAACACCGCCGCCGGGGCCACGTAGTTGGCGAAGGTCGCCAGGAACGCTGCGCCAGTGGACAGCATCACCGCCCAGTATGGCGTGCCACTTTTGTTGGTGCGGGTGGACATCGCCGGCGCATCGCCGCGCTTGCCCAGGGAGAACAACATCCGCGACGAGGTGTAGAGCGCCGAGTTCAGGCAGCTGGTCACGGCGACCAGTACCACGATGTCGACGATCATCTTGGCGTTAGGGATGCCCATGCGCTCAAGCACAGTCTGGTAGGAACCCAGGCTTGCCAGTACCGGGTCGTTCCAAGGCACCAGGGCCACGACGATGAAGATCGATACGAGGTAGAACAAGCCGATCCGCCAGATCACCGAGTTGGTGGCCTTGGAGATTTGCTTGCCAGGGTTCTTCGATTCCGCGGCCGCGATGGTCACGATCTCGGTGCCCATGAAGGAGAACATGGTAGTCAGGATGGCACCCAACACCGCGCCCATGCCGTTTGGCAGGAAGCCCTGGGTGTCGAACAGATGGGAAACGCCGCTGACCTGGCTGCCCGGCAGGAAGCCGAAGATCGCCATGAGGCCCAGAACAATGAAACCGATGATGGCCAACACTTTGATCAGGGCGAACCAGAACTCGAATTCACCGTAGTTCTTCACGCTGAACAGGTTGGTCACGGTCAGCAGCATGGTGATGACCAGGGCGAAGGCCCAGATGTCCACGCCAGGGAACCAGGCATGCAGGATGGTCGCGGCGGCATTGGCCTCCAACGGGATCACCAGAACCCAGAACCACCAGTAGAGCCAGCCGATGGTGAAACCGGCCCAGTGACCGATCGCGCGATCGGCATAAGTCGAGAACGAGCCGGTGTCCGGAGAGGCAACCGCCATTTCACCGAGCATGCGCATCACCAACACCACCAGCATGCCGGCGGCAGCGTAGGCCAACAGCACAGCCGGGCCTGCGGCCGCGATGGCGTGACCCGAGCCGACGAACAGGCCGGCACCGATAACCCCGGCAATCGACAGCATGGTCACATGACGCGGTTTGAGCCCCTGTTCGAGGCCGTTAGAGCTTTGGGTACTGCTCATTGAAACTACCTTTGTAAGGAAAAGCGAATGCGTGCATCCCGTTTGGATGTCCTTTCTGTAAAAAGAAACCAACGGGCTGTTCCGGAATCTGCACGCAATAATTGCGCCAAAATGTTTCAAAAGCGTCTACCCCGGCGATTTCGACTCGACCGGACAGTCATCGCAAGCCATTGAAATCAATGGCACTTTGCCAGAACGTTACCCTGCGACCCACTTTGAGAACGAAATTGCGCACCGGAAACACATCTAAAAACGACACGGCGCACGATAAAAGTGTGGATCTGCCACGTTCGGCCGGATAGCGCTTCCAACCCCCCGCCAAAGCTGGCAACATCGCGCCCTTTTTTGCGACAGCCACCGCGCTTTTTATCGACAGGCAAGGTTCAAACGGCTGTTCGGTTGTTGATGGGGCGACAGTCTGCTGCGCCGATGCGACAACCTGCCACACGCCAGCCGTTTACCGTCCGTAGCGCTGTTGGCTGCCATTGAAACGCTATGCTAGGTTGGCCGCCTCGCCAGGAAGGCCGCCAACAGCAGGAGCGCAACATATATGAGGAACGCACATGGCTGAGGCCACGCCCGCGCTTGAAATCCGCAACTTGCACAAACGCTACGGTTCGCTGGAGGTGCTCAAGGGTATCTCGCTGACCGCCCGCGACGGCGACGTGATCTCGATCCTGGGTTCTTCCGGCTCCGGCAAGTCCACGTTCCTGCGTTGCATCAACCTGCTGGAAAACCCGCACCAGGGCCAGATCCTGGTCGCCGGCGAAGAACTCAAACTCAAGGCCGCGAAGAACGGTGAACTGGTGGCCGCCGACGGCAAACAGATCAATCGCCTGCGCAGCGAAATCGGTTTTGTGTTTCAAAACTTTAACCTGTGGCCGCACATGAGCGTGCTCGACAACATCATCGAAGCCCCGCGCCGCGTGCTCGGCCAGAGCAAGGCCGAAGCCATTGAAGTTGCCGAAGCCCTGCTGGCCAAGGTCGGCATCGCCGACAAGCGCCACGCCTACCCCGCGCAACTGTCCGGTGGTCAGCAACAACGGGCGGCGATTGCCCGCACCCTGGCCATGCAGCCCAAAGTCATCCTGTTCGATGAGCCGACCTCCGCGCTTGACCCGGAAATGGTCCAGGAAGTACTTAATGTCATCCGCGCGCTGGCCGAAGAAGGCCGCACCATGCTGCTCGTGACCCACGAGATGGGCTTTGCCCGCCAGGTTTCCAGCGAAGTGGTGTTCCTCCACCAGGGCCTGGTAGAAGAGCAAGGATCGCCACAGCAGGTGTTTGAAAACCCGCTTTCGGCGCGCTGCAAACAATTCATGTCCAGCAACCGCTAACGGAGCTATCCACATGCAGAAGTACAAAAAGGTCTTCCTGGCTGCCGCCGTCACCCTGGCGTTCAGCGCCGGTGCCATGGCCGAAACCCTGAAGATGGGCATCGAAGCGGCTTACCCGCCGTTCAACAATAAAGATGCCAGTGGCAATGTCGTCGGCTTCGACAAAGAGATCGGCGACGCCCTGTGCGCCAAGATGAAAGTCGAGTGCACCGTGGTCACCTCCGACTGGGACGGCATCATCCCGGCCCTGAACGCCAAGAAGTTCGACTTCCTGATCTCCTCGATGTCGATCACCGACGAGCGCAAGCAAGCGGTGGACTTCACCGACCCGTACTACTCCAACAAGCTGCAGTTCATCGCCAAGAAAGACGTCGACTTCAAGACCGACAAGGATGCGCTGAAGGGCAAAGTGATCGGCGCCCAGCGCGCGACCCTGGCCGGCACCTGGCTGGAAGACAACATGCCGGGCGTTGAAACCAAACTCTATGACACCCAGGAAAACGCTTACCTCGACCTGACCTCGGGACGTCTGGACGGCATCCTGGCCGACAAGTACGTCAACTACGAGTGGCTGAAAAGCGACGCAGGCCGTGGCTACGAGTTCAAGGGCGATCCGGTGGAAGAAAGCGACAAGATCGGTATTGCCGTGCGCAAGAAGGACCCGATCCGCGAGAAGCTGAACGCCGCGCTCAAAGAAATCGTCGCTGACGGCACCTACAAGAAAATCAACGACAAGTACTTCCCGTTCAGCATCTATTGATTCTGACCTGCCGGACCGACGCCGCCGTTTGACGGCGCTGGTCCCCGGCCTTGCCTGCCGCGATTTGAAAAGAAATCCATGATTATCGACCTCTACGGATTCGGCCCGGCGCTCGCCGCTGGCGCGCTGATGACTGTGAAACTGGCGCTCTCGGCCCTGTGCCTGGGGCTGGTGCTCGGTCTGCTCGGCGCCTTGGCCAAGACTTCCCCGTACAAGCCGCTGCAATGGCTTGGCGGCACCTACTCGACCCTGGTTCGCGGCATCCCGGAATTGCTCTGGGTGCTGTTGATCTACTTCGGCACGGTCAATCTGATGCGTGCCCTGGGCGAGTTCTTCGGCAACCCCGACCTTGAGCTCAATGCCTTTGCCGCCGGCGTGATTGCGCTGGGCCTGTGCTTTGGCGCCTACGCCACGGAAGTGTTTCGGGGGGCGATCCTCGCCATCCCCAAAGGTCACCGTGAAGCAGGCGTGGCGTTGGGCTTGTCGAAATTGCGCATCTTCACCCGGCTGATCATGCCGCAGATGTGGCGCATCGCCCTGCCCGGCCTGGGCAACCTGTTCATGATCCTGATGAAAGACACGGCGCTGGTGTCGGTGATCGGCCTGGAAGAAATCATGCGTCACGCGCAAATCGGCGTGACTGTGTCCAAGCAACCGTTCACCTTTTATATGGTGGCCGCGTTCATGTACCTGGGCCTGACGATTCTTGCCATGACCGGCATGCACTTCATGGAAAAACGCGCCGCTCGCGGCTTCGCGAGGAGCGCCCAATGAACTGGGAAGTCATCATCAAGTGGCTGCCGAAGCTGGCCCAGGGCGCAACGCTGACCCTGGAACTGGTGGCCATCGCCGTGATCGCCGGTTTGCTGCTGGCCATTCCGCTGGGCATCGCCCGTTCGTCGCGCCTGTGGTGGGTGCGGGCATTTCCCTACGGCTACATCTTCTTTTTCCGGGGCACGCCGCTGCTGGTTCAACTGTTCCTGGTCTACTACGGCCTGGCGCAGTTCGATGTGATCCGTAACAGCTCGATGTGGCCGTACCTGCGCGATCCGTTCTGGTGCGCCACGGCAACCATGACCCTGCACACTGCGGCCTACATTGCGGAAATCCTGCGCGGCGCCATTCAGGCGATTCCACCGGGCGAGATCGAAGCGGCACGGGCGCTGGGCATGTCCAGACCCAAAGCGCTGTTCTACATCATGCTGCCGCGCGCCGCACGCATCGGCCTGCCGGCCTACAGCAACGAAGTGATCCTGATGCTCAAGGCCAGTGCCCTGGCCAGCACCGTGACCTTGCTGGAACTGACCGGCATGGCCCGCACCATCATTGCCCGGACCTACCTGCCGGTGGAGATCTTCTTCGCCGCGGGCATGTTCTACCTGTTGATGGCCTATGTGCTGGTGCGTGGCTTCAAGTTGCTGGAGCGCTGGTTGCGCGTCGATGCCTGCCAAGGGCGTTGATAGCTGCGTGTTGACGGGCGAGGCGCTACTCGCCCGCTTCACTGCGCTGGATGCTTTTCTCACAGAGCATCAGGCGTTGTGGAAACCTCGCCCGTTCACTTATCTGCAACTACCCTGGGAAGCGTCCTACCCGGCGTTAGCCTCATGGCTACGCGGGCGAACACTGGAAGACGCGGAAAACGCTCACAACCAGCCGGCTCTTCTGCACGCCCCTGAACCTTTTGTATCGCTGGCATCGATGTCCGTTGTTTTGAGTGCAGTGGATGAGTTGCCCACCCGCGTTCTCGAAACGGCAGGCCATCGACTGAACGTCGATGTGCCGGGGCGCAAATGGCAACAGATCGAAGCGTTCGCCAGCCGGTTGCAGTTTTCCGAGGCACCGCAGCATTGGCTGGACTGGTGCTCGGGCAAGGGACACCTGGGGCGCCGCCTGCTGCAACCAGGACAGCAACTGACATGCCTGGAATACGACCCGGCCCTGGTAACCAGCGGCCAGGCACTCAGCCAACGTCATCACCTGCACGCGCTGCATATAGAACAGGATGTGCTCGCGGCAAACGCAGCTTCCTTACTGGGTGCGTATCACACCCCCGTCGCGCTTCACGCCTGCGGTGATTTGCATGTGCGGCTGATTCAACTCGCCAGCGCGAAAGGCTGCAAACAACTCGCCATTGCGCCGTGCTGCTACAACCGGACCAGTCTTGTCGAATACTCGCCGATTTCCTCGGCTGCCCAAGGCTCCGGCTTACGGCTTTCCCTCGACGACCTCGCGTTGCCCATGAGCGAAACCGTTACCGCCGGTGCCCGCGTGCGACGTCAACGCGACACCTCCATGGCCCGGCGCCTGGGCTTCGACTTGCTGCAACGGCAACTGCGCGGCATTGACGAGTATCTGCCAACCCCTTCCCTGCCCAGTGCCTGGCTGGACAAACCCTTCGCCGATTACTGCCATCACCTGGCCGCACTCAAAGAGTTATCCACAATCGGCCCGCAAGATTGGCCAGCCCTCGAAGCCGCTGGTTGGCAGCGACTGGCCGAGGTCCGCAACCTTGAGCTACTACGCGGGCTTTTCCGACGTCCGCTGGAGCTTTGGCTGGTCCTTGACCGGGCACTTTTCCTCGTCGAACAGGGCTACAGCGTCCGCGTCGGCACCTTCTGCAAAACCCCGCTCACGCCGCGTAATTTTCTGCTCCTGGCCGAACGTGCTTAAACACGCCCAGCCTGTGGATAACTCTGTTGATGGAATTTTCGTGGATCCAAGATTCATGCCAGTTTCAGGGTAAAAACAATACTGTTCATTTTTTGTACACACGTATAAAAAATCGAAAAAACAGGTATTTGCAGACAAATGAGAACGGATCCACAAATTCGGCCTAAACCCAGTGCGCTTCCAACGGCATTGTGCATAAGCATTTAATGAAAACGACATAAACGCCTAATCCCGGACCGCGGACAGGGGAATTTGCACCCTTTCATGACTCTTGTTATACACACACGCAAGGGCGCCAGCAGCGCGGCCACGAACAAGAACATTCTTCCGACAGGATGCGCCAGTGACCTTCATTTCCTACGCACAGAATTTCGAAGACATACGCCTGTGGCGCGCCCTCAAAACCGTCGAGAACGGCTTCTACATCGACGTCGGGGCAAACGACCCCACCCATGACTCGGTCACCAAGGCGTTCTATGACCATGGCTGGACCGGCATCAACGTCGAACCGATGCCCAACTACTACGAAGCCCTGTGCCAGCAACGACCCAAAGACACCAACCTGCAATGCGTGGCCGGCGAAAGCGCCGACAGCCTGACCTTCTACGGCATCGCCGGCACCGGCCTCTCGACCGCCGACCCGGCCATGGCGCAGATGCACAAAGACGCCGGCATGGACGTGCGCAGCCAGACCGTCCAATCCCGCACCCTGACCTCCATCTGCGAAGAACACGCCCGGGGCCGTGACATTCACTTCCTGAAGATCGACGTA
This sequence comes from Pseudomonas sp. BIC9C, assembly GCF_034541995.1. Classification (NCBI taxonomy): domain Bacteria; kingdom Pseudomonadati; phylum Pseudomonadota; class Gammaproteobacteria; order Pseudomonadales; family Pseudomonadaceae; genus Pseudomonas; species Pseudomonas sp. BIC9C. The sequence continues at coordinate 66,889 of NZ_JAWDGM010000007.1, forward strand.
GAAGGCCACGAAGAGACCGTCCTGCGCGGCATGGACTTCACCCGGTGGCGGCCGTGGGTCATCCTCATCGAAACCCCGTGGGAGCGCGACCAGACCTGGGAAACCCTCGTCACCGGCGCCGGCTACCAGTCCATCCTGTTCGACGGCATCAACACCTACTACCTCGCCGAAGAACACCTGAACCTCAAACCCGCCTTCGACATCCCGCCGTGCAACCTGGACGAGTTCCAGTTCTGCAAAGGCCACAACTTCAGTCACCCCGTCGGCGACACCGAACACCAACTCGCCGCCGCCCTGCAACGCGCCGAACAGGCCGAAGCACAGCTGCGCGCAATGCAAAACAGTCGAGCCTGGAAAGCCATTCAGAAACTCAAGAAAACCCTGCTGCGCGCCTGACCTGAAGCCCGCGCAAAAATAGTCAAAATTCAGGGGTTTACAGAAGCCAGCCAATCGCTATAATCGTCGCCCTGACACGCCGGTATAGCTCAGATGGTAGAGCAACTGACTTGTAATCAGTAGGTCCCGGGTTCGATTCCTGGTGCCGGCACCATACAAGGTTCCAGAGAAGGCTTTCAAAATCTCTGGAACCCCCGAAAAACCCGCCTTCTGGCGGGTTTTTTCGTTTTGGCGTTCCGTCAGGTTACGTCAAAATCTGGTGGATTCCAGCCGTTTTAGGGGTAATGTTAGGGGTAAGGTAATTCGATAAAGGGGGAGTACCCTTATGTCGCGAACCACCGCTCCACTCTCCGATTCGGCTTGCCGCTCAGCCAAGCCCACCGACCGCGCCTACAAGCTTTTCGACGGCGATGGCCTCTACCTTCTAGTCCAACCCAATGGCCGTAAAGGCTGGCGTCTCAGGTATGTAAAACCTGATGGCCGCGAAGGACTGACCTCGTTCGGCAGCTACCCCGTGGTCGGCCTCGCCGATGCGCGCAACAAGCGCCTGGAGGTCAAGCGGATGCTGGCGAAAGGCATCGACCCCATAGAGACCAAACACCAAACCAAGACGCAGGCCGCAATCAAAGGCCGAACCTTTGAAAGCGCTGCACTGGAATGGCACAAAGCGATGTCTGCCAAATGGGCGCCGGGCCATGCAAAGACGGTTCTGAGCCGCCTCAAAACCCATGTCTTCCCGCTGATCGGCGCTCGCTCTATTGTCGATCTGGACACCCATGACCTGATGCAACCTCTGGAAGCGATCCAGAAGCGTGGCACGATTGACGTCGCTTTAAGGGTACAAAACTACCTGCAAAGCATCATGCGCGAGGCGAAGCGTTCTCGGCAGATCACGGCAAACCCTGCCTCCGACCTTGAAGGTTTGATCAAAGCCCCGAGGGTGATTCACCGCCCTGCTTTACCCTTATCGCATCTGCCTGAATTGCAGGAGCGTATCGACACCTACAGAGGCCGCGCACTTACCCGGCTGACGGTCATGCTCTCGCTGCATGTGTTCGTCCGCTCCAGCGAACTTCGCTTCGCCCGCTGGAGCGAGTTCGACCTCAAGCGCGGCACTTGGGAGATACCGGACACTCGACCCGCACTGGACGGCGTCCCCTTTTCAACAAGGGGTACGAAGATGGCCGGGGATATCCACCTTGTACCCTTATCGCCGCAAGCCGTGACCCTGCTTGAACAGATCCACGCCCTCACCGGCAAATTCGACCTGGTGTTTGCAGGCGACGCCAAGCCCTGGAAACCCATGTCTGAAAACACGGTGAACAGCGCACTCAGAAAAATGGGCTATGACACCAAAACCGAAATCTGCGGGCATGGGTTTCGTTCGATGGCCTGTAGCGCGCTGATTGAATCAGGACTGTGGTCCGAGACCGCCATTGAAAGGCAGATGAGCCACAAAGAGCGGAACAACGTCCGCGCCGCTTACATCCACAAGGCCGAGTTCATCGAGGAGCGCAGGCTGATCATGAACTGGTGGAGCCGGTACCTGGAGGCCAACCGGCAGGAGCATGTCACTCCACACGAATTCGCGAACCAAGCAGGTACAAACGTCACTCGAATAAAAGCGAAACTCGGAGTGGGCGAGTAAACCTACGGCTCAATCGAACAGTTAAGGAGTATCCATGGCTAAGAAAGCAAGGCAGGTAGGCATCCAGCAGCGTAAACAGCAGCTGGAAAAAGATCTAAAAAAGGCAGAGAAACGCCGAGAGCTTGAAAAAGAGCGTTCAGCCGCCAGACGTAAGAAGATGATCCAGTACCTCCGCAGCGAAGGAGCAGTAAAAAAGGTTAAGCAAAAGAAAAGCTCGGTCAACCTAGCTGCCACCTTTCCTAGCCCAGAAAAAATAAGACGGGAGGATGTGGTCATCGACAAACACACCGACTCTCGTAAAGCGCCTCAGCATTATCGCCTTGAAGGCGATAATGGCTGGGTTTGATGTAATTACATTCGATCTGATCGGCTGCATTAGACTTGGCGAGTCCGTGCTCTCACTGGCGCCTGACTAATTTGAGACAGGCAAGCTAGCTCACCGACGATTGAGAACCTCATCGATCGAGATCAACCCTGTGCCAGAAACCCCGCCCCAAATAGAACTTGATGATGAACCGGCCTCGGCTATCGTTTGGCAAAGGCGTCACGAGCGAATCCAAGCTGTGATTGCACCTGCTGAGTCAGACGAGGCGGATGATCCAGAAGTCGCGCTTGTTAAGGTGATCGCAGCGTCAGATGCTGGAAAAATTGAATACCATCGCGGCATGGAATGGTTGGAACGCAGCCCTGCTTTGGCGCATCGGCACTTGTACAACGCTTTCACATGGTTATACACGCCTGCAATATTTGAGCTGGACCGACTTTTCAGAAGCACCAACGCTAAGGAACTGTTCCTATCGCCACCGGAATTCGCTCGACAGGCTGAAAGTTGGGCAACTCAAGCCAGTCAACTCGCTTGGCTGGAGATTGAACAAGCACTTTTAACCGGCACGCGTCCGGTTTGCTTTCAGAAATCATACGGTACGCCTGACTGGGAAAATCCTCGCTGGGGTGGGGGGTCCCTATTTTTTGTTCAGCATGGAGCGCACCAGTTCGCTGTCACCGCCAAGCATGTGATCGACAATCTTGATGCTAATCCTGACCACTTTCGGTTGCTCCTGCCTGCGCAGCAGACATTGCCGATCGTGGACGGCCACTCGCCTCCCCAAAGCGCCGAACACTACGATCACGAAACGGACATTTTTGCATGGGAGATTGACCAGAAAGCGGAGCTTACTGAAGACACCGAGTGGTGGACCTGGAGAATGGATGAGTTGGTCAAGCCGGCAACTGACTTGGTTAGTGGCCAGCGACTTTACGCCGTTGGCTTTCCTGAACTCGAAGAGAGCTACGATCACGTAAATTTCGACATCAATGAGCATCCATTCATTGCATCAGGTCGGCTAGTCGACAACCAATCGGTGGAAGGGTTTTTCACGATTGACTGCGATGAGGATCTCCCCGATGTTGATTTCAATGGCATGAGCGGTGGACCTGTATTCGCGAGATTCGATGACATATTCCACTACGTCGGAATGATCGTTATGGGTTGTGGACGAGTTAAAAAACTGCACTTCATCGACTCCCGCTACGTCCTTGATTTGTTCGATCAGATCGTTCGTAGAACACCAACCCAAGGGGATAAGGCTGCCGCTTGTTCAGCTTGTAATGGTCAATAGATGCAAATACACATCACACGGCTAAAGATAAAAAGTGGCATCAAAGTGAGCGTGCATTCGCGAAATCTCAGCGATCCGCTTGTCCACGCGGGTCCATCCAAACAGGGCTGCAAAGCCGCCCTGCTAGGATGGACCTCACATAAAAAATCTAAAGCCCACACAACTGTCTGTGGAAAACCACTGATTTCCACCGGTGGATAATTTCATCCACAGCCGCAGAACTCCCGAAAATTGGAGTCTTGACCCGAATTATCCACAGGCGTAGAAAAGATCGGGCAAAGCGCTGTCGTCGACAGCAACCCAGGTAGCCAGAACCTTTAAGGCTACGCCACACGGTGGTGGTTCTCCCAAAGTGCGATTAGCGTCCGGCGGCTCGCACGGTCACAGCGATGTGATGGATGCCTACTTTTACCAGTGTGCCCACTGCGGCAACTCATCCCCTTTCATAGCTGCCCTGCAGCAACCTATCCACTTGGCCATTCCCGTGCGCCAACCTGCGCCCGTCTCTTTCTCCCGGAAAGAGACGGGCGCTCCTACCGCTGCTGCAGCCCAACTCGTACAAGGCTTTGCGGCATTCCCCCTCGTGACAATCGGCGTGACAAACACCGAAGTCACCAGCAACAGCGATGCAGATGATGGTGCCGCAGCCCAAGGAATGGACTGCACCTGACTGACAGTCTGGCATGTCCCGGTCATCGCATTATTGCCTTCACCCGACTCAGGATCTCGCGGTGCTGGTCTCGTCAGCTAGCGCAGCCTCCACCCGCCCACTTCTGCGGAAGTGTTCAGGAGGCCAGATCATGAGATGCCCAAACTCCCGGTCGTAAGGAGCCGCCAGTCCTGCGTTAGTGGACAACCCTCACAGGTCGCAGGGGCCTTGATCCCTGATAACACTCAACATTCGTGGCGGGATGACGTGGGGAAAGACTTCAAACGGTTTGGCTTCGAGAGGAGTTTGATCATGGCGTTGGTCGGTAGACGGGATGGGCGCAATTTTGGCTATGGTCGGCAGCTGAGCTATGCCGGGCCGCAAGCGCTAAAAGATCTGTTTGGCGGCGGGCATTACGGCACAGTCAAAGCGCACAGTGATCGTTGGCAGGTTTTTGTGCGCTGGTGTCGGTCGGAGGATGGCCCGGGGTTTAACGATGCGCGGCAGATTGATCGGCAGACCTTGCTGGACTACGCCGAGCATCTGCGTCAGCAAGTTGAACAAGGTGCCATAGGCATCGCTACTGCGCAAAACCGGTTATCCAGTGTGAGTCGGACCATGGCCGCGCTTCGCGGTGATTCGTATGTGAAAGTGCCGAGTCCGAGCAAGGCGTTGGGAATGCAGCGCACCAGTGTTCGTTGCTCGGTTCCGCAAGGCCAAGACCGCGAACAGGTGAAGCGAATCGTCGACGCGCTCTGCGAACAGCATCCCCGTGCCGCCGCCATCGCACAATTGGCACGCGTCACTGGCATGCGATTGCGCGAGGCGATTCTGGCCGACCTACCGCGACTCAAGCGAGAAGCCGAACACTACGACAAGATCAACATCCAGGACGGCACCAAAGGTGGCCGCGGCGGCGCAACCGCACCTCGTTGGATCACAGTGGATGACCATATTCGCGAAGCGCTCAGGTACGCCGAACAGGTCTCTCCCGACGGTAGCCGCAACCTGCTGGCGCCGAACGAGAGCTACCTCGATTTCCAACGGGAAATCGTCCGCCCCGCCCGCGATATCCTCCATACGCACAACCTCATAGGCTTCCACGAACTGCGCGCGGCTTATGCGTGCGAACGCTATGAGCAGATCACCCATCACCTAGCACCCATCAACGGTGGCAGGTGCAGGCGCCTCGATCCACGCCTTGATCGAGAGGCACGCTTACAAATCAGCTATGAGCTGGGACACGGTCGTATCGGCGTAGTATCGGCGTACATCGGTGGTCGGGTATGAATAAACAATTCGATATGGAGATCTTCTTGGCTGGCGTGCTGACTGGAGCACATGCCACACGCGAACGTCACATCCGCCAGGCCAAGACTATTCAAGCAGCCATTTCTGAACGCTGGAGCCGAGAGAGTCCATGGACATGGCAAAGAAAACATCTTGCCTGGTTTTTTGACCATCACCTATCCAAGCATAGTAAAGCAAGCCGCTACTACTATTGGTTGACTGGGTTGCTCGTCATCTCTCGCCTTAAAAAGCCTTGGTCGTTGCCGGAACCTTAAGCAACTGTACTCACCATGGGCCGCGCAAACGTCCCTGGACATTCGCTACATTGAAAAAACTCAGCCTCCTAAACTAATTGCTAAGCTCACTCAAGCATAGCAATATCCAGAGAAATAGGCGGCGTTTTGCCATGCACGAGACAAGACCTAGGGAAGGGACATGCCAGATATCAAATATCGTCACTTAAATGTGTTCATGATGAAACCAGATGCTTTGATCAATGGTTTCTCAGATCTGCTAGCTTTGGAGAGAGATGTAGTAGCATATGAACTCGATGAAAACTTTGGCCTGGAAGGAGTTCTCTATGTAAAGCGCACAGTTGAAAAAAGACCGAGCTGGAGTGAGTTGGTTGACACAATAACCGGAACTAACGTAATCCAGATCGGAAACAAATCAAGCTCTGCAGTATTATTTATAAAAACAAATACCGACATCTTCGCGATAACCTTCGGTTATGGCAGACATCTAGTAAATCTTGCACACTTCACCCAAGATTTCGGGCTAAAAACCGCCTTAAACACTCTTAACCATGAAAGTTTAAGAAGTGTAGACATTCACACATTAGAAGACCAACCGGTTCAAAAAAGATCACAGGCCGCACGTGACTCAGAAATAAGTGTATTTGGCATCGATATATCTAGAGACATATTGAGAGCTGTGACTGGAACACCTAAGCCAGGGATAGACTTCAAAAACATTTCTGGTGGTGACGCGATGTTTTCATTTGGGATTGAAATGGAAATCGGCGACTTAGCAACAATAACTGAAAATTTAAAAATCCAATATCTGAAAGATGATTATAAAACAGACTTTCTATGGGTAGATAATGTCAGAAAAATTAAGGAAAAATCGCACATAGACCAGTTAGATCAAGTTCTAGTTGACGCAATCAAGAACCGTGATCCGAGCATAGTTATAACACTACCTGAAATAGAAAAATGGGACTCGATAACCGGCTTCAGCTTTACTCGAGCCAAAAGTGATCGATCACCTACTGTATCATCGGAAAAATACCTATCTACGATTGACAATACAAAACTATCAATCGAGTCAGTCAAAAGAGATCATTTGTATGTTTTCGACATACATGAAAACGAATTCGACCATTCAATATACAAGTGTATATATTATGAAATAATCAACGCAAACAAAACGAACATAATATTTGGAGGAACCTGGTATGAAATTGACAACTCATTCATAGGGAGAATAAATGCTAGCTTAGCGAATATAGGTGTTTCTGAACTTCAATTTCCAGGGGTTTACGTGTGGCAAGAAGGTGAGAAGGCAAAGATAGAGGCTGAAGGTGATTACAATATTAGGGCCTCTCAGGAGCACGGATATCACCTATTAGACAAGAGACTGATCAAAAGTAACAAATCGACCAGCTCTATTGAACTGTGCGATTTGCTTTCAACTGAGAAGCAATTTATACACGTGAAACATCGCAAAGGGGGATCTGCTGGACTAAGCCATCTTTTCGCACAAGGAAGCGTCGCCGCAGAGATATTGCTCGGAGACCGCGAGTTTAGAAAGTCGGCCAGAAAGGTATTGGGTACTTTCAGTAACGTTGCACGCGAAATCATTCCACTCGACAACTTTCGAAGCGCAGAATATGAAGTGGTTTTTCTGATATTGGGCGATGATGCCTCAAACGTGAAAAGCAATCTTCCCTTCTTCAGTAAAGTAAACCTTGTTAGGGCATACGATAGTCTTTCCCAGCGAGGCTACTCCGTAAAAATATCAGCCGCAGCCAAAGTAGAAAGACCATGAAACGCTTTACGGAGATTGAACAATAATGCCCGCGCGGCTCACTGACGCTTTCTTAAAAGATTCAATATGGTTTTCATCCCATATTTCTTACCTAAACGTGATAAAAACAACGGCTCTACATCAGCAGCGAAACCGAGCAACCCCTGAAGCCTAAACACGTCTTTTTGCTCAAGCAGTCCCAGACCATACTTATGAACAAGAGCGCTAATTTCTCGCTTTCTATCGCGCCCAAGAGAAACTTTATCATCGTTTGTGATTACTAATCCGGTAACCCTGCGGCTCCCTCGCTTAGACAAATGTATTGTCTTATCGACATTCAAATTTAAGCGCGGGTATTTCAAGCTAGACAAAAAGTCTTTTATTACAGGGACGACTGAGTCAGAGGCGTGAGGTAACGCCGTGGAAAATGTTAAATCGTCAGCATAGCGAGTATAAACAAATTTGTTTTGAGATGCCCAATCAGCTACTACACTATCAAACTCATACATGATGGAATTCGACAGTATTGGCGAAGCTGGAGAGCCTATACTCAGAGCACCGCCATTCCCTTTATTAATACATGACAGTCTTGCAATATATCGAATTTCTAGTGCATCAAGGAAAGGCAAGCTTTGCTGAAAGTGCGTTATCAGGTCATCAATTTTAATAGACGGGAAGAAGTCTTTAAAATCCAGCTTAACCATGTACTCGTTTGTTCTGTGCGCCTCGGCATTCTTTTTAATGCTCGCGCCTTTTACATATGCTGACGCGGCCTCATGAATTGGCAATAGGTGAAAAACGTTCTGAATCAACCAATGTTGAACATACTTTGTTTCCCTGGCAGGTTGCGAGACTATCCGCAGACCGCCATTCTTTTTGGGAATACTATAAGTTTTATAAGAGTAAGGAGCCCTCGAAACCACACGCAATAATTGCTCGCTTGATAATGACAAGTCAGCTAACATTTTCTCCAACGTTTTATGGGCGATCACTTCCCACCCCCAAACAGCCGACGAATCACTCTAAGCCGATGATTATCTTTCCCCGAAGCATTATAGAACTCTTTACATTCTGTAGAAATACGTAACTTATCTATCGGCACAGAAGAGTTCGCAGAAAAATTGACTCTGTGGAACTCAGAGTTTCTAGCGACGTAAAACTGGGAGTCGCTATAAACCTCAAGGCTGATGAGCCTGAATCGCTGAAGCAGAAAAAGCTTACCCCTTAGTTGATCCCTGCCAGCGTCAACCCCTAGCTTGGAAAGGTAATCCAATAGCTCGCTCTCTTTAACGGCAACAAATAGTTTTATAAGCTCATACAAGAGAACAAAAACATGGGAGTTATTGGATGTTTTAAGAAGCTGCGATTTCGGCAGCTCGTCCAATTCACGCTGAACATCAGCCACAACATCCTCAATGATTTCAGCAGTTATAGTAAGTGGAAATCCAACTTCAAATGGATAACTTTTTACTGCAGTTCGCTTATCGTTTGAGATATGTCGAAAAATACCTAACTTTATGAATGAGTCATTCTGAAAGTGATCTTCCGAGCAAACAGCAACAATTTTGTCGTTGAATTCCTTCAACTGAGAAAACGCGCCAAGCTCAGCTATTGCTCCGGGACTCTCTAGTATGATAACCACCAAAGAGCACATTGCAGCCAACTCCACCTCGAGATCAATGAGATTTCTAAAGATAGCGTCAACTTGCCAATTAGTGACATCCTCAGGCTTGAAAAACTCAATTCTATTATTGAGATCTGTCTCAAGCGCGTGACGTAGCGACTGTACCGAAGGGGTGGGATCGTCCGGATGTCCCTTTTCAGGCGACCGGCCACCACACAGAAGGACGATGTGAGACTTACAATACTCGACCCTTGATGACTCTATTTTTATCGATGATAGAGCAGCAAGTCGAGGATCTGTCATTTAGAAGAAGTTCTTTACCAAGAAACAGCCGCAGAGAATATCTGTGGACCGTAATGAGCCCGCGATTGGAGGGCCGCAGATATTCTCTGCGGAATAAATCCAAGCAATTTTCTAGAGTCTGGCTAATCGCCCGACTAAGCATCGGCACTGAGACCGAGCTTGTACGCGTAAAGAACGGATCGAATATCCCAAACGGCATTGACACTGTCAATATGACATGCGCGAAATTTACTAATTTTTAGCTCATTCCTCTTTCAGATCACGAATAATCGCTCATATCAATAACGAACACCTCCATTGTTTGATCCGAGATCAGGGTATAAATAGAGGTAGCGCCTCAAAGGCCATTATGTTAAATCATTGATTTTTAAAAAAATAATAATGCGATTCGACTCTTGGTGCCACCATATAGAACAACGAATTAGGCTCACCGAAAGGTGGGCCTTTTTTGTTTCTGGGGTTTCATACCCGATTTGGTCATAGTTTCTCAGTTGATTGGAGCTGGCGGCAGCCTTTTTGACTGACACCTCGCTGCACTGCTGGGCGGGCTCCCGCGCTTGTTTTACGCCGATAGGACTCCCCCATCTGGCGCAATGAAGCCGAAACTCGCTTCAGACTCACCAGCCAACCTCCTGCTACCCTTTCCTCTTCGTGGAGGAAACACCATGCCAAACTCAGATCTGCCCCCTCCCTGCTGTTCAAACTGAACGAAAACCAACTGGCCCTCGAAGCCGCCATCATGGAGCTTTCGAACTGGGTCGAACAGCGCGGTTCGGCCGAGGTCGCCGACAACGTGCGCGGCGCCCTGGAAGCCGTCGACAAGAATGAGGAATTCATCAAGATGACGCTTGCGGTACTGATGACGCCGGAGTGACTGCAATTGGCTTTGGATTGCGGCCACTCGGGACCGGTTGAATCCACAGCTAGGTTCACGGGGTGATTTTCAAGTCACGACGTCCATTTTGGTATCGGCCAACGCCGGCGCGTATTGTGACTGGTGATCCAGGATCGAATGACCGTTTTAATGCTGTTAGGGCTATGCGCCATATTTCGTGGTGGCAGCAAGATGATCTTGCTTCGGCGGGGGGATGTTTCAAACGTCAGCACGGGGGGACTGATTGGGGGCGGCCCGTTCAGCAGCCTGCTTACCTAGTCGAGGTGGCTTGGTCCACCGATGTTTGAACTCTTGGGCGATCGAACTATGTAGAGATTTGTGTAGTCCCCCCCATATTTCTACCCGGCAGACCTGGAAAGCGCTCGCTTTCGGTGGATACGATTGTGATTTGATCTACCTGAAATGGCCACTCGTGGCACAAATTCAGCAGGAAGTCGGTCGTATCGCTGGCCTGTCCTTCAGTCAAACGATGCACCAACATGCCCGAGGCGGTTTCCCACGGGACAAGCACGCACGCTGGCGGAGTGCTTGGCCTTCTTGGGCTACAAAGAACGCGCCGAGCCGAAAGCTGCTGCGATAAAACTCGGACTCGGGATCGTGCCGAACTCCGGCAAGAGTGCTTGTCGAATCAGCGACACAGTTCGTCCCGCAAGACTTCCACCACACGTTCCTGCTGCTCGACCGACATACCTATCCACAGCGGCAGTCGCAGCAAGCGTTCCGAGAGGCTCACCGTGTTGTCCATGGCGCCATGGACACGGCCGTAACGCTGGCCAGCCGGCGAGGAGTGCAGGGGCACGTAATGGAAGACCGAATTGATTCCCTCTCGCTTGAGACCATCGAGCACCGGTTGTCGCGGCACGTCTGCGGGCAGCAGCACGTAGTACATGTGCGCGTTGTGCTGGCAGTCGGCCGGCACGATAGGGCGGCGCAATGCCCCGCTGGTTTCCAGCGGCGCCAGCAATTCGTGATACCGCTGCCAGATGGCAAGCCGCGCCTGCGTGATGTGTTCGGCCTCTTCCAACTGCGCCCAGAGAAACGCGGCAGTCACGTCCCCTGGAAGGAATGACGACCCGACTTCCTGCCAAGTGTATTTGTCGACCTCGCCGCGGAAGAAACGGCTACGGTCAGTGCCTTTTTCGCGGATGATTTCTGCGCGCAACACATACGCAGGATCATTGACGAGCAATGCGCCGCCCTCGCCCGAAATGACGTTCTTGGTCTCATGAAAGCTGAAGGCGCCGAAGTCCCCGATACTGCCCAGAGCCCGGCCCTTGTAAGCGGCCATGACCCCCTGCGCCGCATCCTCGACCACCTTCAGGTTGTGACGCCGGGCGATCTCCATGATCGTATCCATCTCGCAACTCACGCCCGCATAATGAACCGGCACGATTGCCTTGGTGCGCGGCGTGATGGCCGCCTCGATCAGCGTCTCATCCAGGTTCAGGGTATCCGGACGGATATCGACGAACACGGGAACGCCGCCGCGCAAAACGAAGGCATTGGCCGTGGAAACGAACGTGAACGAGGGCATGATGACCTCGTCGCCCGACTGGATGTCCAACAACAACGCGGACATTTCCAGCGCCGCCGTGCACGAGTGGGTCAGCAAGGCCTTGCTCGAACCGGTACGTTCGGTCATCCACTCATGGCACCGCTTGGTGAACGGGCCATCGCCGGCGAGGATGTTGCCGAACTTGGCCTCAGCGATGTAATAAAGTTCTTTCCCGTCATGTAGGGGCGATTGAACTGGATCGTTTTGTCTTCCATCATTTGAGCCTTCGCACGCAAATTATAATCGGGTCGAACTAGACTCACGTCGTCATGCAAAGTGGGGGGGCATCAACTCTTTTTCCGGGCGACAAGCAGCCTGGAAGCACCGACCGGAAAACCCACTCCCACCTTGATGAGCAAACACTCCAGCCACATCACGAAACCAAACAGCACATTGAGCGCCTTGGGTACCGCTAATTCGGCGGTCTCGCTCGTATCGCCCCGCTGTTGCTTCTTGGCACCGCGTGAAATCATCATCGCCGGCAGCAGTAACGAGACGAACGATGTGCTGCGCACGACGCAAAACCCCGCCTCTTCCACCTTGCGATGCAGGTCGGCGGCATCGTAGCGCCGCACGTGGCAGGAATATTCATCCACCTGACTCCACAGCCACTGATGCTGGGGCACGGTCAACAGCATGATTCCCCCGGGCTTCAGGGCACGGTGCATCTGCTGGAGCACTACGGTATCCGCCTCGATGTGCTCGATGACATCGAACGCGCCAATCGCTTCGAACTCGTCGATGTAAGGGATAGCGCGCGCATCCATCTGCACGAACTCCGCACCGGGCAAGCGAGAGGAGGCAAACTTCAGCCCGGTCGAGAACATCTCGCTGCCAAGCAACCTGGCCTTCGGAAACGCCGCGGCGACCCGACTTAGAATGAAGCCGGTACCGCACCCGATTTCCAAAAATGAACGCATGCGCGGCGCATATTTCGTCAGCGCCCATGTAATCAACCTGCCACGCGCCCGGAACCAGAAATGGTCGCTTTCAAGATGCGCATAGGTCTCGTAGAAGTCGGCCTTGAAACCCTCCTGCTTGTCCTCGAGTTCTGGCGCAAACGCGGCAAAACCGTTCTTTCGAGCCACCTGATGTCCACACTGGACGCATGCCCATTGCTCCGAGGCGTACGGCGTCTCGCATTCAGAACAGATCTTCACGCCTGGTTCCCATGCGGTTGGTCATGACGAAAGACGAATAGCTTGAAGAGGACGAACAAGAAACCTCCTACAACGAAAATGGCAGCGGCCTGGACCCACTGATGAGGATATCCCAGCTTGTCGACCAACACAGTCAGCAAGGCCAGGTTGAGCAAATAGCCGGCTGCGTGCGCCAGACCGAAGCGCCACGCCGTCCCCACGACGTTGCCGCGATGCTCGAACGCCCAGTTGCGGTTGCCCAGGAAGCTGATGCAGATGCCAAGCACGTACAGAAAGCTCATGGCCAGCTTGAATGGGATGCCCAGCCACGTCAATGCCAGGTAGGCCGTATAACCGATGGCATTGCAGGCGACGCCGACGACTGCGTAACGGAGAATGGGCCTGATCACGGGCCGCCAGCGCTGCATTAGAATCACTCATCTCCCCAGACGGCAATCCCGAAACCCGTCTTGCCATAGCCGTTGCCGTTATAAAGCATGTAGCGCCGACCGGCATGATCGAAGACGAACGGGTAACAGATCATCTCCGAGTCCCAACCCGATTCCGATACGTCGATTCCCACCTGCTCATCGTGTCGCGTCCATTGCACGCCATCGGACGAGGTCGCGTAGCGGATCCGGTAGGTGGGGCAGTCCTTCGTGGCCCTGGAGCAGAACCACATCCGGTACATGTCCGCATCCTTGAGCACGCGCGGCACACCCAGGGCGTACTCGTGTTCGTCACGGAACCCGATGGCAACGGTGCCGTTGCGCTCCCACTTGATCCCGTCGGCGGACTCAGCATACTCGAGATGATAGAAGTGCTTCGCTTCCGACGGGCCTTGCTCCCATCGCACACAGGAGGTGAACCAGGCCCTGAATCGTCCGGCCTCGAACTGCACCTCGGGAGTTGCGACGAAGTGAGGAAGATCGCGGGTGCGGTCGATGACGGGGCCGCGGAACAGCCTCTCGAAGCGCTGGGTGGCCTCGTTCCATTCGGCCAGGCCGATGGAATTGCGGATCTTCACCGTCACGCCCAGGTTGATCCCGGTGTAGTACAGCAGCTTGCGGCCACCAACGTTGACGATCGAATTGGGCAAGGCGCCACTGTCGTCGAAACATCCGAGGTCGCCCGGTTCGAGGACCGGATCCGGATGGACGCGCAAGACCTTGGTCGGGTCCCGCATGTCGATCTCGAGGAAGCCGCCGTGTCCGCGATTAGTCTTGTCACGCGATGAGAAATAGATGCGATACAGGTCGCCGTTCACCTGCTCGGCAATAGGAATCATCGCGTGAGAATACAACCAATCGCTCTGCCCTTCTGCGCAGAATATCTTTCCTAGTTTTTTCCACATGGGATTTCTTCAGGCCAATTATGAGGTTCTTCAGATGTTCCTGACGCGGGTACTCGGCACGCGCGACCGTTCGGTGGCTTGTCCGACGTACACGCCTTCGGCAGCAGCATCTCCAAGAATCAGGGCGCCGGCGCCGATGATGCATTTCTCGCCGATGGTGACGTGATCGCGAAGGGTCGCGTTGACGCCGAGAAAACAGCTTTCCCCGATCGTCACACGGCCGGATACGACGATGTGCGAGGCCAGGAAACAGTGGTCCTCGATACGCGAATGATGTCCGACATGATTGCCGCTCCACATGGTCACGTTGTTGCCGATGCGCACGAAGGGCTGAACGGTATTGTCTTCCAGGATGAAGCAGTTCTCGCCGATGTCCTCTGTCAGCACCGAGGCTCGCGAACTGATGTAGCTGACCATTTCGTAGCCCAGCGCCTTGACCGCAAGATATTTTTCCTTGCGGATCTGGTTGAGCTTGGAATAGCCGAGCGCGACGAAAAAGACATACCGGTCTGGTGGGTAGATCTGGGTGACTTCATCGAATGCCACCACCGGAAATCCCTTGAAGCTCTTGTTGGCCGGCATGTAGGCGGGATCGACGGCAAACGCCTCGACCTGATAGTCGGAGTCGTTGGAAAAATAATAAAGTGCGAGCTCGGCGGCGTCGGTGAGACCAAAAATAATGAGTTTTTTCATTCGATGCTCCGCGCCTCAGCCTGACGGTAGACGTTCCGGACGATAGTGTAGGGCCTCTGTTTGACTTCGGAGTAGATCTTGGCGAGATAAATCCCGACCACGCCGACGAATGCGATGATCAGGCCGCCGAGCAGCCAGATCGAAGCCATCAGCGACGTATAGCCGCTGGGTGGGTTCGCCAGGAGCAGCCAGTTGACGACGAGAAAGCTCGTGTAGGCGGCCGACAGCAGGAAGATCGCGCAGCCCACGCCGAAGATTCCCACCAGCGGTGCACTGCTGAAGGCAGTAATCGAATTGACCAGTTGCGCCACTTTCTTTCCCAGCGTGTAAGTCGTCTCGTCACGACTGCGCTTGACGATGGCCTGCGCACGCTGATCGAAGCCGGTGATGACCCACAGACCCGCCATGAACAACTCGCGTTCGTCGTGCTGAATCAGCGCGTCCACATAGCGGCGCGACATCAGCCTGGCGACGACGATATTGTCGGGCATATCCAGCCCGCTGAGGAAACGGAAGAGTTTGTAGAACACCTGCCCGGTCCAGCGCTCGAAGTGCTTGCCTTTTCGCTGCTGCTGGACACCGTAGACCACATCGGCCTTTTCGCGCTCCATCTGCTCGCTGAACGAGAGCAACCATGCCGGATCTTCCTCCAGGTCGCTATCGAGCAGGAAGACACGTTCACCGCAGGCATGTCGCAGGCCCGTCATCATGGCCTTGTGGTGGCCGAAGTTGCGCGAGAGATCGACGACCACCACGTGGTGATCGGCTTCGCTCAACTGGACGGCCAGTTCCAGGCTTGAATCCGGTGAGCCGTCGTTGACCAGTACGATCTCGTAATCGTCTCCGACCAGTTGTTGTGCCGCCTGGCTTGCACGGAGATGGAACTCCTCGACGAACTTGGCCGAGCGGAAAAGCGTGGCGACAATGGACAGCTTCATGCTTTGACATGCCTCATGTAACGGTGCGCGTCTTTGCCGCAATTGAACAGCAGATCCAGGACGGTGACGCCATGGGTGAATTCCCCCCAGAGTTGCGGATACTCGGGGAAGCCGGCGTAATCGAACCATTGCAGCGCAATGCCAGCGGCGTCGAACAGCGGCGCCTCGATGTAGTCCTTTGCCGCCGGCCCCGACAGGTAATGCGTCGCACCGGCCTGCTGACAAAGGTCCACCAGGCGGGCAGTCCGGGTTTTGTCGCCGGTAGACATATAGTCCCAGCAATTCGTAATGCGGGTTTCAATACCGATGTATCGGCAAATCGCTTCCATGAACTTCCGGTTCATCGGCGACAGGCCCGTGTGGGTCTCCACCAGATAGAGCGGCTCGAGCCACTGGGCGACCTCATCGAAGAAAGGCGCTCGCCGATAGTTGCTCTGCAACGTTTTCCAGTGCTTGGCTTGCCAGGCCGGCGCCAGTTCGACATCGCGAATGCGGCGACTGATGCCTTGCCCGACAGGCACGCTGAGCCACTGGACGCCTTGCGGTGTCTTGATCAGGTTGCGATTGCGCCAGTCATTCTTGGTGAACTGCATGTCGTCGTAGAGGATGAACTCATCGACGACAGCGATCATGTCGAAATAGCCCTTCCAGGGTATGTAGTTCGACTGGAGAATGGCGACGGTCTTCATGGCTGCTTGATACTCGCGTCCCAGGCGCCCGGGTAGTAACACCCCTGGCATTTTGCCTGCGCGACCTGCTGGAGATGGAAGGAAATGCAGAACAACAGCGCCAGTGCCCAGAAACGCAACGCAGCCGGTGAAGGTTTGTACGCAAAAGTCAGAACAATCGCGACGAAAACCGGTGCCATCAGCAGGTAGTCATACAGGTACGGATGAATGGCAACGGCCTGCGGCCACAGCAGGCTGGTCATCACGTATTGCGAAAAAAGCAGGAAGTAGAACATGCGGATGCCGGCCAACGGAGAGGTCCCCGCCGGTGCCGCGACGCCGGCAGGTTCACGCCGTTTGATCATGCGGAAACAGGCCAACTGGGCTACCAGGAACAGGATCGGCACGGCAATGGTCGGAAATGGCCGCGGGAACTGCGGAACAAGTACCGACTTCACGATGTTGGTGAAATAAGTGGTGTCGCCATCCAGGCCAGCGCGAAACAGCCAGCCGCTGTTGGACGAGGTGAAGCCCAGTGCCTTCGATATCAGTGGGGACGGCAGATAGAAGGCAACGGCCGCAACGAGGGCGACCAATGCCAGACGACACATCCGTCTGTCGAGACCGTCGCTGCGGCATGCCCAAACCAGCAAGGCGGCGCCCAGCAACGCCGCCGAGATCGGAGAAAACACGGCAAACAAAACGATCACTGTCATGACCGCTCCGGACCGTTCCCGATTTTTCCAGATCAAGAATGCAGCCAGCGCCTGGAACGCAAATATCAATGGGAACGTATTGTCGACGTTGAATCTGGCCGAAGAAATCCAGAATCCCGGCATCGACACCATGAATACGACCGATAACAGAATCAACAGTCCCTGACCGAATGCCAGGCGCTTTTCCACCAGACGGGACAGAAAAAAGAACGTAACGCCTGCCAGCGAAATGATGTTCAGGAAAGCCCCTGTCACTCTCATCGGTAATGCCGACACATACATTTCCACTTTATAGAGGGCGTACATGTAGAACAGATAAGCCGTGGCGTGGTTGGAATACGCGATCTTATTTGCGTAGTCCTCCATCGAATAGAAGACGAGGAAACCGTGCTGCGAAAAAGCGTGTTGCTCCCAGATGGGGAACGTGAAGTTTCTCAGGCGCTCGGGCTGGGTCGCAATCTGGCTTGCCGCTTCCCGGAAGCCCAGTGAGTACACCACGCCGATGGTTATGACGACTGCCAGCAAGTATAAGCAGGAGAAAAGCTTATTATTTCTTATAAAGATCATCTTTTCTATTATTCGCAATACGCTTGGGATAATTGGTGCCAGTGCGGGAGGCCCAACGCGGCATTTGCTGCCAAACGAGGTAGAATCGGGTAGCGATCGGGGGAATGGCCCGTTGTATAGAGGATTACGGTCAGGCGGCAGCGCGATCATAATCTAGATGTACGGTCTGGTGAAGCGCTCCTCGTAGAGGATGGCGAATTGATTCATCGTGCTTTTCCAGTCGTGGGCGGGTGTTGGCGAAGCTGCCAAGCACGCGCGCGCAGGCAGCAACGGTCTTGTAATCAGTAGGCCCCGGGGTCGATTCCTGATGCCGCACCATACAAAACAAAGCCCTCGTAGCAATACGAGGGCTTTGTTGTTTCCGGGGTTTGGCAAAGCGCTTTTAGTGACCCGCGCTCTGACCACCGTCCACGTGCAGGATTTCGCCAGTGACGAACTTGGCGCCGTCCAGATACACGACCGCTTGCGCAATATCATCGATCTCGCCCATGTGCCCGACCGGGTGCAGGTTGCCCAGCGCTGCGTGGGTTTCTTCGCCGTGCATCGGGGTCTTGATGATGCCTGGGCTGACCGCGTTCACCCGAATCCCGCGCTTGGCGTATTCGATGGCCAGGGATTTGGTTGCCGCGTTAAGGCCGCCCTTGGTCAGCGATGCCAATACCGATGGCACGCCGTCGATGGCGTGGTCCACCAGGCTGGTGGTGATATTGACGACGTGGCCGCTGCCCTGTTTTTCCATCTCGGCGATGGCGAGTTGGGTGATATAGAAGAAGCCATTGACGTTCACCGACAACACATTGGCGTAGTCTTCTGCGGTGTACGCGGTGAACGGCTTGGCGATGAAGATCCCGGCGTTGTTGACCAGGGTATCGATGCGACCGAAACGGGAAATCGCTTCACGGATCACACGCTGGGCGGTTTCCGGCTCGCCGATGTCGCCGGCTACGGTGAGAATGTCCGGATCGGTGGACGGCTTGATCGAGCGCGAAGTGGCGACGATGCGGTAGCCGAGTTCACGAAAGGCTTTGACCATACCGTCGCCAAGGCCCTGGGATGCGCCGGTGATTACGATGACTTTTTTCGAAATGCTCATGATGAAGACCTCTGACAATAAAAAGTGGGGTAGAAAATCTGTGATCAGGCTTCGGCCGGTGCCTTGGCCATTTGTCGCAACATCTGTTCGTAGTACTCGACCGATTGCGAACCGGACACCAAGTGGCGACCGTTCAGCACCATGGCCGGAACCGAATTGATGCCGCGCTGCCGGTAGTACGCTTCAAGTTCTCGCACCTCTTCTGCGAACGCGCCGGACGCCAGCACCTCTTGTGCACTTGCCCCATCCAGCCCCGCTTCAGTCGCCAGACGCACCAGTGTCGACTGATCGCTCGGGTTCTGGCCTTCGCTGAAGTAGGCCTGTAGCAGCACCTTCTTCAGCTCGACCTGCCGCCCTTCCTGCAACGCCCACAGCAACAAACGGTGTGCATCGAAGGTGTTGTAGAAGTGCGTGCGCTTCTCCAGATCGAATTTGAAGCCGATGGCCTCGCCGCGAGCGATCTGCATGGCCTTGCCGGCGGCGACGTCGGCGGCCGTTCTCCCGTACTTGCGCATCAAGTGCTCGACCGCTTGCTCACCTTCGGCCGGCATATCCGGGTTCAACTCGAACGGCTTGTAGGTCAGCTCGACCGAGATTTCCCGGCCACGTTCTCGATCGCTTGCTCCAGCGCCGTCGCCCCCAGTGCGCACCAGGGGCACACCACATCGGAGATGAAATCGATGGTGACGGAGGACGTCATGACTGCCCCTCCGCCTCGGCCAGGTTTGCGGTACTGGGTGGTGGTGATTCCGGCGTAACCCCAGTTATCGGTGTCGACTTCCTCGATCACGATGTGGGTCAGGTCAGGGCGTTTGTTGAGGACGCGTTCCAGTGTTTCAGTGATCTCGGCAATCACCTGAGCTTTCTGCTCAGTGGTAACGCCATCGCGGGTGATGCGTACGCTTACGAAAGGCATGAGGGAAACTCCAGTGACCTTCCGTCGGGATGATGGGACAGGCGTTGGAGTTCAATTTAGGGAGTTTGCTGGAAGGGATAAAGGTGGGGGCGGGAACTACATTCGTTACGTGGTGTAATGAGTTGGGCATACCTGGAGGGGTGTACTGAATTCTGTGTAAACGGGGTTGCTGTTAATCCTGCAAAAGCCTGTCTTCGAACTGGATACTGAACCTGTTCAAGGCCCCCGCCCAGTCCCTGATTGGCATTGTCCACTTCTTGCTGATGTTGTTCAGCGCCAGATAAAAGAGCTTCATTACCGCATCGTCAGTCGGGAATTAGGCTCTGCTTTTGGTGACCTTGCGCAAGCTCATGTTGATCGACTCGATGGCGTTGGTGGTGTAAATCACCCTGCGGATCTCCGGTGGATAATCGAACAGGGGATGACTCTCGCCCAGTTTTTGCGCCATGACTGGCTGATCAGAGGGTATCGATCATCCCACTTGGCCTCGAAGTCGGTCAGCTTTTGCTCGGCCATTTCAACGGTCGTCGAGCGGTAGATGAGTTTGAGGTCAGCGGCGGCCTCGCGCTGATACTTGTAGGACACGAACTTCAGACTGTTGCGCACCATGTGCACGATGCACAGTTGAACCGATGCTTGCGGATAGACCACTTCGATGGCTTCAGGGAAGCCCTTGAGCCCATCCACGCAGGCAATGAAAATGTCCTTTACCCCGCGGGTTTTAAGCTCTGTAACGACTTGCAGCCAGAACTTGGCGCCTTCCGTCTGGGCGATCCACAGCCCTAACACCTCTTTGCGACCGTCCATGTTGACGCCAATGGCCAGGTAAACCGCTTTGGTTCTGACTGCGCCACTGTCGCGCACTTTGACGTGAATGCAATCGAGGTAAAGGATCGGGTAGAGCTCGTCCAGAGGGCGCGACTGCCAGACCTTGACCTCTTCACTGACCGCGTCGGTGATCGCCGAGATGAGGCTGGGAGAGACCTCGGTTCCATACATTTCCTCCAGATGTCCCTGGATTTCCCGAACAGTCATTCCACGGGCGTAGAGTGAAATCACCTTGTCATCGAAGCCGGTCCAGCGTGTCTGGTGCTTGGAAATCAGCTGGGGCTCGAACATACCCTGACGGTCACGGGGAATCTCCAGCGGTAGCTCGCCAAAATCGCCCTTGAGCGTCTTGCCGCTATGGCCGTTGCGTGCATTTCCTTCTGCATTGGTCACCGCTGCGCTTTTGTCATGACCCAGGTGTTCGGTCATTTCAGCTTCCAGGGCGCGCTCGACAAGCATCTTGGTGAGCTGCTTAAGCAAGCCATTTTCGCCGATCAAATCCTCAGGCTTTCGGTAATTGGCCAACAGACTGTCGGCCAGCCTCACCAGCTCAGGGTCGGGTTTGACTCGTTTGGTGCGCTTTGGCTCGGTCATTGAAACTCCTTGGGAAAGGCAGTGTGCGCCTAATGACCGTTTACACAAACCTCAGTACACCCTCTACCTGGAAAGACAAGGCTGTAAGACTCATCTCGGAAACGTCCAGATCAATGCGGTCCGCCATCCAACAAAAAACGCAGCCTGAAGTAGCTGCGCTTTTTTGTGAAGGGGACAGAAAACGCTGAAATCGACTGATCAGCAGCCCAACGCTGCAAGTACATGCTCCGGGTCGTTATGAATCGCTCGCAACAGTGCACGGGCAGGTCCCTCAGGATCACGACGTCCCTGCTCCCAATTACGCAATGTTCCCACGGGAACATCAATTCGCTTGGCAAACGCTACCTGGGAAAGTCCCGTTGCGAGGCGAATTTTTTTGACCTGTGCAGCATCGACATGGAATTCACGCGATGGCTGCCGCTCACCACGGTCGATCTCA
This sequence comes from Pseudomonas sp. BIC9C, assembly GCF_034541995.1. Lineage (NCBI taxonomy): Bacteria > Pseudomonadati > Pseudomonadota > Gammaproteobacteria > Pseudomonadales > Pseudomonadaceae > Pseudomonas > Pseudomonas sp. BIC9C. The sequence continues at coordinate 88,841 of NZ_JAWDGM010000007.1, forward strand.
TCCATCTGCGTCATGCTTTCAACAAGACGATCGAAGAGATTTTTCTCCATTATTTCCATCCTTTATTGATGGCACAAAGAACTGCTTTTTCTCTATCCGAAAGGGAATCTTGAATCCCTTTGCGGTAAATCAGTAGCAAACGTATCTGAAAAGCAGAGGTTACGTGATAGTAGATCACCCTTACGCCACCGCTTTTGCCCCTGCCATGCGCGGACCAGCGGATTTTTCTAAGCCCGCCGGTACCCTCTATCAAAGCACCAGCCTCGGGATGCTCGGCGAGATACTGCTGAAACTCTCCATATTCGTGATCGCCGAGATGACCTGGAAGGTCAGCGGTAAAAATCGGCGTCTCGATGAAGATCATGCAGTCCCTGCTATGCGTCATTGGCGTATAGCGTGAATTCTAGGTGTCAGAATGGATAAGGGCAATCAGTCTTTGGTTTCAGCGTTTTTTAAAAAAAGCCCCGAACCAGTCGGGGCTTTTTCTTTCTCAGCCTTTGATCAGGCCTAGATGCCGCAACCGATCATCAGAAGATGTTGATCGGGTAATCCACGAACACACGCACCTCGTTGCCGCTGACGTTGTACTCGCTCGACTTCTGCGACACGCGCAGGACCGAGCTGCGCAATTTGACGCTGAGGTCTTTGGCCGGGCCGCTTTGTACGACGTATTTGAACTGGTTGAAGATTTCGCGCTCGGTGCCGCCTTCGCTGGTGGAGGTGGTGATGTTGTCACCGCGCACGTAGGCCACGTTGTAGCTCAGGCCGGGTACACCGAAGGTGCTGAAGTCCAGGCCGTAGCCGACTTGCCAGCTGCGTTCGTCTTCGGCGTTGAAGTCGGACCAGTAGGAGTTCGCCAGGTAGATGGTGTTGCCACCGTCGCCGACGCGGCCTTGATCTTTCTGGTAGCCGCCATAGGCGTAGCCCAGGTTGCTGTCGCCGGTGCTGCGCTGGTGCGCGAGGGTGAACGAGTGCGGGCCGGTGATGAAGGTGGCGGCCAGGCTCCAGATCTTGTTGTCGTCGCCGGTGATACCGTTTTCGCGAACGTAGGAATCTTCCAGCTTGGTGCGGTAGCCGTTGAAGTCCAGGGTCAGGGACTGATCCTTGTCGATCGGGAACACGTAGTTGGCGTTCACGTATTGTTTCTTCAGCACGTCTTCGACGTCGGAAGCATACAGCGCAGCCTTGAATTGCTCGGTGAATTGGTAGCTACCGCCCAATACATTGATCGACTTCAAGCCACCGCTGTCACGACCTTCAGCACTTTTGCGCGATTCGGCGGTGAAGCGCCCGGCGTCCAGTTGCAGGCCTTTGATTTCCCTGGAGGTGATCAAGGTACCTGTGTAGCTTTCCGGCAGCAGGCGCGAGTTGTCGTAGTTCAGCACCGGCAGGGCCGGCATCTGGTCGCCGTAGGTCAGGGTGGTGCTGGACAGGCGGAATTTGATCGCCGCGCCGCCTTTGGACAGGTCGTCAGCCGGCTGACCGCTGTCGCCCTTTTTGAAAAAGTCGATGCCTTGCGCGCCGCTACGGTCTTCGCTGCGTTCCAGGTTCAGTGCGTACAGCCCGAAAGCGTCCACACCCACACCCACGGTGCCTTGGGTGAAGCCGGACGAGAACGTGCCGATGGCCGCCTGGCCCCACTCGGATTTATCCGGGTTGCCGTCTTTGAAGTCACGATTGATGTAGGCATTGCGCAGCAGCACTTTGAGGCTGCTGTCTTCAACAAAACCCTTGGATTCGGCCTGGTCGTTCGCCATGGCCTGTGTAGCGCTCAACATCCCCAGAGCGATCAGGCTGATTCGCTTGTTCAACATTTTGTTTTTTTCCTTGATTCGGTTGATACGCGCTGTGTCGAACGGCCGGAACGGCGCTATCGCGCTCTTGTTTCAATGCGAAAACAAAAAGGCCCGCCCACGATTGCTCGCGGCGGGCCTTTTATTGTTTTTGAGTCGTGGCGGTCGGCCACAGGCGTTGGGCCGAATCGTAGCCGCGCCCTCAATGATGTGTCAATTTCATGAAACATCTACAAATAGGTAAAAATCGTCTAAGAAACTGCTTTACGTGGCAGGAATATTCAATCGGTGCAACCTTCAAGGCCACAGGCTGCTACAGGAATGAATGCCCCCTGCTCGGGCAGCGACTGACTCAGCCACTGCGCAAATGCCTGGGGTTTTCCCAGCCATGGCCCGATATCGATCAGGGTGAATTGGTCATTGTCCTCAAGCACCAGGGTCGGAAAACCCTGCCCGCCCACCTTGGCCAGGAAAGCCCGGCTGTTCCTAATATGGCCTTCGGTGTCGACCGCCTTGAAGGCTCTTTCGAAGGCTTGACGGTCCAGTCCCATGCCGTGGGCCAGTTCAAACAGTACCGACTCGTCGGCGATGCGGCGCCCCTCCACGTAGTGAGCACTTTGCAAACACCCCAACAACTCCAGCCCGCGACCTTCCATTTGCTCGGCAGCCAGCACCGCAGCGATGGGTGGAGCCGAGTCGAACAACGCAGTGTGATCACGCAGCAATCCTTCGAAATAGGCCTCACCGAACGGCTGCCCGCTGTATTCGGCAATGCGCCGGTCATGGGGCATGACGTAACTGCGCAGTTGTGGCGATACCTTTTGCCGATTGGCCCCCGTCATCATGCCGCCGCCGCGGGCGATCACGGGCAGCACAGCCTGGGCGGCCTGCACCAGCGGTTTGGCGCCGTAGCACCAACCGCACAATGGGTCGTAGATGTAATGCAGGATCATGGAAAAGCTCCGACAGAAATTCAGGAAAATTCGATGTCGGCAGATTAGTGCCGCAGCGGCCTCGGAAAAACGCCGGATTGGCTTTCAGTCTGTTGCTTGAATCGGTCGAATGGTTGCGTAAATCCTCTGCATCAATTCAGACACAATTCGAAACAATCAAATGATAATATATCTCAATTACAACTAACAGCAGTAAATGGCAAGCATTACTATTCGCACCTCTTACACGCTTCAACCAAAAAATCCTACGGATGCGCTTTTCAATGCCTGCCCCTTTTCGCCTTGCGCCCTGCAGCCTTGGGCTTTCTGCCTTGTTGTCTGCCGGTTTTTCCTACGCTGCACCGACCACCTTACCCGCCACATCGATCAGCGCCGAAGCTGAAGCCGACGACCCGCGCGTGACCCAAACCAGCACGGCGACCCGGACCGCCACACCGGTGCGCTACGTGCCACAAGCCATCGACTCGATCAAAACCTCGAACGTGGTGGATTACGGCACCAACGATCTGGGCACGGCGCTCAGTGGCATCCCCAACGTCAGCAGCGGCGCCGACACACGCTTCGACAGCCTGCGCATCCGCGGTTTCGACGCCAGCAACGACTTCTATCTCGATGGCATCCGCGACGACAGCCAATACGTGCGCGACTTGCACAACATCGAACGCATCGACGTTTTGAAAGGCCCCGCCGCCGTGCTGTATGGCCGTGGCAGCCAGGGCGGCATCGTCAACCGGGTGAGCAAACTGCCTGAGTTCGGTCACCGCTCGACCATTGAAGCCCAGGGCGGCAGCGAGGACTTGCGCAGCCTGTATGCCGACCTCAGCACCGACCCTTCCGAGAACATCAGCCTGCGCCTGAACATGGGCAACATGGACGAGAACAGCTTCCGCGATGGCGTGAGTGGCAATCGCCAGTTGTTTGCGCCCTCGATGAGCTGGCAACTGACACCCGATCTGAACTGGTTGGTGCAGTACGAATACAGCCGCTACAACCGCACGCCGGATCGTGGCATCCCCGGTGTCAACGGTCGCCCGGCAGACGTGGGACGCGATACGACCTACGGCGGCGAAAACGATTTCATCGACGACAAGGCGCAGTCCCTGCGCTCGAAACTCACCTATGAACTGAGCGACAACTGGCAACTGCGCCAGACCCTGGGTGTGTTCAAGCTCGACAGCGATTTCGACAATACCTACCTGTCCGGCTATGTCCCGGCCACCAACAAGGTCACACGCCAGCACTGGCAGCAGGACCTGAACACCCGCAACGTCTACAACAACGTCGAGCTCGAAGGTGGTTTCGATACCTTCGGCCTGGAGCACCGCTTGCTCACCGGCATCGAAATCGGCAGCCAGCGCCGCGACCCGTTGCTGTACACCGCCGCCACTTCCGGGCCGGGCAGTTCACCGGTGCCGGCGCTGGACCTGTACAGCCCCGACCGCAATTTGCGTCATACCGGGCGCATGGTGGTGTCGAGCAACACCCACACCGAGGTTGAGAGCCGCGCGGTGTATGTACAGGATCAATTGCGCCTGAACGATCAATGGCAATTGCTCACCGGCCTGCGTTACGACACGTTCGATATCGAGTCGACCAACAAGGTGCGCAACATTTCCGAAGACAGTGACAGCCATAGCACCAGCCCTCGCGTTGGCGTGGTCTGGACGCCGCTGCAAAACCACTCCTTCTACGCCTCCTGGAGCAAGACGTTCTCGCCGGTCGGCGGTGGCCTGATCGGCATCACCCCGGGCGCGGCCGGTAACAGCAATGACCTGAGCCCGGAGCTGACCAAACAGAAGGAAATCGGGGTAAAGAGTGACTGGCTCGACGATCGCCTGAGCACCACGCTGGCCATCTATGAGCTGGAGCTCTACAACCGTCGTACCAGCGACCCGAACAACCCGACCATTACCCTGCTTTCCGGGCTGCAACGCTCTCGCGGGATCGAGCTGACCGCCGCCGGCAGGATTGCCGGCAACTGGTACATGCGCGGTGGCGTGGGTCTGCAGGACGCAACCATCGAAAAGGACAACAACGGCCTGGAAGGCAAGCGCATCAACAACGTGGCCAAGCACAACGGCAGCCTGTTCCTGACCTGGAAACCGGAAATGGGCTGGTACGCCGAAACCGGCTTGACCCTGGTTGGCGACCGCTATGCCGACAACCTCAACACCTCCGTGTTGCCGGGTTATGGCCGCTGGGATGCGTTGGCCGGTTTCCGTCAGAAGGATTGGGATTTGCGCGCAGCGCTGAACAATATCAGCGACAAGACGTATTACTCGTCGGCGACCAGCGCCTTTCAGATCCAGCCGGGGGCACCGCGTAGCCTGGTGGTGACAGGCACTTACAGTTTCTGACCACGACACAAAACCTGTGGGAGCGGCGGTGCGGCGATCCGACTTGCTCGCGATAGCGGTGGATCAGTCGATACTCATACTGACTGACACGGCGCCTTCGCGAGCAAGCCCGCTCCCACAAGGGATAGTGGTGATTGCATGAATCTGCGTGCAAAAAAAAAAGCGCCGCCATCCCGGCAGCGCTTTTTTTGATCAATCCGTTGTTGTTCTTCTTATCCTTCCATTACATCCCACAACGCATCCAGTTCCGCTTCGCTGAATAAACCAGCAGGGTAACGCTCGATCATCGTCCGGCGCGGATCAGTTTCGCTGATCTGACGCATTCCATTGGACTTGAACCAGTGCGCCAGAATCTGGAGCGATTCGCTATTGACTGCCAGGGGATGCAACGCCTTGTCGCTCACTACATTCACTTCGGCGTTCATTTCCGCGCTCTCTCCCGGTTTGTGAGCGGCTAACTTATCCAAGGTTTATGACAGAACATCGAAGTCCTCCCCCTCCCCGAGTTACAACAGTAGAGATACAAGAGCTGTGCCAAGGTTTCTGAAGTGTGGCCAAACGGATAAAAGCCCGCAGCCCTTAAGGGCTGCGGGCTCTGTGCAATGCCGCGGGCTAATCGACAGCCTGAGGAATTTCGCAATCAACTCAAGCTGTTACAACCTCACTCACTCCTTGTGCGGCGCGGGTTGTTGCTGGGTAAGGCAGTGAATATTGCCGCCCCCCAGTAACAGTTCGCGGCCAGGCACCATCACCACTTCATGCTGTGGGAACAGGTTCTGCAGGATTTCCTTGGCCGGGCCATCCTGCGGGTCGTCAAAGCTCGGCGCGATGATGCCGCCGTTGACGATCAGGAAGTTCACGTAGGAACCGGCCAGACGAACAGTCGGGTTACGTTCCTGGGTTCCATCGACCGGATCGACACCGGCACATTCTTCCTCGGTCGCAAACAGCGGCCCCGGAATCGGCATCTTGTGCACCGTAAATGGGCGACCCTTGGCGTCGGTGCTGTCTTGCAGCACTTTCATCGCCGCCTGGCAGCGCGGGTAGTTCGGGTCCTGTGGATCATCGGTCCAGGCCAGCAGCACTTCGCCCGGACGCACATAGCAGCAGAAGTTATCCACATGACCGTCGGTTTCGTCGTTGAACAAGCCATCCGGCAGCCAGATGATTTTATCCACAGCCAGGTTCGCACTCAGGACCGCTTCGATTTCCGCTCGATTCATGTGCGGGTTGCGATTGCGGTTGAGCAGGCATTCTTCGGTGGTGATCAGCGTGCCTTCGCCGTCGACGTGAATCGAGCCGCCCTCGAGCACGAAGCCTTCGGTGCAGTAGCGCGGGCTGCGCTCGATCTCCAGGATCTTGCCGCCGACCTGCGAGTCACGGTTCCACGGCGAATACAGGCCGCCGTCAAAACCGCCCCAGGCATTGAAGTCCCAGTTCACGCCACGGACTTCGCCACTGTTGTTGATGACGAAGGTCGGACCGGAGTCGCGAACCCAGGCGTCGTCGCTGGACATTTCCACCACACGAATATTCGGCACGTCCAGACGGGCACGGGCGTTTTCGTACTGGCCGGCGGAAACCGCCACGGTCACCGGTTCGAATCGGGCGATGGCCTTGGCCACTGCCACGTGCGCGGCTTGTGCCGGTTTGCCACCCAGGCGCCAGTTGTCCGGGCGCTCGGGCCAGATCATCCAGGTCTGGGTTTGGGGTGCCCATTCGGCTGGCATGTAGAAGCCGTCGGCGCGAGGGGTGCTGTTCAACGTGGTCATGGCTCAGGACTCCGGAGTGGCATTGATACCTGACAGAAATGGAAGCGTATGTGTAAACGCCGTGGGCTGTGGCGACTTTATATCCGATAAATATCGGCTTTTAAAGCACCATCAATCCACAGTTACAAAAATTGTCGATAAAAAGCCGATATCAATCGAATTAATAGCACCCTTCATGTGGGAGCGGGCTTGCTCGCGAAAACGATACCCCAGGCGCAAGAAATCCTTCGGATGTACCGCCCTCTTCGCGAGCAAGCCCGCTCCCACATTGGCTCGCATTCATTAGTGGATCGGTTTACAAGCCTTCCGCCAGCACCTTCGACAGCATGTCCACGAAGAAATCCACGCTCTGGCGCGAAGTGACCATCGGCGGCTTGATCTTGAGGATGTTCAGGTAATCGCCGGTCGGCTGCATGAAGATCCCCAGTTCACGCAAACGATCGCACAGCGCGGTGGTTTCTTCGGTGGCCGGCTCCAGGGTTTCGCGGTTGCGGATCAGCTCGACGCCCAGGTAGAAACCGGAACCATGCACCGCGCCCACTAACGGATGAATATCGATCAGCGCTTCGAGGCGCTTCTTGAAGTGCCCGCCAACGACCTGGGCGTTTTCCCAGAGTTTTTCCTCTTCCATCACATCCAGCACGGCCATGCCGACCTGGCAACTGACCGGGCTGCCACCGGCGGACGAGAAGAAGTAACCCTCGGCCTCCAGCGCCTCGGCGATTTCCCGGCGAGTGATGACCGCGCCCAGCGGCTGGCCGTTACCCATGCCCTTGGCCATGGTGATGATGTCCGGCACCACGCCCTGCTCTTCGAAGCCCCAGAAGAAATCGCCCATGCGCCCGTAGCCGACCTGCACTTCGTCGGCGATGCACACGCCGCCTTGGGCCCGAACCATTGCATAGACTTGCTGCAAATAGCCCGGTGGCAGCGAAATACCGCCGGCATTGCCGTACACCGGTTCGCAGATGAAGCCGGCCAGTTGGCGTTTCTGCCCGGCGATTTTCGCCAGGTTGTGCTCGACGCTTCGCACATAATCCGGCGCACTGTCGGGGCCACGGAATTCACCGCGATAGGTGTTTGGCGCGGTCACCGGGTGCACCCAGTCCGGGCGGCTGCTCAAGGCCTTGGGGTTGTCGGCGATCGAGGTCGACACCGAGTCGGCACCCACCGTCCAGCCGTGGTAGGCCTCCAGCACGCTGAGCATGTCGCGGCCGCCGCTGTAGGCCCACGCCAGGCGAATCGCCAGATCGTTGGCCTCGCTACCGCTGTTGACCAGGAACACACGGTCCATGCCGTCGGGGGACAGCTTCAGCAAACGTTCGGAGAACTCGGCCACGGCCGCGTAGTTGAAGCGCGAGTTGGTGTTGAGCAACGACCACTGGCGACTGGCAACCGCCGCCATGCGCGGGTGACCGTGGCCCAATACCGCAACGTTGTTGAGCATGTCGAGGTAGGAACGCCCCTGCATGTCGATCAAATGGTTGCGCCAGCCACGCTCGATGCGCGGCGGGTCGACGTAATAATGCTTTTGCGTACGGGCGAAACTGGCGTTGCGGCGGGCCAGCAAGGTCGCTCCGTCGAGTTCTGCTTCCGCGTCGCAAGCCAGCCCCAGCAGCGCCGCAGGCGATGGGCACAGCGCCTGCCAGGCGGCGGCGCGCGATGGCGTGCAGAACAACGGTGCATTGATCGACCCGCCACGGCACAACTGCACGATCAACGGCCCGCTGACCGAACCCAGCACCTGGCCTTTGACCAGTGCCGCGCCGCTGTGCAGCGACGGCGTGACACCCCAGAGCCGCACACTCAAATGCGGGCCGTCCAGTTGCAGCACGCCGGTGGACGGGTGATGTACCACCCCGGCAAACGGCGCTTCGACCGCCGTGCCCTGTGGCACACGCAACTCGACGTGCAGCGGGCATGTATCAGGCTCGATGGCGCTGTCCGGGCGCGTGTGGGACAGGCGGTATTGCCCGTAACGACTGGCCGCCAGGCCATGTGCCGAGGCCGCTTCATCCAGCAGGCGCTGGTCGACGCCTTCCTGCTCCCAGTTCCCGGCCTCGAAATGCGGGCTGAGCACACCCAGGTCGATCAAGGCGAATTCACGCCCCACCAGGTTCGGCAACAGCGGCGCAAAGCCTTCACTGCCGATGGCCGGAAGATTCTGGCCGACGGCCGTGAGGATCGCCGCCTCCATCAACGCCAACGGCACCGAGGTGGCCACACGGAAGATTTCCCATTCATGGACCAGGTTATCGCGGCTGTAGGCATTGCCCGGATCGATGCTGACCTGCTGTTCGCCACTGAGCACCAGCACCGCCGCGCGGGCAACGATCAGCGGCCACAGCGCCAGCAGCTCTTCGTGTTGCAACGGATTGACCGCGTGATACGCCTGTACCGCTGGCAAGATGCAGAACGGATCGCCCTCGCCATGATGCAGCAGCGCAGCGCAGGTCACCGACAGATCGGTTATGCGCCAGGTGCGCACCAGGTCGCCGAAGTCGATCACGCCTTGCAATTGCCAGTGGCGTTGCGCATCGCGCTGCCACACCACGTTGTCGTCGGTGATGTCCATGTGAATGGCCTGCACCGGCAGTTTGTCTTCCAGTGGCTGCAAATGCCGCTCGGCTTGCCCGGACGCTTCGACGATCAGTTTGCGCAGGTCTTCATCCTTGATCACCGGCAGCAAGTGCGCGATCAGGGCGTGAGCATGGCGGGCGTCCCACTGCAGGGTTCGCACCAGACCCGGATGGTCGAAGTCCGCCAGGGCCAAGTCCATTTCACCGCACAGACGACCGAAGCCGGACACCATCGTCGGGTTGAAATGGCTGAGGCTCGTCAACGGCTGGCCTTCGATGTAATCGAGCAGACGAACGTGCACTGCCTGGCCGCCAACGTCCAGAGACAGCAGGTCTGCACCGTTTTTCGCCGCAATGACACGCGGCACATGGACATCGGGGTGCTCGCCCAAGTGCTTGAGCCCGGCATGCTGCGCCTCAAGCTCAAGTACCGAGTAGTCACCACGGCAGATTTTCAGGACGAAACGTCCCCGCTCGCTGTCGACGCGGTAGTTCAGGTCTTGCTGGCTGCCAAGGGCCTGCAACCTGCCACTGAGCCCGTAATGTTCTTCCAGCAGCTCTAGCGCTTGCTCCGCAGACACCTGCGGGCTGGGCAGACTGGCGCGATGAATCAACGTGGCGAGCGACATACAACGACCCCTGAAATTTTATTAGGCGCCTATATCGCCACTGCTCAGAGTGATACGCAACCCCCCGGGGCCGGTACTCGTCGTTTACAGGGGCTGGAACAGGCCGGTAGATTTTTACTTGAACACTCGCCCCCGTCGGCGCTTTGCGCAAGAATGGCGGCCATCAAACGCACACCGCTGGAGAACCACCATGAATGTAGTGACCACCGACCTGCCCGGTGTTCTGATCCTCGAACCCAAGGTCTTTGGTGACGAACGTGGTTTCTTCTACGAGAGTTTCAACGCCCGGGCCTTCAAGGAGGCCACCGGACTGGACACTGAATTCGTTCAAGACAATCACTCCCGATCGCAGAAGGGCGTGCTGCGCGGCCTGCATTACCAACTGGAAAATACCCAGGGAAAACTGGTTCGCGTCACGGCCGGTGAAGTGCTGGACGTAGCCGTGGACATCCGCCGCAGCTCTGCGCACTTCGGTAAATGGGTCGCCGTGCGACTGTCTTCCGACAATCATCGTCAGCTCTGGGTCCCGGAAGGTTTCGCCCACGGGTTCGTGGTATTGAGCGAATTTGCCGAGTTCCTTTACAAAACCACCGACTACTACACGCCATCCGCCGAGCGCAGCATTCGCTGGGACGATCCGGACCTGGCCATCGACTGGCAACTGGAAGGCACGCCGCAGCTGTCGGCGAAAGATCAGGCCGGCGTATTTTTCAAGGACGCCGACGTCTTTGCCTGATAAGGCCGGCTGAAGCGCCCCGATCAAGATGCACCTGACCCAAGGTGCACAAGCCTAGGCATAATGCGCCTGTACCCACAGACGCATGCGGCTCATGAAACCGACTCTCCCCCCCAGACCCCGTTGGCGCAGTCTCGCCCTGCTGGCACTGTGCCTGGCGCCGCTGCTGTGGCCCCTGGAGCATCTCGCCGAGCGTTATTACCGCAGCGAGCTGGCCAGCCAGAATCGCCAGACCCTCGACCTCTACGTCGCCAACCTGCTGGGTACCCTGCACCGCTATGAAGTGTTGCCGCAGATCCTCGGCGACCTGCCGGCCCTGCGCGCCGTCCTCGGTGCACCGGACGATGGCGTCACCCAAGGCAATGCCAACCGCCTGCTGAAAAACATTGCGACCCAGACCGGCGCCGAAGTCATGTACCTGATGGACGCGACCGGCAAGACCCTGGCCGCCTCCAACTGGGACAAGCACGACAGTTTCGTCGGGCGCAATTTTTCCTTCCGGCCGTATTTCAGCGAAGCCATGGCCGGGAAGCTCGGGCGCTTTTTCGGCCTGGGCACGACCTCCGCCAAGCGCGGTTACTTCTTCGCCGCCGGTGTGCGCGAGGGCGAAAAAATCGTTGGTGTGCTGGTGGTCAAGGTCGATCTTGACCACACCGAAAGCCTCTGGGGCAAAACCCCGGAACAACTGCTGCTGACCGACCACAACGGCGTGGTGATTCTCACCTCGCGACCGGAGTGGCGATTCCGCTCCACCCGCCCGTTGAACGAGGAAGAAAGCAAAGCCATCACTGCGATCCAACCCTACCCAACCCGCGAGCCCAAACCGCTGAAGCTTAATCCCAATGCCTGGCTGACCCAGACCCAGCAGATCGCCGAAACCGGCTGGAATGTCAGCATCCTTGCCCCGCGTACCTTGATCGACCGCCCGGTGCGCACGGTGGTGGCCATCGGCGGCGCAACGCTGCTGGTATTGATGCTGTTGCTTGGCCTGATGATGCAGCGCCGTCGCCATTACCTCGAACGCATTGCTTTCGAAGCCAAGGCCCGCCGCGAACTGGAAGGTCGGGTCGCCGAACGCACCAGCGACCTCGAAGGCCTGAACCGGCGCCTGAAACAGGAAGTGCTGGAGCGCGAACAGGCCCAGCAGGATCTGGTACGCGCCCAGGATGACCTGGTGCAGGCCGGCAAATTGTCGGCACTGGGCACCATGTCGGCGAGCATCAGCCACGAACTCAATCAGCCGCTGGCAGCGATTCGCAGCTATGCGGAAAACGCCGAAGTACTGCTCGATCACCAGCGCACCGACGATGCCCGCGGCAACCTCAAGCTGATCAGCGAATTGACCGGTCGCATGGCCTCGATCATCGCCCACCTGCGCGCCTTCGCCCGGCGCGACCGCCATGCCCCGGAAAGTGTCGCCCTGCAACCGGCGCTGGATGATGCCCTGGCCTTGCTGGCCAAGCGCCGACGCAGCATGGAAGTCGAACTGATCCGCGACTTGCCCGCCGCCACCCTGTGGGTCGAGGCCGGGGAAACCCGCCTGCGCCAGGTACTCGGCAATCTGCTGGCCAACGCCCTGGATGCCCTGACGGAAAAAGGCCCGCCACGTAAACTCTGGCTGAGTGCCCAATCCACCGCCGATGGCGTCAACCTGTACATTCGCGACAACGGCCCCGGCTTTTGCATGGAAGCCCTTGGGCGCGCCAGCGAGCCGTTCTACACCACCAAGACCCGAACCCAGGGCCTGGGTCTGGGGCTGGCGATTTGCGAAACCCTGATGCGCGCCTTCGGCGGCGAACTGTCGTTCGCCAATCACAAGGAGGGCGGCGCCCTGATTACCCTGAAGCTGCGCGCAGGCGCACCGGGCGTGAGCCTGCAACCGTCCGAGGACCGAAGTGCATGACCATCGACAACCGCATTCAGGTCGTGTTGATCGACGACGATCCCCATTTGCGTCAGGCCTTGAGCCAAACGCTGGATCTGGCCGGCCTGAAAATCCTGCCGCTGGCCGAAGCCAAGGGCCTGGCCGCTCAACTGGAGCGCGACTGGCCCGGCGTGGTGGTCAGTGACATCCGCATGCCCGGTATGGACGGTCTGGAGCTGCTGACCGAACTGCACGCCCAGGACCCTGAGCTGCCGGTGCTGTTGATCACCGGCCACGGCGATGTGCCGCTGGCCGTGCAGGCCATGCGCGCCGGAGCCTATGACTTTCTGGAGAAACCCTTCGCCAGCGACGCCCTGCTCGACAGCGTGCGCCGCGCGCTGGCCCTGCGCCGGCTGGTGCTGGACAACCGCAGCCTGCGATTGGCCTTGAGCGACCGCAATGAGCTAAGCGCCCGTCTGGTTGGCCACTCACCTTCGATGCTGCGCCTGCGCGAGCAGATCGGCGCGCTGGCCGCGACCAGGGCCGATGTGCTGATCCTCGGCGAAACCGGCGCTGGCAAAGAAGTCGTGGCCCGGGCGCTGCACGATTTATCGAACCGTCGCAATGGACCGTTCGTGGCGATCAACGCCGGTGCCCTGGCCGAATCAGTGGTCGAAAGCGAGCTGTTCGGTCACGAGCCCGGCGCCTTCACCGGGGCGCAGAAACGCCGCATCGGCAAGTTCGAATTCGCCAATGGCGGCACCTTGTTCCTCGATGAAATCGAAAGCATGAGCCTGGATGTGCAGGTCAAATTACTGCGCTTGCTGCAAGAACGGGTGGTCGAACGCCTGGGCGGCAATCAACTGATCCCGCTGGACATCCGCATCATCGCCGCCACCAAGGAAGACCTGCGCCAGGCGGCGGATCAAGGGCGTTTCCGTGCCGACTTGTATTACCGCCTGAACGTCGCGCCATTGCGGATTCCACCGCTGCGCGAGCGGGGCGAAGATGCCCTGATGCTGTTCCAGCATTTTGCCGATGAAGCCAGTGCCCGCCACAGCTTGCCGCCCCATGAACTGCAACCGGGGCAACGAGCCTTGCTGCTGCGCCATACCTGGCCCGGCAACGTGCGCGAGCTGCAAAATGCGGCCGAGCGGTTTGCCCTCGGGCTGGAACTGGCCCTCGACAACAGCACGCCGGATGGCAGCGCTGGCAACAGGGTCGAAGTCGTCAGCGGCGGTTTGAGCGAGCAGGTGGAGAACTTCGAAAAAACCCTCATTGCCGCCGAGCTGGCGCGCCCACACAGCTCCGTGCGCAGCGTCGCCGAAGCCCTCGGCGTTCCGCGCAAGACCCTGCACGACAAACTGCGCAAACACGGTTTGAGCTTCTCGGACAGTGGCGCCCCGGCCCACCCTGACGACCTCGACTGAGCTACCGTCCAATCATCCACTTCAAGCAAGAGGCCCCTGAATGAGCCGCGACAGCCGACAACTGGAATCAGTCCTGCATCACGACATTCCCCTCACCCGGGACATGGGCCTCAAAGTGCTCGACTGGCATGACCAGCAACTGCGCCTGCACCTGCCGCTGGAAGCCAACGTCAATCACAAGAGCACCATGTTCGGCGGCAGCCTGTATTGCGGCGCGGTCCTGGCCGGCTGGGGCTGGCTGCATTTGCGCCTCAAGGAAGAAGGCATTACCGACGGGCACATCGTGATTCAGGAAGGACAGATCAGTTACCCGCTGCCGGTAACGGGCGATGCCAACGCCATTTGCCAGGCGCCGGATCCGGTGATCTGGAAGAAATTCCTGACCACGTTCCAGCGCTATAGCCGAGCGCGGTTGACGCTGCATACGCGGGTCGTCAATGAAGGTCGTGATGAGGATGCGGTGAGGTTTGTCGGGCAGTACGTGCTGCACCGTTGAACACCAATGCGCCTGTAAGAGCCGGCTTCCCGGCGAATGATGCAACGCGGTGTGCCTGACACACCGCTTCGCTGGCAAGCCAGCTCCTACAGGCTAGCCAGCTCCAGCAGTCTATCCCGCCACGCCGCCTTTGCCGGCAACGCCAGAAAAAACGGGTTCAACAGCGACTCTCGCGGCGGATAGCTGAACGGCTCGCCGCTCAACTCCAGCACCTCACCGCCGGCGCCTTCCAGCACACCTTGCGCTGCCGCCGTGTCCCACTGCGAAGTCGGTGCCAGGCGCGGATAGCAATCCGCGGCCCCTTCCGCCAGCAGGCAAAACTTCAGCGAACTGCCGATATTGGCCAGTTGCAGCTCGCCAAGGCTGGCACTCAGCCCGGCCAGCAAACGCTCCTGCTCCGGGCTCGAATGGCGACGACTGGCCACCACGGTGAACGACTCGCCTGGCGCTAACGCATCACGCACCTGAATCGCCACAGGCGTGCCACCTTTATCGCCGCGCCAGGCACCGAGGCCGGCGCCGCCGACATAAAAACGGCCGTTGGTCGGCATCGACACCACACCGAACACCACTCGACCGTTTTCGATCAGGGCGATGTTGACGGTGAACTCTTCGCTGCCGCTGATGAATTCCTTGGTGCCATCCAGCGGATCGACCAACCACCAACGCTGCCAGCCGGCACGAACGCCTTGGGGAATGTTGGCGTCCTCTTCGGAGAGCACCGGGATGCCCGGATCGAGCGCCGTCAGCCCGGCCAGAATCAGGTGGTGCGCGGCCAGGTCAGCAGCGGTCACCGGCGAATCATCGGCCTTCGCCGTGACGGCAGTGCCTGTGCGCCAAAATGGCAGGATCGCCTCACCAGCCTGCAAGGCCAGCTCGATGACCGGTGCCATCAACGGATGCGGGAAATTCATGGCTGGAACGCCCCGCGCTGAGTCAACAGGTCTCGGGCCAGGTACAGCGCCGCCAAGGCACGGCCTTCAGTAAATTGAGGGTTTTGCGCCAGCGCCGCGAGTTCACGCAGATTGACCTTGTCCACCCGCATCGGCTCGGGCTCGTCGCCTTCCAGGCGCTCTTCGTAGAGGTCGGTAGCCAGCACCACCTGAATCTTCTGGCTCATGTAACCGGGGGACAACGACAACTCGGTCAGGTGCTCCAGCTGCCGCGCGCCGAACCCGGCCTCTTCCTTGAGCTCACGCTCGGCTGCCGCCAACACGTCTTCACCCGGCTCGATCAAACCCTTGGGCAATGACATTTCATATTCATCCGTGCCGCCGCAATACTCCTCGACCAGCACCGCATGTTCGGCATCGAGCATCGCCACGATCATTACCGCGCCGTACCCGGCCCCTTTGCCAACCAGGCGCTCATACGTGCGCTCCACGCCATTGGCAAAGCGCAACTTCAGCTCCTCCACGCAGAACAATCGACTGGTGGCGACAATTTCGCGGGCGAGTATGGTGGGTTTCTGGCGCATGCAAAGCTCCTTGGCGTGAACGCGCTACTATAACGCGGCTTTCCCGATTGTTTACGCCAGAAATCTTTCTACTGCCCGAGACGTTGCCATGCCTTCATTACCCTGGTCCGACATCGATACCGTTCTGCTGGACATGGACGGCACGCTGCTGGATCTGCATTTCGACAATCATTTCTGGATGGAGCACCTGCCCCAGCGTTACGCCGAACTGCACGGGGTCAGTCGGGCCATGGCCGAGATGGAATTGCAGCCGTTATTCGAGCGCAATGCCGGCCAGTTGCAGTGGTACTGCCTCGACTTCTGGAGCGCCGAACTGAAGCTGTCGGTGCGCGACCTGAAACTGGAAACCGCGCATCTGATCGCCCTGCGCCCGGACGCCGACACCTTTCTGGCGGCGATCAAACGGGCCGGCAAGCGCGTGGTGCTGATCACCAATGCCCATCGGGATGCGCTGTCGTTGAAGCTGGAAAAAATCGAACTGGCACCCTACTTCGAACGCTTGATCAGTTCCCACGACTACGGCTTCCCCAAGGAAAACCCGCAGTTCTGGGATGCGCTGCAAGCCGACATCGATTTCGATCCGGCGCGCAGCCTGTTCATCGACGACACCTTGCCGATCCTGCGCAGCGCACGGGACTTTGGTGTGGCGCATTTGCTGGCCGTGCGCGAGCCAGACAGCCGCAAAGGGCCGAAGGATACGGCGGAGTTTGCAGCGGTGGGGGATTATCGGGATTTGATTGCAGGTCTCTAGACCGCGTTGCCTGCATCGCGGGCAAGCCCGCTCCCACAGGACCTGTGTCGTTCGCATCCGTCGTGAACGACGCAGGTCCTGTGGGAGCGTGGCTTGCCCGTGATGGCCATCACGCGGTTTGAAGTATCACTCGGGAATCCGCAACGTCTGCCCCGGATAGATCTTGTCCGGGTGCGACAGCATCGGTTTGTTGGCTTCGAAAATCTTGTTGTACTGGTTGGCACTGCCATACACGGCCAAAGATATGGCGCTGAGGGTATCGCCCTTCTTCACGACCACGAAACGTGCGGCAGCAACGACCGGCCCGGTCACAGCAATCTGATCATCCACGCTGCCAACCCCGGCAATATTGCCCACCGCCAGCAGGATCTTTTCCTTCTCTTCCTGGCTCGCCACTTCGCCAGTCACCGTCACCTTGTCACCATCGACCGTCGCTTGCACATTCGGATTACCCAGGCCGACTTTGCTGATGTGTTCTTTCAACTGCTCACTGGCATTGGCATTGCCTGGTGTCAGCAGATCCAGCAGTTTTTCGCCTGCTTCCTTCACAAAGCTCAAAAGACTCATGGTGCACTCTCCTTGGGTTTGAGGTTCCAGACGCAAAAGCCTAGAACACGGCCATCACTTGCGATTTCAACCCGACCAATGACCCCGCTTGCGATAGAATCCGCCCCTTCCCGCGCCCAGGAGCGAAGATGGACATCAAGCAGCTGAAATTCCTCATCGCGCTCGACGAAACCCGCCATTTCGGCCAGGCCGCCGCACGCTGCCACATCACCCAGCCAACCCTGTCCATGCGCCTGCGCAGTCTCGAAGAAGAACTCGATTTGCCGCTGGTCAATCGTGGCCAGCGCTTCGAGGGCTTCACCGCGCCGGGCGAGCGGGTGCTGGCCTGGGCGCGCACGGTGCTGGCAGCCTATGACGGTTTGTACGCCGAAGCGGCCGCCTGTCGTGGCAACCTGGTCGGCACCTTACGCCTGGGCATGGTGCCGCTGTCGAGTTTCGACCCGCTGCCGCTGCTGCAACGCCTGCACGGGGAGCATCCGAACCTGCGTTTCGAACTCTCGGCGCTGAGTTCGGAACAGATCCTCGAACAACTGGCGAACAATCGCCTGGACCTCGGTGTTTCCTATCTGGAACGCCTCGATGTCGAACATTTCGACTCCCTGGCCTTCAGCGAAACTCGCATGGGGTTGCTCTACGACCAACGTTTCTTCACCTTTGGCGAGGCGCCACTGAGCTGGGAATCATTGATCGAACTGCCACTGGGCATGCTCACCAGCGGCATGCACTTTCGCCAATCCATCGACCATAACTTCCACAGCCGCGGCCTCACCCCACAACCGTTGTTGCAGACCGACGCCGTTCATCAACTGCTGCAAGCGGTGCACGGCGGCCTGTGTTGCGCCGTGATGCCATTGGACGGTGGCCTCGAAGGGCTGACCGAACACCTGCGCCTGCAACCGATCGAGAACGCCCAGACCCTTGGCCGCCTGGGGCTGATCATGCGTCGCAGCGCGCCACGCTCGGCCCTGGCGGAGGCCTGTTTCGCGATCTATCGGCAATCGCAGACGAACTCTTGATCGACGGCATCTATCGGTAGATCAGTAATAGCGATTAGACGCGACAAGTTGCCGCGCCTAGTCTTAAAGCTGATCAATCCGTCGGTGATGCCATGAACGCCAAGCGCCCAGCCTGCGCGGCGCCTGCCCTCGAAACGCCCGCGCCCGCCGCAAGCCAGACGTACAGCTACAGCAACCTTGAATACTCGGAATCGGACAGCGCCGCGCTGGCCGAGGAAGTCGCGTTGGCGATTGCCTACAACGGCATCAGCCAGGCAGTCATGCTGGTGACGCCAACGGACCTCGAAGACTTCATCGTCGGTTTTAGCCTGGGCAGCGGCATCATCATCGATGCCACTGATATTTATGACCTGCAACTCAGCGGCTCAGGGTCAGCGCAATACGCGCAAGTGACCATCGCCAACCGCGCATTCTGGAACCTCAAGCAACAGCGTCGGCAACTGGCCGGCACCAGTGGTTGCGGGCTGTGCGGCGTGGAAGCGGTCGAGCAGGCATTGCCAGACCTTCAGGTATTGCCCGGCGCCCCGCTGCCGCCCGCCGAATGGCTCGATGGCCTGCGCCAGCGCATCGGCGCCTTCCAGCCGTTGGGCCAGCATTGCGGTGCGGTGCACGCGGCCGTGTTCATGAACGCTCAAGGCGAATTGCTGCTGGGGCGTGAAGACATCGGCCGGCACAATGCCCTCGACAAACTGATCGGCGGGCTGATCCGGCAAAAAATCCCGACCGCTGGCGGGCTGGTGATTGTCACCAGTCGTTGCAGCCTCGAATTGATCCAGAAGGTCTTGCGTGCCGGCATCCAGACCCTCGTCAGCCTGTCGTCGCCCACCGGCCTTGCCGTGCAATGGGCCCGCCGCCACAACCTCAACCTCATTCATTTGCCACAGAAGAATGCACCGCGGGTGTACAGCCCAACGTCGGAGAATCAAGCGTGAGTCAACACCGTCAAGCCGACCAGACACCTGTCCCTCGCTACAAACCCTACAAAGGCCCGGCCGGTGGCTGGGGCGCACTGATCAGCGTCGCCCAGGCCTGGTTGACCAGCGACAACGCGCTGAAAAACCTGCGCATAATGCTCAAGACCAACCAGAACGGTGGCTTCGACTGCCCGGGCTGCGCCTGGGGCGATTCTCCGGAAAAGGGCATGGTGATGTTCTGCGAGAACGGCGCCAAAGCGGTGAACTGGGAAGCGACCAAGCGCCGGGTTGATGCCAAATTCTTCGCCAGACACAGCGTCACCTCGCTGCTGGAGCAAAGCGACTACTGGCTCGAATATCAAGGCCGCCTGACCGAGCCGATGAGCTACGACGCCGAAACCGACCGCTATAAACCGATCAGTTGGGACGACGCCTTCGCGCTGATCGCCAAACACCTGAACGGCTTGTCGAGTCCGGATCAGGCCGAGTTCTACACCTCGGGCCGCGCCAGCAACGAAGCAGCCTATCTGTATCAGCTGTTCGTGCGTGCCTATGGCACCAACAACTTCCCTGACTGCTCGAACATGTGCCACGAGGCCAGCGGTGTTGCGTTGTCGCAAAGCGTCGGCGTCGGCAAAGGCACCGTGACCTTCGACGACTTCGAACACGCCGATGCGATTTTCGTCTGGGGCCAGAACCCCGGCACCAACCACCCGCGGATGCTCGAACCGCTACGCGAAGCGGTCAAGCGCGGCGCTCAGGTGGTGTGCATCAACCCGCTCAAGGAACGTGGCCTGGAACGTTTCCAGCATCCGCAGCACGCGTTCGAAATGCTCACCAACGGCGACAAGCCGACCAATACCGCGTTCTTCCGCCCGGCCCTTGGCGGTGACATGGCGATCATGCGCGGCATGGCGAAATTCCTCCTGCTGTGGGAGCGCGATGCGCAGCGCAGCGGCGCCCCGGCGGTGTTCGACCACGATTTTCTCAATGAGCACAGCGCCAATGTGCTGGAGTACCTGACGACCATCGACGAAACACCGTGGGAGCAGATCGTCGAGCAGTCGGGCCTGACGCTGGTAGAGATCGAACAAGCGGCGCGCATGTACGCCAAGGGCAAGAACGTCATCATGTGCTGGGCCATGGGCATCACCCAGCATCGCCATTCGGTGGCGACCATCCAGGAAATCGCCAACCTGATGATGCTGCGCGGCAACATTGGTCGGCCGGGAGCTGGTCTGTGCCCGGTACGTGGTCACAGCAACGTGCAGGGCGACCGGACCATGGGCATCAACGAACGGCCGCCGGTGGCGTTCCTCGAAGCCCTGGAGCGTCGCTTCCAGTTCAAGGTGCCACGCCACAACGGCCATAACGTGGTCGAGGCGATTCATGCGATGGCTGAAGGCCGGGCGAAAGTATTCATCGGTCTGGGGGGCAATTTCGCCCAGGCAACGCCAGACAGCCCGCGCACGTTCCAGGCCCTGCAAAACTGCGACCTGACCGTGCAGATCAGCACCAAGCTCAACCGCAGCCATTTGACCCATGGCAAGGACGCACTGATCCTGCCGTGCCTGGGTCGCACCGACATCGATATCCAGACCGAAGGCCCGCAAGCGGTGACCGTCGAAGATTCGTTCAGCATGGTCCACGCCTCCAATGGTCAGTTACAGCCACTGTCGAACCAGATGCGCTCGGAACCGGCGATCCTGGCCGGCATCGCTGCCGCGACTCTGGGCAAGCACCCGGTGGACTGGAACTGGCTGGTGGCAGACTACCGCCGCATCCGCGACCTGATCGCCGAGACCATTCCGGGCTTCCAGGACTTCAATGAGAAGGTCAGGAATCCGGGCGGTTTCTACCTGGGCAACAGTGCTGGCGCACGCAAGTGGAACACCGCTTCAGGCCGGGCCAATTTCCGTCCGAACGCGCTGCCCAAAGACCTGGTGCACGAACGCACCCGCGCCACCGGTGTGCTGCCGGATCTGATCATGCAATCGATGCGTTCCCACGATCAGTACAACACCACCATCTATGGTCTCAACGATCGTTATCGTGGAGTCAAAGGTCAGCGCGACGTGCTTTTCGTCAACGAAGCCGACATCATCCGCCTGGGCTTCAAGCCGGGGCAGAAGGCGGACATCGTTTCGCTCTGGGACGATGGCGTTGAACGTCGGGTAAAAGGCTTCACGCTGCTGGCGTTTGATATCCCGGCCGGGCAAGCGGCAGCCTACTACCCGGAAGTGAACCCGTTGGTGCCGCTGGAAAGCACCGGCAATGGCAGCCATACGCCAACATCGAAGTTTGTGGCGATCCGGTTGGAAGCGGCGAGCGAGACCGGGTTGATCATGGCCAGGTCTGCGTAAACTCTCAGCGTCTGGACTGGCCCCATCGTCGGAACGCCGCCCGGACCAAGCTCGCTCCCACATTGAATCTCCGTCGTACGCAAACATGTGTTCACCGAAGATCAAAATGTGGGAGCGGGCTTGCTCGCGAATACGGTAGATCGATCAACGGTTTTTCCGAATCAAACGCTTTCCTTTCGCCCACAAAAAAGGCCGTTTCCTCATGAAAACGGCCTTTGCGAAGTAGTAAAAGACCCGCAAAAAAACGTTAAGTTCCGCCCAAAAAACAGTAACTTGCAATATTGTATACAGGTCGTGTTATTCGTCGGATTTCGATTGTCACGCCCATTCCAGAGCCTCAGGATCGCGCCGTCATCCCCTTGAGGTTCCTCCATGAAGTTCTCCTCGATTCTCTTGTTGTCCCTTGGCCTGGTCAGCGGTATCGCGTCTGCTGGCGGCACCACCGAAGCCGGTGTAGGCGGCGCATTGGGCGGGGTTCTAGGCTCGGTCGTCGGCCAGTCGTTAGGCGGCAGTACAGGTTCCACCATCGGCGCGGCCCTGGGTGGCGCGGGTGGTAGCGCCGTCGGCGCAAACAAACACAGCCGTGGCGAAGCAGCCATTGGCGGTGCGTTGGGTGCTGCAGGCGGTAACGTGGTCGGCCGCAGCATGGGCGGCACCACCGGCAGCCTGATCGGCGCCGCAGCAGGCGGCGGTGCCGGTGGCGCACTGGGTAACTACATGGGCAAAGAGTACGATAATGAGGACGGCGATCGTCGTTACTATCGCGGCCATGACGATCGTCGTTACTACCGTGACGGCCACCGTCACCGCGGTCATGCCTATGGCCACCGCAAGCATCGCTGGCACGACGACGACTAAGGCATCCATCGCCTCGCTATAACGGGTCCATCAAAAATCGCAGCCCAAGGGCTGCGATTTTTTTGCCTTACTGAACCACCAGACGCTCCAGCGCACCGCGCAACCTTGAAGGAATCGCCACGGGCCGATTCGACCCACGATCGACAAACACATGCACGAAGCGCCCCGCCGCGCAGGCTTCATCTTCCCCTTGCTTGAACACCGCCAGTTCGTACTGCACCGAGCTGTTGCCCAACTTGCCCACCCGCAGACCGATCTCGATGCGGTCCGGGAAGGCAATGGACGCAAAGTAATCACAAGCCGAGCTCACCACGAACCCCACCACCTCACCGTCATGGATGTTCAGGCCACCGACTTCGATCAGGTAGGTGTTCACCGCCGTATCGAAGAAGCTGTAGTAGGTGACGTTGTTGACGTGACCGTAGGCGTCATTGTCGTGCCAGCGGGTGGTGATGGGCTGGAAGTGTGGGTAGTCGGTGCGTTGGGGCATCAGTGTTGATTCCTGAGTGGGTTCGCCAGTCTAAGGCGAAAACCGCGTTGTATTCATCGCGAGCAGGCTCGCTCCCACATTGAATTTGTGTCGTACACAAAATCTGTGGGCAACAACGATCATCTGTGGGAGCGAGCCTGCTCGCAAAAGCGCTCTCAAAGGCGCCACATCAATCACTTGTCAGCAAAGCCCTTACCCACCGCCTCCAACTCCCCAATCAACCGCGCCGGTTGCCAGTGATCGCCCTGACGCGTTTCAAGATCCATCAAGCGCCGATGAATATCCGCCAACCCTTGCTGGTCGGCCCAGGCCATCGGCCCGCCCTTGTCCGCCGGGAAGCCGTAGCCATTGAGGTAGACCAGATCAATGTCATGAGCTGACCCGGCAATGCCTTCCTGAAGGATCTTCGCGCCTTCATTGACCAGTGCCAGCAAGCAGCGCTCGAGAATTTCCTCCGGGGCGATCACGCGACGGTGGAACCCCAGTTCTTCACTGACTTGAAGCACCAGTGCGTCGACCTGCGGATCATGTTCGGCCTGGCGACTGCCCGGCTCATAGTGGTAATAGCCATTACCACTCTTCTGACCAAAGCGCCCCATCTCGCACAGTCGGTTATCCACCTGAACCTCTGGCGCGTCCTGCCCGATACCGGACAGTTGCCGGGCGCGCCACTGCAGGTCCACGCCCACCACGTCGAACATGCGGAACGGCCCCATGGCGAAACCGAACCCTTGCAGCGCTGCGTCCACCTGATAGGGATAAGCGCCTTCCAGCAGCATTTTTCGCGCTTCGAGCACATAGGTATTGAGCATGCGGTTGCCGATGAAACCGTCGCAATTGCCCGCCACCACACTGACCTTGCCCATGCGCTGGCCGAGCGCCAGTGCCGTGTCGAGCACTGCGGGCGCCGTCCGTGCACCGCGGACGATTTCCAGCAGCTTCATAATGTGCGCCGGGTTGAAGAAATGCAGGCCCAGCACTTGCTGCGGTCGGCGTGTGACCGCCGCGATAGCGTCGATGTCCAGCGCCGAAGTATTGCTCGCCAGGATCGCTTCAGGCTTGAGCAGGCCATCGAGCTCGCGGAAAATTTTCTGCTTGAGCTCAAGGTTTTCGTACACCGCTTCAATGACCAGGTCGACATCGCGGATGGCCACATAATCATCTGCCGCCGTTATGCGCGCGACACGGGCATCGGCTTCGCCCTGCTCAATCCGGCCCTGGCGCACGTTGTGGGCGTAGGTGTCCGCCACGGTGGCCAGCGCTTGCTCCAGCATTTGCGGATTGTTGTCGACCCACTGCACAGCCACTCCGGCGTTGGCCAGGCACATGACAATGCCACGGCCCATGGTGCCCGCGCCGATGACGGCGGCGCGCTGAATATTCGACGGTGTCTGGCTCATGTTTTGTTCTCTTGTTGGCGATCCGAAGACAGCCATCACCATAGTCAGCCACCGGGCTTTTTTGAAATTTATTCCTGTGATGAGCAACATTCAGCGGATGGATGTGCCCCGTTATGTACATCGCAAAATCCTGTGGGAGCGGGCTTGCTCGCGAAGGCGATCCATCAATTGGCATTGATGGTGACTGACCCACCGCTTTCGCGAGCAAGCCCGCTCCCACAAGGACCACAGTTCAGCCTGCCAGATGTTGCTCGGCCCACTCGCGCACCTCGGCATACGGGTAATCCTCCAGTACCGCAAACCCGGTAATCGCCCGCGCCTTGAGCCTGGTGAACAGCGGCACGCTGATCCCGCACAGAAACCGTGTCACGCGTTCAGCCGAGGGCAGGTTGCCCGTGTGCTGCTCGTGCCTGTGGATAAAACCGCCGCACAGCGTCTCGAAATTTTTATCCACAAGCGCCGGCAACGCCGGTGGTGCCGGTAGCCGCGCCACCTGCCCATGACACACCGAACAATGCCCGCATTGCTGCGGGGCATTGTGGTCACCGAAATACTCGGCCAGGCGATAACCCAGGCAATGGTCGGTGGCGAACAGATCCAGCATCGCGTGAATCCGCGCGATCTCGGTGCGCTCATGCCGAGTGAAACAGCCGTGCAGTTCCTCGCTCAATGCGACGCTGTCGAATCCGCTTTGCAGCACGCTGTAGACCTCCGTCATCTGCTTGCTTTCGAGCTCCACCCAGCCCTTCTCCTGGAAGTAATCCAGCGCCTTGACCACCCGACTGCGCTCGGCCTGATGCTGCTCGTACAACGCCTCGAAGTTCACCGTTGCCCAGGTCCGGGCACGGCTGGAGGTCTGGATGATTGCCGCGACAAAATCCCTGCGCTCGCCTTCGAAACGCGCCAATAGCGCCTCGGGCTCCTGCACATACTTGAAACGGTACTCGGCGTAGTACGCGTAGCGCGGGGCGATCAACCCGCGCAATTCGAGTTGCACCAGCAAAGTCTTGAGCGGCAACTGGCGAATATTGCTCTGGTCTGACAACGGCCCCAGCAGAAACTCCCACTGCCCTTCGGGGCTGCGACATGAATCTCGTCAAGCACGCAACGGATGCCATCCAGCTCGGGCGTGTCGCCGTAGACGAAGTTCTCCAGCACGTTGAGGCTGTCACGGTTGGCCAACACCAGGCAGTCCGACGGCTGCCCGTCACGCCCGGCGCGGCCGATTTCCTGACTGTAGTTTTCGATGGATTTGGGCAGGTCAAAATGCACCACGTTGCGGATGTCGCTTTTGTCGATGCCCATGCCAAAAGCGATGGTAGCGACGATGCAATTGGACTGCCCGCCCATGAAGCGACGCTGGATCGCTTCTCGTTGCTCATGGGGCAATCCGGCGTGATAGGCCTCGGCCTGAATGCCGTTGCGGTTCAGGTGTTCGGCGATGTGCTCGGCGGTTTTCTGCAGGGTGACGTAGACGATGCTCGGCTGGTCCGCACGCTGGCTCATCCACTCGACGAGGCGTCTGCGCTTGTCCGCTCCGCGAACCGGCTCCACCAGCAAATTCAGGTTCGGGCGATAGAAACCGGTAGTCACTACATCTTCGGCGGCGATGGCGAATTTCGCCTGCATGTCGGCGATGACCCTGGGCGTCGCCGTTGCGGTCAGCAGCAGCACCTGAGGGATATTGAACTGACGTTGATAGTCGGGAAGCTTGAGGTAGTCCGGGCGAAAGTTATGCCCCCATTCGGAGATGCAGTGCGCCTCGTCCACCACCAACAGCGAGATCGGTACTTGCTGCAGGAAATGGCGAAAACGCTCGTTCTTCAAGCGCTCCACCGAGATCATCAGAATCTTCAACTCGCCGGACCTGGCACGGCCCATGACATCGCTGGCGTCATCGCGGCTCTGGGCCGAATCGATACTGCCCGCCGAGATGCCGTGGCGTTGCAGGAACGCCAGTTGATCCTGCATCAGCGCCAGCAACGGTGAGACCACCAGCGTCAGGTGCGGCAGCAACAGCGCCGGCAATTGGTAGCAAAGGGATTTGCCGGAACCGGTGGGAAAAATCGCCGCCGCCGAACGCCCGGCCAACACGGCACTGACCGCCACCTCCTGACCGGGTCGAAACTGTGGATAACCGAAAACCTGTTCCAGGGTGTTGTGCATAAGCTGTCACTCCGTTGACCGCCGCAGTGCTAAAAGCCTGGCCGGCGATCACAGCGAGTCAAGAAAAGGTCGGGGGCATAAACGATACGGGATGATACAGCCTCAACGCGCCCCGCTGACGCCACAGGTTGAAACACACAGAGCACTTTGCCATCTGACGCCCCGTCTCCCCCCGCAGGTATGGTTCACCCCCACACCCGTAACGCTGCGCGAAGTCTTCATGACAACAGGAGGCCCGATGTGCGCGGCCCCTGCCGAAGGATCGACAATGTTTCGACGAACTTTTTTTCCATTTGCTCTTTTGCTGCCAGTGCCGCTGCTGCTCAGTGGATGTCTGACCGTGCCCGAAAAGCCCGCAATCAAACCGGACACATTCGAAACAGCCGAGTATCACGCTCAAAAAGGGTTGGCGGTCATTCAGGCATCACGCCTGTACGCACGTGGCGGCACCGGCCAAGGCGTACC
This sequence comes from Pseudomonas sp. BIC9C, assembly GCF_034541995.1. NCBI lineage: Bacteria > Pseudomonadati > Pseudomonadota > Gammaproteobacteria > Pseudomonadales > Pseudomonadaceae > Pseudomonas > Pseudomonas sp. BIC9C. The sequence continues at coordinate 115,917 of NZ_JAWDGM010000007.1, forward strand.
CGTCGCATTGATTGACTCAGGCCTGAACGCCGAACTGCCAGCGTTTCAAGGCAGGGTCCGCGACCCCGGTTTTGACTATGTCGAGAATCGTCCCGGCACCCATGACCGCGTTGGCCACGGCACTCAAATGGCCGGCATTCTGGCCGCCAACAAAGACGACCAGGGTATGCACGGCGTTGCGTTCAACGCTCAACTGATCCCCTTCCGTTTCGGTGACGACAACGAACCCTTCTTCTTCGACAGTGAAATTTCCCGCTCCTGGCAAGCCGGATTCGATCGTGGTGCGCGCATATTCAACAACTCGTGGGCCAATGCCATTCCAGCAACGGAAATCACCGAAGCGCGTTACAACCAGGTCATGCCCGAGTCGCTGGCGAGCGCTCGAAAACTGGTTCAGCAAGGCGCGGTATTTGTGTTTCCGACCGGTAATGAACTCAAACGAGAGCCTCTGGCAGAGCCGGGTTTACCCCTTGCCATCCCTGAGTTGGAAAAGGGCTGGATCGCCGTCGTTGCATTGAAAAACAATGGCAGTGCCATCAATGGCAAATCCAACTACTGTGGTGTCGCAGCGGCCTGGTGCATCGCCGTTCCCGGTGGGGACTCAGGCGCAGGCCAGGGATTGCTGACCACTGGCAAGGACGGCACATACGTCCAGACTGCCGGGACGTCCCCCGCCGCCGCATTGGTCAGTGGCGCATTGGCGGCAGTCCAGAGCCTGTATCCCGAAATGAGTGCACAGCAAGTGCGCGACCACTTGCTTGAAACCGCAAACCGAACCGGTCTCTATGCCAACAGTGAAGCCTACGGTCGAGGATTACTCGACCTTGATGCGGCGTCGCGACGTCCCCCCGCAGCTGCGGTCGATTGAATCCAGCCCACCAAGCACCCTACATATTTTTCTGCACAGCTTTGTAGGAATCATTTCCTGTAGAAGCATTCTTCGATGAAACCAGGGGGTGTGTAGGAGCATTCCCCCCCAAGGCAGTAAACGCCCTACAAAACCTGTCCATTGCGACTGTATTGCTCTGCTTCGCCACACTCTTCATAGTTTTGGCGCGGCTGAAAATACTGTGGCGGCCTGCCGGAGTGACCTCCGATCTCTTACAGGACCGACATCAATGCCCTCGCTAAAGACATCTACCGAACGCTATCAGCCGCTTAAATCCAGCTACAGCGAAACCCCGGTGCTGGTCATCGATACCGAAGCCGACCCCTACGAGATCCTCGACGCCGCCGGACAACGCATCCGCGCCGCCAGCGACCTGCTCGAAACCCTTTACTGCACATGTTTCAACCAGGCCGAAGCGAGCGACATCCCCAAGATCGTCAGCGCCCTGTACCTGCTGACCCAGGACGGCAACGACCTGCTCGACATCGCCCGGCAGCGCTTGCCGAAACTCACCGGTGGAAAAACACCACCATCCCTTGTGGGAGCGAGTCTGCTCGCGAAGAACGATAACGCGGTGCGGTGTGGATAAGCCCATCAGCAACGACCCGTCAAAGCTTCGGCAAGGCCCTACAAATCAAGACACCTTGTCGGCTATCGATGAACAGTCCCCCAGTCCTGTAGTCCGGACTGTCGCTGCCAAATCAGCGGCTCGGGCCTGGTCACCCGAATGTAATACGCATTACCCTCCGTTGCATGCTGCTGGCACCTCTAGTGTCTGCACGCTATATGGTGGCTGTGTTTGGGACACCTTCGAGCGTGCCGGGAATGCGTATGAATCCTCACCGGTTGACCAACCCGAACACAACCGCCTCCCATCGCTTGGTCACGATGGTGGCGGCATCAATTGATGCATTTGAGGATAAATACAATGAATTCATGGAATCCGCTTACTGATCGCTACCGCCCACTCCTCACCAACCTCACCGATTCCCCGCCCCTGATCATCGACACAGAAGCCAACCCGCAAGACATCCTCGAAGCCGCCCTGCAGCGCATACGGGCCTCCAGCGAACTCCTCAAAACCTTGCACTGCCAATGTTTCAAGCACGGCGACCTCGAAGACATCCCGCATATCACTCACGCCCTCTACCTGCTGACCCAGGACGGCTGCGACCTGCTCAAAGTCGCCCAGCAACGCATGCTCAACTGGAAAGCCCCGGTCTGAAACGCACTCACAGGCAGGCATCGCTCAGATCAAGGCTGCCTGCCTGATCAAAACCCATCAATGTTGTATTTTCGCCTTTCGGCAATAGGAGCTGAATCTTGCAAACTATTATTGATTGCGTAGCATGTGAGCCATTGTTCACTAATGGACTCGCTCTCATGACAGCCGAAACTATCGATCACAGCACCCTCACACGATTGGTTGAGAAAGGCTCGGTAAACAGCGCACATATCGTCGCGAATCCGGGAGGGTGGTCGATTCAAATCCCGTACGGGAACAAAGAATGCTCCCTGACTGCACAACGTAGCCGACAGGTACGTCTATTCAAACGACTTGAAACGTTGGTGACTTATCTGCAAGACGTAGGAATTACCACCTTCGATGTGGACTCATCGAACTATGATCCACTCCAGATCAAAACCTACACTCGCCCCGATCGTTCCGAGGCGATGAAACAGGCACACGAAGCCGCCGCATACGAGGAATGGTTCAAGGCGCAGGTGCAAATTGGTCTGGATGATTCAAGACCGACCGTGACCGACGAAGAGGCTCGCAAAATTTTCGCCGCAAAGCGTGATGCCATACGTCAGCGAGCGCGCTGATGAAGTTAGTCTGGCGTCAGACAGCGCTTGATGACAGAAGTAAAATCATGGACCACATCCTTCTAGACAATCCTGAAGCAGCTATTGCCCTCGACGAAATTTTCGAATTGAAGGCGGAGAATGCTCGATTACGTCCGACCCTATACAGAAAAGGCAAGGTCCCAGGGACGCGGGAAATCGTTGCAACCGCTAACTACGTCATGATCTATCTGATCGCACAGGAGGCGGTTGAAATGGTGAGAGTGATTCATGCCAGACAGAGATGGCCCTGACACTGATTTGGCAATCCCCATGAGCGAATTAACCTTTTTCAGGACGAGACAACGCGCACAAAAAAGCCGCCCCGAGGGGCGGCTTCTTCTTCGCTAGCTCAATCCAGCACTTACAACTTTGGACCGGCTGCCTTGATCGCGTCGCTCACTTCGAACTTCTTGAAGTTCTCGATGAACAGGCCGGCCAGTGCTTTGGCGGCTTCGTCGTAGGCGGCTTTGTCGGCCCAGGTGTTGCGTGGGTTCAGCAGGCCAGTCTCAACGCCCGGTACGGCCACTGGCACGTCGAGGTTGATGGTGTCCAGGTGCTCGGTCTCGGTACCGATCAGCGCGCCGCTCTGGATCGCTGCGATCACTGCACGGGTGGTCGGGATGTTGAAGCGTTTGCCGACACCGTAGCCACCGCCGGTCCAGCCGGTGTTGACCAGGTAAACCTTGGAGCCGAAGCCGCGGATGCGCTTGATCAGCAGCTCAGCGTATTCGCCGGCCGGACGCGGGAAGAACGGTGCGCCGAAGCAGGTGGAGAAGGTCGACTTGATGCCGCTGCCCGAACCCATTTCGGTCGAACCGACCAGAGCGGTGTAACCGGACAGGAAGTGATAAGCCGCTTGTTCTTCGTTGAGGATCGACACTGGCGGCAGAACGCCGGTCAGGTCGCAGGTCAGGAAGATCACAGCGTTCGGCTCGCCACCGAGGTTCTTCTCGGAACGCTTGGCAACGTGCTCCAGCGGGTACGCGGCGCGGCTGTTCTGGGTCAGGCTGACATCAGCGTAGTCGGCGTGCTTGGCGTCGTCGATAACGACGTTTTCCAGGACCGCGCCGTGCTTGATGGCTTTCCAGATAACCGGCTCGTTCTTCTCGGACAGGTCGATGCACTTGGCATAGCAACCGCCTTCGATGTTGAACACCACACCCTCGCCCCAGCCGTGTTCGTCGTCACCGATCAGGTAACGGCTTTCGTCGGCGGACAGGGTGGTCTTGCCAGTGCCGGACAGACCGAAGAACAGGGTCACGTCGCCTTCTTCGCCGATGTTGGCGGCGCAGTGCATTGGCAGCACGTCAGCGGCCGGCAGCAGGAAGTTCTGCACCGAGAACATGGCTTTCTTCATTTCACCGGCGTAACGCATGCCGGCGATCAGCACTTTCTTCTGTGCGAAGTTGATGATCACGCAACCGTCGGAGTTGGTGCCGTCACGCTCTGGAACGCATTCGAAGTTGGCAACGTTCAGGACCTGCCACTCTTCACGACCCGCCGGGTTGTACTGAGCCGGGTTGATGAAAAGGCAACGGCCGAACAGGTTCTGCCAGGCGGTCTGGGTGGTCATCTTCACGGCCAGGTAGTGCTCGGAAGCCGCACCTACATGCACGTGGGAAACGAAATGCTCTTGCGCGTTGTTGAATGCCTCAACGCGAGCCCACAGGGCGTCGAACTTGTCGGCCGGGAACTTGCGGTTGATCGGGCCCCAGGCGATAGCGGCCTGGGTGCTTGGCTCTTCAACGATGAAACGATCGACTGGCGAACGGCCGGTACGGTGACCGGTACGAACAACCAGTGCGCCGGTATCGGCAAGCTCGCCTTCACCGCGGTTGAGGGCTTCTTTAACCAGATCATCAACACTCAGATCGGTGTACACGGCGTTATTGGCTTGCGTCATGAGGTTCCCCGTCGGCCAGTGGCCGAGTGCTCCAAACGTTTTTGTAGTAGAAAGTCGTGCACTACTACCGCGAAAAAAGTGGCCCGGATTATGCCAGAAAAGCCCAAAAAGAGTAGGCCCCTCCTGTCGTAACGGCGTTAATCCGGCGGCAGCCAGTGAATTTACCTGCGCTGAACCGTTTTAGTGACGGGTATCTGACGGCGTCTCGACACCCGCGCCGGCGAACAATTGGGTGACATCGGCGGCATCGAACAGGTAGCGCTGGTTACAGAACTGGCAGTCGATCTCGATGTTGCCACCGTGTTCCACGACCAGTTTCTGCGCGTCGTCCTTACCCAGACTGACCAGTGCATTGGCCGAACGCTCACGCGAGCAGCTGCAGCGAAAGCGCAGTTTTTGCACATCGAACAGTCGCACCTGCTCTTCGTGATAGAGGCGATGAAGCACGGTTTCGTTGTCCAGGCCCAGCAGTTCATCAGCGGTCAAGGTAGTGGCCAGAGCGGTGAGGTGCTGCCAGCTGGCGGCGCGCTCTTCTTCGTCTTTCAGGCGGTCGGCAGGCAGTTGCTGCAGCAACAGGCCACGGGCGCGACGGCCATCGGCGCAGAGCTTGATGCGCGTACCGATCTGCTGCGACATGACGAAATAGTTGGTGAAACAGTCGGACAACGTTTCACCGTCAAGATCGACCACGCCCTGGTAACGCTGGCCCTGTCTCGGGTCGATGGTCAGCGTCAACGAGCCATCCGGCATCAAATCGGCCAGGGTTGCATCGGGAGCGATACGCTCCGCTTCGTAACGGGCCAGGCCACGGATGTCGCGCTCGCTGGAGCACTCGATCATCAGCAGCGGGATCGGGCCTTCGGAGCGGGCTTGCAGAATCAGCAAGCCATCGAACTTCAACGTGCCGACCAGCAGCGACGCGGCCGCCATCAGCTCGCCGAGCAGCTGCGCAACCGGCTCCGGATAGGCGTGCTTGGCCAGGACTTCAGCGTAACTGAGCTCCAGCGAAACCATCTCGCCACGGGTGTCGCTGTCATCGAAGATGAAGCGTTGGGTGAAGTCGTTATCCGGTAAGTCGGTCATAAGTCTGGTATCTGAAGTGGTGACAATAATGGTTACAGAATTCGACGCTACGCCTTGGCTATAGCGTATTGCTGCCTGGTTATGGCTTACAGGCCGGTGGCTGTGTGCGCTTTACGACAAATGGCACATGCACGATAGGCCAATTACCTCATATGGCTACGCGCAGGTGCAATTACAAGTCTTGTCCTGACTGATGTGATCGACGGCCCCAGGCCAATCATTCGTTGCTGTCACCACGAAACTTGAACAGATCCCGTCGCTGTTTCTTGCTCGGCTTGCCATCGGTGCTCACGCCCAGGGCACCCGCCTTTCTTTGCGCCGCGGCCTCTTCGCGCTTGGCGATGCTGGCCTGCGTCTCGGCATACAAGGTCTGCGCCTCCGGTGCGCCGCGGCGAACGATCGACAACGCCTGGACCACCACCGTGCGCTCATCGAAACCGGTGCGAATCAAAAACTCATCGCCGACCCGTGGCTCTTTACCCGGTTTGCAGCGCTCGCCCCGGCAATGCACCTTGCCGCTTTCAATCGCCGCCTTGGCCAAGGCGCGGGTTTTGTAGAAGCGAGCAGCCCACAACCATTTATCGAGGCGGACTTTGTCGTCCTCTTCGTTTTTTTGTGCCATGGAATTTCCTCATTCTGAAATATTGGTGAACTGTACTACCGTTTCTGTCGTACCAAGAATTACGTCGTCCCGGATTACAATGCTGACATTCCATAACCTCCCGGGGCGCTGGAAATCCGGGCCGTAGATATCTGTCGCCTTTTAACCATTATTCTGCGTGAATACCGCGAATCTGGCCGCCTGCGGCCACCGCGGTTTCTACCGGTTGAGCAATTTTGAAGACATTTGACCATTTGACCGTTGTCGGTCTGCGCGAGTGGGTGGCGCTCCCGGATTTGGGAGTCGCCGGCCTGCGGGCAAAAATCGACACCGGTGCCAGCACCTCCAGCCTGCACGCCACCGACATCGAGACGTTCGAACGCGATGGCGAGCCGTGGGTGCGCTTCACGGCGCACCTGGGCACCGTGGTGCAGTTGCGTCATCGCCGCTGCGAGGCACCGCTGGTGACGAGAAAAACCATTAAAAGCTCTAACGGTCACGCGCAGGTGCGATATGTGATCAGCACCACCCTGGCCCTCGGTGATCGGGTCTGGCGGGTCGAGTTCACCCTCGCCTGCCGCAAGTCCATGCGTTATCGCCTGCTACTCGGTTCCAAAGCCCTGATCGACGGCCAGTTGGTGGTCAATCCGGGCATTAAATATGTACAAGACAAGCCGGTGTTCCCGGTATCTACCTTCTCCACAGGTGTTGCATGAAGATCGCTGTGCTGTCGCGGAACCCGCGTCTGTATTCCACCCGCCGCCTGGTTGAAGCCGGTACTGAACGCGGCCATGAAATGGTGGTGGTCGATACCCTGCGCGCCTACATGAACATCGCCAGCCACAAGCCGCAGATCCACTACCGCGGCAAGCCGCTGGAGGGTTTCGATGCGGTGATCCCACGGATCGGTGCGTCCGTGACCTTTTATGGCTGCGCAGTGCTGCGCCAGTTCGAGATGATGGGGGTATTTCCGCTCAACGAATCGGTGGCCATTGCCCGTTCACGGGACAAGCTGCGTTCGCTGCAATTGCTGTCCCGTCGCGGGATCGGTTTGCCGGTGACCGGGTTTGCCCACTCCCCCGATGACATTCCCGACCTGATCGAAATGGTCAACGGCGCGCCGTTGGTGATCAAGGTACTGGAGGGTACCCAAGGCATCGGCGTGGTGCTGTGCGAAACCGCCACGGCCGCAGAATCGGTGATCGAGGCGTTCATGGGCCTCAAGCAGAACATCATGGTTCAGGAGTACATCAAGGAAGCCGGTGGTGCGGACATTCGCTGCTTCGTCGTCGGTGACAAGGTGATTGCAGCGATGAAACGCCAGGCCAAGCCCGGCGAGTTTCGCTCCAACCTGCATCGCGGCGGCAGCGCGAGCCTGATCAAGATCACACCCGAAGAGCGCATGACAGCATTGCGTGCGGCAAAGGTCATGGGGTTGGCGGTGGCCGGGGTGGATATCCTGCGCTCCAATCACGGGCCGCTGGTGATGGAAGTGAATTCCTCGCCGGGGCTTGAAGGGATTGAGACCACCACCGGGAAGAATGTCGCGGGGATCATCATTGAGCATTTGGAGAAAAATGGCGGGCCGAATATGACCCGGACCAAAGGCAAAGGTTAACCCGAATGATTGCAGCGGCAGGGATGCCGCCTTCGCGAGCAGGCTCGCTCCCACACAATGATGCAAAACCCTGTGGGAGCGAGCCTGCTCGCGAAGAGGTCATTGGCCGCACCGAAGATCTACAGCGCTAGACAGCATCTCGAGGCAGCATCAACCCCAACGGCAATCGCACCCGCGCTTCCAGCCCTCCGCCCGAGCGGTTACGCAGTTCAACGTTGCCGCCATGCATCGAAGCAATCCGCTTCACGATTGCCAATCCCAACCCGGTGCCTTTGCCACCCCGGGCGCGATCGCCGCGGGTGAACGGGTTGAAGATCGCCTCCAGTTCCGACGGATCGATACCGGCACCACGGTCCATGACACTCAGCACCACATACGGCGCGCTGGTGTCCCCGGATACATACGCCGCCACCTCCACACCGCTGCCGGCATGATGCAGCGCGTTGCCGATCAGGTTGTTCAGCAGTCGTTTCATCGACACACGACGCAACGGAAACGGCTGAATCGGCTCCAGGCGCAGCCGCACCTTCTCTTCATTCTGGTTGTAGGGCGCAGCGACTTCGCGGACCAGGTCGCTCAGGTCGACCTCTTCCACCGACTCGTCGCGTCCATCGCGAATGAACGCCAGGAACTGATCGAGAATCGCATCCATGTCTTCGATGTCACGCACCATGTCGTCGGTCAGATCGGTGCGATCACCCATCAACTCCAGGGACAGGCGCAAGCGGGTCAACGGCGTGCGCAAATCATGGGAGACACCGGCCAGCATCAGCTCACGCTCGCGACCGGCCTGTTCGACATCTTCGGCCATCTGGTTGAAGGCGCGGTAAACCTCGGTCATCTCACTCGGCGTATCGCTGATTGGCAGACGCACGCTGCGACCCTGGCCGAGTTGCCTTGCGGCATACACCAGACGCTTCAAAGGTTGATTGAGCTGGCTGACGAAGATCCAGGCCGAAGCGGTGGAAAGCAGACCGATAGCGAGGAACCAGCCCAGCACGTTCCAGATTTTCTGGCCGCGCAACGGATGAGGATAAAGCGGTACTTTCAGCCAGCCATCGCCCAGGCTTGGTGCCCGAACCCACAGCGCCGGCGGCGAATGCATACGCAGCCGGACTTCAGTGTCGGCCCCCAGCTCCGCCTGCATCTGCCGCTGGTAGATCTCGCTGTAAGGCCAGTGTTGTTCACCTTCCGGCACGCCGGCACCCACCACCCGGATCAGGGTCGCGGCCTCGGCGATCTTGCCGCGGTTTTCTTCATCGGCAGCCCAATAGGCGCGCAGCGTCAGGGCGACACCGTGGCTGTACTGGCGGTCCACCAGCACATCTTCGTTCATCAGCAGATAAACCAGGGTCAGCGCCTTGGAGAAGAGTACGACGATCAGCACCAGCCAAAGGGTGCGGGAGAAGAAGCTCTGGGGGAACCAAACGGGGGTTTTCATGGATAACCGTTACATACTTGCAGGAGCGAGCGATGCTCGCATATTGCAGATCACGAGTCTGCGGGCGTGATCAATTGATCCCTTGCCCGCTGGACCCGCTCCTGCAAATCGCCAATCACTTGGTGGCGGTACCATCCGGAACAAACACGTAACCCACACCCCAGACAGTCTGGATGTAACGCGGTTTGGAGGGATCGGGTTCGATCATCCGGCGCAGACGGGAAATCTGCACATCAATGGAGCGCTCCAGGGCATCCCACTCGCGGCCACGGGCCAGGTTCATCAACTTGTCGCGGGTCAGCGGTTGACGTGCGTTCATCACTAGGGCCTTGAGCACTGCGAATTCACCGGTGGTGAGCATGTGCACTTCTTCGCCGCGCTTGAGCTCGCGGGTGGCCAGGGACAATTCGTAGTCACCGAAGGTCACGCTTTCGTCTTCGCTGCCCGGGGCACCCGGCACCGGCGCCGACTGGCGACGCAATACCGCCTTGACGCGAGCCATCAGCTCATCCGGGTTGAACGGTTTGGCCAGGTAATCGTCGGCGCCCAGCTCCAGGCCCTTGATGCGGCTCAGCTCGTCGCCCTTGGCAGTGAGCATGATGATCGGAATCTGGTTGTTCGCGTTGCGCAGGCGGCGGCAAGCGGTCAGGCCGTCTTCGCCGGGCAACATCAGGTCAAGGACGACCAGGTTGAACACTTCGCGCGCCAGCAGGCGATCCATTTGCTCGGTGTTCGGTACGGCGCGGGCGCGATAGCCCTTGCTGACGAAAAAACGTTCCAGCAGGCTGCTCAGCCCCGGATCGTCGTCAACGATAAGAATTTTTTCGCCTTCAGCAGTTTGTGCAGTGCTGCTCATTGGATGCTCCTTTGATCTCGGCGCGCATTATGGCGTAGCTGCCGTTATACGCACCGTGTGCATTGTTAGCAGATTTTTCCTTCAGCGCCAGAAAACCGGCCATTGCACTGGCAACCCGCGATGCCCCCGAATGCCATAACGCTGGTTATAATGCGCGGCCTTTTGTGTCAGGCAACGTCAGACAGGTACTACAGACGGACGCGATTTATTTTCATCGCGTCAGCAGTAATTGTTCGATTTCACGGGTCAACGCAATGCCTGTTGACCCAGGCAGCGGCGCTGGCCAGGCCGCTCAACCAGACTCGCGAAGGCCCTGTTTAGGCGCCTGCGAGCCTGCTTTCACAATTTGTCAGGTGGTTTTATGGACAGCATCAACAGCCGCATCGCCGAGGAACTCGGTGTACGCCCACAACAGGTCGAAGCGGCCGTCGCGCTACTCGATGAAGGCTCTACCGTTCCCTTCATCGCCCGTTACCGGAAAGAAGTGACCGGCAGCCTCGACGATACGCAATTGCGTCATCTGGAAGAGCGCCTGCGCTACCTGCGAGAACTCGACGAACGGCGTATCAGCATCCTTGCCAGCATCGAAGAGCAAGGCAAGCTGACACCGCAACTGGAACGCGACATCAAGCTCGCCGACACCAAGACCCGTCTCGAAGACTTGTACCTGCCGTACAAGCAGAAACGCCGCACCAAGGGCCAGATCGCCCTGGAAGCCGGCCTCGGCGAACTGGCCGACGGCCTGTTCAACGACCCGTCCCTGAGCCCGGAAGCCGAAGCCGCACGTTTCATCGACGCGGAAAAAGGCGTGGCCGATGTGAAAGCTGCCCTCGAAGGCGCCAAATACATCCTCATGGAGCGCTTCGCCGAAGACGCAGGCCTCTTGGACAAGCTGCGCAACTACCTCAAGCAGGAAGCCACCCTCAGTGCCCGCGTGATTGCCGGCAAGGAAGAGGAAGGCGCCAAGTTCCGCGACTACTTCGAACACGACGAACCGCTCAAAAGCATGCCGTCGCACCGCGCGCTGGCGATTTTCCGTGGCCGCAACGAAGGCATCCTCAGCTCCGCGCTGAAAGTCGGCGATGAACTGCCGGGCACCATGCACCCGTGCGAAGGCATGATCGGCCAGCAATTCGGCATCCAGAACCAGAACCGCGCCGCCGACAAATGGCTGGGCGAAGTGGTGCGCTGGACCTGGAAGGTCAAGCTCTACACCCACCTGGAGACCGATCTGCTAGGCGAGCTGCGCGATGGCGCGGAAACCGAAGCGATCAACGTCTTCGCCCACAACCTGCACGACCTGCTGCTGTCGGCCCCGGCCGGCCCGCGCGCCACCCTGGGCCTCGACCCGGGCCTGCGCACCGGTTGCAAGGTGGCCGTGGTCGACTCCACCGGCAAGTTGCTGGATCACGCCACGGTTTACCCGCACGTGCCGCACAACAAGTGGGACCAGACCCTCGCGATTCTCGCCGCCCTGTGCGCCAAGCACTCGGTGGACCTGATCGCCATCGGCAACGGTACCGCCAGCCGTGAGACCGACAAGCTGGCCGCCGAGCTGATCAAAAAATATCCAGCGATGAAGATGACCAAGGTCATGGTTTCCGAGGCCGGCGCATCGGTTTATTCGGCATCGGAACTGGCTTCAAAGGAATTCCCGGACCTCGACGTGTCGATCCGTGGCGCGGTGTCGATTGCCCGTCGCCTGCAAGACCCGTTGGCCGAGCTGGTGAAGATCGATCCGAAATCCATCGGTGTCGGCCAGTACCAGCACGATGTGTCGCAGCTGAAACTGGCCCGTGGCCTGGATGCGGTGGTCGAGGATTGCGTGAACGCCGTTGGCGTCGATGTGAACACCGCTTCCGTGGCACTGCTGGCGCGGATCTCCGGCCTCAACGCAACCCTGGCGCAGAACATCGTCAGCCACCGCGATGAGCACGGTGCGTTCAAAACCCGTGCCGCGCTGAAGAAAGTCCCGCGCCTGGGCGAAAAAACCTTCGAGCAGGCGGCCGGATTCCTGCGCGTGATGAACGGCGACAATCCCCTGGACGCCTCCGCGGTGCACCCGGAAGCCTATCCGCTCGTGCAGCGTATCGCCGCCGAGACTGATCGCGATATTCGTTCGCTGATTGGCGACAGTGGTTTCCTCAAGCGTCTGGACCCGAAAAAATTTACCGACGAAACCTTCGGTTTGCCAACTGTCACCGACATCCTTCAGGAACTGGATAAGCCAGGCCGCGACCCGCGTCCCGAGTTCAAGACCGCCGAGTTCCAGGAAGGTGTCGAAGATCTCAAGGACCTTGAACTGGGCATGATCCTCGAAGGTGTGGTGACCAACGTGACCAACTTCGGTGCCTTCGTCGATATCGGCGTGCATCAGGACGGTTTGGTGCATATCTCCGCACTTTCGGAGAAGTTCATCAAGGATCCTCGCGAAGCGGTGAAGGCCGGCGACGTGGTGAAAGTGAAGGTCATGGAAGTCGATATCCCGCGCAAACGCGTAGGCCTGTCGATGCGCATGAGCGACACCCCGGGCGAGAAAGTCGACGGCGCTCGCGGCGCGCGTCCGGGGTCGGCGCCACGCCAATCCCAGAACACTGCACCGCGCAAGGAAACCACGGCAGCAGCACCGGGCAACAATGCCATGGCTTCACTGTTCGCCAATGCCAAGCAGTTGAAGAAACGCTGATGGACATTCCCGCCGGGCTGACCGAAAGCGCGTTTTTCAAGCTGCTGGGCTGCCGCTTGCACAGTCTGGAAACCGGGGTGGCGCAAGTCGCCCTAGGGCTGGAACCCGAGTTGCGCAATCGCGGCGGCAAGCTGCACGGCGGGGCCTTGTTCAGCCTGGTGGACATTGCCATGGGGCTGGCCTGTTCCAGCACCCACGGCTTTGACCAACAGAGCGCGACCATCGAGTGCAAGATCAACTACATCCGCGCCGTCTCAGACGGCGAGGTGATGTGCACGGCGCGGGTGATCCACCCGGGTCGCCGCACATTGGTGGTCGAAGCCGATGTGATGCAGGGCGACAAACTGGTCGCAAAAGCACAAGGCACGTTCGCTGTCCTGTAGCTAGTCGTCATCGATTTGAGTTAATTTCGACGCTGTAACCACAGCGTCGGAATTTCCTGTGGGAGCGAGCCTGCTCGCGAAGAGGGACTGTCAGCCGACCAGGTTGTCGTCTGACCTACCGCCTTCGCGAGCAGGCTCGCTCCTACAGAGGGATTACGCTGATCAGTCAAAAACCAGGCGAAAACGCCAGTTTTAACTTCACCCTTGTAGACCGTCTTGCCCACCCCCATATTGGGGCGACTGACGCGTGAAGGAATCCAACTTGAGCGAACTTCTCAACCGCCGCCTGGCCCTGCTCGGCGAGCGCGCTAACCTCTCTCTGCTCGAACAGTGCCTTCACGGCATCGAACGTGAATGCCTGCGCGTGACCGGCGAGGGTCGCCTGGCGCAAACGCCGCACCCGGAAGCATTGGGTTCCGCGCTGACCAATGAACAGATCACCACCGACTATTCCGAGTCGCTGCTGGAGTTCATCACTCCGGCCCTGCCCGACCCGGCGGACACGCTGGCGAGCCTGGACAGCATTCACCGTTTTGCCTACAGCAAGCTCGGCAACGAGTATCTGTGGAGCCCGTCGATGCCGTGCCCGTTGCCGGCCGAGGAAGACATCCCGATCGCCTACTACGGCGCGTCCAATATCGGGCAGCTCAAGTACGTGTACCGCAAGGGTCTGGCCCTGCGTTACGGCAAGACCATGCAATGCATTGCTGGTATCCACTACAACTTTTCCCTGCCGGAAAAGCTCTGGCCGCGGCTCAGGCAGGCCGAAGGCTTTGTCGGCACCGACCGCGATTTTCAGTCGTCGTCCTATATCGCGCTGATCCGTAACTTCCGCCGCTACAGCTGGCTGCTGATGTACCTGTTCGGCGCCTCGCCGGCACTGGACGCCGGCTTCCTGCGCGGTCGCTCGCATCAGTTGGAGCAACTGGATCCGAGCACCCTGTACTTGCCGTACGCCACCAGCCTGCGCATGAGTGACCTGGGTTACCAGAGCAACGCCCAGGCCGGCCTGACGCCGTGCTACAACGATCTGAACAGCTACACCGACAGCCTGCGCAAAGCGGTGGCCACGCCGTATGCACCATACGTCGAAGTCGGCACCCACCAGGATGGCGAGTGGGTACAGCTCAACACCAACATCCTGCAGATCGAAAACGAGTACTACTCCAACATCCGCCCGAAACGCGTGACCTACACCGGCGAGCGTCCTATCCAGGCGCTGATGGCCCGGGGTATCCAGTATGTTGAAGTGCGCTGCCTGGACATCAACCCGTTCCTGCCGATGGGCATCGACCTTACCGAGTCACGCTTCCTCGATGCGTTCCTGTTGTACTGCGCGCTCAACGACAGCCCGCTGCTGACCAGCACCAGTTGCAGCAACGCGACTTCGAACTTCCTCAGCGTGGTCAAGGAAGGTCGTCGTCCGGGCCTGCAACTGCAACGGGACGGCCATCCGGTTGACCTGAAGGAATGGGCCGGTGAGTTGCTGGAGAAAATCGCTCCATTGGCCGCGATACTCGACCAGAGCCATGGCGGCGATGCCCACAGCAAGGCACTGGATGCCCAGATGGCCAAGGTCCAGGACCCGTCCCTGACGCCGTCGGCACAGGTATTGGCGGCCATGGCCGAACACAAGGAGAGCTTTGCCCAGTTCTCCCTGCGCCAGAGCCAGGCCCATGCCGAGTTCTTCCGCAGCGAGCCGTTGGCGCCTGAGGAACAAGCACGGTTCGAAGAACTGGCACGTTCATCGCTGGTTCAACAGGTTGAGCTGGAGCAGAACGAAGTCGGTGATTTCGATGTGTTTGTCGGGGCGTATCAAGCAAGCATTCTGGCGATCAGCAACTGACCGTCAAACACAGGCCCCTGTGGGAGCGGGCTTGCTCGCGAATGCAGAGTGTCAGGCGACTTTACTGCGACTGACACACCGCTTTCGCGAGCAAGCCCGCTCCCACAGAAGCATGATCCGCTGACCTCCACAGATTGTTCCCCTCATAAGCTAATTCGAAAAAGTTATTTATTTTCGAATTTTTAGATCATTTAGTCTCTTTCTCACGCCGACACTCGGTCGCCTGACAAGGAGCTTTCTGATGAAACTGACTTTCCCTCTACGCTTGCTGGCGGCCGCTTCCCTGGCGACAGCGAGTTTGTTTGCCCATGCGGCCGACGTCACCGTCGCCTACCAGACCACCGTTGACCCGGCGAAAGTCGCCCAGGCCGATGGCGCCTACGAAAAGGCCACCAAGGCCGATATCAGCTGGCGCAAATTCGACAATGGTGCCGATATCATCGCCGCCATCGCCTCCGGTGACGTGCAGATCGGCTACCTCGGTTCCAGCCCTCTGACCGCCGCCATCACCCGCAAAGTCCCGGTGGAAACCTTCCTCATCGCCACCCAGATCGGCGCCGCCGAAGCCCTGGTGGCTCGCGACGGTTCCGGAATCAAGACCCCGCAAGACCTGATTGGCAAGAAGATCGCCGTGCCGTTCGTGTCCACCGGCCACTACAGCCTGCTCGCCGCGCTGAAACACTGGAATATCGATCCTTCGAAAGTCACCGTACTCAACCTGGCTCCGCCAGCGATCATTGCCGCCTGGAAACGCGGTGACATCGACGCCACCTATGTCTGGGATCCGGCCCTTGGCGTGGCCAAGGAAAACGGCAAGGTACTGATCACCTCTGGCGAGCTGGCCAAATTCGGCGCACCGACCTTCGATGCCTGGATCGTGCGCAAGGACTTCGCCGAGAAACACCCGGAAATCGTCACCGTGTTCGCCAAAGTGACCCTGGACGCCTACGCCGATTACCGCAAAGACCCGCAAGCCTGGCTCGCCAACCAGGGCAACATCGACAAGCTGGTAAAACTGTCTGGAGCCAAGGCCAGCGACATTCCGCTGCTGCTGCAAGGCAACGTCTACCCGCTGGCGGCTGACCAGGTGATCACCCTCGGCGCGCCGACCAGCAAAGCCATCACCGACACCGCCACGTTCCTCAAGGAACAAGGCAAGGTCGAGGCGGTACTGCCGGACTACGCGCCGTACGTCAGTGCCAAGTTCATCACCCACTGATCGGGAGTTCATTGCGATGGCTTTGCTACAGCTGGAGCGCATCAGCGCACAGTACCCCGGCAGCCTGGAACCGGTGCTGGCGGATATCTCCCTGAGCCTGGGGCCTCGGCAACTGCTGGTCGCCCTCGGCCCGTCCGGCAGTGGCAAGACTTCACTGTTGAACCTGATTGCCGGTTTCGTCGAACCCAGCGCCGGGCGCATCACCCTCGACGGCGTGCCCGTCAAAGGCCCAGGTGCCGAGCGCGGCGTGGTGTTCCAGGACGACGCGCTGCTGCCGTGGCAAGACGTGCTGGCCAACGTCGGGTTCGGCCTTGAGCTGGCTGGCCTCGCCCGGGACAAGCGCGAGGCCCGCGCCCGGGAAATGCTCGCCCTGGTCGATCTTTCCGGTTTTGAACAGCGCCGCATCTGGCAGCTTTCCGGCGGCCAGAAGCAGCGCGTCGGCCTGGCCCGCGCCCTCGCCGCCGACCCGCGCGTGCTGCTCATGGACGAGCCTTTCGGCGCCCTCGACGCGTTCACCCGCGAACAGATGCAGGAGCTGTTGCTGCAAGTCTGGCAACGCACCGCCAAACCGGTGTTCCTGATTACCCACGACATCGAAGAAGCCGTGTTCCTCGCCACCGACCTGATTCTGTTGGCGCCGAACCCGGGACAAATCGTTGAGCACCTGAGTCTCGACTTCGGCCAACGTTATGCCGCCGGTGAGTCGGCACGGGCGATCAAGTCCGACCCGCGCTTTATCGAAACCCGCGAACACGTACTCGCCAAAGTGTTCTCCCAACGCAGCGCCGCCCAGCGGCAGGAGCGCGCATGAGCAGTTACGAAATTCCCGTCGCAGCGATAAAGCCAGGCACTCCCGTGACTGCGGCACGACGCAGCTTGAGCACTCGCTGGATCAGTGTGCTGACACTGGTCGCTCTGATTGTTTTTTGGTGGGCCGTAACGGCAACCGGTTTGATCGAGCCGCTGTTCCTGCCGCCACCTTCCGCCGTATTGCAAAAAGGCTGGCTGCTGGCGACCTCGGGTTATATGGATTCAACCCTGTGGCAGCACCTCGGCGCGAGCCTGGGCCGCATCGGCCTGGGCCTCGGCTTTGCGATTCTCACCGCCGTACCGGTGGGCATCGCCATCGGCGCCAACCGTATCGCCCGAGGTGTACTCGATCCGCTGATCGAGTTCTATCGACCGATTCCACCGCTGGCCTACCTGCCACTGATCGTGATCTGGTGCGGCATCGGGGAGTTGTCGAAAGTGCTGCTGATCTACCTGGCAATCTTCGCCCCGATCGCCATTGCGACCGCGACCGGCGTGCGTACGGTCGACCCGGCAAAATTGCGCGCCGCGCAGTCCTTGGGCGCGACGCGGGCGCAGTTGATTCGCCACGTCATTTTGCCGAGTGCCTTGCCGGACATTCTGACCGGTGTGCGCATTGGCCTCGGCGTAGGCTGGTCGACGCTGGTCGCCGCCGAGCTGATCGCCGCCACCAGCGGTTTGGGCTTCATGGTGCAGTCGGCCGCACAGTTCCTGGTCACCGATGTGGTGGTACTGGGGATACTGGTAATCGCACTGATCGCCTTCGCCATGGAGATGGGCCTGCGTGCCCTGCAACGCAAACTGGTGCCATGGCATGGCCAGGCTCACTGATGACTGAACAACCCCCTGTAGGAGCGAGCTTGCTCGCGATAGCAATCGACAGGCAACACCTCTGTGATTGATTCACCACCATCGCGAGCAAGCTCGCTCCTACAAGAAAGCTCGACCCCGAATTTAAGAGAACCACCATGAGCCACCTGTCCATCGTCCCCCTCAGCTCCGCCCTCGGTGCGCAAATCAGCGGCATCGACATCAGTCAGCCGCTGAACGTTGAACAGCGCGATAGCATCGAGCAGGCACTGCTCAAGCATCAAGTGCTGTTCTTTCGCGACCAGCCGATCACGCCACAGCAACAGGCGCGATTCGCCGCGAATTTTGGCGATCTGCACATTCACCCGATCTACCCCAATGTGCCGGAACAACCGGAAGTATTGATCCTCGACACCGCCGTCACTGATGTTCGCGATAACGCGATCTGGCACACCGACGTGACCTTCCTGCCGACCCCGGCCCTGGGCGCGGTGCTCAGCGCCAAGCTGCTGCCGGAGTTTGGCGGCGACACGCTGTGGGCCAGCGGTATTGCGGCGTATGAAGCCCTGTCGGCGCCGATGAAAACCTTGCTCGAAGGGCTGACCGCCACCCACGACTTCACCCGTTCATTCCCGCTGGAGCGCTATGGCAACACGCCCGAGGCGCTGGCCCAATGGGAAGAAGCACGACGCAAGAATCCGCCGCTGTCACACCCGGTGATCCGCACGCACCCGGTCAGCGGGCGCCGCTCGCTGTTCGTCAATGAAGGCTTCACCTCGAAGATCAACGAACTGTCGGAAACCGAAAGCGAGGCGATTCTGAAGTTCCTGTTTGCCCACACCACGCGACCTGAATTCACCATTCGCTGGCGCTGGCAGCAGGATGACATTGCGTTCTGGGATAACCGCGTGACCCAGCATTACGCGGTGGATGATTACCGGCCGGCGCGGCGGGTGATGCAGCGGGCGACGGTGTTGGGGGATGTGCCTTTCTTTCGCTGACCCCTGAAATCTTTGCTGTCAGGACTGGCCTCTTCGCGAGCAAGCCCGCTCCCACATTTGGAATGCGTTCCAATGTGGGAGCGGGCTTGCTCGCGAAAGCAATCTGAAAGGCGCAAAAGAACCCAGCGCCTGACACTTACTCAGCTGTCGAAGGCTTCTCCCAAAGATTGATCCCGCCCTCCTGGGCAAACCGGTCAATCTCCGCCAGTTCCTGCGCACTGAAGCTCAGGTTCTTCAACGCCCCGACGTTCTCGATGATCTGCTCCGGCCGGCTCGCGCCGATCAATGCCGAAGTGACCCGCGGATCGCGCAGGGTCCAGGCCAGCGCCAGCTGCGCCAGACTCTGGCCACGACGCCGGGCGATTTCGTTGAGTGCCCGCACCTGGGCGATGTTGGCCTCGGACAAGTGCGACGCCTGCAACGATCCACCACCCGGACGATTGACCCGCGCATCCTTCGGCACGCCGTTGAGGTACTTGTCGGTCAGCAATCCCTGCGCCAGCGGCGTGAAGGCGATCACGCCCGTGCCGAGCTCGTCAGTGGTGTCCAGCAAGTCTTTTTCAACCCAGCGATTGAGCAGGTTGTAGGCCGGTTGGTGGATCAACAACGGGACTTTCCATTCCTTGAGCAACGCGGCCATTTCACGGGTTTTCACCCCGGAATAGGACGAGATGCCGATGTACAGCGCCTTGCCCTGTTGTACCGCTGTCGCGAGTGCGCTGGCGGTTTCTTCCAGCGGCGTGTCTGGATCGAAGCGGTGGGAATAAAAGATGTCGACGTAGTCCACGCCCAGGCGTTGCAGGCTCTGGTCAAGGCTGGCCAGCACGTACTTGCGCGAACCGCCGCCCTGACCGTAAGGCCCCGGCCACATGTCCCAACCGGCCTTGCTGGAGATGATCAGTTCGTCACGGTACTGCTTGAAGTCTTCGCGCAGTAAACGGCCGAAGTTGATCTCGGCGCTGCCATAGGGCGGGCCGTAGTTGTTGGCCAGGTCGAAATGGTTGATGCCCAGGTCGAATGCCGTGCGCAGCAACGCGCGCTGGGTATCGATCGGCGTGCTGTCGCCGAAGTTGTGCCACAGGCCCAGGGACAGCGCCGGCAGCACCAGCCCACTACGGCCCACGCGGCGGTAAGGGATGGAGTCGTAGCGATTTTCGGCAGCGGTGTAAGTCATCGAATCCTCTCTTGTCTGTCTTGAATCTGGTATCGACTGCTTCGCCAGTCGCCCAGCATACGCCCAGACAAACGCCAAAAAACCTGAGACTCGATGAATTGCTGAAACGTTTCATATATTTTTGATCGGCCCGGAAAAATCTGCTGATCAACAGCGCACTTGCGCAATCTGGCTCGGCAGGAACAAAGTCGTCAAAGCAACGAAGAGGCGATACCTATCGCAAGGATGGAGCAAGCCATGCACACCACGATCATCATCACCTTCGGTCTGGTCCTGCTCGCGATGATGCTGTTCATCGGCGAAAAACTCGGCTTCAGCCGTCAGACACTCACCTACAGCTTCGTGATCCTGTGGCTGGCGTTGACAGTGATCAACGGCGCCATCGGTGTGGTGCACGCCGGACAGTCGTTGAGTACGGAACTGGGGATCGGCACGATGGTGTTCAGCATTCCGGTGGCGGCACTGGTGTTGTTCATGGTGCTGAGCGCCGAGAACTGAAAAGCCCCGGCGCCCTGCCCGCGATCAACGCACCAGATGCAGGAACTGCATGTGCCGTTCGTACTGGTCGAGGATGTCGTTGATGATCTGTTCCTTGGTGTAACCCACCAGATCGTAGTCTTGGCTGCCCTCGCTCAAATGCACTTCGGCCCGGTAGTAACGGCGATTGTTGAGCTGCTTGGAACCCATGCCGCCGCGGGCAAACGACGGCGTGAAGTAGCCGCGCATCTGCACTTGATAAACGAACGGATGCTGATCGCCATGACCGATTTCCAGGCTGACGCTGTCATTGGCCGGACCCGGGTGCGTCGCTACGTGCAAACCCTTTTCGATGAACACGGCCGACACTTCTTCAATTGCCGGGCGCACCGTCGTATCGAGGAAGCGATAGACCTCATCCCGCGAAGGGAAATGCACGGCCTGGCTCAAACGCTGACGCCAGCCGCCCTTGCCGCGACGGGATCCCGAGACCGGTGCCAGCGAATGCATCTGGGCAATCCGCTTCTGCGATTCCAGATAAAACGCCTTGTGCAGCCCCCACATCATCAACAGCAAGATCAACGAGAACGGCAGCGAAGTCAGGACCACCGCCGACTTCAACGCATCGATGCTGCCCGAGAACAGTAGTGCACTCGTCACCAGCGCAGTCATTGCGCCCCAGAACACTCGCAGCCATTTCGGCCCGTCTTCGTCGGGATTGCCACCTTTGGCGGACAGCGTCGACAGCACCACGGTGCCGGAGTCGGCGGAGGTGACGAAGAACACGAAGCTGATGAACACCGTCACCGCGATGACGGTTTTGCTCCACGGGTAGGTTTCCAGCAGCAGGTAGAGCGTCATCGACGGGTTGTCGATGGCCGACATGCCAAGCGCGCTCATGCCGTGGTTGAGCACTTGGTCGATGGCGCTGTTACCGAAAATCGACATCCACGCCAGGGTGAAGCCGAGCGGAATCAGCAGCACACCGAAGACGAATTCGCGGATGGTCCGGCCACGGGAAATGCGCGCGATGAATAGGCCCACGAACGGTGACCAGGCAATCCACCAGGCCCAGTAGAACACGGTCCAGCCCCCCAGCCAGTCGCTGGGTTTGTCGTAGGCGTAAAGGTCGAAACTCTTCATCGGCAAGGCGCCGAGGTAATCGCCGAGGTTCTGGATCAGGGTGTTGAGCAAGTGCTGCGTGGGGCCGGCGAACAACACGAACAGCAACAGCGCACAGGCCAGCAGCATGTTGATGTCGGACATGACCCGCATGCCCTTGTCGACGCCGGATACGGCAACGATGATCGCCGCCCCCATCATCAAGGTGATCAGGCCGACCTGAATCCATTGGGTATGGGCGATGCCGAACAGGTAGTCCAGGCCCGAGTTGAGGTGCAACACGCCGAAGCCCATGTCGGCACCGAGGCCGAACACCGTGGCGATGATGCCGAAGCCATCCACTGCATAGCCGATGGGGCCATTGATGCGCTTGCCGATCAGCGGATACAGCGCCGAACGCAGGGCCAGTGGCAGGTTATGCCGGTAGGCAAAGTAGGCCAGCGCCATGCCGACAAAAGCGAACACGCCCCAGCCATGCAGGCCCCAGTGCAGAAACAGAATCTGCATCGCCTGGCGCGCCGCATCCGCCGTACCCGCCTCGCCTTGCGGCGGTTGCAGCATGTGGGTCAGGGGCTCGGACACACAGAAGAAAAACAGGGTGATGCTGATCCCCGCGGCGAACAGCATGCCGGCCCAGGACAGATAACTGAATTCGGGTTCGTCGTGGTCGGCACCGAGCTTGATCTTGCCGTAGCCGGACAAGGCGGTGACCACCACGAAGACCAGATACAGGGTCATCGCCAGCAGGTAATACCAGCCGACCGTGTTGGCCGCCCAGTTTTGCGCCGCCAGCAACCAGGCACCGGCCTGCTCGGGCATGGCGATGACAACGACACCAAACAACAGAATGAAACTTGCCGAGAACCAGAACACCGGCGGATTCATGCGGATCAGACCGCCTGGAGGGATGGACGATGCACTCATGTACGGTGCACCTCGAAGGGTAAAAACGTGGCTGTGGAAATCGGACTCAGCAAAGGCAAGCCTCCTGTTGTGAGCGGGCAGCGAACCGCCGGTTTAACTTGAATGAACGTTCAAGTTAAACATGGATAGGGGGCTAAGGACTAATCGCAGGGCTGGGCGGTACTGGTTGTACGCTAGCTCAAGGAGGAAATATGGGGGGATTTAAAAAGCTTCGCGAGCAGGCTCGCTCCCACATTGGATTTGTGACCGACGCACATACCCTGAGGGAGCGAGCCTGCTCGCGAAGAGGCCAGGCCAGTCAGAGGAGATTCAAAGGCCTACTTCTGCGCCCCATCATCATGCTGCAGATTCGCCTGGGTCAGGTTGCTGCCCGCCGGCACGCTGCGGGTCAGCCAGACATTGCCGCCGATGGTCGAGCCCTGACCGATGGTGATCCGCCCCAGAATCGTCGCCCCGGCATAAATCACCACGTCATCCTCGACAATCGGATGCCGCGGCTGGCCCTTCTGCAACTGACCGTCTTCGTCGGCCGGGAAGCGCTTGGCACCCAAAGTCACCGCCTGATAAATCCGCACGCGCTCGCCGATGATTGCGGTTTCGCCGATCACCACGCCAGTACCGTGGTCGATGAAGAAACTGCGGCCGATCTGCGCGCCGGGGTGAATGTCGATGCCGGTGGCCGAGTGGGCGATTTCCGCACTGATCCGCGCCAGCAACGGCAGCCCGGCACGGTACAAATGGTGGGCCAGGCGGTGGTGAATCACCGCCAGAATCCCCGGGTAGCACAACAGCACTTCATCGACACTGCGTGCCGCCGGGTCGCCGTGATAGGCCGCCAGTACGTCGGTGTCCAACAGGCTGCGCAAGCCCGGCAAGGCGAGGGCGAAGTCCTGAATGATCTGGATGGTCTTGGCTTCGACTTCGGTATCGGCCTGGGCACTGTGACGCGCGGCGTAGCGCAATTCGAGTCGCGCCTGGGCCAACAGCGCATTCAACGCCACATCCAGCGTGTGACCGACGTAGAAATCTTCGCTCTCTTCGCGCAGGTCAACCGGCCCCAGGCGCATCGGGAACAGCGCACCGCACAAGGCTTCGAGAATCTCTGCCATGGCCGCCCGGGAGGGCAGTTCGCGACCGCCCTGCTCGCCGCTGGCCCGGCCGTTTTGTGCACGCCACTGTTCACGCGCCGTGCGCAGCTGGCTGACGATGGTCTGCAATTGCCAATGGCTGGAACGCTCACTCACAGTAAAAACTCCTCACGGGCGACCGGACTGTCTGGCCGCACTGACGGCAATTACTTTACGGCAAGGGTCGCAAGGCAAATTAAGAACCAATAGTGCTGTGCTCAGTTCGATTGGCTATAAGCGATTGGCGGTTGCCCAGGCTTTGGGGCGTGCCTATAGTCCTGAGATCTTCAACGGCCAGTACGGACCCATGATCAAACAACAGCTCGCCCGCTTTAACCGCCTCGACCTGCTCGGTCAACCCACCGCCCTGGAAAAGCTCGAACGCCTGTCGACCTGGCTGGGTCGCGACGTGTACGTCAAGCGCGATGACCTGACGCCGCTGGCGATGGGCGGCAACAAGCTGCGCAAACTCGAATACCTGGCCGCCGATGCGCTGGCCCAGGGTGCCGACACCTTGATCACCGCCGGCGCGCTGCAATCGAACCACGTGCGCCAGACAGCCGCCATTGCCGCCAAGCTGGGTTTGGGCTGCGTAGCCCTTCTGGAAAACCCCCTCGGCACCGATGACAGCAATTACACCGGCAATGGCAACCGCCTGCTGCTCGATTTGTTCGATGCCAAGGTCGAACTGGTGGAAAACCTCGATAACGCCGACGAACAACTGCAAGCCCTGGCCGGCCGGCTGCGCAGCAACGGCAAGAAGCCGTACCTGGTGCCGATCGGTGGTTCCAATGCGCTGGGTGCTCTGGGTTACGTGCGTGCGGGGCTGGAACTGGCCGAACAAATCAAGGACACCGGCCTGACCTTCGCCGCCGTGGTCCTGGCCTCGGGTAGCGCCGGTACCCACAGCGGCCTGGCACTGGCCTTGAGTGAAGTGCTGCCGGATCTGCCAGTAATCGGCGTGACGGTCTCGCGCAGCGATGAAGATCAACGGCCCAAGGTTCAAGGCCTGGCCGAGCGCACCGCCGAGTTGCTGGGCGTGAACCTGCCGGAGGCCTTCAAGGTCGAGTGTGGGATGAGTATTTCGCCCCGCGTTACGGCGAGCCAAATGCCGGAACACTGGCGGCGGTGAAGCTGCTGGCGGGTCAGGAAGGCTTGCTGCTGGACCCGGTCTACACTGGCAAGGCCATGGCGGGCTTGCTGGACGGGATCGGGCGTCAGCGTTTCGATGAGGGCCCGATTATCTTCCTGCACACCGGTGGGGCACCGGCGTTGTTTGCGTACAAGGATTTTCTGTAAGCGTTCCAGAAGATCGAAAGATCGCAGCCTTCGGCAGCTCCTACATTGAGCGGCGTGCACCTGTAGGAGCTGCCGGAGGCTGCGATCTTTTCTCACAACCACCACATATTCATTTAGCGCATAACAAATAGAATATTTATTATTTTCCTATCTAACGACGTCATCTTATAGTCACGCCGCAGGCGAATTTGCAGCGAGACGCATAAGCTGCATTAGGGCAGGATATCGCAGTCGTCAAAATCCCGAATTTGCCAACTTTCCTTAAGCGTCTTCCATAAGAAAACACAGGGGCTTGTCATGAATTTTTCCGCACTACGTCGCAATCTGCTGGTGGGCTCGCTGGGCCTGGCACTGAGCGCCGGCCTGATTGGCCATGCCGTTGCCGGTGAGCAACTGCAAAAAATCAAAGACGCCGGCGTGATCAACGTTGGCCTGGAAGGCACTTACCCACCGTTCAGTTTCGTCGACGCCGACGGCAAACTGGCCGGCTTTGAAGTCGAGTTCTCCGAAGCCCTGGCCAAAGAGCTGGGCGTGAAGGTCAAGCTGCAGCCGACCAAATGGGATGGCATCCTCGCCGCCCTGGAGTCCAAGCGCCTGGATGCGGTAATCAACCAGGTGACCATCTCCGAAGAGCGCAAGAAAAAGTATGACTTCTCCGAGCCGTACACCGTTTCCGGGATTCAGGCGCTGGTGCTGACGAAGAAGGCCGCCGAGCTGAACATCAAGTCCGCCGCTGACCTGTCTGGCAAGAAAGTCGGCGTAGGCCTGGGCACCAACTACGAGCAGTGGGTGAAAGAAAATGTGCCTAAGGCTGACATCCGCACCTACGAAGATGATCCGACCAAGTTCCAGGACCTGCGTGTCGGCCGCATCGACGCCATTCTGATCGACCGCCTGGCCGCGCTGGAATACGCCAAGAAAGCCAAGGACACCACCGCCGCCGGTGATGCGTTCTCCCGTCAGGAAGCCGGTATTGCCCTGCGCAAAGGCGAGCCTGAGCTGCTGGCAGCTGTGAACAAAGCCATCGACAAGCTGCGCGCCGACGGTACGCTGAAAAAGCTTTCGGAAAAATACTTCAGCGCTGACGTCACTCAATAATGGAAGAAGCTTTTCAACTCGCACTGGACTCCGTGCCCTTTCTGCTCAAGGGCGCGTACTACACAGTGATCTTGAGCCTGGGCGGGATGTTTTTCGGCCTGGTGATGGGGTTCGGCCTGGCGCTGATGCGCCTGTCGCGCTTCAAACTGGTGAGCTGGATCGCCCGCATCTACGTGTCGTTCTTTCGCGGCACGCCCTTGCTGGTGCAACTGTTCGTGATCTATTACGGCTTGCCACAATTGGGTCTGGAACTTGATCCGCTGCCGGCGGCCCTGATCGGCTTCTCGCTGAACATGGCCGCCTATGCCTGTGAAATCCTGCGTGCCGCGATCAGCTCCATCGAGCGCGGCCAGTGGGAAGCCGCTGCCAGCATCGGCATGACCCGTGCGCAAACCCTGCGCCGGGCCATCCTGCCGCAGGCAATGCGCACCGCATTGCCGCCGCTGGGCAACAGCTTCATTTCGCTGGTCAAGGACACGGCGCTGGCCGCTACCATCCAGGTGCCGGAGCTGTTCCGCCAGGCGCAACTGATCACCGCCCGTACCTTCGAAATCTTCACCATGTATCTTGCCGCCGCACTGATCTACTGGGTCCTGGCCACGGTGCTGTCGCACCTGCAGAACCAGTTGGAAGCGCGGGTCAATCGGCACGACCAGGAGTCCTGACCCGATGATTGTCGTGGAAAAACTGACAAAGCAGTTCAAGGGTCAAGTCGTGCTCAACGGCATCGATCTTGAGGTCAAGGAAGGCGAGGTGGTGGCAATCATCGGCCCAAGCGGTTCGGGCAAGACCACCTTCCTGCGTTGCCTGAATTTTCTGGAAGAACCCACCAGCGGCCGGATCAAGGTCGGTGATATCGAGATCGATACCAGCCGTTCCCTGAACCAGCAGCAGAGCCTGGTGCGGCGCTTGCGCCAGCACGTAGGTTTCGTGTTCCAGAACTTCAACCTGTTCCCCCATCGCACCGCCCTGGAAAACGTCATCGAAGGCCCGATCGTGGTGAAAAAGACCCCGCGCGCCGACGCCGTTACCCTGGGTAAAAAGCTCCTGGCCAAGGTCGGTCTGGCGGGCAAGGAAGACGCCTACCCGCGTCGCCTCTCCGGTGGCCAGCAACAGCGCGTGGCGATTGCCAGGGCGCTGGCGATGGAGCCCGAAGTGATCCTGTTCGATGAGCCGACCTCGGCCCTCGACCCGGAGTTGGTGGGCGAGGTGTTGGCGACCATCCGCGGGCTGGCCGAAGAGAAACGCACCATGGTGATCGTCACCCACGAAATGGGTTTTGCCCGGGACGTGGCCAACCGGGTGGTGTTTTTCGACAAGGGCGTGATCGTCGAGCAAGGCGAAGCGAAGGCGTTGTTTGCCAACCCGAAAGAAGAGCGAACCAAACAGTTCCTGAGCAAGTTCCTGAATAACGCTCACAACTAACAACCCTGCGCAACAACGGTAAACTTCCATGGATGGAAGTGCCCCCTCGAAATACACCTCATTAATACCAAACTAAACCCTTCTATTCGACACACATATCCTGTACGCGCACGCGGTACATATATATGCATGACAACAATTAAACAGTGCTAATCCAATCAGGTTTTCCATAGCAGGGTTGTGCCAACGACCTGTACAAAACCGCCTATATCTCGCCACTTTCAGCAGATGAATTCGACACACCGACATGGTTTACTTACTTGAGAGCGTAGGAACTTTCTGAATAGCAGCACACACCATTCATAACTAACAAATCTTATTGACACCTGATCTTCCTGGCTCTTATCTAGTCTCCTGCCAGCAACACTCATCACGCTTGAATCATTATTTCAATTCGAAGTAATGAATGGCTTTCTCGCTTCGATTTTTAGTTTTTTGAAATTCCAGAAACGGACTTCGTTGCAAGACTTCAAGGAGACTTCATGAAAAGCACCTCGAACAAATCCGGGCTTGCGGCCCCGACCCTGGCGCAATCCAACAAGACCGGCATCAACGTCACTTGCGCGGCGCACCTGCTGATCAATGTGGCACCCTACCCCGCCATGGACGCAGGTGACCTGATCGAACTGTTCTGGGACAACTGCTACGTGGCCTCCCGCGTGCTGACCGCCAGCGATGTCGGCCAACCGGTGCAGTTAAGGGTGCCTGAAAGTTTTGTCGCCAACGGTACTTCGCGCATTCACTACCGGGTCATGCAAGTTGGCCGGGACCCGGCGATATCGGCCAGCCGCAACGTTCAGATCAAACTCGACTGCCCGGGCGGCCAACCCTCCGCGCTGTGCGGCGATGAAAACCAATGCCTGGCACCGGTGAACATTCCCGAGGCGATTCGCCGTCAAGGGGTCAATCCGAGTCAGGTCAAACGCGGTGTTCCCTTGACCATCGAGCCGTACCTGAACATGGCCGTCGACGACGAAATCACCCTGCGCTGGGGCGATGTGCGCATGGACCTGCCACGACTTAAGTCCGCCGATGTGGGCCAGCCAATCCAGGTCTGGATACCGCCGGCCATCATCCTCGAAGCCGGCGAAGATCTGCGGCTGGAAGTGACCTACTGCATTCTCGACAGGGTGGGCAACAACTCGCGCTGGGCACCGCCCCGCACGCTGAAGATCGGTTGCGCCAATCCCTATCTGAAAATCCCCCCGAAAAAAGTGCTCAAGGCCGCCGAATCCCGCAAGCAATGAATACAGGGGTCGCTCGCAGCAGCAGGTTCATCCTTCTATCTATATTCCTAAAAGTTAGTTCATAAAATATTTATACACGTTTAGGGTATATAAACCGGACCACCGGACATTCTTGTTTTCATGCGCTGCCACAAGCGGCGCCTCCATGAGATGTGAGGTAGGTATGGTCCGGAACACAATCACCCCAGTGCAGATCGCCAGGGCATTGCGTGCAGCCAAGGAGCGGCACTGATGTCCAGTCTGGCAGATGCAATCGTCCAGAGTGACCTGGACGTCCCCCCCCTGTTGTTGCCCGCACAAGTCTTGCGCAACGATGCCCAAGCCATCAAAGCAGCCCACGAACTGGCGCAACTCGCCCGCCTGCAAGCGGCCAAACGTGACCAGCAGCGCAAGCTCCCATGGTCTGAAATCGAACAGTTCACCCGCAGCGGCCTGGGCAGCATTTCCATCCCCCGCGAGTACGGTGGCCCGCAGGTTTCGTTCGTCACCCTGGCCGAGGTCTTCGCGATCATTTCCGCCGCCGACCCGGCGCTTGGGCAAATCCCGCAAAACCAGTTCGGCATTCTTAACCTGATCCTCGGCAGTGCCACCGAATCGCAGAAACAACAACTGTTCAAAAGCGTCCTTGATGGCTGGCGCATTGGCAATGCCGGGCCGGAACGCGGCACCAGAAACACCCTGGAACTGAAGGCACGCCTCACCGCCGACGGCGTCCTCAACGGCCAGAAGTTCTATTCCACCGGTGCCCTGTTCGCCCATTGGGTCGCGGTCAAGGCATTGAATGACGATGGCAAACAAGTGTTGGCGTTCGTCCGTCGGGGCACGCCGGGATTGCGCATCGTCGACGACTGGTCCGGCTTTGGTCAGCGCACCACCGCCAGCGGCACGATTTTGCTCAACAACGTGCGAGTCGACTCCGAACTGGTTGTGGATAACTGGAAGATCAACGACACGCCGAACATTCAGGGCGCCGTCTCCCAACTGATTCAAGCGGCCATCGATGCCGGTATCGCCCGAGGCGCCATCGACGACGCCATCGACTTCGTGAAAACCCGCGCCCGGCCATGGATCGACGCCAAGGTCGAGCGGGCCGGCGATGACCTGTACGTGATCGCCGATATCGGTAAGTTGAAAATCGAATTGCACGCCGCCGAAGCGCTGCTGCGTAAGGCCGGACAGGTACTTGATCAGGTCAGCGCCACGCCGCTCACCGCCGAGTCCGCCGCCCGCGCCTCGATTGCCGTGGCCGAAGCCAAGGTGCTGACCACCGAAATTTCGTTGCTGGCCAGTGAAAAGCTGTTCGAACTGGCCGGCAGCCGCGCGACCCTCGCCGAATTCAACCTCGACCGCCACTGGCGCAATGCCCGGGTGCACACCCTGCACGATCCGGTGCGCTGGAAGTATCACGCCATCGGCGCCTATCGCCTCAACGGCACGCTGCCTAATCGGCATTCCTGGATCTGACGACCAGACATCTGGAGAACAACATGACAAATTCTCAGCACGTCGCGGTCATCACCAGCGATGAACAAGCCCTGATCATTGCCAGCGACCTGGCCGAAGACTTCAAACGCGACAGCGCCCTGCGCGACCGCGAGCGCCGCTTGCCACACCCGGAGCTGGAAGTATTTTCCCGCTCGGGCCTGTGGGGCATCAGCGTGCCGAAAGAATACGGCGGTGCCGGAGTTTCCAACGTCACCCTGGCCAAGGTAATCGCATTGATTGCCCAGGCCGACGGCTCGCTTGGGCAAATCCCGCAAAACCATTTTTATGCCCTCGAAGTGCTGCGGGTGAACGGCAACCACGAGCAGAAAAAACGTCTTTATGCCGAAGTACTGGCCGGCCAGCGCTTCGGCAATGCATTGGCCGAACTCGGCACCAAAACCGCACATGATCGCGTCACAAGCCTGACTCGCGACGCCAGCGGCTATCGCATCAATGGTCGCAAGTTCTACGCCACCGGCGCGATTTACGCCCAGCGCATTCCCACCTCGGTGGTGGATGAAAACGGCGTGCAGCAACTGGCGTTCGTCCCGCGAAACAGCAAGGGCCTGAGCGTGATCGACGACTGGAGCGGCTTCGGTCAGCGCACCACCGGCAGTGGCTCAGTGGTATTTGAAGATGTGTTTGTTGCCGCTGAAGATGTGATTCCCTTTCAAAGCGCCTTCGAGCGCCCTACCCCGGTCGGCCCGCTGGCGCAGATTCTCCATGCCGCCATCGACACCGGCATCGCCCGCGCCGCGTATGAAGATGCGCTGCACTTCGTGCGCACGAAAACCCGGCCGTGGATCGACGCCACCCACGAAAAAGCCACCGACGATCCGCTGACCCTCAAGAGCTTCGGCCACCTGAGCATTCGCCTGCACGCCGCCGAGGCGCTGCTGGAGCGTGCGGGTGAATACCTCGACAAGGCCCAGGCCGACACGCAGGCCGAGACCGTCGCGGCCGCGTCGATTGCCGTGGCCGAAGCCCGCGCCCTGAGCACCGAAATCTCCCTGGCCGCCGGCAGCACGCTGTTCGAACTGGCCGGCAGCCAGGCGACCTTGATCGAACACAGCCTCGACCGCCACTGGCGCAACGCCCGGGTGCACACCCTGCACGATCCGGTGCGCTGGAAGTATCACGCCGTGGGTAATTACTACCTCAACGATGAAAACCCGCCACTGCGGGGGACCATCTGAATGGCTAAAAAGAAAATCCTGCTCAACGCGTTCAACATGAACTGCATCGGGCACATCAACCATGGCCTGTGGACCAATCCACGGGACACATCAACCCGATACAACACGATCGAATACTGGACCGAACTGGCGCAACTGCTGGAGCGCGGGCTGTTCGACGGCCTGTTCATCGCAGACATCGTCGGGGTCTACGACGTCTACCAGAACTCGGTGGACGTGCCGCTCAAAGAGTCGATCCAACTGCCGGTCAACGACCCGCTGCTACTGGTATCGGCCATGGCCGCGGTGACGAAAAACCTCGGTTTCGGCCTGACCGCCAACCTCACCTACGAAGCGCCATATCTGTTCGCCCGCCGCCTCTCTACGCTGGATCACCTGAGCCGTGGGCGTGTCGGCTGGAACATCGTCACCGGCTATCTCGACAGCGCCGCCAAGGCCATGGGTCTGAGCGAACAGGCCGAGCATGACCGTCGCTACGACCAGGCCGACGAGTACCTGGAGGTGCTCTACAAACTCTGGGAAGGCAGCTGGGAAAACGGCGCGGTGCTGAACGACCGGCAGCAGCGGATCTACGCGCAGCCTGAGAAGGTGCACAAGGTCGAGCACAAGGGCGAGTTCTATCAGGTCGAGGGTTATCACCTCTGTGAGCCCTCGCCGCAGCGCACGCCGGTACTGTTCCAGGCCGGCAGCTCGGATCGTGGCTTGCTGTTCGCAGGACGCCATGCCGAGTGCGTGTTCATCAGCGGCCAGACCAAGGCGTCGACCAAGGCGCAGGTGGACAAGGTGCGCGCCAGCGCCGTCGGTGCCGGACGCAACCCCGAGGACATCAAGGTGTTCATGGGCCTGAATGTGATCGTCGGCGCCACCGAAGACCTGGCCTGGGCCAAGCACGCCGAATACCTGAGCTACGCCAGTGCCGAAGCCGGCGTGGCGCATTTTTCGGCGTCCACCGGGATTGATTTTTCTCAGTATGAAATCGACGAACCGATCCAGTACGTGAAGAGCAACGCGATCCAGTCCGCCACTAAACACCTGCAAAACAATGACTGGACCCGGCGCAAGTTGCTCGAACAACACGCCCTCGGCGGTCGTTACATCACCGTAGTGGGCTCCCCGGAACAGGTGGCCGACGAGCTGGAGTCGTGGATCGCCGAAACCGGGCTGGATGGCTTCAACCTGACCCGTATCGTCACGCCGGAAAGCTATGAGGATTTCATTGAGCTGGTGATTCCCGAGTTGCAACGACGGGGATCGTACAAGACGGCGTACGACAACGGCACCTTGCGCGAAAAGCTGTTTCAGCGGGAAGCGCAATTGCCTGAGCAACATACCGGTTCGGCTTACCGCCGCTAAAAGCTTCGCGAGCAAGCCCGCTCCCACAAGGGAATGCATTCCAAATGTGGGAGCGGGCTTGCTCGCGAAGAGGCCCGACCAAACACCACAAATTCTATGCACTGACTGGAAAACTCATCATGAAAAAGCACTACCTCTCTCACCCAGTCAAAGCACTGGCCCTGGCCCTCGGCCTGTTCAGCTCGGTGACGTTCGCCGCCGACGCGCCGCTGAAAATCGGCACCACCGCCGCCTTCGCCATTCCCCTGGAAGCGGCCGTCGAAGAGGCCTCCAGACAAGGCCTGAAAGTCGAGCTGGTTGAATTCACCGACTGGATCGCGCCGAACGTCAGCCTCGCCGCCGGCGACATCGACGTGAACTACTTCCAGCACATCCCGTTCCTGGAAAACGCCAAGGCCGCTTCGGGTTTCGACCTGGTGCCATTCGCACCGGGGATCATCAACAACATCGGCCTCTATTCGAAAGAATACAAAAGCTTCGACGAACTGCCGCAAGGCGCCAGCGTGGCCATCGCCAACGACCCGATCAACAGCGGCCGTGGCTTGCAACTGCTGGCCAAGGCCGGGCTGATCACCCTCAAGCCCGGCGTCGGCTACAAGGCCACCGAAGAAGACATCATCGCCAACCCGAAGCACATCAAGATCCTCCAGGTCGAAGCCGTGCAACTGGTACGTGCCTATGACGATGCCGATCTGGTGCAGGGCTACCCGGCCTACATTCGCTTGTCGAAAACCTTCGATGCGGGCTCCGCGCTGCTGTTCGACGGCCTTGATCACAAGGAGTACGTGATTCAGTTCGTGATCCAGCCCAAGAGCAAAACCGACCCGCGCCTGATCAAGTTCGTCGACATCTACCAGCACTCGCCCGCTGTGCGCGCCGCGTTGGATAAAGCTCACGGCAAGCTCTATCAAGCCGGCTGGGAAAGCTGAGCATGACGGCCGCCATCCAACGGCGACTGGAGATTCCAGAGCCGCAAAGTGCCGAACGCACTGAGCTGCATCCCGAGCTGAACCATGCCCACGTCCGCTTCATCGGCCTGGGCAAAACCTACAATGGCCAGCAAGGGCCGGTGGCCGCCCTGCACGGCATCGACCTGGCGATCCAGCGCGGCGAAGTGTTCGGCATCATCGGCCGCAGCGGCGCCGGCAAGTCGTCCCTGATCCGTACCATCAATCGCCTGGAACAACCGAGCAGCGGTCGGTTGCTTATCGATCAGGTGGACATCGGCGAGTTTGACGAAGACCGCCTGGTGGCGCTGCGTCGGCGCATCGGCATGATCTTCCAGCACTTCAATCTGATGTCGGCCAAGACCGTTTGGCAGAACGTCGAGCTACCGCTGAAAGTCGCTGGTGTGCCCAAGGAACAACGCGAACAGAAAGTCCGTGAACTGCTGGAACTGGTCGGCTTGCAGGCCAAACACAAGGCTTACCCGGCGCAGTTGTCCGGCGGGCAGAAACAGCGCGTGGGCATTGCCCGGGCGCTGGTGCATGACCCGCAAATCCTGTTGTGCGACGAAGCCACCTCGGCACTCGACCCGGAGACCACGCAATCGATCCTCGGCCTGCTGCGCGAGATCAATCGGCGCCTGGGCCTGACCATCGTTTTGATCACCCACGAGATGGCGGTGATCCGCGAGATCTGTGATCGGGTGGTCGTGCTCGAACACGGCCGCATCGTCGAGCAAGGTCCGGTGTGGGAAGTCTTCGGCAATCCGCAACATGAGGTCAGCAAGACATTGCTGACGCCGCTGCAACACGCGTTGCCGCAAGAGCTGCAAAGTCGTTTGCAGCCGCAGCGAAACGCCTCTGACGCAGCCGTGGTCCTGCGCTTGCAGTTCACCGGCAGCCAACGCGACGAACCGGACCTGGCGGCATTGTTCAGTGCCCTCGGTGGCCGAGTGCGCTTGCTGCAAGGCGGCGTGGAAAGGATTCAGGGGCATGCACTTGGGCAACTGCTGCTCGCGGTGACGGGGTCACCCCTTGGTGCCGAAGAATTGCGTCAGCGCGCCGGCCAATGGGCGCAACAGGTGGAGGTACTGGGTTATGTGGTTTGATCGCTTGCTGCAGGGCTTTATCGACACGTTCCTGATGGTCGGCGTGTCGTCGTTGATCGCACTGTTGGCGGGCATTCCGCTGGCGGTAATCCTGGTCACCAGTTCCAAGGGCGGCATCTACGAAGCCCCGGCGCTGAACCGCGCGTTGGGCGCATTCGTGAATTTGTTCCGCTCGGTTCCTTTCCTGATCCTGATGGTCGCATTGATTCCGTTCACCCGGCTCATCGTCGGCACCACTTACGGCGTATGGGCCGCTGTGGTGCCGCTGACCATCGCGGCTACGCCTTTCTTTGCGCGTATTGCCGAGGTCAGCTTGCGC
The DNA here is from genome assembly GCF_034541995.1 of Pseudomonas sp. BIC9C. Classification (NCBI taxonomy): domain Bacteria; kingdom Pseudomonadati; phylum Pseudomonadota; class Gammaproteobacteria; order Pseudomonadales; family Pseudomonadaceae; genus Pseudomonas; species Pseudomonas sp. BIC9C. The sequence continues at coordinate 151,210 of NZ_JAWDGM010000007.1, forward strand.
GAGGTCGACCACGGTTTGGTCGAAGCGGCGCAAGCCATGGGCTGCCGGCGCTGGCACATCGTCTGGCATGTGTTGCTGCCAGAAGCGCTGCCCGGGATTGTCGGCGGGTTCACCATTACCCTGGTGACCATGATCAACTCGTCGGCCATGGCCGGGGCGATTGGTGCGGGTGGGTTGGGGGACATTGCGTATCGGTATGGGTATCAGCGCTTTGATAGCCAGATCATGCTGACGGTGATTGTGCTGCTGGTGGCGTTGGTGGCGGTGATTCAGTTAGGTGGAGATCGGTTGGCGCGGGGGTTGAATAAACGCTAACTCTGTAGGAGCGAGCCTGCTCGCGATGGAGGTCAACGATAACGCGGGAAACCTGGCTCCCCACGGCGCCCTCAGGTTTTTCGCGAGCAAGCTCGCTCTACACTTGACCGTGGATATCTGTGGGAGCGGACTTGCTCGCGAATGGCTGCGAAGCAACCCTCAACCTGATGGCGTATATTCGGCAATATCCCAATTGCCTGCGCAGCCGACATGAAACAGACGCCTATCGATCTTGAGCAGATCACCTCCACCACTCTCGGCCACTACAACGCGGTGGCCGAAAGCTTCCGTGAAGGGACTCGCGATCACGATGTCAGCCAGAACATCGATGCGCTGTTGCGGCACATTCAGGGCGAGGCGCCGTTCGACATTCTCGATTTTGGCTGTGGGCCGGGCCGGGATTTGCAGACCTTCACCCGTATGGGCCACAAGGCAGTTGGCCTCGACGGTTCGGAAAAACTCGCGCAGTTGGCCCGTGAAGACAGCGGTTGTGAGGTCTGGCAACAGGATTTCCTGAAGCTCGATCTGCCGGCCGAACGCTTCGACGGGATCTTTGCCAATGCGGCGCTGTTTCATGTGCCGCGACAGGAATTGCCACGGGTGTTGAAGCAGCTGCGGGGAACGCTGAAACCGGGTGGCGTGTTGTTCAGTTCCAATCCCCGTGGCGAGAATCAGGAAGGCTGGAACGGGCCGCGTTATGGGTCTTATCACGACCTTCGGGCGTGGCAGCAATTGTTGATCGAGGCGGGGTTTGTCGAGCTTGAACATTACTACCGGCCGGCAGGGCTGCCGCGGGAGCAGCAGCCTTGGTTGGCGAGTGTCTGGCGTAAATCTGCGTAGCCAGTTCGGCCGCCATCGCGAGCAAGCTCGCTCCCACAGGGAACCAAGTTTTCCTGAACGACTCGGTCAACTGTGGGAGCGAGCTTGCTCGCGATGAGCGCGCAGCGCTCGCCTTTATGCAGTCTCTTTCTTCGGCTCGCGAATCTTGTACCAGGCCACATACAGCGCCGGCAGAAACAGCAGCGTCAGCAAGGTGGCGATGACGATCCCGCCGATCATGGCGTAGGCCATCGGCCCCCAGAACACTTCCCGGGCAATCGGGATCATCCCCATGCTCGCCGCCGCCGCGGTCAGCAGAATCGGCCGACGTCGATGCTCGGTGGCCTGCACCACCGCATCCCACGGCGCATAGCCCTTCTGCTCGTACTCCTCGATCTGGGTCACCAGGATCACCGAGTTACGGATGATGATACCGATCAGTGCCAGAATCCCGAGGATCGCCACGAAGCCCATAGGCGTCCCTGTAGGCACCAGCGCAAGTACCACGCCGATCAGCCCCAGCGGCGCGACGCTGGCCACCAGGAACAGCTTCTGCACGCTGTGCAGCTGGATCATCAGGAAGGTCGCCATCAAAAACAGCATCAGCGGCACAACCTTGGCAATCGGTCCCTGGGCCTTGCCGCTTTCCTCCACCGTACCACCGGTGGCGACCTTGTAGCCCGCCGGCAATTTGGCAGCGAAATCGTCGATGGACGGCTTGAGGATTCTCACCAGGTCCGTCGGCTGGATCTCGTCGCGTATCGCCGCCTTGATGGTGATGGTCGGCAGGCGATCGCGACGCCACACCAGCGGCTGCTCCAGTTCGTAGCGCACCGTGGCGAACGCCAGCAACGGAATCGACGTGCCGCCAGGTGTGACGATTTGCAGGTTCTGCAGGGTTTCCGGCGTTCCGCGCTCGGAATCCACCGCACGCCCGACCACGTTGATCAGATAGATGTCGTCGTCGACCTGGGTCACCGACTGGCCGCTGACGATGCCGTTCATCAGGTTGGCCACATCCTCGGAAGACAGCCCCAACTGCCGCGCCTTGTCCTGGGCGATGTCGATGCGCAGGACTTTGCCCGGCTCGTTCCAGTCGTAGATGATCTCGCCAACGTGCGGGTTCTTGTCCAGCTCGGTGGCCAGGTCGATGGCATGTCGGCGCACCTGATCGATGTCTTTGCCGCTGACCCGGTACTGGATCGGACGCCCTACCGGTGGGCCCATTTCCAGCGCCTGGACATAACTGCCGATGCCGACGAAGTCGTTGCGCAAGCGCTCGCGAAGCTTCTGCATCATGGCCTCGCGGGTATGGCCTTTGCTGACGATCACCAACTGCGCGTAGAACGGGTTCTGCAGTTGCTGGTCCAGTGGCAGATAGAAGCGGATGGCGCCCTGACCGACGTAAGTGCTCCAGCGCACGATGTCCGGATCGTCCTTGAGCGTGGCCTCGAGTCGGTCGACAGCCCGGCGGGTTTCGTCGAGCGAGGCGTTTTGCGGCAGGTTCAGATCCACCAGGATTTCCGGTCGATCCGAAGACGGGAAGAACTGATTCTGCACGTAGCGCATGCCAAACACCGCCAGTGCAAAGCACAGTACGGTGATGCCAATGGCCCACCAGCGATTGCGCATGCACCACAGCAGCCCGCCGTTGAACGCTTTGCCGATACGCCCGGGTTCGCCTTCATGGGGTTTCACGTTGGTGCTGAGAATGTGCACGCCGATCACCGGCGCAAACAGAACCGCCACCACCCATGACACCAGCATCGCACAGGCAATCACCGCAAACAGGGTGTAGGTGTACTCGCCGGCGGAGCTGGCGTTCAAGCCGATCGGCACGAAGCCCGCCACCGTGACCAGCGTACCGGTGAGCATCGGGAACGCGGTGGAGGTGTAGGCGAAGGTCGCCGCCTGCTCCTTGGTCTCGCCCAATTCCAGGCGTGTGACCATCATCTCCACGGTGATCATCGCATCGTCCACCAGCAGGCCGAGGGCGATGATCAGTGCACCGAGGGAAATCCGCTGCATGGTGATGCCGCTGTATTCCATGAACACGAACACCATCGCCAGCACCAGCGGGATCGAGCACGCCACCACCAGCCCGGCGCGCACGCCCAGGCTGACGAAGCTGACCAGCAGCACGATCACCACCGCCTCGAACAACGCGCTGGTAAAGCCGCCGACGGCCTCCTCCACCACCACGGCCTGATCGGAGACGTTGTAGATGCCGACGCCGACCGGCAGGTCTGCGGTCAACTGGTCGATACGGGTGTGCAAGGCCTTGCCGAACGCCTGGACGTTGCCACCCTTCTGCATGGCAATCGCCAGGCCGATGGCCGGCTTGCCATTGAAGCGGAATTCCGGTGAGGCCGGATCGACGTAGCCACGGCTGATTTCGGCGATGTCGGCCAATCGATAGAAGCGGTCGTTGAGCTTGAGGTTGACCTCGGCCAGATCTTTTTCCGAAGCGAACTGTCCCGAAGTCCGCACCGAAATCCGCTCCGGTCCGGCCTCGATGACACCTGCCGGGGTCACGGCGTTCTGGGTTTGCAGGCTCTGCACCACCTGACGCTGATCAATGCCCAGCGCGGCGAGTTTGCGCGTGGAGAAATTCAGGTACAGCACTTCGTCCTGCTGACCGACCATCTCGATCTTGCCCAGCCCCGGCACGCCGCGAATTTCCATGCGGGCCTGTTCCACGTAGTCGCGCAATTGACGCATGGTCAGGCCGTCGGCAGTAAAGGCGTAGATCGACCCGAAGACGTCACCGAACTCGTCGTTGAACGAAGGCCCCTGTATGCCTTGTGGGAACTGGTATTTGATGTCGTTGATCTTCTTGCGCACCTGATACCAGATTTCCGGGATGTCCTTGGCACTGGTGGTGTCGCGCAGGTACACGTACACCGTGGACTCACCGGGGCGCGTGTAGCTTTTCACATAGTCGAGGGAGTCGAGTTCTTCGAGTTTTTTCTCGATCCGGTCAGTGATCTGCTCGAGGGTTTCCTCCTGGGTCGCCCCCGGCCATTTGCTCTGGATCACCATGGTCTTGATGGTGAACGAAGGGTCTTCTTCACGCCCAAGGTTGAAGTACGAGAACACACCCATCAGCAACGCGACGAACATCAGATACCAGATGAACGACTGGTGCTTGAGGGCCCATTCCGAGAGGTTGAAAGGCCCTTTCATTGACTGTCCTCGTCGATTTTCACTGGTTGCCCCGGTTTGAGGCTGTTGACACCGGCACTGACCACTCGCTCGCCGTTCTTCACGCCGCCAGCCAGCACTACGGTGCTGCCGGTGCGGCTAATCACGGTGATGTCACGGGGCGAGACGGTTTTGCTCTGCGCATCAATCACCCAGATGCGCGGCTTGCCATCGACCTCCTGCAGTGCGGTGACAGGCAACTCGATGCGCGGCTTGATCGCCGAGCTCAAGGTGACGCTGATTGCCGTACCCAGGCGAAAGCCGACTGGCGTTTCGGCCAGGGTCAGGCGGGCGCGACGGGTGCGTGTCGCGCTTTGAGCCTGAGGTTCGATTTCGCGGATGACAGCCGTGGTATTGATGCTCGGATCAAGTTGCGCAGCGACCAGGAACACCACATCTTTGGGCAGTTGATCGACCAGGGTATCGGGCAGGTCGATCACCGCTTCCTTGATGTCCGGTTGCGCCAGGGTCACCACTGGCTGACCGGCCGTGACCACTTGTCCGGCCTCGGCGCTCCACGCGGTGACCACGGCTTTGTGATCGGCGCGCAACTCGGTGTAGCCCAGTTGGTCCTTGCTCTGGCTGACAGCTGCCCGGGCCTGATCGAGGGAGGCCTGGGTGGTTTTCAGGTCGGTGTTGGCCGCGTCGAGTTGCGCTTGCGCGCCAACCCCGCGGTCAAACAAGGCTTTCTGACGCTGGGCAGTGGCCGTAGCGTTGATCAGCTGCGCCTGGATTTTCGACAGATCGCCCTGAGCCGAACGCAATTGGTTCTGCTGATCTGAAGGATCGAGGGTAGCCAGCAACGTACCCTTCTCGACCTCGGTGCCGACATCGACGTTACGGTTGGCGATTCGCCCTCCCACGCGGAACCCGGTATTGCTTTCATAACGTGCCTGGATACTGCCGGCGAAGCGGCCCAGATCCTCTTCGTTCAAGGTCTGAACCTTGATCGACAGCACCGGCCGTACCGGTGCCGGAGGCGGTTCGTTTTTGGAACAGGCGCTCAGCACCAGCCCGATAGACAACGCCCATAAAGGCTTCATGGCTTGGCTCCCCAGGTCAGATCCTTGTAAGTGTTCTCGGCAATCTCGACTTCCATGTCCGGGTGCAACAGTTGCCCGCCCGCGACGATGACTTTGTCCCCTTCCTTCAACCCGTCGCTGATGATGACCTTGCCAGTCAGGTAGCGGCCGACAGTCACCGAGTGCAACTGGGCCTTGCCCTTGTCGTCGACAATCCAGACCGCAGGTTTACTGATGTTCTTGGTCAGCGCCGACCACGGCAGCTCGATGGCCGCCTTGCCCGAGCCCCTGGCCGTGGCACTTACCACCGAGCCCAATTGCATGCCGTCGGGCAGTCTGTCGAGACCGACCTTGACCTGCACGGTGCCCGATTGCGCCGACACCGACGGGGTGACTTCACGTACGGTGCCAGTGGTTTTGATGGCGGGGTTGTCGACCAGACTCAGGACAATGGTTTGATCCTTCGGTTTCTGGGCCAGCAACGATTCATAGACGTTGAACACGGCATCCCGGTCGCCGTCCCGGGCCAGGCTGAAGACCGGCATCGTCGCCTGCACCACCTGGCCGACTTCCGCCTGGCGTGCGGTAATGATCCCCGGCGCATCGGCGATCAGCGCCGTATAGCTCAACTGATCTCTGGCATTGGCCAACTGCGCCTGGGCAGCGCTCAAGGCGCTCTGACTGCTGTTCAAGGCAGCCTGGGCCGAGTCATATTCGCTCTGGCTGGTGTAGCCCTTGGGCAAGAGTTTTTGCTGACGCACGAACGCCGCCGCACTCTGCTTCACCCGCGCCTGTTCGGCGAGCACTTGCGCCTGGGCAGAGTCGACACTGGCCTGTAGATCCTTGGGGTCGAGCCGGGCGAGCACTTGCTTGGCGGTCACCCGATCACCGACGTCAACCGAGCGCTGGATGATCTTGCCGCCCACCCGGAAAGACAACTCTGTCTGTACCCGTGCCTGGATATCGCCGGTGAGGGTGACCGAGGCCGCGTAATCCGTTGGCTTGACGACTTGTACGAACACCCGTGGCAGGTATTCCTGCACGGGTTTTTTCTCCTCACACGCCGTTAGCAGGATGACGACACTCAAGGCCATTACTACTTTCAGTCCGGGAACCGCCATGCAAACTCCTTGGCCTTTTTTATGGACAACTCGACAGAGAGCTTAGAACAGGATTTCAACCTTGCACGGGCGTCTCATGAAGAAAAAATTCGCACCGCTTTACCCCTGAAACACTTGCCATAGACGCCTGCGCATGCCTGACAATGAGTCCCGGTCGACCCCCTCAGGAACCCACATGCTCAACACACTCGCGGTGGCCAATTACCGCTCGATCAACAAACTGGTGATCCCGCTGGGCCGACTGAATCTGATCACCGGGCCCAACGGCAGCGGCAAATCCAACCTGTACCGTGCGCTGCGCCTGCTGGCAGAAACCGCCCACGGCGGTGTGGTCAACGCCCTGGCCCGTGAAGGCGGGCTGGACTCAACCTTCTGGGCCGGCCCGGAAACCCTCTCCCGGCGCATGCGCACCGGCGAAGTCGCCATCGAACCCAGCGTGCGCCAAGGCGTCAAACGCCTGCGCCTGGGGTTTGCGGGAGAGGATTTCGGTTACTCGATCAGCCTCGGCCTGCCCGACTCCAATGGCCATTTCATGCTGCCCGGGCGCAGCTCGCCGATACCGTCTTACTTCAGCCTCGACCCGCAGATCAAACGGGAATGCCTGTGGGCAGGCGCGTTCTATCGCCCGGCCAGTCTGCTGGTCGATCGTGACGGCCCGATGATCCGTGCCCGCGCTGATCGTCGCTGGGACGTGTTGGCGCAACATACGCCGACGTTCGACAGCCTGTTCGATCAGGTCGGCAGCCTGCGCAGCTCCCCGGAAGTGCTGGAGATGCGCGAGTTCATCCGCCGCTGGCGCTTTTACGATCACTTTCGCAGCGATGCCGACGCGCCGGCCCGTCAACCGCAACTGGGCACCCGCACGCCGGTGCTGCATCACGACGGGCGCGATCTGGCGGCGGCCTTGCAGACGATCATCGAAATAGGTGATCCCGAGGCGTTGCGGGCTGCGATCAGCGACGCGTTTCCCGGTGCACGACTGCACATCGAACCCTTGCCGGGTGGGCGCTTCGCCATCGAGTTCTTTCAGGAAGGTTTGTTGCGGCCACTGTCGGCCGCCGAGTTGTCGGACGGAACCTTGCGTTACCTGCTGTTGGTCGCGGCGCTGCTGACGCCACGGCCGCCGACGCTGATGGTGCTGAACGAGCCGGAAACCAGCCTGCATCCTGACCTGCTGCCGGCACTGGCGCGCTTGATCATCCGCGCCTCCGGGCAGTGCCAGGTGTGGGTGGTGTCCCATGCCCGACGCTTGATTTCGGCCTTGCAGCAGGACCCCGACTGCAACTGCATCGTGCTGGAGAAAAATCTTGGCCAGACCGCCATTGTCGGCCAACGCATGCTGGATGAGCCCGCATGGTATTGGCCGGATTGAACGACGCGTGATTTGCCGGGAGATGGAAGACGTCTGTTTTCCCTGGCGTGCCGACTGATACTCCCTCTTCGCGAGCAGGCTCGCTCCCACACGCAATGTGCACACGCAAAAAAAACGCCGACGCTATTGCTAGCCGTCGGCGTTTGAAACCTTGAAGGGGTTTACTTCGCGAATCAGAACGCCGGCAGTACCGCGCCGCTGTACTTCTTCTCGATGAAGGCTTTCACTTCCGGGCTGGTCAGGGCTTTGGCCAGTTTCTGGATGGCAACGCTGTCCTTGTTGTCCGGACGGGCCACCAGGAAATTCACGTAAGGCGAATCGGCGCCTTCGATCACCAGAGCGTCTTTAGCCGGGTTCAGACCCGCTTCCAGCGCGTAGTTGGTGTTGATCATGTCCAGGTCGACCTGATCCAGCACGCGCGGCAGCATGGCCGATTCAAGCTCCTTGAACTTGAAGTTGTGAGGGTTCTTGGCGATGTCTTTCGGCGTGGCCAGGGCGTTTTTCGGGTCTTTGAGTTCGATCAGCCCAGCCTTCTGCAGCAGGATCAGGGCACGGCCGCTATTGCTGCCTTCGTTCGGGATGGCGATGGTCGCGCCGTCCTTCAACTCAGCCAGGGTTTTGACTTTCTTCGAGTAGCCGCCGAAAGGTTCGACGTGCACACCGATCACGGTTTCCAGGTGAGTGCCTTTGCCTTCGTTGAAGCTCTTGAGGTACGGCAGGGTCTGGAAGTAGTTGGCGTCCAGACGCTTCTGGTCGACCTGCACGTTCGGCTGAACGTAGTCGGTGAAGACTTTGATTTCCAGGTCCACGCCTTCTTTGGCGAGGGTAGGCTTGATCAGCTCGAGAATCTCGGCGTGTGGAATCGGGGTTGCCGCAACCACCAGTTTCTCGCCAGCCTGGGCCAGGCCCGCAGTCAGGGCAGCCGCCAGTGCGGTGAACAACAGAACCTTTTTCATGCAGTGTCCTTATCGAAAATCGCAGTCGCTTGTGGCGACGGCTTGAAAACGAGAGTGCCAGTGAAGTGCTATCGCTGGCGTGAAGCGGACAATACCGGGATTTTTTATTCCCGAACAATAACGTTTATTCAGCTTCATATTCCATTTTGTTCATACAGCTCTAGCCCGCACCTTACCCTGTAGGAGCGAGCCTGCTCGCGATGATCGCCAGGACAACGGAGGCATTCAGGAAACCCGCGTCATCGTTGACGACCATCGCGAGCAGGCTCGCTCCTACAGGAGGCCGGTGCCTTTAAGTATTTGTTTCAAGGCGTCTTTTTCGGCAGCGGAACCATTGCCAAGAATCTGCTTGAGCTGCCGTTCGATCTGTCCCAGACCTTCATCAGGCAAATTCAAATGCTCCGGCAAAATCTCGTCGCCGGTACTCACCAACAGCGCAAAGTGGATGACGTTTTCCAGTTCCCGGGTATTGCCCGGCCAGCGGTGGCGTTCCAGCACGCGTTGCGCCGCTTCGCTGATCAGCGGCACTGGCAAGTCGAGGCGCTGGCTGTAGATCCCGAGGAAGTATTCGGCCAGCGGCGGGATGTCACCCGTACGCTCGCGCAGTGCCGGCAGTTCGAGTGGGCCTTCGCTGAGGTAGTGATAGAGCCGCTCATGAAATTTTCCGGCAGCAACCGCCTGGGCCAGATCGATGCTGGTGGCCGCCACCAGACGCACATCCACCGGGCTCGGCTGATGAGCACCGACGCGAGTGACTTCGTGGTTCTCCAGGGCGGCGAGCAGTTTGATCTGGATCGGCAGAGGCAGGTCGCCGATTTCGTCCAGGTACAACGTGCCGCCGTTGGCCGAGCCGAACCAGCCGGCACGACTGCTCGCCGAACCGCTGTAACTGCCAGCGGCATAGCCAAACAACTCGGCGTCGGCGTAGGTCGGGCTGATGGCACCGCAGTTGACCGACACGAATAACCCGCCGCGATCACTGGCGCGGTGGATATGGCGGGCCAGCAATTCCTTGCCGGTACCGGTTTCGCCACGGATCAGCACTGACACTGAACGTGTGGCCAGTTGCTCAAGGTCTTCGCGTAATTGCCGTGAACGCGGATCGACAAACACCAGCGCCTTGGCGCGGATGCTCAGGGGACTTTTTTCGGCATCGGGAAAGGTCAGCAGTGGCTGACCGAAGGTTTCAAAGCTCATGGCAGACTCCCGCCCAAAACCGCCGGGAGACGGGGGCGTTAAATAAAGAAAGTGTTCAAGCGCGGCGCAGGGCGTGGTGTTCCATGCGGTTTTGCAGGCGATAGAGATAGGCAAAACCCTGCTCCCAGCGCTGGTGACCGGACTTCACGTTGATATGCCCCGCCCCCGCCATAATCCCTGCCTCCGCGCCCCAGTTGCGCGCCAGTTGCAGGGCTCGCGGCGCACTGACGGCGCTGTCGTTGTCAGAGCTGACGACCTGGCTCGGGAATGGCAGCAGGTCCGTCGGGATCGGCGCGAAGTTGCGCAAGGCCGGCGCGCAAGCCGGGCGTTCGACGTCCGCCGGTGCGACCAGCAAGGCACCGCGCACCTGACGCAAAAACTGCACAGGCGCGGTGGCCGCCCAATGAGCAACGGTGATGCAACCCAGGCTGTGGGCAATCAGGATGACCGGCGTGCTGTCGGCGGCAATCGCCTCGGCCAGCGCCGCGACCCAGTCTTCACGGCGTGGTGTCAGCCAGTCGGCCTGCTCCACCCGCGCGCTGTTCGGCAGGCTGTTCTGCCAGTGGCTTTGCCAATGATCTTCTGGCGATCCTTGCCAGCCCGGCACAATCAGGTAGCGAATTGATTCGTTGCGCATGGGGAAGCTCTCCTGTGTGTCTGTTCCCGGTCGAGTATAGGGAGACGAGATATATTCGTTAAGGAATAAGAAGATATTTATTAAGACCTTAATCGAATATCAAATTTTGACCTGTAGGAGCTGGCTTGCCAGCGAAGGCGTTTTTTTGGTCAGTAGAGATGTTGCCTGACCAACCGCTTTCGCTGGCAAGCCAGCTCCTACGGTTTTGTGTTTGCCGGAAATAAAAAAAGGGCCGCACCCTGCCAAGGAGACGGCCCCGGAAACTCAAAACCTGCTAGCGCGAGTCAACATCACTGAGGAGCGATGATTGGCTGAAATGGTTATCCAATAAAGGAATATTTAATTCAGTTGCTAGACCTGAATCGCATAAATCAATCAGCGATACAGTGACCGCCAAGCCTCCCTGCTTGCCTCATAACCTATCGCCTCTTTGGGTCAGATTGATGACTAGGTTTTCACCGCCCCGTGCACTTTTGAGTTTCCTGTCACCTCTATCAAGCCTGAGCGGCACGGGTCTCTTGAGGTTGTACCGCTACTTCGCGCTCAAACCGGTTGGCCCGCGCAAACGTACCGAAATCATTGAACCGCACGCCCATCTCGCGCATCACCTTGTGCCCCACCGGCACGGTGAGCTGCCGGATGTAGAACGGTTCCTTCACCACAAAGTGATGGATCCCGTGGCTGCTGCCGAAGTTGAAGCAGAACGCCTGCAACGGCCACAGCCACCGTGCGTTCAGCACCTGGCATTGCTGCATCACGTTCCCCGGCTCGATGTCACCGTAGTAGTGCATGTTCGAGCTGATGAAATGCAGGCAGAACGTGCGCAACACGTTCGGGCCGATGATCACGACTGCCGCGATGTCGATCACCTGCATCACCGACAACGTCGTCGCCGACCAATCAATTGATGCGCCCATCAGATGCGCAACACCATTCGCTGCATGGAAACAGAGAAACACGTACCACGCGCCCCAATGCATCAACGCCAGCGGCGCGTAGACCTTCAACGTGCGGTAAATGATGCTGTACTTCATGGCCCAGGTCTTGGCCCGCAGCATGCGGATGAACGACGACATGATGTTGTCGCCGATCATCAGGAACCGTGCGAAACCCCATGGCTCGCCATTGGTGATGGCGCGTTCCTCCATGTCGGCTTCGGAGCCGGAGACCTTGTGGTGGTTGAGGTGCAGGTGACGGCGGATCCATGGGTTGATGGTGCTCGGCCGCGCCAGCCACACCAGGCCCATCATCAGGTTGTGCGGCACCTTCTGCTTGCGAAAGTACATGCTGTGGATCAGGTCGTGTTCCAGCTCATGGGTCAGCGAGGCGAAAAACGCGTTGAGCAGCAGGCATGCCCACCAGGCCATGTTCCCGGTCAGGTAGAGCGCGGCCGAACCGATCATACCGGCCAGGGCGAAGGCCAGAATGCCTGCGCCGAGGGCGTCCTGATGCTTGAGAATCGGGTACTGCTTGCGCAATTCGACGCCTCTGGCCAATACCACCTCACGGATATGGGCTGATCGTTGGGCTGCATTCAGTCGTTGGGGGCTTGCAGAAGTACGGTCCATGCTTCCATCCTCTGGTTATTGATGATTGCATCGTGCCTTGCGTACCCTCGCAACGCGGTAGCCGAGAACGCCAACCTGTTGACCGGAAGCGCCAATCAGCATGACCGAACCGACCTCACTCGCCAGCTGGACCCGTGCCCTGCGCAAGCAACTCGATGCCCTGGGCATCGACAGCACCGCGCTGTGTCATCAAGCCGGGCTCGATCCACAGTTGATGGACGACCCGAACGCCCGATACCCGCTGTCAGGCACCACACAGCTGTGGGCGTTGGCGGTACAGGTCAGCGGCGACCCGGCGATTGGCTTGCGGGTTTCGCGCTTCGTCAGCCCGACCACCTTCCATGCGCTGGGTTATGCGCTGGTGGCCAGCGGCAGTTTGCGGGAGGTGTTCGAGCGCATCGTGCGTTATCACCAGGTGGTCAGCGACGCCCTGGAACTGGAACTGACCCGCGCTGAGGATCGCTACCGTTTCCGTCTGAAAATCCCGTCCGGCAACCCGGCCCCGGCCTTCGAAGCCATCGATGCGTTCATGGCGATCTACGTGCGCACCTGCCGCAATCGCCTGGGCCGCGAATACGCGCCACTGGCGACCTACCTGCGCCGCCCGGAGCCGGCAGACTCGCACCAATGGCATAAAGTCTTTCGCTCGCCCGTGCACTTCAGCGCCGAAGAGGACCGACTGGAATTCGCCCTCGTCGACTTCGACAGCCACCTGGATGACGCCAACCCGGAACTGGCCGAACACAATGAAACCGTGCTCAAGCGAACCCTGGCGCAACTCAAGCCGCTGACGTGGGAGCGCAAGGTCCGCGACGCCATCGAAGAACAACTGCCCGAAGGCGAACCCAGCGCCGAGCACATCGCCAAGGCCCTGCACCTGAGCCTGCGCAGCCTGCAACGGCACCTGGCGGATGAAGGCTGCCGGTTCGATACGCTGCTCAACGAAAGCCGCGAGAACCTCGCGCTGCTGCACCTGCGTGACCCGCAGGTCTCGCTGAGCGAAATCAGTTATCTGCTCGGGTTTGCCGACACCAGCAGCTTCAGTCGCGCGTTCAAACGCTGGACGGGGATGACACCGGGGCAATTTCGGGATGGGTTACGGTGATCAGCCTTTGACCAGGCTGCGTGCCATACCCTCGTTCCACTGCTCCAGCATTGCCTCTCCAACCTCGGCAAAGGCACTGTTTACCTTTATGTGTTGGCCCATCTCGCCCATCGCCATTGCCATTCCATGGATGACTTGTTGCAGCAATTCGTTGCAGCGTCCCTCGGTCAAATTGCAGGCGGAGCGACCAAACCGCATCAGCATTTTGTACTTGGGCCACGCCTTCGATCCGCCCAATAGCAACGCCATGCTATCGGTCTTGATGTAGACCGACGTGGTGATGATGTCGTAAGCAGGTGCCAGACTGATTGGCGCATCGACACCACAGTCTTCGTACAGAACACCGAAGTTTTTCAGATGAGCGTCACCATTCTTCAAACCCGATGAAAGCGCGACATTTTTGAAAAACGACTCAAGTGCCTGATTGAGCAAAGGCGGAGAAACAAAGGCCTTGATCTGCTTGGCCGCACCTTCGTATGAACCGTCGTATTTGGCTTTTGATGGCCAGGCATTGAGCACGCAGAAGTCCTCGAATCCCAAGTAACCTTTTTCATTCAGGTCGAAGCGTTCAACGATCAAAAACTTGCCGTGCTCACTGAGTTCAAACTTCGGCACCTCAAGACCCGAATGCAACGCGGCCCGCATGCAGAAGTATTCATTGGCAGCGAGCTCCGGGTATTGCTCTGGACGAAAGGCTTTGACCAGATGTGTGGCCCCCCGATGGGACAGCCGATCGATGGTTGACGCGCTGTCACGCACCAATACCTTCGGCTGTACACCGGAAACGCCTGAATACTGGCCATAGGTCTGCAAGAGGTCTTCGAACAGACCTTGCGCACCATCATGTACAAGAAGGTCCGCCAGGCTGGTTTCAGGTGGCTGGTCGGCCGGACCCTGGGCCTTTGAAATGCCGACTCTTCCGAGCTGGTGCGGGCCGACGATGGCAAGCATCGAAAAATCGTCAAACCCTCGGACGGCCTTGCTGAAGCGCCGAGTCAATTCATCGCGCAGGGCTCCCTCTGGCAAATTCATTTCAAAAACCGGTGGAACGCCCGACTCCCACGCGTAACTCTCCAGCCGCACCGGCATGGTCAACGAGACGGCGTTTTGTTCTGACGCGTTTTCGGCGTAGGCAAATACGGTATCAACAGGAGACTGACCACGGCCAAGGACTCCCACCGCACTGTTGGAAACGCTGATAGCCAGTCGATCCTTTTCCTGCGGCTCATCCATGGAAATCCACCTTTTTGAGGGTGTCCAGCGTCGGCCGCTTCGACTGTCGCGGCACGGCAGTCAGCTCATAACCGAAGCCATTGAGGATCGCCTCGACCTTGCGCAGACCAATTTCGGAGAGGGTGTTGTTTTCGATACCGGAGATCGTCGCCCGGCTCATTCCATACTGCTGTGCCAATGCGTGCTGGGAGAGCTTTCTTTCCTTGCGTAACGTTCGGATCAGTTTGCCAAGGTTTTCCATTTCATCACCATGCATCATATACAGTGCATAATTTATCAAATTAATGATTATGCATTGTATTTAGTGCATATCATGAGTGAAGTCCAGCTACATTTGCTGACGCCCATTTCAATCATCAAACCATCGCCAACACCCGCAACCGCTCGGCATCGAGGATTTCAATTTCGCCGTAACTCAGCCCGATAATCCCTTGCCCCTGCAACTCCTTGAGAATCTGGTTGGTGGTCTGGCGCGACAGCGACAACATTGAAGCAAGCTGCTCCTGGGGCAACTGCAGGACGCGGCGCGCAGGGACGGTCTCGCCATAGCCTTCGGCGATCATCAACAAGCGGTGCGCCAGCCGTGCCGGGGCCGGTAACAGGCTCAATTGTTCAAGGTTGATGAAAGTCATGCGCAATTTCTGGCTCATCAGCAACGCCAGTTGCCGCCAATGCTGCGGATGCTCGTCGAGCAGCGCCAGCAAAGTGTTCTGGGGAATGTGCAGCAGCGTGCACTGGCCCACGCCGTACGCATCGTGGGTGCGTGGCTGGCCATCGAACAGGCAGATTTCACCAAACCAGTGCGGCGGCTCTACCAGGCTCAGCAACGCTTCCTTGCCCTGCTCGCTCACGGCACCGACGCGCACCGCGCCTTCAAGTACCGCATACAGGCCACAGGGCGGATCGCCACGCTTGAACAGCCGCTGGCCCGCAGACAAGCGCCGCCCCCTGGCCACCGACAGCAGACTATCCTGTAGGGAAACAGGCAAATGACTGAACCACTGACCGCTCATCAGGCGTGGACGCCAAACCTGCATATCCATGAAAACTCCTAGAGATTGTCGCCTGGCTGACAGAGCGAGAAGTGACCCCGGGGCATGATCAATCACCCCACAGGAGAACAACAATGAAAAGCCTCGTCGACCATCTCAGTCAATACGCCGCCTACCACCGTGACCCGCGCAACATTGCCTCGCACTTTATCGGTATTCCGCTGATCGTGGTCGCCGTCGCGGTGTTGCTGTCTCGGCCGGGATGGTCGCTGGGCGGTGTGTGGCTGTCACCCGCGGTGCTCGTATCGCTGGCATCGGCGTGGTTTTACCTGCGCCTGGAGTTGCGCCTGGGCGTGTTGATGACCGTGCTGCTCGGGCTGAGTGTCTGGGCTGGTCATGCGCTGGCACAGCAAAGCACGCTGGTGTGGCTGGGCAGCGGCGTGGCGATGTTCGTGATCGGTTGGGCGATCCAGTTTGTCGGCCATCACTACGAAGGGCGCAAACCGGCATTTGTCGATGACGTGACCGGGCTGATTGTCGGGCCGCTGTTTGTGGTGGCCGAGTTGGCATTCATGCTGGGAATGCGGCATGAGCTGAAAGAGCAGATCGAGGCGCGGGCGGGTGGGGTGCGGGTCAATCCGAAGCGCGCTGCTGTCTAGATTGCCATCGCGAGCAGGCTCGCTCCCACACTGATTTGCGTCGATCACAAATCCACTGCGGGAGCGAGCCTGCTCGCAAAGCTGTTGCTTTAGATGTTGGCGAGCTTCTGCCAAACCTTCGGCTTGAAGAACAGCGTCTCGCCCTTCGCCAACCCGATCAGGCTGTCGTGATCCTTGACCACTTCGGCCTCGATCAGGTCGCTCTGCCCTTCGACCTTCAGCGTCACCCGCGTGGTCGCGCCCAACGGACGGATATCCCGCACCTCGGCCGCGTGGTGGTCTTCCAGTTCATGGCGCGACAGCGACACCTCGTGCGGGCGGAACAGCACGTGGTTGTCTTCGCCCAGGTGCAGTCGGTTCGAATCACCGAGGAAGTGATAGACGAAATCGCTGGCCGGGTTTTCGTAGACGTCGCCCGGTGAGCCGATCTGCTCGATCACACCCTTGTTCATCACCACGATACGGTCGGCGACTTCCATCGCTTCTTCCTGATCGTGGGTGACGAACACCGAGGTCAGGTTGATATCTTCGTGCAACCGCGCCAGCCAGCGGCGCAGTTCCTTGCGAACCTTGGCGTCGAGGGCGCCGAAAGGTTCGTCGAGCAGCAGCACTTTCGGCTCCACCGCCAGGGCGCGGGCCAGTGCAATGCGCTGACGCTGACCGCCGGAGAGTTGTTCCGGGTAGCGATCCGACAGCCAGTCCAGCTGCACCATGTTCAGCAGTTCGTGGACTTTGGTTGCGATCTGGCTTTCGCTCGGGCGCTGGTTTTTCGGTTTCATGCGCAGGCCGAACGCGACGTTGTCGAACACCGTCATGTGGCGGAACAAGGCGTAGTGCTGGAACACGAAACCGACGTTGCGATCCCGCACGTCATGGCCGGAAACGTCTTCACCGTGGAACACGATGTTGCCCTGATCCGGGGTTTCCAGGCCGGCGATGATCCGCAACAACGTGGTCTTGCCGCAGCCCGACGGACCGAGCAACGCGACGAGCTCGCCGCTCTGGATGTCCAGGCTAATGTTGTCCAGCGCCTTGAACGCGTGGAAGTTCTTGCTGACGTTACGCACTTCGATCGACATGAATTATTCCTCCGCGGCGCTGGCGCGCAGGCGGTTAATACGGTTTTCGCTCCACTGCTTGAGCAGCAGGATGAAGAGCGCCAGGATCAGCAACAGGCTCGCCACGGCGAACGCGGCCACGTGGTTATATTCGTTGTAGAGGATCTCCACGTGCAGCGGCAGGGTGTTGGTCACCCCGCGAATGTGCCCGGAAACCACCGACACCGCACCGAACTCCCCCATGGCCCGCGCGGTACACAACACCACGCCGTAGATCAGGCCCCATTTGATGTTGGGCACGGTGACGTGCCAGAACATCTGCCAGCCGTTGGCACCGAGCAGGCGTGCCGCCTCCTCTTCCTGAGTGCCTTGTTCCTGCATCAGCGGGATCAGTTCGCGGGCCACGAACGGCACGGTAACGAAAATCGTCGCCAATACGATGCCCGGCAGGGCGAAGACGATCTGGATGTCGTGATCCTGCAACCACGGGCCGAACAGACCCTGGGCGCCGAACATCAGCACGTAGACCAGACCGGCGATCACCGGGGATACCGAGAACGGCAGGTCGATCAGCGTCACCAGCATGCTCTTGCCGCGGAACGAGTACTTGCTCACGCACCAGGCGGCGCTGACGCCGAACACCAGGTTCAGCGGCACCGAAATCAGTACGGCGATGACAGTGAGTTTCAATGCCGACAGCGCGTCCGGCTCAAAGATCGCGGTGAAAAACGCTCCGAGGCCGAGCTTCAGGCCCTGGGACACCACGAGAAACAGCGGCAGCAGCAGGAACAGGGCAAAAATCAGCCAGCCAAGGCCGATCAGGACTCGTCGCGAGGTTGCACTGCCACGGCGGGCAGCGTTCGAGGACGCGGCAGCAATAGACGATTGGGACATGGGTGCGCCTCCTTATGGGGTTTCGATGCGCCGCTGCAACAAGTTGATCAGCAGCAACAGGACGAAGGAAACCACCAGCATCAGTACACCAATGGACGTCGCGCCGGTGTAATCGTATTGGTCGAGTTTGACCATGATCAGCAGCGGCAAAATCTCGGTTTTCATCGGCATGTTGCCCGCGATGAAAATCACCGAACCATACTCGCCGACCCCGCGGGCAAAGGCCAACGCGAAGCCAGTCAACCAGGCGGGCAGCAGCGCGGGCAGCAGGATATGGCGAAAAACCTGCAACGGTTTCGCACCCAGGCACGCAGCCGCTTCTTCCACTTCACGGGGAATATCGGCCAATACTGGCTGTACGGTACGTACTACGAATGGAAGTGTCACAAAAGTGAGGGCAAGGGTGATGCCCAGGGGGGTGTAGGCGATCTTGAAACCCAGATCCGTTGCAAACTGACCAACCAGGCCGGTAGGGGTGTACAAGGCTGTCAGCGCAATACCGGCCACCGCCGTGGGCAATGCGAACGGCAGGTCGATCATGGCGTCGATGACTTTGCGTCCAGGGAAGGTATAGCGCACTAATACCCAGGCCAGCAGCGTGCCGATGATGCCGTTGATGATCGCGGCGCACAGGGCGGTGCCGAAACTGAGCTTCAGCGCGGCCAGCACCCGTGGCGCCGAGATGATTGCCCAGAACTGATCCCAGGTGAGTTGAGCGGCATGCACGAACATCGCCGCCAGTGGTATGAGCACAATCAGGCTGAGGTACACCAAGGTGTAGCCCAGCGTCAGCCCGAAGCCGGGTATGACGGGGGAGATACGACGCGACATAAAAGTCCTTGGTTGAAAAGCGATCCGCTAAACGCATCAATGTGGGAGCGGGCTTGCTCGCGAAGAGGCCATATCAGTCAACACTTGCGTCTCCTGACACACCGCCTTCGCGAGCAAGCCCGCTCCCACACTTACGAGCCCAGGCATCAGGCTCGTTGATGGCTATTTAATACTACTGCGCCTGGTAGATCTGGTCGAACACGCCGCCGTCATTGAAGAATTTCGGCTGCGCGGTTTTCCAGCCGCCGAAGTCCTTGTCGATGCTCACCAGCTCCAGTTTCGGGAACTGTTGGGCGTATTTGGCAGCGACATCCTTGTCCCGTGGACGGTAGAAGTTTTTCGCCGCGATTTCCTGGCCGGCCGGGCTATACAGGTGCTTGAGGTAGGCTTCGGCGATCTGCTCGTTGCCCTTTTTCTCGGCGTTCTTGTCAACCACCGCCACCGGTGGCTCGGCGAGGATCGACAGCGAAGGCACGACGATGTCGAACTTGTCGGCGCCGCCCTCTTCTTTCAACGCCAGGAAGGCTTCGTTTTCCCAGGCCAGCAATACGTCGCCCTGGCCGTTGTTGACGAAGGTGATGGTCGAACCGCGAGCGCCGGTATCCAGCACTGGCACGTGTTTGAACAGGGTTTGCACGTATTCCTTGGCCTTGGCTTCGTCACCGCCGTTGGCTTTCAGGCCATAGGCCCAGGCCGCGAGGAAGTTCCAGCGCGCACCGCCGGAGGTTTTCGGATTCGGCGTGATCACCGAGACGTCATTCTTGACCAGGTCACCCCAGTCCTTGATGCCTTTAGGGTTACCCTTGCGCACCAGGAACACGATGGTCGAGGTGTAAGGCGTGCTTGCGTCGGGCAGGCGCTTTTGCCAGTCCGCCGGCAAGGTCTTGCCGAGCTTGGCGATTTCGTCGATGTCACCGGCCAGGGCCAGGGTCACGACGTCGGCACGCAGGCCGTCGATCACCGCCCGGCCTTGCTTGCCCGAGCCGCCGTGGGATTGCTGGATCTTCACGGTGTCTCCGGCATGGTCCTTCTGCCAGAACTTGATGAATTCGGCGTTGTAGTCCTGGTACAGCTCGCGGGTCGGGTCGTACGACACGTTGAGCAGTTCGTAGTCCTTGGCTACCGCGGAACCGGCAAAAAGGGCGCTGGCCAGGGCGGCCAAAGCGAAGTGGCGAATCGACGACATGGTGAAAGCTCCTGGAATTCTTGGTTTGTTGGCTTTTTTATGGGGTATCGGAAATCGCGGTGCCTGGTTCGCCTCAGCCCGGCTTGTTGCCCGGCTGCTGCAAACGGAATTTTTCCTTGCGTTCGATCTGCACCACTTGGGCGTTGTGCACGGTGATTTCCACGGCACCAAAGCGCAGGTCGCGCAGGGCACTCTGGATTTCACGCAGAATGGTGGCTTCGTCTTGACCGTCGACGCTACGCAGGGATGCGCTCATATTGCTGCTCCTTCAACTGAGAGGTTGCCTCGCAGTGTCGGCACTGCTTGCGGCTTGAGAGCAATACTAGAGAGGTGTAGATATTCTTAAAAAGACTATTTAAGAATGTTTATATAACCAGAAGACATTATTTGGCGGGGCAAGGGTTTGCTAGAGATTGCACCTTTCAGACACACGCAAACCCCCTGTAGGAGCGAGCTTGCTCGCGATGGTGGCAGGGGCACCGCGTTCATTCAGGCAGCCCGTGTCATCGTTAACGTTCATCGCGAGCGAGCTCGCTCCTACATGATCATCGGTGCACGCAACCAACCCATCTGTCCAGCCGGCACCGGCCGCCCGAACCAATAGCCCTGCCCCAGATCACATCCCTGCTCAAGGAGGAAAGCAGCCTGCTCGACCTGCTCGATCCCTTCGGCATGTACCTGCATGCCCATGCTCTGGGCCAGTGCAATGATCACCCTTGAGATCGCCGCATCATCCTCATCCCACGGCAATCCGGCGACGAAGCCCTGATCGATTTTCAACTTTTGCACCGGCAGACGCTTGAGCCGCAGCAGCGATGAATAACCCGTGCCGAAATCGTCGATGGCCAGGCGCACACCCAACTCACGCAGGCGATGCATCTGCTCCAGCGCGACTTCCGGATCCTCCATCACTGCGCTTTCGGTCACTTCCAGCTCCAGAAACGCCGGTTCCAGCCCGGTTTCGCGCAAGACCTGCGCCACCTGCTGATACAGCTCACGACGGGCGAACAGGCGCGAAGAGACGTTGACCGCAACGAACGACAGCACCACGCCGCCCTGCTGCCATTGGCACATCTGCCGGCACGCCTGCTGCATGACCCAGGCATCGATTTCGGCAATCAGACCGGTTCGTTCGGCCACCGGGATGAATTCCGCCGGCGACACCAGTCCCCGCTGCGGGTGCTGCCAACGTACCAGTGCCTCGACGCCGATCAGGCGACTGGTCCTGAGGTCGTGAACCGGCTGGTAATAAACCCGCAGCTCTTGCTGGTCCAGGGCGCGGCGTAATTCGAAGGCGATCTCGACCCGTTGCTGGGCGTGGGCCGTCAGCTCTTCGGTGTACAAAGCATAATCATTGCGCCCCGTACTTTTGGCCTTGAATAGCGCAGAGTCGGCATTACGCAGCAGTTGCTCGACGCTCAAGGCATCGCTGGGGAACAGGCTGATGCCGATGCTGGTGTTGATGAACAGCTGGTGCCCATCAATGAGGAACGGCTCCTTGAGGCCATCGATAATCCGCTGGGCCAACGCAGCAGCCTGAACCAGTTGCGGACAGCTTTCGGCGAGTACGGCGAACTCATCCCCACCCAACCGCGCCAGGGTGATGCCCGGACCGAACATGGCGCCCAAACGCTCGGCCACCGCCTTGAGCAACTGATCGCCGATGGTGTGCCCGAGGCTGTCGTTGATCATCTTGAAGTGATCGAGATCGATCATCAGCAGCGCGCAGCCACGCTTGTGGACCTGCGCCGAGGCCAAGGCCTGTTCGGCGCGGTCGGTGAACAGCAGGCGGTTCGGCAGGTCGGTCAGCGGATCGTGGTGCGCCAGGTGCATCAACTCGTGTTCGGAGTTCTTGATTGCACTGATATCGGAAAACACCGCCACATACTGGCTCGGCTGGCCGTAGTCGTCGCGGATCAGGCGGATCGTTTGCCATTGCGGGTAAATCTCGCCGCTTTTGCGCCGGTTCCAGATTTCCCCACTCCACTCCCCGACACTGGCGAGCGCGGCAAACATCGTCTGATAAAAACCAGTTGAATGTCGCCCGGACTTGAACAGATTGGGCCGTTGCCCCAGCACGTCCTCACAGCCGTATCCGGTGATTTCCATAAAGGCCCGGTTCACATGGACGATCAGGCCTTCCCGATCGGTGACCAGTACGCCTTCGCGGGTGCAGTCGAACACCGCGGCCGCCTGGCGCAGACGCTCGCGGTTGGTATTGCGCTCGTGCAAGGTGGCGCCGATCCCCAGGCACCGCAGCAGCCGCGCCCGGGCAATGAAGATCGAGCCGGCGCTGAACAGCACCCAAACGTAACCGTTGATCAGTTGCCATCGCAGCCGCTCGGCAGAGCTATCGAATAAACTGTTCAATAAATAGCCACTGATCTGCAGCCAAACCACAGAAAGCAACAGATAGAGCAGCGCTGCACGCAAGGCATCGCGATAGGTGGCAGACATCCGGCGATCCATGTCCCTACAAAAAGGTTGGAATTATAGTTTTAAGACACATCCAGCCACTCTTATCTGAAAGGGCGACTGGTTTTCTGTGTGGGCTTAGTGATAATGCAACGGCTGTTTTTTCTTTCATCGAGGGCCCTATAGCCTATGTGGTACGAAGGTTTTCTTGGCTTGTCGCCCTGGGCACTGGTAGCAGTCACCCTGCTGATGACCCACATCACGATCATCGCCGTCACGGTCTATCTGCATCGTTACTCGGCCCATCGCTCCCTGGAGCTGAATGCCGGCCTTAAGCATTTCTTCCGTTTCTGGCTGTGGCTGACCACGGCGCAGAACACCCGCGAGTGGACCGCCATCCACCGCAAGCATCACGCCAAATGCGAAACCGTCGATGACCCGCACAGCCCGGTCATCAAGGGTTTGTCCACAGTGCTGCGCAAAGGCGCCGAGCTGTACCGCGCCGAAGCGGAAAACCCCGAGACGTTGCGCATCTACGGCAAGAACTGCCCCGAAGACTGGATCGAGCGCAATCTCTACAGCCGCTTCCCGCTGCTGGGCGTGGCGATCATGGGCGTTATCGACCTGCTGCTGTTCGGCACCATCGGCATCACCATCTGGACCATCCAGATGATGTGGATCCCCGTGTGGGCCGCCGGCGTGGTCAATGGCCTGGGCCATGCCATCGGCTACCGCAACTTCGAATGCCGCGATGCGGCGACCAACCTGGTGCCGTGGGGCATCCTGATTGGCGGCGAAGAACTGCATAACAACCATCACACCTACCCTAACTCGGCAAAACTGTCGGTGAAGAAGTGGGAATTCGACCTGGGCTGGGCGTGGATTCAAGTCTTCAGCTTCCTGCGCCTGGCCAAGGTTCAACGGGTTGCGCCGATTGCCCACCGCGTCGAAGGCAAGGGCAACCTGGACATGGACACCGCCATGGCGATCCTCAACAACCGCTTCCAGATCATGGCCCAGTACCGCAAACTGGTGATCGGCCCACTGGTCAAGCAAGAGCTGGAAAAGGTCGATCACTCGGTACGTCACCAGTTCCACCGGGCCAAACGCCTGCTTTCGCGCGAGACCAGCCTGCTGGATGACAAACACCATGTACGCATCCAGAACATGCTCGAGCACAGCCAGGCACTGAAGGTAATTTACGAGAAACGCCTGGCCCTGCAGCAGATCTGGGTCAAGACCAGCTCAAATGGCCACGACATGCTGGCGGCCATCAAGGATTGGGTACACGAAGCCGAAGCCAGCGGGATTCAATCCCTGCGCGACTTCGCCGATCAGTTGAAGACCTACTCCCTGCGCCCTGCCGCCGTCTGAAAAAACCTGTGGGAGCGGGCTTGCTCGCGAAGGCGGTGGGTCAGTCAATGAAGATGTCGACTGACTCACCGCCTTCGCGAGCAAGCCCGCTCCCACATTGATTTGTGACTGCAAAAATCCGTCGCCCCTACCGCCCGGCGGGAGCAAGCTCCCTCGCCACACAAGGCGGGAACTTCATCTGAAAAGCCCTATCTCAAAGACACTTCGCCATTCCCGGCGGGCTTGGTGTTGGCCGCTATCGAACACGCGGCATGCCCTTTGAGATTTGTGTCGATGGCCCCAGAAAACCTGCAAGACTTATCTCCGTCCCATTGGCCCGAGGCTGCGCAGCCCCTGATAGCGCTGATGCATGCCCAACGCGAAGTCGCTCGTCTGAGCGAACGCGAACAGTTGTTCAACACCTTGCTGATGAGCGTCAATGCAGTGCTGTGGGCATTCGATTGGGAAACCCGCAAGGTGCTTTACGTCAGCCCCGCCTATGAACGGATCTTTGGCCGTTCGGCCGATGGACTGCTGGCCGACTGCAATCAATGGCGCGACAGCATTCACCCTGACGACCTGGACCATGCCGAACGCAGCCTTGCCGAAGTGCTGGACAAAGGCGCCGTCGAAGACCGCGAGTACCGAGTCATCGCCGCCGACGGCCAGGTGCGCTGGCTAAGCGACAAGTGCTACATCAACCGCCAGGCCGAGCCGGGGCAACCGGTGATCATCGTCGGCATCGCCGAAGACATCACCGACAAGAAGCAGATGGAAACCGAGCTGCATCGCCTGGCCACCACCGACGCGCTGACCCAGAGCAGCAATCGCCGCCATTTCTTCGAATGCGCTCACCGCGAGTTCGCGCACGCCCGGCAACAGGGCGAGCCGCTGTCGTTTCTGATGCTGGATATTGATAACTTCAAGACGATCAACGACACCTACGGTCATCAGGAAGGCGACAACGTGTTGCAACGCATTGCCGAAAGCGGCCGCGCAGCGTTGCGTCGTCGCGACCTGTTCGGGCGCATTGGCGGTGAGGAGTTCGCAGCGGTGTTTCCCGGCTGCACGCCGCAAATGGCCCTGCAAGTGGCTGAACGCCTGCAACGGCAGATTCAGCAATTGAGTTTCAACCATGAGGGCCAGACGTTCGGCATCACCGTCAGCCAGGGCCTGACCAGCCTGACCGCCGCGGACGAAAACGTCGAGAACCTGTTTTCCCGGGCGGATGCGGCGATGTATCAGGCCAAGCGCGAGGGCAAGAACCGGATTGTGACGGGCTGACGAATCTCCTCCCTGTAGGAGCAAGCCTGCTCGCGAAAAACCTGAGAGCAACACTGTGATTCAGATTTCCCGCGTTATCTTTGACCTTCATCGCGAGCAAGCTCGCTCCTACAAGGGCTGTGCATGAGCCTCATTTCTTGCGCAAACGCATCAGCTCCGGCAATCCGATCTTGAGCAACCTCGCCGTGCGGCTCTTCGCCAGTGCCTCGATGCCCTCATGCTCAGTCAGGCGCGCCATCTGTGCCGCCATGTTCATCACCAGCGCTTCGCGGGAATAAACCCCGCCACCGAGCTGGTAGGCCGCCGCAATCAGCTCCCGCAACTCCAGTGGCAGGCGCCAGCGTGTGCGCAGTGCCGAACCATAGGCCGCACCATATTCAGCCAGCGCTTCACCCACCTCCTCCCATTCGTCCAGTTCGCCGCCGGCCTGTTTCCATTCCTGCAAACAGCGCAGCAACGCCAGATCGCCGAGACGATGCAACATGCCGGCGCAATAGCAGCGCTCCTGATCCAGATCGAGCATGCGCGCCAGCGTCCGGGCATATTCGGCGGTGTGCAGGGACAGATTCCAGTAACGCTCGGCATAGTCGGCCAATTGCGGATCGCTGAGCCGGGCACTGCGCTTGAGCGCCAGCCCGAGAATCAGGTTCATGCTCTGCCCGGTGCCCAGGCGATGCAGCGCCTGGGACAGGGTTTGCACCGCAACGCCGTGGTGCTGGGCCGCGCTGTTGGCAGCGGCGATCAGTACGGCCGTGACCTGCGGATCGGTGCGGATTTCGTCCTCCAGCACCGTCAGATCGAGGCCATTGGGATTGAGGCTGCGTTTGACCGCCACTTGCACGTCGGTCATCAGCGGCGCACCGTCGGCCAATTCCCGTCGACGCTCCAGGTACACCGACAACGTCATGCCCGGCGCCAGCGACGGCACTTCGCACGAGACTTCTTCGCCCGCGTTCACCAGTAATCCCTGCAACCGATGGGTCAGGCTTTCCATATTCAGGGGCTTGGTCAGGTACGCAGCCGGCGCCAGCGGCAGGGCCTCGCGCACGCTGGCACTGTCGTTGCGACTGCTCATCAGAATGAACGGCATCGGCGGATTGCGTTTGCGCTGGCGGACGCTGCGCAGGACATTCAGACCATCGACGCCCGGCAACTCCCAGTCGGCGATCACCAGGTCATAGGGGTTGGCCGCCAACAGTTCCAGCGCTTGCTGACCATCGGCGCACAAATCCAGCCGCGCATCGCAGCGTACGTTCAACAACACTTCCTTGAGCAGATCCCGTGACCAGGGGTCGGCCTCGGCGATCAGGACTCTCGGAACCGCGGGTAAAATGACGGTTGTCATACAGCTCTCCCTGGCAATGCAGGAACCTTAGCCAATGCCGGCCATTCGATACAGCGCTAATGCGCGGGATGTGTTCCAGAGGGCATGAAAAAACCCGCCGAAGCGGGTTTTTTGTGGATCAGGTCACACTGGGTGATCAGAGCTCGGAGAAGCACTCTTCGATGATCGCCAGGCCTTTGTCCAGCTGCTCGTCCGGCGAGGTCAGCGGTACCAGGACGCGCAGAACGTTGCCGTAGGTGCCGCAGGACAGCAGGATCAAGCCCTTGTCGCGAGCCTTGGCCACAACGGCTGCCACGGCGGTCGGGTTCGGCTTGTGGCTGTCGCCGTTTTCGAACAGTTCGACAGCGATCATCGCGCCCAGGGCACGAACTTCACCGATCACCGGGTACTTGGCCTGGATGGCCTTCAGGCCAGTCACCAGACGCTCACCAACAGCCTTGCAGCGATCCAGCAGGTGCTCTTCTTCGAACACTTCCATCACGGCCAGGGCCGCGGCGCAAGCGATCGGGCTACCGGCGTAGGTGCCGCCCAGGCCGCCTGGAGCGATGGCGTCCATGTATTCGGCCTTGCCGCACACACCGGCCAGCGGGAAGCCGCCAGCGATGGATTTGGCGAAAGTGGTCAGGTCGGCAGCAACGCCCATCTGTTCCATGGCGAAGAAAGTACCGGTACGGCCAGCGCCAGTCTGTACTTCGTCAGCGATTAGCAGGATGCCGTGTTGGTCGCACAGGGCACGCAGACGCTTCATGAATTCTTTCGGCGCGACGTAGAAACCACCTTCGCCCTGTACCGGCTCGATGATGATCGCGGCGATGTCTTTCGGCTCGGCGTCGTTCTTGAAGATGCGTTCGATGCTGGCGATCGAATCGTCGATGCTCACGCCGTGCAGTTCATTCGGGTACAACGCGCGGAAGATGCCGCCTGGCATCAGGCCCATGCCGGCCGAGTAAGGTACGACTTTACCGGTGAGGCCCAGGGTCATCATGGTGCGACCGTGGTAGGCGCCGGTGAAGGCGATCACGCCGGCACGGCCAGTAGCGGCACGGGCGATCTTGATGGAGTTTTCAACGGCTTCGGAACCGGTGGTCACCAGCAGGGTTTTCTTGGCGAAATCGCCCGGAACCTTGGCGTTGATTTTTTCGCACACTTCTACGTACGGCTCGTAGGCCAGTACCTGGAAGCAGGTGTGGGTCAGCTTGTTCAGCTGCTCGGTCACGGCGGCGATGACTTTCGGGTGCACGTGGCCGGTGTTCAGCACAGCGATACCGCCGGCGAAGTCGATGAACTCACGACCTTCAACGTCGGTCACGGTAGCGTTCTTCGCGGAATCGGCGAAGATCGGGTGAATCTGGCCAACACCACGTGGAACTGCAGCGGTACGGCGGGCCATCAAATCAGCGTTAGTCTTGCTCATACTTTCCTCATTCACCGCTCATCGGGCGGCGTGGTTCAAGGATTAAGCGGCGGGGAACAACAGCGGCAGCATGCGATGATCGACTGCCACAGCGTTCCCGGCCACCGAGAAAATTTCGTTTGAAGCACGCAAAGGGACAGCGCTCTCGTGCCCTTTGCGTTTGAAGCGATGCCTTTTTCCGGGCTTAGATGCCCAGGCAGAGGTATTTGATTTCCAGGTAATCTTCGATGCCGTACTTGGAGCCTTCACGGCCCAGGCCCGAGGCCTTGATGCCGCCGAACGGCGCGACTTCGTTGGAGATCAACCCGGTGTTGACGCCGACCATGCCGTATTCCAGGGCTTCAGCCACACGGAACACACGACCCAGGTCGCGGGCATAGAAGTACGAGGCCAGGCCGAACTCGGTGTCGTTGGACATCGCGATCACGTCGGCTTCGTCTTTGAAGCGGAACAGTGGAGCCAGTGGACCGAAGGTTTCTTCCTTGGCCACGGCCGCGTTGTTCGGCACGTTGGTCAGGATGGTCGGTTCGAAGAAGTTGCCTTCCATCGGCTTGCCACCGGCCAGCACGGTCGCGCCTTTGCTCAAGGCATCGGCGATGTGTTCTTGCACCTTGGCCACGGCTTTTTCGTCGATCAGCGGGCCAGTGGTGGTGCCTGCTTCCAGACCGTTGCCGATCTTCAGCTTGGCGACAGCCACTTTGAGCTTCTCGGCGAAAGCGTCGTAAACACCGTCCTGAATGTACAGGCGGTTGGCGCAGACGCAGGTCTGGCCGTTGTTGCGGTATTTGGAAATGATCGCGCCTTCGACGGCCTTATCCAGGTCCGCGTCGTCGAACACGATGAACGGTGCGTTGCCGCCCAGTTCCAGGGACACCTTCTTGATGTCCTTGGCGCATTCGGCCATCAGCTGACGACCGATTTCGGTCGAACCGGTGAAGGACAGCTTGCGCACGATCGGGTTGCTGGTCAGCTCGGTACCGATGTCGCCGGCGCTGCCGGAAACCACGCTGAACACACCGGCCGGGATACCGGCACGCTGGGCCAGCTCGGCCAGGGCGAACGCAGAGTACGGGGTTTGCGAAGCAGGCTTGAGCACCATGGTGCAACCGGCGGCCAGGGCCGGGCCGGCTTTACGGGTGATCATTGCAGCCGGGAAGTTCCACGGGGTGATGGCAGCGGTCACGCCGATTGGCTGCTTGATCACGATCAGGCGCTTGTCTGGCTGGTGGCCCGGAATCACGTCACCGTAGATACGCTTGGCTTCTTCGGCAAACCATTCGATGAAGGAAGCGGCGTAAACGATTTCGCCCTTGGCTTCGGCCAATGGCTTGCCTTGTTCCATGGTCATCAGACGAGCCAGGTCGTCCTGGTTCTCGATCATCAGTTCGAACCAGCGACGCAGTTTGCCCGCACGTTCTTTGGCGGTCAGTGCACGCCAGGCCGGCAGCGCCTTGTCAGCAGCTTCGATCGCACGGCGGGTTTCGGCAGCGCCCATTTTCGGCACGGTGCCCAGAATTTCGCCCGTTGCCGGGTTGTTGACCTTGATCGTCTGACCATTGTCCGCATCAACCCACGCGCCATCGATGAAGGCTTGCTGGCGGAACAACTGGGTGTCTTTAAGCTGCATGTCGGCTTTCCTTAACAGCACCGCAATGAATGCGGAGCAAATTATGATTGTAGAAAGGCGCCTCGATAGGCTGCCGTCAGGGAAATCATTCACCGGGCTGAAGCACATAAATAGCGCACGGATTGGACTCGCGCGGTTCAGCACCCAGACAAGAGCGTTTGAAATCTCAAACGAATCCTAGGATCAAAGGGGGTAAAGGACAATAGCCTGTTCGAAAAAAAGAACGAAAACGACGCTTTTGCCTAGTTTTTCTGATCAACGTAGCAGGCGCGCGTTACAGCTTCAAAAAACACAGGCGATTCAGCAGCATGGACGCCTTCAATGCATATGAGTATCATGGCGCCCGCTGCACCAGTAGCTCAGCTGGATAGAGTACTGCCCTCCGAAGGCAGGGGTCGTGGGTTCGAATCCCGCCTGGTGCACCATACGTTGTAGCGAGAAAGCCTCAGGCCTTATGGACCTGGGGCTTTTTTGTGACCCACAAAAAAACCGCCGAAGCGGTTTTTTTCATTCGGTTGTCCAATCGAACTCGTCGTACTCATCATCGTCTTCGTCGTCCTCGAAGAATTCCTCTTCAAGGTCGTCGTCTTCAACGATGTCTTCTTCCGGCTGATTCAGCAGAAAATCCTTGCGACTCTCGGTAATCGCTCGCCGCAGTTCTTCACCCTTTTGCGGGCAGTTGAGCATTTGGGCGATGCGGTCGATCTTTTTTGCCACGGCATCCTCCAACGCATCGGCTATGACCTGATAGTGCGCGCTTTCGGGGGTGGATGCCAAATCCCCGGAACGCCGCGCACCTCAGTTTTCTGCAGATCCGCTGAGGCGATCAGCCTTTAGCGGTGATAGCGTCGCACCACGCTGCTGTTTCTCAGCACGTGGCCTTTGATTTTTTCCAGCAGCTGCGCACGGGTCAGGCCGGCGGGCAAGGCTTCCGGGGCCAGGTCCAGGGCGAAGATCTGGATGATGTAGTGGTGCGCGCTGTCGCCAACCGGTGGGCAAGGGCCGATGTAGCCGGTGGTGTTTTTGCTGTTGATACCGCCGAAGCCCTCGAGGCCGGGTTTGCTCCCGGCGCCGGCCGGGATCTGGTGAGTGCCGGCCTTGATGCCGTAATGCACCCACTGATCGACGCCCTGGCCCTTCTGGCCGTCAGGGTCGTGCATGACGATGGCATAGCTTTGGGTGGCTGCCGGGCCGGCGTTCCAGTTCAATGCCGGGGAAATGTTGTGTCCGCCGCAGCCGGCGGAATCACTGGCGGCGGCCGATGTGAACAGACGGTCATCGGAGACACCGGGAATGTTCAGGGTGAAGCGTTCCTGAGCCTGCGCCGGGAACTGCACGCAAAGGGCGACTGCTACGGCCGCGAGCCAAGAGTTGATTGGGGTCAATCGGGTCATACCGGAGCACCTTGTGCGTATTGGGCCGTCGTCGGCGTGCAAACTATAGCCGGACCGTTCGCGCCTTGGCAGGGGGAATTGGCTGAACCTCGCGATAAGTACCAGACTGATAAGTGATACGTCTGTCTGGAGAGCGATCATGACTCTGCATCGCGTTGCGCGTGTCGCCAATGTACCCGAAGACCGGGGGCTGGAAGTGCAGGTCCAGGGCAGCAAGATTCTGCTGTTGCGGGCCGGTGAACAGCTGCGCGCTTATCAGGCCGAATGCCCTCATGCCGGAGCCCCACTGGCGGACGGCTCGATATGCGATGGGCGCCTGACCTGTCCGTGGCACAAGGCGCAGTTTCGGATCGAGGATGGCGGTCTCAGTGAACCGCCAGCCCTGGACAGCCTCAAGCGCTTTCCCCTTGAAGTCCGTGACGGCGACATCTGGGTCAGCGACCAGCCGTTTCCGGACGCCCACACGCCACCGGCCGACGATCCGCGGACTTTCATCATTGTCGGCGCTGGCGCGGCAGGCACCGCGGCAGCAGCGGCGTTGCGCGAGAAAGGTTTTGGCGGCCGGTTACTGTTGATCGACCGCGAAGCCGACGCCGGATATGACCGCACCGCGCTGAGCAAATACGTGATCGCCGGGGAGATGCCGTTGCACGAAGTCCCGCCGCTGCGCGACGAGGACTTTTACCGCGAGCAGCGGATCGAGCGCCTGCGAGGCGAAGTGGCAAGCCTGGATGCGCCAAACAGGACGCTGCGGCTGACTGACGGCCAAACACTGACATACGACGCCGCGCTGCTGGCCACCGGCGGCGTACCCAATTCGCTGACGCTGCCCGGCGCCGACCTGCCGCAAGTGTTCGTTTTACGCTCCAAAGTCCATGCGCAACAGATTCTGGACAGCGCCAGCGCCGGCCAGCGGGTCGTGATCATTGGCGACAGTTTCATTGCCATGGAGTCCGCCTCGTCCCTGCGCCAGCTTGGCTTGAATGTGACCGTGCTGGCCCGCCACGAAGTGCCGTTTGCCAGGCAGTTCGGTGACACGGTCGGCAAGGCCATTCGCGCGCGGCATGAAGCCAATGGCGTCGTGTTTCATACCCAAGGCAATGTGGCACGGATCGAAGGGACGGACAAGGTCGAAGCCGTGCACCTGGACAACGGAGAGCGCTTGCCGGCCGATCTGGTGCTGCTCGGTGTTGGCGTCACGCCAGCCACTGCTGCCTTTACCGGGCTGCCGAAAGCACAGGATCACTCGCTGAATGTCGACGGCGGAATGCGCGTGACCGACGGCCTCTGGGCAGCTGGCGATATCGCCACGTTCCCGCTGAACAATCAACGCCTGCGCATCGAACACTGGCGGCTGGCCCAACAGCAGGCACGGATCGCTGCCGCCAACATGCTGGGCGGTGACGAGCATTACCTCGACGTGCCGTACTTCTGGACCTGGCATTTCGGCAAAACCTACGACTACCTCGGGCACGCCGAGGCCTGGGACGAAGTCGAGTTCAAGGGCGACCCTTACGATCCACCCTTCATAGGCCTGTTCGGCACAAATGGCGTGGTGTCGGCGGCGGTAGCCTGCGAGATGGACCGGACCATGGCGATGCTCGCCGAGCGGATGAAACAACCGTTGCCATGGGAAGAGGCATGGCGGTTGATCCGTGACGTTGCGTCGTGATGCCGGACAGCAAAACGCCCGGCGCCTGCACGATGCAGAGGCCGGGCGTTGCCGGGTAAACGGCCGCCGTTATTCGGTGGCGCCAGTACCCGCGAACTTGCTCATCACAAAACCTGCAAACTCTTCGACGGTCATTTTCTGGCCGTTGAAGTCCACCTGATTGTTGGCGTAACGCAAATTGGTGACGATGTTATTGCCGTCCAGTTTTGCCAGTTGGCTGCCGACCGCCATGCTGCTGAACATGTCTGCGGTGGCAGTGGCCTGGTCGGCAATCAGCTTGGCGTCGGTCTGACCGTCGATTTGCGATTGCACGGTCAGTACATCGACCAGCATGGGTTTGGACACTTGCAGCTGAAGTCCAGTAGCGCGATCAGCTGCCTGACCAACTGATCGGTCGGCAGGTCGATGGCTTGTGGCTTGGTCAGGTCGAGCACCATGTTGGCGCGGCTCTCACCATTGGCGGTGTTGAACGACAGGTTCTCCAGGGCCACCCGCGGACCGGCTGCCAGCAGTTTTTCCAGGCTGGACTTGAGCAGCGCCTCTTCAGCTTCGGTCAGTTTCAGCTCCGGTACCGGCAGACCGGCTGCCGTCGCTTCGGCCGCCGCCCTTTCATACGGCTGCAGTTTGCTCTGGTAAACCTGCATCAACGACAGGGTGGCCGGGATGTCGAGGTTCTTCAGGCTCATGGCCAGCGCACCGGAACCGATGGCCTTGCCGTTCAGGGACACTTCGCCGACCTTGTAATCGGCGCGCCCGGAGGCGCTGCTGCCCGACTCTTCAGTCAGGTTTTTCATCTCGAACTTCTTGAAGTCCAGCACCGACTGCTTGACGCCAAAGGTCGATTTGCCGCTGGCCAGTTCAAGGACGTTCTCGCCGGTGTAGAAACCGTAGGTACTTTTTGTCAGGTTGCTGGCCAGGGTCAGGCCGTTCAATTCAACCTGCACCGGTGCCTGGTCTTCGGAAACGGTGGTCAACTTCAAGCTGTCCATGTAGCCGTTGGCCTTGACCTTCTGCGCCTTGGCACTGGCGTCGACGTCGATGCTCAGGCCGGAGAACTTCATGCTCGACTTGTCATCCAGCGCCATCTCCAGTGGCTGCAACTCGAGGGTGCCCTTGGTGGCGTTGTCATAACCGATGTTGACCAGGCCGGTCAGCGGGGATTTGTCCTTGGCGGCGGCAAACCATTTCTCGGTGGCAGGGGTCTTTTCCAGTTCGTAGTGACTGGTCGCCAGGACCGGCAGCCACTTCAGCGACATCAGGCGCGAGAACGGCAACGGGCCGTGTTCGATGTGATCGACAAACAGCAGCTCGACCGGCGCTTCGCCGAACATTTCACCTTCGCCCTTGAGGCGATAGTGCGCGGTGCTGCTGAATACATGACGCTCCAGCGACACCAGTTCCAGCGACGCGGTACCGTTGGAACCGACCATGGCCGCTTGCAGTTCCTTGTTGGCATCGGCAATCGAGGTGTTCAACACACCTTCGAGCCTGGTGCCGGTGAACCAGGCTCCGCCTGCGCTGATGGCACCGATGGCGACAACGATTCCCAGTAGCACGCCTGCTGATTTATTCATGTATGACCCGCTCAATGTCCGTTGTTGAAAGTGAGGTCGTCTTCCCTGAACCCAGGACGGGTTGCGGCTCGACTGCGCTGAAAGTGGAATGGAGATTAGCATCAGGCGCGACGAACGGCCCAATGTTTAAAGGTGAAAGCGTGTCTTGGGGTTGTTCACAGGGTTGGGGATTATTTGCGCCTATGCAATCGCCTTCGCGAGCAAGCCCGCTCCCACATTGGAATGCATTCTCCTGTGGGAGCGGGCTTGCTCGCGAAGGCGCAGGTACAGCCAATATCGATATCTCAGGAATACTGGACCTCAATCTCGTCCAGTTGATGATCAAAGCTTTTGAGCCGCGCAGTCCAGGTGTACACCAGCACTTCGAAGTCGCGGTTGATCACCGCCCCGCCTGTCACTTCCGCGCGCGGGTCGCAGACATCCAGCTGATAGCGTTCGCGGGCCATGGCCGTGGCGACATCGGCCAGTTCCCGGGCATTGTTGAGCCAGTGCCGACCGTCGTCAGCCACTTGCCGGTCCAGCGCCACACATTGTTTTTTCAGGGTATCGAGGCTTTTTTCCAGCGGCGTGCCGGTCAATTCGCCCATGACTTCCTGAAACGTGCGTCCCGGTTGCCAGTAACTGCCCCAGAAATAACGGTCGAACACCGTTTCGACACGGCGCAACGCAACCTTGGTGTCCCAGATCAGGACCAGGGTCTTGCCTTGTTCGAGTTGTCTTTTCTTGATGCGTTGATTCTGGACCGAAGCCCAGGCCACCGCTGCAACGGACATCACAGCAATCAGTGCGACGGCACTGTCGAGGAACACCAGAGCCTTGTCGATCTGGTGGGCCAGCATGATGCCGTAGAAATAGGTGGCCGACAGCAGCACTAACGCCACGATGGCGCACCAGAAGCCAAGAGCGTAAGGGTTTTTCATTATTGGTTTCCCCCTGACCTGCGCGAGCCTTGTGCGAAGAAAGGGCGCTTTGCACGGGGCGCCCTCCCAACACTTCAAAGCATAGCAACGGCCTCAGGGTTTGCCGGGGTTCGACGCTTGCGTTCGTCCGCTTTCCCAACCGCCGCCCAATGCGAGGAACAAATCGATCTGGCTGGCGGCAACCTGGGTGTTCGCAGCCGCCAGTTGCGCCGTGACATCAATGTAGGTGCGCGTGGCTTGCAGGTCGGCCAGGAACGAGGCGCGACCGGCCTGGAAGAAGCGGTGGGTCTGGTCGGCCGCCAGTTTTGCCGATTGCTCGGCGTCCGCCAAGGCATCGCGGCGTTGCAGTAACGCGGTGTACTGGGCGAGGCCGGTCTGGGTTTCGCGAATGGCGTTGAGCACCACCCCGTCGAAATGCGCCAGCGTCGCCTGGGTCACCGCTTCGGCCTCGCGGATGCGTGCCCGGGCGCCATTGGTCGGCACATTCCAGGTCAGCGACGGACCGAAGCCCCAGCGGTTGGTAGACGGGTCGCCGAGATCGTCCAGGATACCGACGGTACCGATGGTCGCGCCGATACTGATGTTCGGGTACAGCTCGCCGGTGGCGACGCCAATACCGGCCGTCGCGGCCGCCAGTCGCCGTTCGGCCTGTCGTACATCCGGGCGACGCTTGAGCAGTGCGGCGCCATCGCCCACCGGAATCAGTTGCGCGATTTTTGGCAGCTCGTCGCAGGTGGCGGTGCCGGCCGGCAGTTGGTCCACCGGCTTGGCCAGCAACATCGACAAGCGGTACAGCCCGGCCTGACGCGACGCTTCATAGCGCGGCATGTCGGCGCGCAGGGATTTGAATTGGGTTTGCGAGCGGGTGACCTGGGTTTCGTCGCCACGCCCGGCATCGCGCAGGCGCTGGATCAGCGTGGTGCTCTGGGCTTGCAGGTCGAGGGAGTGCTGGGCAATTTCCCGCTCTTCATTGGCCGCGCACACTTGGGTGTAGGCCCGGACCACGTCGGCCACTACGGTGATGCGTGCAGTATCGGCGGCGGCCTGCGTCGCATCGGCATTGGCCTTGGCCGCTTCGATACCGCGTTGCAAGGTACCGAACAGGTCGAACTGGTACGACGCGCTGATGCCGATATCGCCGATGTTGGCCACCGGCACCTTTTCCGGCAGCAGGAACGCCTGGCCAGACTCCTGCAAGCGCTGGGCGCCCATCTTCACGCCGCCGCTCCAGCCGCCCGCCGCTTCGGCCTCATCAACCTGAGCGCGAGACCGCGACAGACTGGCCGCCGCCACGCGCAAATCGGTGTTGGAGGCCATGGCCTGCTGCACCAACTGGTCGAGTCGCGGGTCCTGATACAAACGCCACCAATCAGCCGGCACCGGTGCGGAAACCACCGGTTTGCCCTCGACCGCCAGATCGCCCTGGAAGTCTGGACGATGGACAGCCGCCTCTTCGGGCAAATGATAATCCGGCCCGACCATCTGACACGCCGACAACAGCAAACCCATTCCGGCGACCGCCAAACCCGAGGCCTTGCTCATTGCGCCGGCTCCCGTTTCTGATCGTCGATGATCGATACCGTGGCGGTGCGCCCGGCGATCATGCGGAAATCTTCCGGCACGTCATCGAAAGCGATGCGCACCGGAATCCGCTGGGCCAGCCGCACCCAGCTGAATGCCGGGTTGACGTTGGGCAGCAGGTTGTTGCCGCTGGTGCGGTCACGGTCTTCGATACCGGCGACGATGCTCTCCACATGCCCGCGCAGGCGCGCATTGTCGCCGATCACCCGGATGTCGACGCTCTGCCCGATATGAATGCCGTTCAGTTTGGTTTCTTCGAAATAGCCGTCGATGTGGAACGAGTTGCTGTCGACCACCGACAACACCGGCCGCCCGGCGCTGACGAACTCCTGGGTCCGTGGCGCACGGTCGTTGACGTAGCCGTCCACCGGGCTGCGGATCACCGAGCGGTCGAGGTTGAGTTGTGCGCTGTCCACCGCCACCTGGGCTTCCATCAACGCCACTTGGGCGCGGGCCACTTTCGATTGGCTTTCTTCCAGTTGTTCACCCGGCACCAGGTTACCAAGGCCTTTGTTTCGCTTGGCCTCACGCTGGGCCTGGGCCAGGGTTTCCTCGCGGTCGGCGACGGCCGCTTTCGCTTGACGCAGGGCCAGTTTAAAGCGATCCGGGTCAATGCTGAACAGCACCTGGCCGCGCTTGACCAACTGGTTGTCGCGCACCTCCACTTGCTGGATCAACCCGGAGACATCCGGGGCGATTTGCACGATGTCGGCACGGATATGCCCGTCGCGGGTCCAGGGCGCGAACATGTAATACATCACCATGCGCCAGACCACGACAACGGCGAAGCTCACGATCATCAGGGTCAACACCACGCGACCCAGGGTTAGAAACGGTTTTTTCATGTCATCAGGTATCGACTGAGTGAGTCCACGGCGCCAAGCAGCAGGGCGTAGAGGGCCACGTTGAACAATGCCCGGTGCCAGACCAGACGGTAAAAGTGCAGGCGCGTCAGCACCCCGTGCACCAACAGGTACAACACATACGTAATGCCCATCAGCACCAGCAGCGTGGGCAGGAACACCCCGCTGAGATCCAGGTCACCGATCATAAAGGCGCTCCATCAATGCCATGGGGAAGCGGTTCTTCGGGCTCGACGGAACCAACGAATTCAACGCCGGGCAACAAGGCCAGGCGCAGGCCGCTCAGGGCGTGCAGCAAATGCCGACGGGTTTCATCATCGCCGGCACCGCTGAGGGCACGACGCGTGCGGTCGAGGGTCATCAGCAACGGGCTCGGTGCCGGCAAGCGTTCACCGGCCTTGAGACAGGCCTTGAAGTACTCGCCAACCTCGGCCACCACCTGGCGCAGTAGCACCTGCGGCACACCGAGGATCCGCGGCGTATAAGCGAGCAGGTCCAACAGATTCAGCGCCACTCGCACTTCCCGAAGCGCCACGCCGGAGTCCTGGCCGGTCATTGCCAGGCGCGGCAGATGCTGCATCAGCCGATCGAGCATCCGTATGCCCAGAAGTCGATGCTCAGACAACGTGGCCGGCTCGGCGAGGCCGACAATGTCTCGCCAACTGAAACGGGTCAGGCGCTTGGCTGCCAGTTCGGCACCGAACGGCCGGGCGATCAGGGTCCAGATGAACGCGAACAGCAGCCCCATGGGGCCGGCCAGGTTGGAGTTGGCGAAACTGAGGAAGTCCGCGTCGTAGGCACCCTGAATACTGATAAAGGACGAGGTGTTGACCAGGGTCAGCAGCATGCCCAGGTAAAACTGCGGCTTGACCGTCAGGGTACCGACGCAGATGAACGGCACGGCAAACGCCAGCACCAGCATCGGAAAGTCATGCAGGTTGGGCAGCACCAGAAACAAATAAAGGCTGGCGAACACCACCGACATCGCCGTCCAGAAAAAGAACCGGTAAATCTGCGGCGCCGGGTCGTCCATCGAGGCGAAGAAGCTACAGGCCACCGCCGCCAGGATCACTGCGCTACCGCCATCGGTCCAGCCGAGCAGAATCCACAGCACCGAGGCCACGATAATCGCGGTCACGGTGGAAGCCGCGGAATAAAACATCAGGCCACGATCCAGAAACGGGCTTAGCCGCCCCAGCCGCCAATGCCGATACACCGCGCGCCAATTGTCCTGGCTTTCGCACTGGATGGCGTATTGCAGGCTGCGGCAGTCCTGCCACAAATCGATCCACTCGCCGAGGCGGTAAATGGCGTTGGAGAACAGCAGTTGCTTGCGGTCATCCAGCGCTTGGGGAGCAGGTTGCAGGGCTTCAAGTTGATCCTTCAGGGCTTGCCAGCGGTCGAGATCGGCATCCTTGTGCTCGATCCATTCGGTGGTGGCCGTCAGCAACGGCGCGAACTTGTCCACAAGCTCGGGGGTACGCCGTTCCAATGCGTAAAGTGCGTCGTCGAGGGCATCGATCACTGGCAGCAGGTGAATCATCCGCCCACGCAATTCCTTGGTGTTGCGCACCGTCTGCGGACGCGAGCCTTCGTGGGGCAACTGTCCGATCATCAATTCCAGGGAGTTGAACGTGGCGACCATCGATGCCCGCAACGCACTGACTTCTTCAGGCTGCACGTTGCGGCTGAGGAAGCGCAGGCTGTAGGTCGATGCATCGGTAAACCATTTGCTGACCGAATCATTGAACACCGGGGCCAGACGCCGGGGCCAAAACATGGCACTCACCACCGCCGCCACGGCGATGCCGAGGAAGATTTCTTCGGTCCGCGCTTCGGCCACGTCCCACACCCCCAGCGGGTTGTTCACCACCGGCAGGGCGATCAACGGCAAGGTGTAACCGGCGAGCATCAAGGCGTAGTTGTTGGCCGTGCGCAAATGCAGGGACAGAAACAGCAGCGTGCCGGTCCACAGTCCAATCACCACCACCAGCACGTAAGGGCTCTGTACGAACATCGGCACGAACAGTACCGCCGCAGCAGCGCCGACAAACGTGCCGATTGCCCGGTACAGCGCCTTGGAAGTGGTCGGTCCGAGAAATGGATTGGAAACGATGTACACCGTGGCCATCGCCCAGTACGGACGGGGCATCTGCATGAGCAGGGCGATGTACAGCGCAATCATCGATGCGGCGAAGGTGCGGACTCCGTAGAACCAGTCCCGCGCCGGAGGCATGCCAGAGAAAAATCCGTTCAAGAGTTGGCCACCGAAGGCGGCGTGGCCGCTTCAAATGCTCTCAGTACCCGCAGCGTAGCTTCCAGATCACCTTGGTCAATGCCTTCAAGTACTTCCTGGCGCAAGCGCACCAGCTCCACTTCGACCGCCTGCACCAGGTCCCGACCGGTTTCGGTCAGGCTCAGGCATTTGGCGCGGCGGTCCTGTGCATCTTCGGTCCGGCAGACGTAACCGGCATGGCACAGTTGATCGAGCAGGCGCACCAGCGACGGACTCTCCATCCCCGCAGCTTGCGCCACCGTCACCTGGCGCACACCCTCGCCCAGACGCCCGATCATCAACAGCGGAACGGCGCAGGCTTCGGAGATTCCATAGTTGACCAGCGTGGTCTGGCAGATTTTGCGCCAATGCCTGGCGGCCACCACCATGGCACTGCTGATGTTCATCTGGAGGGCGTCGAGGTTATTCGGCACGAGAGAAAATACACACTGTTAGTTTGCTAACTATCAATATCGCATTGGAGAGGATTTTCCGTCAAGTTTTGAAACAAATTGGCTTCCATCCGTCGCGAAGCCATAGGGGGTGAACAAGCTTCCGTACTGAAGATGTATATACTTTGTCAGCACGACAACCGAGAAGGCAGCCATGTCGAAACAAGCCGTTTTTACAATGAAACTTGAGTCTGAACTGCGTGAACAGTTCATGGCAGAGGCAGAAGCCGCTCATCGCCCCGCCTCGCAAATCGTCCGGGAAATGATGCGTCAGTTTGTTCAAACCCAACGGGAGGCTCGCGAGTACGAAGCATTCCTGCAGCGCAAGGTCGACACCGCACGCGCTTCGATGCGCGCCGGCGACGGACTGACAAATGATGAAATTGAGGCAGAGTTCGCTGCCAGGCGCAGGCAGGCCAAGCTACAAAAATGAAAATAATATGGACAAAAGAAGCAGCACAGGACCGTGCAGACATTTGGGATTACCTGCATGCCGTTAACCCAAAAGCAGCCATCGACATGGACAACCGGTTCAGCGATGCGCTATCCCGGCTTGCCCAATACCCGGAAAGCGGCCCTGCCGGGATCATTTCAGGCACTCGCGAGCTGACGCCACATCAGAGCTACCGCATTGTTTATGAACAGGGACTGGACGCCATCTGGATACTCGCCCTGGTCCATACATCCCGACAGTGGCCGCCCGGACGATGACGATTCACACCCCCCGCCCCTTCCTCAACATCACATCCAGTTGATCCACCACTTCGGCCCAGTCGGCATCATCAAGAATCTCGTCCCGCAGAAGTTCCGCCTGGCTCGGGCTCCAGAAAAATGCATCCGCAAGGTGCAGTTCCGGTTTGAGTGGTGAATGGGTGGCGATGAATTTATCGATGCTTTCGGCGTCGTCCGGAAGACCGAGTTGTTTGAACAGCAAAGGAAGGTTGTGGGTCGGGTTTTCCATGACTAACTCCTGATGATCAATTTAGGGACCGCTGCGCGGTCATTCGCGGGCAAGCCCACTCCCACAGGGACTGCGATTAACCTGTGGGAGCGGGCTTGCCCGCGAATGACGTCAGCATTGGCGAAACAAAACTCAATGACTCAACTCCCGCACCTCGGCATGCGGCACCATTTTCAGGAACTCGGGCACGTCCATGCGCACCAGGTTGACGTGGTTGCCGGCCTCCAGATAGATGTCTTTCTGTCGGGTCAGCAGCGGATCGATGACCACATCCAGCCCATAGGACTCACCCAGCGCCGGCACGGCGCCGCGTTCGCAATCGTCGAACAGGTGCGCCAGGTTGCTTTCGCGGGAAACCTGCCATTCACCGCTGCTGCGGACTTTGCTCAGGTCAAGGTGACGGCTGGCGGGCAGTACGGCCATCAGGTAATGCCCATGGTGATCGTCGAGGATCACCGATTTGGCCACCCGTTCGGCAGGAATACCTGCGACCCGTGCCGTTTCGAGGCTGCTGGCCGAGTGTGGGTGGCTGACGATGTCATATTGGCATTGAGCCTTTTCCAGGCTTCGCTGCACGGTTCTTGCCATACGCATGATGCACCTCGGTGTCCGCAACAACCGCTGACGGACGCTGGTTAACATTTCTTTCGGTACTGAAAGTCTAGGTCCGATGGCGCGTTCCGGCGGGAAATCCGCCCATCGGACGTGGTCGACAGTTGAGCAAAATTCATACAACCGGCGGGTCAACTAAACTGTCTACAGAGCCACCCCAAGACTCTCCCGGAGGGTCATGTGAACACGCGTTGTTGTGCCGTTGCGTTGCTATTGGCGTTGTGCGGATCAGCCTGCGCCGCCGACACGGTTGTGTTGCTGGTGCCCAACCCCATCGGGATCTGGCTGATCACCTTCGGCCTCGCGTTCCTGATCGCCGAGGCGGCCCTGCCCAATTACGGCGTGATCGGCTTGGGCGGCATCGTGATGTTCGTGATCGGCGCAGTGATCCTGACCAATACCGATGTGCCCGAGCCGCTGATGATCGGCCTGGGACTGGTCAGCGCGTTGTTGCTGGTCTACCTGGTGATTCACGCCCTGAAGACCCGACCGCGCCACACCGTCAGCGGTGATGCCGGGCTGCTTGGCAGCGTGACGGCGGTGACGTCCTTGCAGGCCGGCAACGCCTATGGCGGCTGGGTGCATCTGCAAGGAGAACGATGGCAAGTGCTCAGCGCGACGCCGCTGCAACCGGGGCAACGGGTGCGGGTAGTGGGGCGCGAGGGTTTGCTGCTGCAAGTGGCCGCGGCTGACGCGGCGCCGGGTGGAGAATAGTCATGGGTTTGCAATTGGGTCTTGTCGCGCTGCTATTGTTGATGATCGCACTGGCGGGGTCGACGTTCCGCATCCTGCGCGAGTACGAGCGCGGCGTGGTGTTCCAGCTCGGGCGCTTCTGGCAGGTCAAGGGGCCCGGCCTGATCCTGCTGATCCCGGTGGTCCAGCAAATGGTCAGGGTCGATTTGCGAACCGTGGTGCTGGACGTTCCGCCGCAAGACGTGATCACCCGCGACAACGTATCGGTCAAGGTCAACGCGGTGCTGTATTTCCGTGTACTCGATCCGCAGAAGGCAATCATCCAGGTCGAGGACTTCCTCGCCGCCACCAGCCAACTGGCGCAAACCATGCTGCGGGCGGTACTGGGTAAACACGAACTGGACGAGCTGCTGGCCGAACGCGAACGGTTGAACCTGGACATCCAGCAAGTGCTCGACGCCCAGACCGATGCCTGGGGTATCAAGGTTGCCAACGTCGAGATCAAACACGTGGACCTCAACGAATCGATGATCCGCGCCATCGCCAAGCAGGCCGAAGCCGAACGGGAACGGCGAGCCAAGGTGATCCACGCCGAAGGTGAATTGCAGGCCTCGGAAAAACTCATGCAGGCCGCCGAAATGCTTGGCCGCCAACCGGGGGCCATGCAGCTGCGCTACATGCAGACCCTGAGTTCGATTGCCGGTGACAAGAGCTCGACCATCGTCTTTCCGCTGCCTATCGAGTTGCTCAAGGGCATGGCGGACTTGTCGTCGAAACCCTGAAAGCTGCGATGACGCCACTCATTGCCCGGTGTTGCCGGACAGGTACAACCTGGCGGTAATACCCCCGGCCGTCATCTGACGACCGATATGCCACTGCGTAGGCAGCGGCGCGAACTCGTCCGGCACATCGGCGGTGCCGATCAGCCAAATTCGCCCCGTGCCCTTGGGCAGATCGCTCAAGTGGTCCAGATACACGTCTGGCGTCGTCAAGGTACCGAAACCATAGTCGTTTGGTCGGCTCGAAGAGCCGTCGGCCCGTGGCGGGGTGTACAGCAGAGGCTGGGTCTGGGTGCGGTTGTAGTAGACGTAACTCAAGTACCAGAGCATGTCGCTGGTGACGATCCGGTCCCCCGGCTGAAAATGCAGATTGACGTCGTCCACCAGGACATTGACCTGATCATGGACGTCCACCGTAGCGTTGTTTTTCAGGCCCACCAGTTCCACACCGACAAACAGCACCAGCACCGTCAGGGCCAGCACCCGGGAGCCGTTGTACAGGCGGTCGATCGCCAATGCCGCCAACAGCGGCAGGCCAAGCGCGTACGCGGTGAGGTAACGTTCGATGAATATCGGTGAAAAAAACGACACCGCAAACACCAGCAGCATCGGGACAAAGGTGTAGACCGCGATCAACACACTGCCGCGTATCACGCTTCGATCACGTGCCAGCGCGACCCATGCCAGTAACGGCAAAGCCAGCGGCAAGGCAATAAACAGCAGTGAAGGAAGGGTTTCACCGTCGTCCTGGGTCAGCAACGACCAGACCATCGACGGCAAGGAGACCAGGCTGACGGGCAATTCCCAGCCAACATCGCCATTGGCCTTGAGCTGATCCACGTGCCGTAACAAGTCGACAAACCCCGGCAACCACGGCAGATACAGCGCCACGATGGCCACATTGGCCAGCCACCAGTCACCCCGCTGGATGTGCCGCAGTCGATGCCCCGGCTGCACGCGGATGATCCCCAGGTACAACCAATGGCAGAGCACGCACAGGGCCGTGAAGTAATGCGTGTAAAACGCCGCGCTCATCAGCAGGACGTAGATCACCAGGTAGCGCCGACGCTGCGGCTTGCGGATCCAGTACACCAGCGCCAGGGTTGC
This sequence comes from Pseudomonas sp. BIC9C, assembly GCF_034541995.1. Lineage (NCBI taxonomy): Bacteria > Pseudomonadati > Pseudomonadota > Gammaproteobacteria > Pseudomonadales > Pseudomonadaceae > Pseudomonas > Pseudomonas sp. BIC9C. The sequence continues at coordinate 195,700 of NZ_JAWDGM010000007.1, forward strand.
CCCCAGCAACCACAGCCCCAACAGCGAATACATGCGCACTTCCTGGCTATAGCGCACCGCCGTCGGGAGCAGGGCCAACAGCAAGCCGGCCAATATCGCGGCCCGGCGGGTGGCGAGCCGATCGACCAGCCATACCCCGAGCCCGACCGAGGCAATGCCGGGCAAGGCGCTGAGGCAGCGGATGGACAATATGCCGTCGCCAAACATTGCGATCCAGCCGTGCAGCAGCATGAAGTACAACGGCGGGTGGACGTCGTAGGCGGCGTGAACCCAGATGTCAGGTATTGAATAACCGGCCAGCAGCAGGCTGGAACCCTCGTCGCCCCAGATCGCGGCTGCGGTCAGATCGTAAAAGCGTACCAGCGCGGCCAATACCAGAATCGGCACCAGCCAATGCTCCCGCGCCCAGCGGACCAACGGTAACACCCCCCTGGCAAATCCAGGATTGGCATGCGGTCCCTGAGTGTCGCCCATCGGCGTTTCTCGGCGCGCCTCCATTGCGTCCCCTTGCAACGTTCAGTGAACAGCCGGATTGTCTGCGCTTCACTTTAGCGCTTCAAGCCAAGCAACGTCGATGCTGGCCCACTGATGGAGCGATAGTCGGCGGCGGCTGCAACGTCAGCGCTGCGCCGTCTCTGCCACTGGATACACCGACTCCCAACCTCCACCCAGCGCCTTGTACATCCCGACGGCCGCCAGCGACACGCCGGTCGAACTCTCGACCCACTGCTCCTGCGTGGCCAGCAACGCCCCTTGCACGGTGAGTACGGTGACGAAATCCACCACGCCCTCAACGTACTGCTGTTGTGCGGTGTCCAGCGCAATGCGGTTCTGGCGCACGGCTTCGGCCAGGCTGTCGCGGCGCAACTGACTGGCGTTGTAGGTGGTCAGTTGGTCATCGATTTCATGCCAGGCGCGCAGCACGGTTTGCTGGTAGACGATGGCCGCTTCCTGTTGTTGTGCTTCACGCAAATCGAGCACGCCACGCATGCGGCCGCCGTCGAACAACGGCAAGCTCAGTTGCGGGCCGATCCCGAACGAACGCGAACCCCAGGAGCCGAAATCACTCAGCTGCATGGCCTGTGAACCGATGTTCCCCGACAGGGTGATTCGCGGATAGAAATCGCCCTTGGCCACGCCAATGCTGGCCGTGGCGGCATGCAGCCGTGCTTCGGCCTGGCGAATGTCCGGGCGACGTTCAGCCAGCTGCGAGGGCAAGCCAATGGCGACTTGTCGCGGGGTTTGTGGCACGGGGGCATCTGTGGATAACTCCGCCGCCAATGCCTGGGGCGGTTCGCCCATCAACAGACTCAAGGCGTTGATCAGTTGCCACTGGCGCTGCTCCAGTGCGGGCAGGCGCGATTCGATGGCCGCCACCTGTGCGGCGGCTTCGGCGACATCCAGATCCGTCGCGACGCCGTCGGCCAGGCGCAGTTGCGAAAGCTTCAGGCTATGGCGGGCGACGTCAAGATTCTGTTCGGTGACGAGCCGAGTGTTCTGCACGCCACGCAGTTGAATGTAGTCCTGAGCGGTTTCGGCCAGCACCGACAGCAGCACACCGCGCCGGTCGTTCTCGGCGACTTCCAGGTTGGCGTCGGCGGCTTCGGTTTCCCGACGCACGCGGCCCCACAAATCCAGCTCCCAGGCGGCGGAAAAACCGCCATCCCACAGGTTGAACGCGGATTGGCCGCTGTGCCCTGACGGGTCGCTCAGGCCTTCACCGCTGTTACGTTTTCGGGCGTAACTTCCCGTGGCGGCGGTATTCGGATAACGGTCGGCGGTGATCACCTGGCGAACGGCACGGCTTTGCTGCAAGCGGCTGCTGGCGAGCTTCAAGTCGAGGTTATCGGTCAGGCCGCGTTGCGTGAGGGCCGAGAGTTTCGGGTCGTTGAACATGTCCCACCAGCGCTCGTTCATCGTTTCGGCGATTGCTTGGCTGGCGGCTGCCTTTGATGGTTTCGACCACTCGGTGATTTGTGTGGGTTGAGGTTTGTGAAAGTCCGGGCCGACGGTGCAGGCGCTCAACGACAGCAGCCCCAGACCGAAAACAAATGCCTGAATGCAGTACCTGTGGCGAGGGAGCTTGCTCCCGTTCGAGCGCGCAGCGCTCGCAGATTTTGGGTCCGCGTCACGGCCCAGCGGGAGCAAGCTCCCTCGCCACAGGGATGAGGAATGGCCCATGCTCATCGCTGAGTCACCTCACGCGAGACACCACTGACGGTATCGATACTCGCCTCCACCGACATCCCCACCCGCAAGCGCTCGGCCAGCGACTGTCCCGGCTCCAGCACGATTTTCACCGGTATCCGCTGTACCACCTTGGTGAAGTTGCCGGTGGCGTTGTCCGGTTTGACCGCGGCGAACGTCACCCCGGTGGCCGGCGCAATGCTTTCGACACGACCGTTCAGTGCCGCACCGCCCAGACTGTCAACGCGCACTTGCACAGCCTGCCCCGGCTGCACATCCGTCAGTTGGGTTTCCTGGAAATTGGCCATCACGTACGCCTGTGCCAGCGGCACCACGGCGAGGATTTTGCTGCCCGGAGTGACGTAGGCGCCGACCCGCACCGCGCGTTCGCCGACCATACCGTCCTGTGGCGCGACGATCCTCGTATAGGACAATTCATAGCTGGCCATTTCCATCTTCGCTTGCGCCCGTTTCAGGCCACCTTCGGCTGCATCGCGCTGGGCCGTGAGGATCTCCACTTGCTTGCGCTCCGCCGCCAGTACCGCCGTGGCATTGGCCAGCCGCGCAGAGGCCTGGTCGATGCGCGTTTGCGCCTGTTGCGCATTCTGCACCGTGCCAGCGCCGACCCCGGCGAGGTGGCTGTAGCGGTTCAATTCATGCTCGGCAAACGCCATTTCCGCCCTGGCCGAAACCACCGAGGATTGCGCCTGGGCAATCACCGACGCCTGGCGCTCCAGGGTCGCCCTGGCGTTTTGCAGTTGCGCCCTGGCCACCAGCGTTTCGGCGTCGGCGGCCTGGGCGGCTGCGCGCAAATCCCGGTCATCGATCAGTGCCAGCAACTGCCCGGCCTTGACCTGCTGGTTGTCCTCAACCAGCACTTCCTTGATAAACCCGGCGACCCGCGGCACTACCAGGGTGAAATCCGCCGAGACATACGCATCGTTGGTGTTCTGCTGGGTGCGCTTGCCGAACAGGCCGGGCATCGCCAGGTACAGCAATACACCGACAGCCAATGCGGCGGTCATGGCAACCGCGACTTTATGCTTTGCTTGAGTGTTCATAAAAACCTTCTGTTTCAGTGGAGCATTCAGGTCGGTGCGCGCGGTGGATAGATCCGCGTCGGCAGCCAGAAAATCAGCAGGATCAAGGTCACGGCGATACCGGCCATGCACAGGTAAAGATCGGAGGAAGTGAGCACCACCGCTTGCTCATGCAGGCGATGAGCGAGACTTGCGCTGTCGCGCTCGGCCAGCGGTGAGTTGCCGAGGCGATCGACCAGCATGGTCGAGTGAAAATGCAGGCGTGCCGTGGTCAACGCCTCGATCACCCCGGTGGCGATGACCGCCGACAGGCCTTTGACGGTGTTGAACCAGGCCGATGCGAACGGCCCTTGCATCGGGTTGATGCTGCCGGTGGACAGCATCAGCAACGGCAACACCGCCATGGGCTGACCGAAAATCTGCAGGCATTGCAGCACATAGAAATCGTCGCGAATCCACGCAGAGGTCAGTTGCGAGCCGCCGACGCACGACAGCGTCAGCATGCTCAGGCCAAGGCCCAACACCCAGCGGCAATCGACCCAGCGAAAGTTGCACAGCGCTGCCACCAACGGCAGCGCAATCAATTGCGGCAGCGCCGCCAGCAGCATGATCGGCGCGGTCTGCACCGGTCGATAACCCTGGACCTGCGCCAGGTAACTGGACGGAATAATGATCACCGCCTGCAACACCACCAGCACTCCCGCCAGGGTCAGCAGGGCGAAAGACAGGTTACGGATGCCGAGCATCTGCATCTTGAAAAACGGAATTGGCTGCGACCACTCGCCGGTCAGGAACAACACCAGCAACAACAGCCCGCCACCGAGCAATCCGCAGATCAGGTTCGACTCGAACCAGTCCAGGCGATTGCCCTGCAGAATGCCGATTACCAGCATGCAGATGGCGGGAAAACCCAGCAGCACACCGCGCCAGTTGAAGGACTTGAAACGCTCCAGATGCAGCGGGTCCCGGGGTAGGCCATACGCCACCGCGGCCATGGCAATCAGGCACGGGGCGATGATTTGCCAGAAGGTCCATTGCCAGCCGACATACTCGGTCCACAACCCGGCCAATGGCGTGCCCAGGCCCGGGCCGAACGTCGCCGTCAGGGCATAACCGGCCAGGCCATACAACTTAACGTTGGCAGGCAGAAACCGCAGGGCCACGGTCATCAGCATGGGAGGCAATGCGCCGCCCGCCAGGCCTTGCAAAGTGCGCAGCAACAACAGGCTTTCGTAATTCGGGGCGAAGGGGCACAACACACCCAACAGGGTGAACAGGCTGATGGCGCACAGGGTGAAACGCCGCAATGAGAACGTCACCGCACACCACGGCGCAAAAGCCATGGCCGCCACCGAAGTCGCGGTGTAACAGGCCACCAGCCAGGTGCCTTCGTCGTAACCGATGGCCAACGCACCACGGATGTCGGCCAGGGCGACTTTGGTCACCATCTCGTTCAGGCCCGACACCAGCACCGCCAGCAGCACACCCACCAGGCCAATGATGATCCGCGGGCCGAAGACGGGTGGAGCGATTGCCGTGCTGGCCGCAGCGACAGGTGCCGTGGCCGTAAGGGAGGTCATGAACTGCAAGCTCCGGAGTGGAAATACCGAAGCATTCTAGGAAGCGTGATGCCTGACGAAAATCAACTTATTGGCAGTTTATAAGTGCGCCAAACGCAATGATGGGAGGCCTCTGTGGGAGCGAGCCTGCTCGCGAATGCGGTTTATCATTCAACATTGATACCGACTGACCCAACGCCTTCGCGAGCAGGCTCGCTCCCACGGGGTCTTGCGTTCACCTCAGTCCGGTTGCGCAGCCAGCCACGTCTCATCGCAGCAGGTTTTCAGGGTTTCACGCAGCCAGCGGTGCGCCGGGTCCTTGTCGAAGCGCGGGTGCCAGGCCTGGGTCAACATCAGCGTCGGCAACGGAATCGGCAGGTCGAACGAGCGCAGTTTCAATCCCAGCCGCCGCACACTCAGCAAGGCCTCCTTGGGCACCGGCAGAATCAGGTCGGAATCGGGCAAGGCAAACATCGCCGCATGAAAACTTGGCGCGATCACCGCCACCCGCCGCTCCAGCCCCAGGGCATTGAGCGCGGTATCGATCGGACCTCGGGCAATGCCACGCCGGGACATGCTGATATGGGAATAACCCGCATAGCGCTCCGCAGTGATCTCTTCGTCCAACAGCGGATGATCCTCACGCACCAGGCCAACGAAGTGGGTGGAAAACAGGTTCTGAATCTTCACTTCGGGGGTCAAAGGCCGGGTGTTGCTGACACTCAGATCGATCCGCCCTTCGCGCAACGCCTCATCATCGCCATCGCCTTCGGGGACGAAACGCAATTCGCAGTGCGGCGCCTGCCGGTCAAGGGTGTCGAACAGCTTGCCGCCGTATACGCCGACAAAAAAGTCGTTGGCCCGAATACTGAAACGCCGCCGCAGCGAACTCAGCTCCACCGCATCGGCCGAACGAAACAACAACCCGGCCTGCTCCACCACACTGCGCACCTGCTCCCGCAATTCCAGCGCCTTGGGGGTTGGCACCAGGCCACGACCGGCGCGCACCAGGATCGGATCGCCAATGGCTTCCCGGATGCGCGTCAACGTCCGGCTCATGGCCGCCGGGCTCAGGTTCATCCGCCGCGCGGCGCCCACCACACTGCCCTCGTCGAGCAAGGCGTCGAGGGCGACCAACAGGTTCATGTCTGGAAGTTGCATGGCAAGCACTCAAGCCTGATTTTTGTTGATTCAGACGCAATGCTAGCAAACTCCACTCAGACATTGTGCGAGCGGTCTTGCCCGCGAAAAGGCCAGCGCGGACTTCACACAATCAGACAGTCAACGCACCATCCCCCAGCGCCTGACCGTCACCCGCTCCAACGAATCAAACACCAGGTTCTCCACCAGCAATCCAATCAGAATCACCACCGCCAACCCGGCAAATACCTTGTCCGTGTACAACTCATTGCGATTCTGAAAGATGTACCAGCCCAGCCCACCCTTGCCGCTGGTTGCGCCAAACACCAACTCGGCAGCAATCAGCGTACGCCAGGCAAACGCCCAACCGATCTTCAGGCCGGCAAGGATCGATGGCAGCGCTGCCGGAATCAGGATGAACAACACGAAACGCATGCCCTTGAGGCCGTAGTTGCGCCCGGCCATGCGCAGGGTTTCCGAGACCCCGAGGAACCCGGCGTAGGTATTCAGCGCCAAGGCCCAGAGCACCGAATGCACCAGCACGAAAATCAGGCTGTTCTGCCCTAATCCAAACCACAACAGCGCCAGCGGCAACAACGCGATGGCCGGCAACGGGTTGAACATTGAGGTCAGAGTACTCAGCAGGTCACGACCGAACTGGGTCGACACCGCCAGCGTAGTCAGGGCAAACGCCAGGACGATGCCGATCAGGTAGCCCTTGAGTAACACCACCAGGGAAATCCATACCTTGCCCAGCAATTCGCCGCTGAGCAGGCCGTCATACAGCGCGTGAGTGGTTTGCACAAAGCTCGGCAGCAGCAGCAGGTCGTTGTTCTGATAACGGGCAACCGCTTCCCACAGCACCGCAAGCAAAATCAGGATCAGGCTTTTGCGCAGCCAGCCCTGCTGCCAAAGCCGCTGGCCGAGGGGAAGTTCGCGTTCCAGCGGTACGCTGGACAGCGGCTGCAGAACGGTTTCGAACTCTTCACGCGGGGATGATAAATGGCTCATCGGGCCCTCCTCTCAACTGGCTCAATAAGCGATGCGGATGTCGGCGAAATCCAGTTCATGCTCAGCGTTCGCCACATCACCTTCATCAAACAACAACCGATGAATACGCCGCGCCGACTCCTGAAAGGCCACGCCACCGAGGCTGTGCAAATCATATTGATGGCTGTGGACTTCAGCCCGCACCCGACCCGGATGCGGTGACAACAACAGGATGCGGTTACCCACCACCAGCGCCTCTTCGATGGAGTGCGTGACGAACAGCAGGGTGAAACGCACTTCCTCCCAGAGCAGCAGCAGCTCTTCCTGCATCTTGCGTCGGGTCAGGGCGTCGAGGGCGGCGAAGGGTTCGTCCATCAGGAGGATTTTCGGTTGCATCGCCAGCGCCCGAGCGATGGCGACCCGAGCCTTCATGCCACCGGACAAGGTGTGCGGATAGGCATCGGCAAACGCCGCCAGGCCGACTTTTTCCAGATAGTGCAGCGCTCGCTCTTCGGCCTCCCGGCGCTTGAGGGTTTTCGAGGCCAGCAGCGGAAACATCACGTTCTGTTTGACGGTTTTCCACGGCGGCAGTTGATCAAACTCCTGGAACACCACGATCCGGTCAGGCCCTGGCGCATCGACGCGCTGACCTTGCAGACGGATCTCACCCTCGACGGGCCGGATGAAGCCGGCAGCGGCCTTGAGCAACGTCGACTTGCCGCAACCGGACGGGCCGAGCAGTACAAAACGGTCCGCCGGATCCACGTCGAAACTGACTTGATGGGTCGCCCGAACCACGCGCTGCGACGTGCGGTATTCCAGGCTGACGTTATCGACCGACAGCAGCGCCTGGGCTGCCACGATCGATTTGCTGACCGTGTGGTCTTGCAAAGGGGCGTTCATCTCGGTCAGCTCCCTTGCAGTGGCTTGGCGTCCTGGAAGAAGTAGTCCTTCCACGAATCCGGTTTGTTTTTGATCGCGCCAACGCGGTACAGGAACTCGGCCAACGGGTACGTATTTTTCGGCGTGACGCTGAATTCGAACTGCGGGTTGTCGATGATTTTCAGCAACGCGGCACGGTCGATCCTGGCCTTGGTGACACGGATGTAGGTGTCGGCTGCGGCGCCCTTGTCGTTCTGCGCGAATTGCGCCGCTTCGGTCAGCGCATCGATAAATGCCTTGTAGGTTTTCGGGTTCTCGTTGCGGAATTTCTCGGTGGCGAACAGGACGGTCGGCGAGTTCGGGCCGAGCACGTCATAGGAGTTGAGCATCACGTGCACGTTCGGGTTTTCCAGTGCCTGATCCTGGAATGGCGGGTTGGAGAAGTGCCCGGTCAGCTCGGTGCCGCCGGCGATCAGCGCCGCCGTGGCATCGGGGTGCGGAACGGCGATGGTGTACTTGTCGAGGCGATTGAACTCCTTGTCGCCCCACTGTTTGGCCGCCGCGTATTGCAGGAAGCGCGACTGCACCGACACGCCCACCGCCGGCACCGCGATGCGGTCCTTCTCGGTGAAGTCGGCGATGGTCTTGACCTTGGGATTATTGCTCACCAGGTAGTACGGAAAGTTGCCGAGGGAGGCCACGGCCTTGACGTTCTGCTTGCCGTGGGTGCGGTCCCAGATGGTCAGCAACGGACCGACGCCGGCGCCGGCAATGTCGATCGAGCCTGCGAGCAACGCATCGTTGACCGCCGCGCCGCCCGACAGCTGGGTCCAGTCGACCTTGATGTCGATGCCTTCCTGCTTGCCGTACTTCTCGATCAGGTTCTGATCGCGCACCACGTTGAGTAGCAGGTAAACGATGCCGAACTGTTCGGCAATGCGGATTTCACCTTCGGCATGAGCCACGGTCGGCGCCACCAGGCTGCCGGCGATCAGGCTGAAACCCAGGCCGATGGCCGCAGCCAGTGGTGCAAATGGAAGACGTTTGGACATGATCAATCTCCGACAAATCAGAAAGGCGCGTCGCCCTGGATGGTGGTGCGGTACAGCTTGCGGCGCAGATGACTGGGGCATCCGGCGGCAAGGTGGATCAGCGAACGGTTGTCCCAGAACACCAGGTCATGGGGCTGCCATTGATGGCGGTAGATGTTTTGTGGCAACACGCTGTGGGCGTAGAGCTCGGCCAGCAGTTGCCGGCTCTCGTCCTCAGGCAGGCCAACGATGCGGGTGGTGAAACCCTCGCTGACGAACAAGGCCTTGCGACCGTTTTCCGGGTGGGTACGCACGACCGGGTGCACCACTTCGGCGACCTGTGCGAGTTGCTCCGGGGTCAGGGTCGGGCGCCAATTGCCTTCGAATTTTGTTTCGCTGTAGCGCGCGGTGTAGGAGTGCGCGGCCGAGCGACCTTCAACGGCATTGCGCAATGCGAGCGGCAGGTTGTCCCAGGCTTTGTGCATGTCGGCGAACAGCGTGTCGCCACCCTCCGATGGCAATTCCTGGGCATGCAGCATCGAGCCCAGACTCGGCAGTTGTTTGTAGGAGAGATCGGAATGCCAGAACTTGCCGGCGTCACCCAGGCCGATGTTCTGGCCGTTTTCGACGATGTTGGAAACGATGAGGATTTCCGGATGCCCTGCCAGCAGGAACTGCTTGAGCACGTGGATCTGCAACACACCAAAACGACGGCTGAAGTCGATGTGCTGTTCGGGGGTGATGCGCTGGTCGCGGAACACCAGCACATGATGGTCCAGGTGCGCGCGGTGAATGCGGGCAAAATCGTCATCATTGATCGGGCGGGACAGGTCGAGACCGATGATCTCGGCGCCCACCGCTCCGCTGAACGTACGGATTTCAAAGAATTGTGGCGCGATGCTTGGCGAAGCTGAAGCTGCAGACATAAATCACTCCCACGCACGGCACGCTCAAGGGCGCGCGCGTCGATCAGAAACTCACGGAGGTCCCGTGTTGGTTCGTGTCGTGCGGCGCGCCGATTGGTCGGCAGGTACGCAGGAGATTGACTTTATAGATATAAGAATAGAAATTTAAATACCGTTAGCGAATAACGATATGGCGATTGAAAAGGGACTGCATGGATTGTGGAGTGACGTTATTTGTCACTTACTGACAGGATTGTGGTGTTTCCACTGACGCCATCGCGAGCAGGCTCGCTCCCACAGGGGGGCTCTGTCGAACACAAGATAGCGCTCGCGCAAAAATCCATGTGGGAGCGAGCCTGCTCGCGAAGAGGCCTGTAGCCTCGATGACGAATTACCGCTCGTGCAGCGCCTCGGCCCGGGCGCGAATGATCGGCTTGAGCAGGTAGCTGAGAACGGTCTTCTTGCCAGTGATGATGTCCACGGAAGCCACCATCCCCGGAATGATCAGCAACGGTTTTTCGTCGGTGCCCAAGTGGCTGCGGTCGGTGCGCAGCTTGATCACGTAGTAAGTGGTTTTCTTGTCTTCATCGGTAATGGTGTCGGCACCGATCTGCTCCAGCTTGGCCTTGAGCCCGCCGTAGATGGTGTAGTCATAGGCGGTAAATTTTACCGTCGCTTCCTGCCCCGGATGCAGGAACGCGATGTCCTGCGGACGGATCTTCGCCTCGACCAATAAGGTGTCGTCCAGCGGCACGATTTCAACCAGGTCGCTGCCTGGCTGGATAACCCCGCCGATGGTATTGACCAGCAACTTGTTGACGATACCCCGTACCGGCGAAGTGACCAGTGTTCGGCTGACCCGGTCTTCCAGGGCCTTGCCGGTGGCCTCAGCCTTGTTCAGGTCGGTGCGTGCTTCATTGAGCTGGGTCAGGGCGTCACTACGGAACTTGCCGCGAGTTTCGTCGATCTTGCGCTGTACTTCCTTGATCGCTGACTCGGCTCGCGGAATAGCCAGGGTGGTGGCGTCGAGCTGACCACGGGTCTCCGCTTCGGCACGCCTGAGGCGCAGGACTTCCACTGGCGATACCGCGCCCTGGGCCACCAACGGCTCGGACATGTTGATTTCCTGACGCTGAAAGCCCAATTGCTGGCGGTACTGCGCCTGCTTGGAGGTGAATTCGCGCAGTTCTTGCTGGCGCTGGATCAGTTGCTCCTGCAAGCCGCCAATCTCGTCGTGCAACTGCTGGCGGCGGCTTATATAGAGCGACTCTTCGCTCTTGGCCTGACCCGGCACGGCCTTGAGTACATCTTCGGGGAAGTTCAGCGGGCGATCGTCAACCTCCGCGCTCAGGCGTTCGACCCGCAGCAGCATCGACAACCGATCGGCCTCTGTTTCACCGACGTTCGACGCGAACCGCGTGTCATCCAGACGAATCAGCGGTGCGCCAGCCTCGACGATCTGGCCTTCCTTGACGAACAGCTCGGAAACGATGCCGCCTTCAAGGTTCTGGATTTTCTGGATCTTCGACGATGGAATCGCCTTGCCATCGCCCTTGGTCACTTCGTCGATAACCGCGAAGTTGGCCCAGAGCATCAGGAACACAAAGAACGCAATGATCGCCCAGATCGTCAGCCGCACCACACGTGGCGCATCCTCGATCAGCGCCTTGTTGACCTCCGGCAGCGGTTGGCCCTGCAGCGAAGCAGAGCCTTTGAAGTAGCGACGGATCGAACCCTTACCCGACTCAAGCAACACTGATCTGCCCCTTCTTCAATGCTTCCATCACCGCGGCTTTCGGGCCGTCGGCAAGAATCTGCCCGCGGTCGATCACGATCAACCTGTCCACCAGCGACAACAGCGATGCCCGGTGCGTCACCAGCACCATGGTCTTGTTTTCGATCACTGCTGCCAGGCGCTGCTTGAGGCGCTCTTCACCGGTGTTATCCATGGCACTGGTCGGCTCGTCGAGCAGCAGGATCGGCGGGTTGAGCAGTAACGCACGGGCCAGGGCGACGTTTTGCCGTTGACCGCCGGAGAGGTTCTGCCCGCGCTCGCCCACTTGCAGTTCATAACCCTGCGGATGCAAACGCGCATACTCGTGGACACCGGCCAGCTCTGCCGCTTGCAGCACCAGTTCGTCCTCGACATACCGCGCACCGGAAACCAGGTTGTCGCGCAGAGTGCCGGCGAGCAGCTGAATGTCCTGGGGCACGTAGCCGATGTTGTAGCGCAGCTCGCTGACGTCGATCTGACGGATATCCACACCATCGACCAACAACGAACCGTCATCCGGTTGATATAGCCCCACCAGCAGTTTCGCCAGCGAGCTCTTGCCCGAACCGCTTCGGCCAATGATGCCGACCTTCTCGCCGGGACTAATCGACAGGTTGATGTTCTTCAGCGCCAGGTTCTGCTGTTGCGGGTAGGTGAAGTTGAGCTGGCGGCACTCAATGGCGCCCTGCAGCACCTTGCGGCTGAGCGGGCGCTCTTCGAAATTGCGCTCCTGGGGCAGCTCCATCATCTGGTCGACCGAGGTCATGGTCACCCGCGCCTGCTGATAGCGGGTCAGCAGCCCGGACAATGACGCCAGCGGGCTGAGCGCACGGCCACTGAGCATGTAGCAGGCAATCAGGCCGCCCATGCTCAGGTGACCGTCGATGATCTGGTACACGCCGAAGACGATCATGATCACCCCGGCCAGTTGCTGGATCAGCAAGGTGATATTCATCGCCAGGCCAGAGAGCATTTTCACCCGCAACTCAAGGCGACTGAGGGTGCCGATGGTCTGCTCCCACTGATACTGGCGTTCACTTTCAGCGTTGTTGACCTTCACTGCATCCAGGCCGGCCAGGGTTTCGATCAGGCTCGACTGACGCTCGGCCCCCAGCGCCATGGTCCGCTCCATGGTCGCCACCAGGGGTTTCTGCAAGGCATAGCCGATGGCCAGAGCAATCGGGAACGCCAGCACCGGTATCCACACCAGATGCCCGCCAAGGATCGCGATGACGATAAAAATCAAAATGGTGAACGGCAGGTCGATCAGGCTGGTAAGGGTCAGCGAGGCGAGGAAATCGCGCAGGCTCTGAAACTCATGGATGTTCTGGGCAAAGCTGCCGACCCGTGCTGGCCGGTATTTCATGGCCATGCCGACGATGCGTTCGAACAGCGTGGCCGAGATAATCAGGTCGGTTTTCTTGCCGGCCAGATCCAGGCACAGGCTGCGCAGGCTTTTCAGGATCAGGTCGAAGAGGTAGGCGCCTGTGATACCGAGTGCCAGCACCCACAGCGTGGCTTCGGCCTGGTTCGGCACGACACGGTCGTAGACGTTCATCACGAACAACGGCGCGGCCATGGCAATAATGTTGATCAGAAAACTGGCGGCGATGGCATCGACGTACAACCAGCGCGACCGCTTGAGGGTGTCGCGGAACCACGAACGCGCACGCGGAATCAGCGTGCCGTGATTGACGTCGAATTTGTGCTGGGGCTGGGCGAAAAAGACTTTGCCAGTGTAGTCGTCGGCCAACAGCTCACGGCTGACCAGGGACTCGCCGCCATCGCTTTCGCTGAGCAGCACCCGTACCTGATCTTCGCCTTGCCAGCCAAGCAGGACGGCACTGCGACCGTCTTTGAGCAGCAACAATGCCGGCATGGCAATCGCCGGAATGTCCTCCAGCTTGCGCTGCAGCACCCGACCTTGCAGCCCCGCGCGAGCTGCCGCGCGAGGCAGCAAGTCGGCACTCAAGCGTTGCTCGGGCAGCGGCAGGCCGGTGGTCAGCATTGCCGCGCTGGCAGGCTTCTGGTGCAGCATGCAAAGAGCGAGCAGACCATCCAGCAACGGATCGTCATGCAACGCGCGCGGATCATGAATGAGTTGAACCCGACTGACTTCTGATTCCACGCTCGGCACTCTTGGCTAACAATTGAACGATGAAGGTCCTGCTCAATTCATACCAGGCAACTGGACCTTGGGCTTCACGTCGTTCTGCACAACGGATGCCAATGGCGCGACCACTCCCTGGCTCTTGAGCAACTCACCCATGGTCGCCTTGATTCGGTACTGAGTAAATAACTGAATATTCTTGATCTCCACCAGACGGCGAGAAGAGGTGAACAGTTCGTTCTCGCTGTCGAGCAAATCGAGCAGAGTGCGCTCGCCAAGGCTGAACTGACGCTGGTAAGCGGTACGCACGGCGGTGCTGTGGTCGACGTATTGCTGGGCGATCGGCACCTGCGCGTTGGCATTGTTCAGGGCGTTCCAGGCCAGGCCCAGCTCTTCATTCAATTGGCGCAGGGCGTTGTTGCGGATGTCCAGCGCCTGGTTCGACAGGTAGGCCTTGGACTCCAGATCGGCCTTGTTACTGCCACCGGAATACAGGTTGAAGCGCATGCGCAGCATGGCTTGCCATTCGTTGTTGTGGCCATTCTGACCATCAATATCGTTGTCCGCGGTGCGACCCAACTCAGCATCGAAACGCGGGTAGAAAGTCGACTTGGCCGTGTCGTACTGCTTTTCGGCAGCGGCGATGTCGGATTCGGCCGAGCGCAGGATCGGGCTGTTTTCCAGCATCTGCGCGCGGGCTTCATTCAGATTGGCCGGCATCAGCGCCAGGAAACTCGCCGGGCGCTCCAGTTGATCCGGCATCTGGCCAACAGCGGAGAGGTAGTTGGTTTCGGCGTCAGCCAGGTTGGTCTGCTCGGTGATCAGATTGTTGCGCGCCTGAGCCATCCGCGCCTCCGCCTGATCGAGGTCGGCGCCGCTGCCGACACCACGCTGGGTGCGCAGCTGGATCTGGTCGTAAATGCGCTGGTGGCTCTTGAGGTTGTCCTCGGCCAGACGCACGAATTCGCGACGAGTCAGCACGTCGAGATAGACCTGGGCCACGGTCAGCCCGGTACGCTCGGAAGTACTCAACAGCGAATAGGCGCGGGAGTTGACGGCGGCTTGTTGACGCCCCACTTCGCTGGACGTCGCAAAACCGTCAAAAACCATTTGGGTCAGACGCAAGCTCGACTCACTGCGATTCAGGGTTTCCCAGTGATTGTTGCTGCCGCCCGTTCGTGTAGTCACACTATCGGTACCCTCACGACCATAACCGCCCAGCAGGTCGACCCGTGGCAGGTATCCACCTTTCGCAGCCTTCAACTGATAATCCGCAGCCAGTCGACTGTTGACGCCTGCCTGGACCTCCGGATGGACATCCAGTGCTTGTTGCATGGCGTCTGGCAAGGACTGCGCCTGGACGAAAGACGCGGCGAGGGCGAAGGGTATAGCCATGAACAAAGGCGAACGCATTGTAGGAATTTCCCAGGACTTCTTGTCTTGAATCACAGCAAAAGAACGTGCTGCGTCGGAAGATGGCAAGCGGAATGACCGTATGTCGGAAAGATCAAAAAGCGGAACTGGATCACATACCGAGGACGAGTCACAGCTTAAATATCAATGTGACATTACTGGGACGATTGTTTAGGATGGCTCCAAGAAGGTCAATAGTTTGGCATAAAGTTAATAACGAAAAAATACAGCCAATATATTGACGAATTAATGCGTCAAATTTGTGCATCTATTTTGCAATGTACGTCCAGACTGGTCGGCGCCGACAGACGCCATCAGGTCCATGGAAGTCAACTGAACGTGACACCCCGGAGAGTCTTCAATGAGCAGTGTTGTTGCCATCGTCAAAAGCATTGTCGGTCAAGTTTTCGTGGTGTCCCCCGAGGGCATCCGCCGCGTTCTCGTTGAAGGCGACAAACTGTTCGCCGGTGACCAGATCGACACTGGCCTTTCCGGTGCCGTGTCCCTGGAACTGGCCGATGGTCGTACCCTCGATCTGGGCCGCGACACTCAGTGGAGCGCTGACGCCCCGGACTCCGGCACTGATCTGGCAGCTGCAACCGCGCAAGCCGCGCCGTCCGTAGAAGAGCTGCAGCAAGCCATTGCCGCCGGTGCCGACCCGACCAAAGACCTTGAAGCCACTGCTGCGGGTCCGACGGCGGCAGGCTCTGGTGGTGCCGCAGGTGGTAGTCACAGCTTCGTGGTGCTCGACGCCACCGCTGGCCGTGTCGACCCGACCATCGGCTTCCCGACCGCAGGCATCGACTCTGCCGCGCAAATCACTCAGGACACCACTGGTGGCCAGACCACCACTGCCGCCAACACCAACACCAACACCCCGAGTGAATCGAACCTGAGCCTCAGTGCCACGCCGACCATCACCGAGGCCGGTGGCGTGCTGGTGTACACCGCGACACTGACCCAGGCACCACTGACCGACCTGACTGTCACATTGTCCAACGGCGCCGTGATCGTGATTCCCGCGGGCTCAACCACCGGCACCGTCAACGTGCCATTGGCTGCGAACGACACTGTCTATAACGACGCGACCCAGATCGAAGTGACCGTCACCGGCACCAGCGGCGGCAGCGGCATCACGGTTACGCCGCCGACTACCCCGGCCGTGACCCAGGTCACCGATACCCTCGACACCACCACGGTCACCCTGACAGCCGGCAACGCCGTCACCGAAGGAGGCCAGATCACCTATACCGCGACCCTGACCAACCCCGCGAAAACACCGGTGACCATCACCCTGTCCAACGGCTCGACCATTACCATTGAAGCCGGCAAGACTACTGGCAGCGTCGTGGTCGACACCCCGGCCAATGACGTCTATGTGAACGGCAGCACCGTCAGCACCACCATCACCGGCACCACTGGCGGCAACTTCGAAAACCTGGTGCCGAACACCACACCAACCGTGACCACCATCACCGACTCTGTGGACAATTCACCGGCCTGACCCTGACCGCCACCGGCAACATCACCGAAGGCGGGTATGATCGGGTACACCGCGACCCTGACCAACCCGGTCATACCGCCATCGACCGTGACCTTGAGCAATGGCTCGGTCATCACCATCGAAGCGGGCAAGACCAGCGGCAGCGTCGTGGTCGAGACCCCAGCCAATGACGTCTATGTGAACGGCAGCACCGTCAGCACCACCATCACCGGCGCCACTGGCGGCAACTTCGAAAACCTGGTGCCGAACACCACACCAGCCGTGACCACCATCACCGACTCTGTGGACACCACCGGCCTGACCCTGACCGCCACCGGCAACATCACCGAAGGCGGGCAGATCACCTACACCGCGACCCTGACCAACCCGGCCGGCACGCCAATGACCGTGACCTTGAGCAATGGCTCGGTCATCACCATCGAAGCGGGCAAGACCAGCGGCAGCGTCGTGGTCGAGACCCCAGCCAATGACGTCTATGTGAACGGCAGCACCGTCAGCACCAGCATCACCGGCACCACTGGCGGCAACTTCGAAAACCTGGTGCCGAACACCACGCCGGCCGTAACCACTATTACCGATTCCAGGACACCACCGGCCTGACCCTGACCGCCACCGGCAACATCACCGAAGGCGGGCAGGATCACCTACATCGCGACCCCCTGACCAACCTGGCCGGTACGCCAATGACCGTGACCTTGAGCAATGGCTCGGTCATCACCACTGAGCGGGCAAGACCAGCGGCAGCGTCGGCTCGAGACCCCAGCCAATGATCGGTGAACGGCAGCACCGTCAGCACCAGCATCACCGGCACCACTGGCGGCAACTGAAAACCTGCGCCGAACACCACACCAGCCGTGACCACCATCACCGACTCTGTGGACACCACCGGCCTGACCCTGACCGCCACCGGCAACATCACCGAAGGCGGGCAGATCACCTACACCGCGACCCTGACCAACCCGGCCGGCACGCCAATGACCGTGACCTTGAGCAATGGCTCGGTCATCACCATCGAAGCGGGCAAGACCAGCGGCAGCGTCGTGGTCGAGACCCCCAGCCAATGACGTCTGCGAACGGCAGCACCGTCAAAGCACCACCATCACCGGCACCACTGGCGGCAACTTCGAAAACCTGGTGCCGAACACCACACCAGCCGTGACCACCATCACCGACTCTGTGGACACCACCGCCTGACCCCGACCGCCACCGGCAACATCATCACCGAAGGCGGGCAGATCACTGTTACACCGCGCGACCCTGACTAACCCGGCCGGCACGCCAATGACCGTGACCTTGAGCAACGGCTCGGTCATTACCATCGAAGCCGGCAAGACTACTGGCAGCGTCGCGGTCGAGACCCCGGCCAATGACGTCTATGTCAATGGCAGCACCGTCAGCACCACCATCACCGGCACCACTGGCGGCAACCTCGAAAACCTGGTGCTGAGTAAAGAGCCAGCAGTGACGTCCATCACTGACTCGATCGACACCACCACGGTGACCCTGACCGCCACGCCGAGCGTGGATGAAAACGGCACCATCACCTACACCGCGACGCTGACCGATGCCCAGGGCCAACCGGTTACCGCGCAAAACGGTCCGGTGACCGTCACCCTCGACAGCGGCAAGGTGATCACCATCGCCGAAGGCCAGAGCTCCGGCAGCCTGCCGGTGACGGTGGGTAACGACGTCTACAAGGGCCCGACCACCGTTACTGAATCCATCAAGGACGCGGTGGGTGGCAACCTCGAGTTGGTGTCGCCCAACACCACGCCAGTGACCACCACGGTCAATGACGTCAACGACAGCACCACGGTGACCCTGACCGCCACGCCGAGCGTGGATGAAAACGGCACCATCACCTACACCGCGACGCTGACCGATGCCCAGGGCCAACCGGTTACCGCGCAAAACGGTCCGGTCACCGTCACCCTCGACAGCGGCAAGGTGATCACCATCGCCGGGCCAGAGCTCCGGGCAGCCCGCCGGTGACGGTAAGTGTCGACGTCACGCGGCGCCTGACCACCGTTACTGAATCCATCAAGGACGCGGTGGGTGGCAAATCTCGGAGCTGGTGTCGCCCAACACCACGCCACAGTGACCACCACGGTCAATGACGTCAACGACAGCACCACGGTGACCCTTGAGCGCCAATGCCGAGCGTGGATGAAACGGCACCATCACCACACCGCGACGCTGGACCCCTGATGCCCGGTGGGCCAACCGGTTACCGCGCAAACGGTCCGGTCACCGCGGACCCTCGACAGCGGCAAGGTGATCACCATCGCCGAAGGCCAGAGCTCCGGCAGCCTGCCGGTGACGGTGGGTAACGACGTCTACAAGGGCCCGACCACCGTTACTGAATCCATCAAGGACGCGGTGGGTGGCAACCTCGAGTTGGTGTCGCCCAACACCACGCCAGTGACCACCACGGTCAATGACGTCAACGACAGCACCACGGTGACCCTGAGCGCCACGCCGAGCGTGGATGAAAACGGCACCATCACCTACACCGCGACGCTGACCGATGCCCAGGGCCAACCGGTTACCGCGCAAAACGGTCCGGTCACCGTCACCCTCGATGGAAGCGGGTGGGGCAGGATCACCATCGCCGAAGGCCAGAGCTCCGCAGCCTGCCGGTGACGTGCGGCAACGACGTCTACAAGGGCCCGACCACCGCTACTGAATCCACTGGCGACGCGGTGGGTGGTACCTCGAGCTGGTGTCGCCCAACACCACGCCACAGGACCACCACGGTCAATGACGTCAACGACAGCACCACCGTGACTTCTGACCGCCACGCCGAGCGTGGATGAAAACGGCACCATCACCTACACCGCGACGCTGACCGATGCCCAGGGGCCAACCGGTTACCGCGCAAAACGGTCTGGGGTCACCGTCACCCTCGACAGCGGCAAGGTGGGATCACCACGCCATTGCCAGAGCTCCGGCAGCCTGCCGGTGACGGTGGGTAACGACGTTCACAAGGGCCCGACCACCGTTACGAATCCATCAAGGACGCGGTGGGTGCAACCTGGAAGCGAATCCTGGATCAAGACCCCGGTAGAAACCACGGTCAACGATGCCGACAGCACCACCGTGACTTTGAGCGCTACGCCGAGCGTGGATGAAAACGGCACCATCACCTACACCGCGACGCTGACCGATGCCCAGGGCCAACCGGTTACCGCGCAGAACGGCTCGGTGACCGTGACCTCGACAGCGGCGCGCCACACCATCGCCGAAGGCGTGAGCTCCGGCAGCCTGCCGTGACGGTGGGTAACGACGTCTACAAGGGCCCACTTCACCGTTACTGAATCCACTGGCGACGCGGTGGGTGGCAACCTCGAGTTGGTGTCAAAACACCACGCCAGTGACCACCACGGTCAATGACGTCAACGACAGCACCACCGTGACCCTGAGCGCCACGCCGAGCGTGGATGAAAACGGCACCATCACCTACACCGCGACGCTGACCGATGCCCAGGGCCAACCGGTTACCGCGCAGAACGGCCCGGTGACCGTGACCCTCGACAGCGGCAAGGTGATCACCATCGCCGAAGGCCAGAGCTCCGGCAGCCTGCCGGTGACGGTGGGCAACGACGTTTACAAGGGCCCGACCACCGTCAGCGAGTCCATCAAGGACGCAGTGGGTGGCAACCTGGAGGCGATCAACCCGATCAAGACCTCGGTGGAAACCACGGTCAACGATGTCAACGACAGCACCACGGTGACCTTGAGCGCCACGCCGAGCGTGGACGAGAACGGCACCATCACCTACACCGCCACGCTGACCGATGCTCAGGGCCAACCGGTTACCGCGCAAAACGGCCCGGTGACCGTGACCCTCGACAGCGGCAAGGTCATCACCATCGCCGAAGGCCAGAGTTTCGGCAGCCTGCCGATCACCGTGGGCAACGACGTTTACAAGGGACCGACCACCGTCAGCGAATCCATCAAGGACGCAGTGGGTGGCAACCTCGAGTTGGTGTCGCCCAATACAACGCCAGTGACCACTACGGTCAACGACGTCAACGACAGCACCACGGTGACCCTGAGCGCCACGCCGAGCGTGGATGAAAATGGCACCATCACTTACACCGCGACCCTGACCGATGCTCAGGGCAATCCGGTTACCGCGCAGAACGGTCCCGTCACCGTGACCCTCGACAGCGGCAAGGTCATCACCATTGCCGAAGGCCAGAGTTCCGGCAGCCTACCGGTGACCGTCGGCAACGACGTTTACAAGGGCCCGACCACCGTCAGCGAGTCCATCAAGGACGCGGCAGGCGGCAACCTGGAGGCGATCAACCCGATCAAGACCTCGGTGGAAACCACGGTCAACGATGTCAACGACAGCACCACCGTGACCTTGACCGCCACCCCGTCGGTGAGCGAAAACGGCACCATCACTTACACCGCCACCCTGACCGACAAGAACGGCGCCGCGGTGACCGCGCACAACACGCCGGTCACCGTGACCCTCGACAGCGGCAAGGTCATTACCATCGCCGTCGGACAGAGCTCCGGCAGCCTGCCGGTGACCGTGGGCAATGACGTCTACAAGGGCCCGACCACCGTCACCGAGTCCATCAAGGACGCGGTCGGCGGTAACCTCGAAGCGGTCAACCCGGTGAAAACGCCAGTGACCACCACGGTCAACGATGTCAACGACACCACCACGGTGACCTTGACCGCGACGCCGAGCGTGGATGAGAACGGCACCATCACTTACACCGCGACCCTGACCGATGCTCAGGGCCAACCGGTTACCGCGCAGAACGGTCCCGTCACCGTGACCCTCGACAGCGGCAAGGTCATTACCATCGCCGTCGGACAGAGCTCCGGCAGCCTGCCGGTGACCGTCGGCAATGACGTCTACAAAGGTCCGACCACCGTGACCGAGTCGATTAAATCGGCCGACGGCGGCAACCTGGAAGCGATCAACCCGATCAAGACGCCAGTGACCACCACGGTCAACGACGTCAACGACAGCACCACGGTGACGCTGACCGCCACCCCATCGGTGAGCGAGAACAGCACCATCACCTACACCGCCACCCTGACCGACAAGAACGGCGCCGCGGTGACCGCGCATAACACGCCAGTGACCGTGACGCTGGACAGCGGCAAGGTCATCACCATCGCCGTCGGCCAAAGCTCCGGCACCCTGCCGGTCACGGTCGGCAACGACGTCTACAAAGGCCCAACCACCGTCAGCGAATCCATCAAGGACGCGGCCGGTGGTAACCTCGAAGCGGTCAACCCGGTAAAAACGCCAGTGACCACCACGGTCAACGACGTCAACGACAGCACCACGGTGACCTTGACCGCCACCCCATCGGTGAGCGAGAACAGCACCATCACCTACACCGCCACCCTGACCGACAAGAACGGCGCCCCGGTGACCGCGCACAACACGCCAGTCACCGTGACGCTGGACAGCGGCAAGGTGATCACCATCGCCGTCGGCCAGAGTTCCGGCACCCTGCCGGTGACGGTGGGCAACGACGTCTACAAAGGACCGACCACTGTCAGCGAATCCATCAAGGACGCGGCCGGCGGCAACCTGGAAGCGATCAACCCGATCAAGACCCCGGTGAACACCACGGTTACCGATGTCAACGACGCCACCACCGTGACCTTGACCGCCACCCCATCGGTGAGCGAAAGCGGCACGATCACCTATACCGCGACCATCACCGACAAAAATGGCGCCCCTGTCACTGCACACGACACGCCAGTTACCGTGACACTCGACAGCGGCAAGGTGATTACCATCGCCGTCGGTCAAAGCTCCGGCACTCTGCCAGTCACCGTGGGCAACGATGTCTACACCGGCGCGCCAACCGTTACCGAATCCATCAAGGCCGCCAGCGGCGGCAACCTTGAAGCCCTCGGCATGGACAAGACGCCAGTGTCGACCAGCGTCAGTGACTTCAAGGACACCACCACTGCCAGCATCAGCGGCAGCACTTCGGTAACCGAAGGCCAGGCGGCGAGTTATACCGTCAGCCTGACCAACCCGGCCCAGACCGAAGTGACGCTGAAAATCGTCTACAGCGGTACCGCCGCCGACGGTTCGGACTTCACCGGCGTGTACACCGTGAAGATCCCGGCGGGCGCCAGCAGTGCCAACTTCAACGTCGCGACCATCGATGACAAGATCACCGAAGGCACCGAAAACTTCGTGGTCAAGATCGACTCGGCCACCGGCGGCAACTTCGAGAATCTGGCGATCAGTTCGTCCAACGGCAGCGTCAGCACTTCGATCATCGACAACGATGCACCGCCAGTGCTGGACCTTGACGCCAACAACTCCAGCGGCGCCACCGGGGCCGATTACAAGGTGACGTTCACCGAGAACACCGCCGGTCCTGGCGTGTCGATCGGCGATCTCGACCTGAGCATCACCGATCCGGACAGCACCCTGCTGACCGGTGCGACCGTCGTGCTGACCAACCGTCAGCCAGGCGATGCGCTGAACCTGGGCAACAGCGTCAACGGCATCATCATCAACAGCAATGACCAGACTGGCACGATCACACTGACCTTGACCGGTACTGCGACGCTGGCTGATTACATTCAACGCATAAAGAACATCACCTTCACCAACAACAGTGAAGACCCAAGCACCGTACCGCGGACCATCACCGTGAAGGTGACCGATGGCAGCAACTACTCCAACACCGCGACCACCACGGTCAACGTGGTGGCGGTCAATGACGCACCGGTCGCAGCACCGGTCAACGTCATCGGCACCGAAGACACGCCGCTGACTCTCGGCTGGTCGACCTTCGGCGTCAGCGATGTCGACAGTCCGACCACCAGCCTGGGCGTGAAAATCACCCAGCTGCCGGGCGAGGGCAAACTGCAGTACCTGGACGGTTCGACCTGGAAAGACGTCGCCGCCAACCAGACCTTCAGCAAGGCCGACATCGACGCTGGCAAACTGCGCTTCATGCCGGATGCCAACGAGTCGGGCGCGAACGGTTATGGCCCCGGCACTGGCGATCAAAAGGCTGATTACGCGCAACTCCAGTTCCAGCCAACCGACGGCCAGGCACTGGGCAGCGCTGGCACGATCAAGATCGACATCACCCCGGTGGCGGATGCCCCGACCCTGAGCGTTGCCGACAACAGCGTGAAGTCCACCGGACTGATCAAGGAAGTCTGGACCGGTCTGTCGGGTCTGGGCACCAGCGGTAGCGGCGCAGACTCGACCACGCTGAAAAACGTGATCGACGCCGCTGGCACAGCGAACTCCAAAGGCACCGTGACCAACGTGCAGTCCGACGGTAACGTGACCGCCGGTACGGCGTCGAAAACCTCGGGCCTGATCTACCTCGAAGCCGGCAAGACCTACACCTTCAGCGGTGTTGGCGATGACAGCCTGTTGGTGACCATCGGCGGCAAGAACGTGGCCGCGATCACCTGGGGCGCGGGCGGCAACCTCAATGGTTCGTTCACTCCGACCACCAGCGGTTACTACACCCTGGACATCTACCACCACAACCAGAGCGGCCCGGGCAACTATGACGTCAACCTGTCGGTCAATGGCAGCACGCCGATCGACCTGAGCAGTGCCGGCGTACCGATTTACACGGGCGTGACGGACCTGGTGAATGCCGGCGTGACCGTGTCCGACTTGCACGGCACCAATGTCGAGGGTTACTACGACGGTTACAAACTCAACACCGGCGCCGAAGGCAGCAGTGTGAAATTGTCCGCCATCACGACCGCGCTGACCGACACCGACGGCTCGGAAAGCCTGAGCCTGAAGCTCAGCGGCATGCCGGTCGGCTCGGTGCTCACCGACGGCGCGGGACATACCTTCACGGTCACCGCGACCAATGGCGAGGCCAACGTGACGGGCTGGAGCCTCGGCTCTCTGACCGTAACGCCACCATCGTATTACAACGGCCAGTTCAACCTGACCGTGACCTCGACCTCCACCGAGGCCCTGGGTGGTTCGGCCAGCAGCACTTCGCAGATTCCTGTGACTGTGTACCCGGCGGTCTACAACGCCTTTACTGCCACGGCGGCCAATGACACCGTCACCGGCACCGACGGCAATGACATCATCGTCGCCGACATCGGCGGTCTGACCGTGGTGCCAGGCACCAACTACAACATCGCGTTCATGGTCGACAGCTCCGGCAGTATGAGTGCCTCGTCGATCAACTCGGCCAAGGACTCGCTGACGTCGGTGTTCAACACCCTCAAGCAAAGCCTGGGCAGCAACTCGGGTACGGTGAACATCTTCCTGGTGGACTTCGACACCCAGGTCAAACAGTCGGTGTCGGTTAACCTCAAAGACCCGAATGCACTGACTCAGTTGAAGGCAACTCTGGACTCGATGTCGTCCGGCGGCGGCACCAACTACGAGGACGTGTTCAAAACCACGGCCAACTGGTTCCAGAGTGCGGACGCCGTGGCCAACACCGGGGCGAAGAACCTCACGTATTTCATTACTGACGGCAAGCCGACTTACTACCAGAGCGGCGAGTCGACCAACCCGACCCTGTATGGCAGCACAACACTCGATAGCCTGATCACCACCAGCAACTATCAGTTGGGTAAAGCGATCAGCCTGGTCCCCGACAGCACGCACCAGATCGACATCAGTGCCTCGGGCTACGTGACGGTCTGGACCAAGACCAGCAACGGCAACAACGGCAACGGCAACGGCAACGGCAATGGAAGTAGCTGGTCCTCCAAGGACTTCGGCTATCTGCATGCCCAGGGCGATGGCACCTACGAGTTCTCGGGTCGTGACGGCGACGGCAGCAGCACCGACGGGGACACCATCAGCAACTCCACCAGCAGCTTTGCACTACTGAGCAAGCTGTCGAATGTCGAGGCCATTGGCCTTAACAGCGACGTGAGCCTCAACGACCTGAAGCCGTACGACTCGGATAACGCGCCGCAAACCAACATCGATCCGAAGGATCTGGCCAACTCGATCATTGGCCACACCGAGGCGACAATGCCGGGCAACGACACCGTCAGTGGTGGCGACGGCAACGACCTCCTGTTCGGCGATCTGGTGAGCTTCAACGGCATTGCCGGCGAGGGTTACCAGGCGATACAAGCCTTCGTGGCGCAGCAATCCGGCGTGGACGTCAGCAAAGTCACCACCAGCAACGTGCACCAGTACATCACCGAGCATTACACCGCGTTCGATGTGTCCGGTGCCCATGACGGCAACGACACCCTGCTGGGCGGTGCGGGCAATGACATCCTGTTCGGCTCGGGCGGTAGCGACACCCTCGACGGTGGCAAGGGCAATGACATCCTGCTCGGCGGCACCGGCAACGACACGCTGATGGGCGGACAGGGCAACGACATCCTGATCGGTGGTTCCGGTGGTGACACCTTCGTCTGGAAAGCGGGCGACACCGGCAGCGACGTGATCAAGGACTTCAAGGCCGGCGAAGGTGACCGGATCGACCTGCGCGATCTGTTGCAGGGCGAAACCGGCAGTACCATCGACAACTTCCTGAAGATCACCACGGTCGATGGCGTGTCGTCGCTGCAAGTCAGCTCGACCGGCCAGTTCAACTCGGGCAACGCCGCAGCCGCCACGCCGGACGTGACGATCAAGCTGGAAGGCAATAATTGGTCAAGCGCCAACCTACACAACCTGATTGCCGGTAGCGACCCGACCATCAAAATCGATCACAACAACAGCTGATGCATGAATACGGCCGCTCCTTATGGGGCGGCCGTCACGATTGCGTCCACTGCCCGGTGACGATTTCGTCGCTGCGCCACATACTGACATGCAGTTGACCTATGCTGCTGACAGCACGACGCTGGTTCAATTCTGAGGGATGCTCAATGTTTTACGTGCAACGCGATGCGCAGGGCCTGTTGGTACGCGTGGAACCCGCCGCCTACGCCGAGGCCACGGAAACGCTGCCGGCCGACAATCATGAGATCCAGACCTGGTTTGCCAACGCGGCGGTGGAGAACAGCCTCAAACAGCTCAAGCAAAGTGACCTGGAAATGATCCGGGTGCTTGATGACTTGATTCAGGTGCTGACCCAGAAAGGCGTGATCCGCGTCACCGACCTGCCAACGGCGGCCCAGGCCAAACTCATGGACCGAAACCAGGCCCGTGAAGCCTTGGGCGGCTTGAGCCAATTGATCGACGATGAAGAGACCGGGCTGATCTGACGCAACCCTCCGATCATTCCCACGCGCTGCGTGGGAGCGATCAAATCAGCCCCAGGGCTTGGGCTCGCCGAACAACTGGCCCTGCACACCGTATAGCCCCATCTCGCGAATCACCGACAACTCGCCTTCAGTCTCGACCCGCTCGGCAATCAGCGGCAGATCGATGCTGTGCGCCGCTCGCTGGATCGCCTCGATGAACAGGCGTTTGTCACTCTCCAGATCAATCGAACGAATGTAGCTGCCATCGATCTTCAGGTACTCCAGCCCCAACCGTGCCAGGTTGCCGATCATGCTGAAGCGTCCGCCAAAACGTTGCAGGCTCAGTGAGAAACCGAGTTCGCGCAAGCGCCGGGTCAACTGCTCCAGCACCGCCTGGTCAGGCAGTTGCTCTTCGCCAATCTCCAGGGTCAGACGCGGGCCGAAGTTGGAATGCGCACGCAGTATCTCGAAGATTTTGTTTTGCGCCTGCGGGTCGCCCAAGGTCGCCGACGACAGATTCAGCGCCAGCGACTCCTCATGCCCGCTCATTTGCGCCAACACCCGTTCGAGCATCAGCCGATCCAGACGCGCCGTCCAGCCGAAGCGCTCCAGCCAAGGCAGAAAACGCCCGGCGGGGATGGTCTGGCCGTGTTCGTCGAGCAGTCGCGACAACACTTTGTAATGCAGCACCCGTTGCGTGTCCTGGGCAGCCACGACCGGCTGGAAATACAGTTCGAAGCGCCGCTGTGTCAGCGCCTGGTCGAGCATGCGATGCCAGGCGTGGTGATCGTCGCCGACACTGGCCGAGAGGCTGTGTTCGATACAGGCCCAGTTCTGCTCGCCCTGGCCTTCGGCCTGCGCCAGCGCCTGATCACCGAGGCTGAGCACGGCTTGCGGCGAGTCGCCGTGAGCAAAAGGCGCCAGGCCGATAGACGCCACGGCAGCTACATCGGTGGCCCCGGTGGCGTGCAGACTGGCCAACGCACTGTCGAGGTTTTGTGCCAGTTGCAGCGCTTCTTCGCGCACCAGCCCCGGCGCCAGCACGGCAAATTCGCCACCGCGGATACGAGTGACCAGATTCTGGGTTTCCGGGTATTTGGCGCACTCGCGAGACAGTTGCTCACCGACCGCTTTGAGCACGTCATCGGTGCGCTGGCCACCGAGACGCTGGTTGAGGCCGGCCAGATCCTTGACCCGCAATAGCAGCAGGTAACCGGAACTGGCCTGCTCCGGATTGCTCACCCGCGCATTCAGTTGCATCTCGAAATAACGCCGGTTGGCCAACCCGGTCAACGAGTCCTGATAGGACTCGACCCGCAATTTTTCACTACGCTCCGCCTGCTCCTGAAACAGCGCCTTGAGCTTCTCGACCATCTGGTTCATGGCCTGCACGACCCGGCGAAGTTCGGGGGTGCGCGGCAGTTCCGGCAGGCTGAGAAATTCCCGTCGGGCGATGGCGTGGGATTGCTTGACCATGTAATCCAGTGGTCTCAATTGCTGACGCAGCAACAGCGCGCCGAGTACCGCACTGACTGCGCCGCATAGCAGCAACCAGCTCAGGCTGCCCAAAGCGCTTTGCCACAGCTTGGCCAGCGCGAACATCGGGTGGCTGACCACCTCGACCCGGGCAGCCTGCTCCCAGCCGCGGCTGACGATCGCATCACCACCGGCGGGCTCCAGGCCGATCAGTTTGACGAACCAGTCCGGAACGTTGTTGACCGCCGGAATGCCCGTGCGCTCAACCAGGGCCTGGTCGGTCTTCAGATCGACCACACGGATGCTCGCGTAGTAACCGCTGTCGAAAATCGAGCTGACCAGCAACTCGACCATCGCCGGGTCGTCGATATTCGGTGTCAGGGAAAGCGCCAGCGCCGTCGCCGCGTCCTGGGCATGGGAGCGCAACTGGTTGACGTACTGAGTGCGCGAGCTCTCCAGACTGACCATGAAACTACCGGTGAAGGCGACCACCAGGAACAGACAGATAGCAATCAACAGCTGTTTGAACAAAGACATCGGGCACCTGCTCCTAGTTAGTCGTCTCGACCGGGAATCCTTCGGCCTGCATTTTCTTCAACACATCCTGCCAGCGCGACAGACGCTTGGTATCGCCGACCTTTTTGTTGCCCTTGGTACCCGGTAACCACAACCCTTCTGCATTGAAAGAGTAGACCGGCAGCAAATCCTTTCGCTGGCTGGCCGGCTTGATTGCATCAATCAGGCTATCGAGCACCAGGGGCTCGGCTTCCGGACTCGAGTAGTAGGTCAGCACCATGTGCGCGCGGTTCTGGGTCAGTGCCTTGACGTAGGTAATACGCAGTTTTTCACTGGCTACACCGAGGTGACGCAGGCTGAAGTACTTGGCAATAGCGTAATCTTCACAGTCGCCGGCGCCTTTCCAGAGGGCTTCGATCGGGGTTTCCCAGTAGTCGACTTCATGCCACAGATCGATGTCTTCGACATATCGCAGCTGTTTGTTGAAGAAGCGATTGACCACATTGAGTTGTTCCAACTCGCCGATCTGCTTCTGACTGGTCAACAAGTATTGCCAATCATTAATGCGTTGCTGACCTTCTCCCAAAGGTCCGTACAATACCTGCGCCCGCCGGCTGATCAGGGAAAAATCCCAATCGGCACTCAAACTGCCCAACATCACGCCTGCCAGCAGCAATGCGCTGCACAGCCAGCGTAAAATCCGGGGGATCGTTAAACTTGCCGCCAATGCGAGGCATCCTGGGTAGGCAGGAGGGAGTCGTTCGAATGGTGAAGGCTAGACCGGAAAAAGACAATGGCACGGTGAGATCATTGGCGGCGCGCTAAACTGCAAGAAAGGCACTCGTTCGCTTGTTTGACAAGCCGTCAGGCAATTACTAGTGTCATTTGGATCCAAAAATTTCCATCATTCAGGGTGCGTTTAGTGACACAAAAGCCCAACCCTCTCAGCAGTATCAAGGTCAACGGACCCATTCCCGCGCATCTGGCACGCTCGGTGATCGAAGAAACCCTGCGCGCGGCCATACTCGACGGACGCATTCCTTGCGGCGCGGCCCTGCGCCAGCAAGACCTCGCCGACCTGTTCGGCGTCAGCCGCATGCCCGTACGCGAAGCCTTGCGCCAACTCGAAGCACAATCGTTGCTCAACGTGATTGCCCACAAGGGAGCTGTGGTCGCGCCGCTGGTCCAGGGCGACGCCGTAGAAACCTACGCGCTGCGCATTCTGCTGGAATCCGAAGCCCTGCGTCTCTCGGTGCCACTGCTCCAGGACGAAGATCTCGAACAGGCTGCCCGTTACATCGACGAACTCGAAATGGAAAGCGACTACACCGAAATCGGCCGGCTCAATCGCCTGTTCCACATGGTGCTTTACAGCCGTGCACCCAATCGCCGGCTGCTGAGACTGGTCGAAGACGGCCTGATCGAGGAAGAGCGGTTCCTGCGTTTCAACCTGGAAGCCATGGGCCTGGGCAAGCTGTCCCAGGACGACCACCAGGCCCTGTTGCGGGCCGCCGAAGACCGGGACGTCGAACGCTCCGTGAAGCTGCTCGAACATCATCTGAACCGAGGGGTCGAGGTCATTACGCGCTACCTCAACAGCCCTGAAGTCCTGGCCAAAAACACGTCCAGGTAACCCGCAGCGGCAAGTCCGGGCGAGGCGCACCAAAGGGATCGCCTCGCCTGATGCACATTTCCCCGAATGTGCTCCACGAATAGTTTGATTACATATCCCCTGCTCCCATACCACACCACCCTCGCGGCATATCGCGCCCCAACGCCCCGCCACCTTCAAACCTGATCATCGCAACGATTGCATGATGCCCCAGTATTGGCGGCCGCCTCGATTTGCGCCCACTCTGGGTGCCCAGGACACAATAAAACCGGGGACGCTCCATGCAAACGGCGTAGTCCCCATCCCCAGAAGCGAAGGAAGGAGCCTCATCACGGGAACGGAAGGGTCGGCACCACTCACGACCCACTTCCACCCCCTCAGACACCCCCAACGACGCCCGCTAAAAAGTTACTTCGAGTGAGGCATTCACTCTTTATTCAATTCTGACTTATATAGACCGGAAGGAGTAACTACGCCAAAATAAAACCAATATGAAAAGTTTTATTGGGACTTATCAACTTCGAAAAAGTTGAATATCAAAATAATACCAAAACAACTTGATTGACACTTTATATGTGTATTAGTTTTTCTTCGCCGCCAACCACAAGCGACAGCAACGCCTAAGTTACACGGCATATCCAGCACTGAAAAAGATCAATTCGTTTGAGGTACCCGCTCGCCCTGAAAAACTTGAAGCAAACTTCAGTGCTTGATTACTTCTCACCTCGGATCACTTACAGGCCCAGACATGAAACCAACTAAAGAACGTCTGATTCAAATAAAAGCCGAACTTGGCGAACACCCGATTTTCTCTGAAATACATTCGCTGCCGGTCCTGCGACGCTTCATGGAAACCCACGTGTTTGCCGTATGGGACTTCATGTCACTGACCAAGCGCCTGCAACAGGAGCTGACTTGCGTGCGACTGCCCTGGCTGCCACCGCAGGATCACCAGGCCGCGCGGTTGATCAACGAGATCGTGCTGGGTGAGGAGTCGGATGATCGCCCGGCCCAGGGTCATTACAGCCACTTCGAGTTGTACCTGGATGCAATGCGCGAAGTCGGCGCCTGCACCGTTGCCATCGAACGCTTCGTGGCCCTGCAACAAGAAGGCGTGAGCTACGACGTGGCCTTGCAGTGCATCAATGTCGATCCGGCGGCCGCACATTTCGTTCGCCATACGCTACACACAGCACTGCATGCGCCGGCTCACAGTGTTGCAGCGGCGTTTCTGCACGGTCGCGAGAGCGTTATCCCGCTGATGTTCCAGCGCATCCTCGACGATTGGGGCATCGGCACCGAGCAGGCGCCGACCTTCCGTTACTACCTCGAACGGCACATTGAAGTCGATTCCGAGGACCACGGCCCGGCAGCGGAAAAACTCCTGTCGCGACTGATCGATAGCGACCCGCAACGGCAGGAAGACGTGTATGCCAGCGCCATCGCTGCCGTGGAAAGCCGTATTGCCCTGTGGGACGGGTTGCGCCAGAGCATCAACGAATCGGTCGTGGAGGTGAGCGCATGAACGCCACCGACTACCAATCCTTCGCCGACGCCTGGGAAAGTCGCGCGACCATCCGCACACGCCCACGCCGCGTGCTGGAGAACGACGACAAACTGATCTACCCCTTGAGCCGTCAACCGTTGGTGCTGAGCGAAACCTTTCTGCGCGAATGTCCGCAACTGCGCGACTTTGCCCTGGTGCAGACGCTCTACAAGTTCATCAACGATGTGGTGATTTTCGAAACCGAGATCGTCGACAAGACCGCCCGCAGCATCGCCAAGAATCGCTTCGCGGTCGAGTTCCCGTTCGCCTGCCGCTACGACGCCATGACTGTCGTGGTGGACGAGGATTACCACGCACTGGTGGCGATGGATTTCATGCAGCAGACCATCGCGTTGACCGGCATCCCCCCCATTGAATTGCCGGATGAGATCGAACTGAGCCGAGCGATACCGGCGGCCGTGGCGCTGGCACCGGAGCACCTGCGCAGCGCTGTAGAACTGATCTGCGTGGCCATCGCCGAAAACACGGTGACCGGGGATGTCGCCGCGTTCGCCAAGGACGACACGGTCAAGCAATCGATCAAGGGCCTGATGGCCGATCACTTGCTGGACGAGGGGCGTCACTCCGGTTTTTGGGCACGGCTGGTACGCATCTACTGGCATACCGCAAGTGCAGACGACCGCCATTGCATCGCACAGATCCTGCCGGTGTTCATTGGCCATTACCTGACCAACGACATCCAGAAATCCTTTGACTTCCGCTTGATCGACGCCATGCAGACCAACAACGCGGCACGCCACGCACTCAAGAGCGAAATGTCGGCACTGGCCTTCCCGATCAATCGCCATCACCCGTTGGTGGCCAACATTGTGCGGTTTTTCCACAGCAGTTCGCTGCTCGAATCGCCGTGCGTACAAACCGCCCTCAGCGACTACCTGGTTTGACGAGGAGCCCATCATGAAACGTCTCGACATCTTGCTCAACGGACAAAGCCGGGCCATGACCGACCTGGCACTGGAACTCGAACAACAGGGTCACTCACTGAGGCGGATATCCGCACCCGAGGAAATGCCGGGGCCTGCGGATCTGTTGATCGACGATGGCACGTCGCTTCAGTTCACCGCTCAGGCGCCTCGGCTGACATTGCAATTGGGGCTCGGCCTGCCGCAGGCGTCAGGCCTGCCTTCGCTGGACCTGTTGTGCTGCCATGGCTCAACGCTGCTGAGTCGTGTACCCATTGCCGATGAGCCGTCGGGTAACGGCCAGGCGTTGCGTATGCAGGCCACCACAGCACTGGTTGACCAAGTGGCGCTGCTGGTCAGCCGCTACTCGCGGGATGCCGACTATTTTCGACACGCCGAACCTGCCGCACCTGTCAGCTTCGAGCGCATCGAGAACCTGCGGTTCCTGGACAGTCTCGCGTTCGTGCATCGCCTCAATGCCACCGCCAACCCGCGGCTGCAGCAACTCGCGCAAACGCCAATGATCGAATGGCTGGAACAACAGTGCATCCAGAGCGCTGACCGTCCGGCCTTGAGCATCGCCGGCGTAACGCTCGACTATCGCCAGTTGCACGCCCACAGCCGTGCCATCCAGCAGCGTTTGCGACCGCTGCTGGATCAACACCAAGGCCCGGTAGTCGTCGGGATCTGCCTGCCCAAATGCAGCGCGCTGTATGCCGCAATCCTGGCGATCCTGGGCTGCGGCGCGGTGTACCTGCCGCTGGAGCCGAGCCATCCGCTGCAACGTCAGCAGTACATTCTGGCGAATGCCGGTGCGGTGTTGCTGCTGCATGATGGCGAGCATCCCCTGGCAAGGGAGATGCCGGGGCTGGACATCAGGCGTATCGACCACCACGACGTGGACCTCACTCAACCCTTGATGCAGCAACGCCCCAACCTCGACGCGCCTTGCATGGCGCTCTACACCTCGGGTACCACCGGCCATCCGAAGGGCGTGCTGCTCAGCCAGGCCAACCTCGCGCACTTCACCCACTGGTATGCCGATTATGTGCAGTTGACCAGCCAGAGCCGAGTGCTGCAGTTTTCTTCATTGAGTTTCGACTCATCACTGATCGACATCTTTCCGACCCTGCTACAAGGCGCCGAGCTGATCGTGCCCGACGAGGACCAACGTCGCGATCCGCTGCAACTGGTGGAGCTGACTCATCATCGGCAACTGAGCCACGCCTTTTTACCGCCGGCCTTGCTGAGCATTCTGCCGCTGGAGCAATTGCAGTGCCTGGACCGTGTGATGACCGGCGGCGATGTCTGCGAGCCGTGGGTCATCGAGCAACTGAGCCGTCAGGGCAAGCTCTACAACCTCTACGGGCCCACCGAAGCCACGGTGCTGATTACCGCGCGGCAGCTTCAGGCAGGCGACCACAACCGCTCGCTGGGGGCGCCGATCGCCAACAGTCAGGTGTTTATTCTCGATGACGACTATCAACCCGTGGCCGAACAGACCGTCGGTGAGTTGTACATTGCCGGCCCGGGCGTGTGCCTGGGATACCTGAACAACCCGCAGCAAACCGCTGAGCGTTATCTGGACCTGAACTTGCCTGATGGCAGGACCCTGCGCGTCTATCGCACCGGGGACATGGCGAAGTGGACGACCGATGGGATCGAACTCTGCGGTCGGCGTGATAATCAGGTGAAGATTCGCGGCTTCCGGGTCGAGCCGGAAGAGATTGAGCACTGCCTGCGTGACAGCCGGTTGTACCGCCAGGTTGCCGTGGTCATTGATAGCCAGCGACGGATTCTGGCCTTCCTTGCCCAACCCAGGGAAGACCTCCCAGGCGCCGCTC
Organism: Pseudomonas sp. BIC9C; assembly: GCF_034541995.1. Taxonomy (NCBI): domain Bacteria; kingdom Pseudomonadati; phylum Pseudomonadota; class Gammaproteobacteria; order Pseudomonadales; family Pseudomonadaceae; genus Pseudomonas; species Pseudomonas sp. BIC9C. Next base: position 230,313 of record NZ_JAWDGM010000007.1, read on the forward strand.
GCCAGGCGTTGAAGGCCCACGCGGCGCAACACCTGCCGGACTACATGCACCCCATTGCATGGACCGAGCTGGCAAGCATGCCTTACGCCAGCAATGGCAAGGTCGACCGCAAGGCGTTGCTGGAGCTGCCGGTGAGCCTCACCGATAGTCCTCCACGGCGCCTGCCCGTCAATGCCGATGAAGCCCTGCTGCTGAATATCTGGGCCGAGTTGCTGGAGCTGCCGGCGAGCGACATTCCCGTCGACGAAAGCTTCTTCAATCTGGGCGGGCACTCGATCCTGCTATCGCGCATGCTCCTGCGCCTGCGTGAAGAGTTCGGGCGCAGCATTTCGATCAACCGCTTCATCGAGCTACCCACCATCACGAAACTGGCGACACTGGTACGCGGCTCCGGCAGCGAAGAAGTGCTGAGCGAACAGGCCCTGCGCGATGTCCTCCGCGAACTGGATATTCAGCCGCTGCCCATCAACCACATGGGCGACGTGCACAAGGTGATCGTCACCGGCGCCAACAGTTTTGTCGGTGTACACATCGTCGAGGCACTGCTGGCCTGGGGGGCCAGCGAGGTCGCCTGCCTGGTTCGCGACGGCGATGGGCAATCGGCGGGTGAGCGCTTTGCCCTGGCGCTGCGGGAGAACCGTCTGGAGCACCTGGATATGAGCCGGGTGCGGGTTCACGCGGCAGACATCACGCGGCCGGAACTCGGTTTGGCGGCAGAGGTTTATCAGCGCCTGGATCGAGAATTTGGCGCACTGGTGCACAACGCGGCCAACGTCAATCACGTCCTCGATTACGAGTCGCTGGCGAGGGACAACGTAGAGCCGATTTTCGAATGTTTGCGCCTGTGCGAAGGACGCAGCAAAAAAATCTTCAATTTCGTCTCGACGCTCTCGGCCTCCAGCACGATATCCGCCGACGGCCGAGTGCTTGAGTTGCCAGCCGCACCGACGCCCCCCATCTACATCAAGAACGGCTACAACCTGTCCAAATGGGTCGGTGAGCGCATTCTCGAACGGGCGCGGGAGCTTGGGGTCCGGGTCAATCTCTACCGCCCTGGCAACATCAGCTTCAACAGCCTCACGGGCGTGTGCCAGCCGCACAAGAATCGCCTGATGCTGATGCTCAAGGGCTCGCTCCAGCTTGGTCAGGTGCCGGAATTCGCCCTGAACTTCGACTTGATGCCGGTGGACTTTCTCGCCCGATTCATCGCCTTCCACGCCAGTCGTTATCAACCAGGACAGGCGGTGTTCAACCTGCACAACCCCGAGCCCCTGAGCTGGGACAACTACGTGGCGTCCTTCCGCGAGGCGGGGCGCGAATTCGCGATGGTCAGCGTCGCCGACTGGCAGCAGCAGCTGAGTCGGGTCGACAGCGACAACGCGCTATTCGGCGTGCTGGGGTTCTACCTCAATGGCTTCGAGGAGGACATCGGCGACATCTCGATGATCGGTCACGACAACGCCCAGGCCGGCATTCTGCTCATGGGCGCGCGCTACCCGCAAAAGTCCCCGGCGCTGCTGCGTCGCGGCTGCGACTACCTCAAAGAAATCAACTTCATCTGACTCAACCCCAATGGAGCAAGACCATGAGTACTCTGCAACCCGATACCCTGATCAAGAACCCTCAAGGCTGCCAAGTAGTGTCCTCGGTGGACGTGCCCGCCGATGCTGCGCAGGTATGGGCCGTAGTCGGTAACTTTTCCGGCTTCGATCGCTTCATCCCGGCACTGTCGCACATCGAAATGACCGGTGAAGGCGTGTCATCGTTACGCAAAAAGTTTTTCAAGGACGGCAACCAGGTGGTCGAACAGCTTAACTCCCGGGACGACCAGGCACGGCACATGACCTGGACCACTATCTACAACACCCTGGGTGTAGCCAATCTGTGGGCAGCGATGAGCGTTGAACCACTGGATGCGGACAAGTCCCGAGCCACCTGGACCATCATTGCCGAACCGGCGCAGGGTGGCGCCGAGGCGCTGCCAGGCTTCAAGGATTTCGTGCAGGGCTTTGCCGATGATGCGATGAACAATGTGCTGAAACTGTTTGCGTAGAACGTGAAAAAGCCCGTTGTGGAGAGACTCCGCAACGGGCTTTTCAGTACCCCTGAAACGACAAAACCCCTGTCTGCGTCAGCAGACAGGGGTTTTGGAATTCAATCTTGACGATGACCTACTCTCACATGGGGAAACCCCACACTACCATCGGCGATGCATCGTTTCACTTCTGAGTTCGGGATGGGATCAGGTGGTTCCAACGCTCTATGGTCGTCAAGAAATTCTGTGACCAGCCCGTTAGAAGATTAACGTGCCAGTGAAAATTGGTGACTTCTACTAAAACAAAACCCCTACCTGCGTAAGCAGATAGGGGTTTCGGAATTTAATCTTGACGATGACCTACTCTCACATGGGGAAACCCCACACTACCATCGGCGATGCATCGTTTCACTGCTGAGTTCGGGATGGGATCAGGTGGTTCCAACGCTCTATGGTCGTCAAGAAATTCGGTGTACCGATTCGTCTTTCGACGCTTCAGCAAATTGGGTATGCGATAGATTTGTGTGTTGTGCGAACTTTCGGTTCATTGCGTCTTCACACACCGCAATCTGGCCTTTCGACGCAAATTGCTTGGGTGTTATATGGTCAAGCCTCACGGGCAATTAGTATTGGTTAGCTCAACGCCTCACAGCGCTTACACACCCAACCTATCAACGTCGTAGTCTTCGACGGCCCTTCAGGGGACTCAAGGTCCCAGTGAGATCTCATCTTGAGGCAAGTTTCCCGCTTAGATGCTTTCAGCGGTTATCTTTTCCGAACATAGCTACCCGGCAATGCCACTGGCGTGACAACCGGAACACCAGAGGTTCGTCCACTCCGGTCCTCTCGTACTAGGAGCAGCCCCTCTCAAATCTCAAACGTCCACGGCAGATAGGGACCGAACTGTCTCACGACGTTCTAAACCCAGCTCGCGTACCACTTTAAATGGCGAACAGCCATACCCTTGGGACCGGCTTCAGCCCCAGGATGTGATGAGCCGACATCGAGGTGCCAAACACCGCCGTCGATATGAACTCTTGGGCGGTATCAGCCTGTTATCCCCGGAGTACCTTTTATCCGTTGAGCGATGGCCCTTCCATACAGAACCACCGGATCACTAAGACCTACTTTCGTACCTGCTCGACGTGTCTGTCTCGCAGTCAAGCGCGCTTTTGCCTTTATACTCTACGACCGATTTCCGACCGGTCTGAGCGCACCTTCGTACTCCTCCGTTACTCTTTAGGAGGAGACCGCCCCAGTCAAACTACCCACCATACACTGTCCTCGATCCGGATAACGGACCTGAGTTAGAACCTCAAAGTTGCCAGGGTGGTATTTCAAGGATGGCTCCACGCGAACTGGCGTCCACGCTTCAAAGCCTCCCACCTATCCTACACAAGCAAATTCAAAGTCCAGTGCAAAGCTATAGTAAAGGTTCACGGGGTCTTTCCGTCTAGCCGCGGATACACTGCATCTTCACAGCGATTTCAATTTCACTGAGTCTCGGGTGGAGACAGCGCCGCCATCGTTACGCCATTCGTGCAGGTCGGAACTTACCCGACAAGGAATTTCGCTACCTTAGGACCGTTATAGTTACGGCCGCCGTTTACCGGGGCTTCGATCAAGAGCTTCGCGTTAGCTAACCCCATCAATTAACCTTCCGGCACCGGGCAGGCGTCACACCCTATACGTCCACTTTCGTGTTTGCAGAGTGCTGTGTTTTTAATAAACAGTCGCAGCGGCCTGGTATCTTCGACCGGCGTGGGCTTACGCAGTAAATGCTTCACCCTCACCGGCGCACCTTCTCCCGAAGTTACGGTGCCATTTTGCCTAGTTCCTTCACCCGAGTTCTCTCAAGCGCCTTGGTATTCTCTACCCAACCACCTGTGTCGGTTTGGGGTACGGTTCCTGGTTATCTGAAGCTTAGAAGCTTTTCTTGGAAGCATGGCATCAACCACTTCGTCACCCAAAGGGTAACTCGTCATCAGCTCTCGGCCTTAAGATCCCGGATTTACCTAAGATCTCAGCCTACCACCTTAAACTTGGACAACCAACGCCAAGCTGGCCTAGCCTTCTCCGTCCCTCCATCGCAATAACCAGAAGTACAGGAATATTAACCTGTTTTCCATCGACTACGCTTTTCAGCCTCGCCTTAGGGACCGACTAACCCTGCGTCGATTAACGTTGCGCAGGAAACCTTGGTCTTTCGGCGTGGGTGTTTTTCACACCCATTGTCGTTACTCATGTCAGCATTCGCACTTCTGATACCTCCAGCAAGCTTCTCAACTCACCTTCACAGGCTTACAGAACGCTCCTCTACCGCATCACTTACGTGATACCCGTAGCTTCGGTGTATGGTTTGAGCCCCGTTACATCTTCCGCGCAGGCCGACTCGACTAGTGAGCTATTACGCTTTCTTTAAAGGGTGGCTGCTTCTAAGCCAACCTCCTAGCTGTCTAAGCCTTCCCACATCGTTTCCCACTTAACCATAACTTTGGGACCTTAGCTGACGGTCTGGGTTGTTTCCCTTTTCACGACGGACGTTAGCACCCGCCGTGTGTCTCCCATGCTCGGCACTTGTAGGTATTCGGAGTTTGCATCGGTTTGGTAAGTCGGGATGACCCCCTAGCCGAAACAGTGCTCTACCCCCTACAGTGATACATGAGGCGCTACCTAAATAGCTTTCGAGGAGAACCAGCTATCTCCGAGCTTGATTAGCCTTTCACTCCGATCCACAGGTCATCCGCTAACTTTTCAACGGTAGTCGGTTCGGTCCTCCAGTCAGTGTTACCTAACCTTCAACCTGCCCATGGATAGATCGCCCGGTTTCGGGTCTATTCCCAGCGACTAGACGCCCTATTAAGACTCGCTTTCGCTACGCCTCCCCTATTCGGTTAAGCTCGCCACTGAAAATAAGTCGCTGACCCATTATACAAAAGGTACGCAGTCACCCAACAAAGTGGGCTCCCACTGCTTGTACGCATACGGTTTCAGGATCTATTTCACTCCCCTCTCCGGGGTTCTTTTCGCCTTTCCCTCACGGTACTAGTTCACTATCGGTCAGTCAGTAGTATTTAGCCTTGGAGGATGGTCCCCCCATATTCAGACAAAGTTTCTCGTGCTCCGTCCTACTCGATTTCATGACCAAGAGATTTTCGCGTACAGGGCTATCACCCACTATGGCCGCACTTTCCAGAGCGTTCCGCTAATCTCAAAGCCACTTAAGGGCTAGTCCCCGTTCGCTCGCCACTACTAAGGGAATCTCGGTTGATTTCTTTTCCTCAGGGTACTTAGATGTTTCAGTTCCCCTGGTTCGCCTCTTGCACCTATGTATTCAGTACAAGATAACCATCTTATGATGGCTGGGTTCCCCCATTCAGACATCTCCGGATCAAAGTCTGTTTGCCGACTCCCCGAAGCTTTTCGCAGGCTACCACGTCTTTCATCGCCTCTGACTGCCAAGGCATCCACCGTATGCGCTTCTTCACTTGACCATATAACCCCAAGCAATCTGGTTATACTGTGAAGACGACATTCGCCGAAAATTCGCACTTGCTCTAAGAGCAACTCACAAATTTTACCTTAGCCTGATCCGTTACCAGTGAAAGTAACGTTCAGTCTATCTTTCTATCACATACCCAAATTTTTAAAGAACGAACTAGTCAAAGACTAGAAATCAACATTCACCATCATCGATGGAATGCTCATTTCTAAGCTTTACACAATCAGAAGCAGTAGTGGTGGAGCCAAACGGGATCGAACCGTTGACCTCCTGCGTGCAAGGCAGGCGCTCTCCCAGCTGAGCTATGGCCCCGTATTTCTACAGGCGTTTCCCACACAAAATTGGTGGGTCTGGGCAGATTCGAACTGCCGACCTCACCCTTATCAGGGGTGCGCTCTAACCAACTGAGCTACAGACCCAATTTCGGGCTGCTTCTTATCGTCTTCTTCAATGAATCAAGCAATTCGTGTGGGAACTTATGGAGCAGCTGAGTCGTCGATTAAGGAGGTGATCCAGCCGCAGGTTCCCCTACGGCTACCTTGTTACGACTTCACCCCAGTCATGAATCACACCGTGGTAACCGTCCTCCCGAAGGTTAGACTAGCTACTTCTGGTGCAACCCACTCCCATGGTGTGACGGGCGGTGTGTACAAGGCCCGGGAACGTATTCACCGCGACATTCTGATTCGCGATTACTAGCGATTCCGACTTCACGCAGTCGAGTTGCAGACTGCGATCCGGACTACGATCGGTTTTGTGGGATTAGCTCCACCTCGCGGCTTGGCAACCCTCTGTACCGACCATTGTAGCACGTGTGTAGCCCAGGCCGTAAGGGCCATGATGACTTGACGTCATCCCCACCTTCCTCCGGTTTGTCACCGGCAGTCTCCTTAGAGTGCCCACCATAACGTGCTGGTAACTAAGGACAAGGGTTGCGCTCGTTACGGGACTTAACCCAACATCTCACGACACGAGCTGACGACAGCCATGCAGCACCTGTCTCAATGTTCCCGAAGGCACCAATCCATCTCTGGAAAGTTCATTGGATGTCAAGGCCTGGTAAGGTTCTTCGCGTTGCTTCGAATTAAACCACATGCTCCACCGCTTGTGCGGGCCCCCGTCAATTCATTTGAGTTTTAACCTTGCGGCCGTACTCCCCAGGCGGTCAACTTAATGCGTTAGCTGCGCCACTAAGAGCTCAAGGCTCCCAACGGCTAGTTGACATCGTTTACGGCGTGGACTACCAGGGTATCTAATCCTGTTTGCTCCCCACGCTTTCGCACCTCAGTGTCAGTATCAGTCCAGGTGGTCGCCTTCGCCACTGGTGTTCCTTCCTATATCTACGCATTTCACCGCTACACAGGAAATTCCACCACCCTCTACCATACTCTAGCTTGTCAGTTTTGAATGCAGTTCCCAGGTTGAGCCCGGGGCTTTCACATCCAACTTAACAAACCACCTACGCGCGCTTTACGCCCAGTAATTCCGATTAACGCTTGCACCCTCTGTATTACCGCGGCTGCTGGCACAGAGTTAGCCGGTGCTTATTCTGTCGGTAACGTCAAAATTGCAGAGTATTAATCTACAACCCTTCCTCCCAACTTAAAGTGCTTTACAATCCGAAGACCTTCTTCACACACGCGGCATGGCTGGATCAGGCTTTCGCCCATTGTCCAATATTCCCCACTGCTGCCTCCCGTAGGAGTCTGGACCGTGTCTCAGTTCCAGTGTGACTGATCATCCTCTCAGACCAGTTACGGATCGTCGCCTTGGTGAGCCATTACCTCACCAACTAGCTAATCCGACCTAGGCTCATCTGATAGCGCAAGGCCCGAAGGTCCCCTGCTTTCTCCCGTAGGACGTATGCGGTATTAGCGTCCCTTTCGAGACGTTGTCCCCCACTACCAGGCAGATTCCTAGGCATTACTCACCCGTCCGCCGCTGAATCAGAGAGCAAGCTCTCTTCATCCGCTCGACTTGCATGTGTTAGGCCTGCCGCCAGCGTTCAATCTGAGCCATGATCAAACTCTTCAGTTCAAACATCTTTGGGTTTTGAGAAAACCCTAAACTTGGCTCAGCAATCGTTGGTTACATCTTTGATTTCTCGCGGAGTAACTTGTGATGCTGATAATCTGTTGACTAGCAGTCTGACTCCACAAGCACCCACACGAATTGCTTGATTCAGTTGTTAAAGAGCGGTTGGTTAAGAGCTTTCGTCTCAACCGAGGCGCGCATTCTACAGCAGCCTCATTTGCTGTCAAGTGATTATTTTCAGAAGTTTTCAAGGAATCTTTAACAACTTCAACCACTTGCGCTTTCGATCTCTCGTCAGCGGGAGGCGAATTCTACAGCGTTACACGCTGCTGTCAACACCTCTTTTTCAACTTCCTTTCGGCTTCGATGACCTGAAGCAACCTGCTGCCAAAACCTGCGTAACTCTTTGTTTATCAAGGAGTTTTCCGTTTCGACTGCGCCGGAAGTGGGGCGAATTATAGAGATCTGAAATCTGCCGTCAAGCACTGATTCTGCTTTTCTATCAATAACTTGCAGAAAGGTGCAAACCGCCCTGATGGAGACCTATATAGAGGAGCGAAAGCGCCCCTCTATATAGAAGGGAGATCAAAGCACGCCAGACGCCTTGAACGCGGACACCGCCCCCGCATCCAGACCCAGCACCCGCTGGAGAACCTCCAGCGTATGCTCACCTAGCAAAGGAGGCGCATACCGATACTCCACCGGCGTCTCGGACAAACGAATAGGACTGGCCACTTGCGGCACCATGCCAGCCAGCGCATGCGGCAACTCGATGGCCAACCCGCGCGCCTTGACCTGAGGATCGGCAAACATCTGCGCCAGGTCATTGATCGGCCCGCATGGCACGCCAGCCTGCTCCAGCTGCGCCACCCATTCAGCGGTAGTCTTGAACACCGTTGCCTGGCGGATCAGCGGAATCAGTACAGCCCTGTTTGCTACCCGCAGCTTGTTGGTCGCAAAACGCGGATCGTCCGCCCACTGCGGCTGCCCGGCCACTTCCGCAAACTTGCGGAACTGCCCATCGTTCCCGACAGTAAGGATGAAGTCACCATCCGCCGTAGGAAAATCCTGATAGGGCACGATGTTCGGATGAGCATTACCCAAGCGTTTAGGCGCATTGCCTGTCGTCAGGTAGTTCATTGCCTGGTTGGCCAGACAAGCCACCTGCACGTCCAGCAGTGCCATATCGATATGCTGGCCACCGCCGTCGTGGTCCCGATGCGCAAGCGCAGCCAGGATCGCGACAGTCGAATACAACCCGGTCAGGATGTCCGTCAGCGCCACACCAACCTTCACCGGCCCCGCGCCTTCTTCGCCCTCAGGTCTCCCCGTCAGGCTCATGAGGCCGCCCAGCCCCTGGATCATGAAGTCATAACCCGCACGCTTGGCGTAAGGACCGGTCTGGCCGAACCCGGTGATCGAGCAATAGATTAGATCCGGATTGATCGCCTTCAACGACTCATAGTCCAGGCCATAAGCCGCCAGACCGCCGACCTTGAAGTTCTCGATCAGGATGTCCGACTTGGCCGCCAGCTCACGCACCAGCTTCTGCCCTTCAGGGCGTGTGAAGTCGATGGTGACCGATTGCTTGTTGCGATTGGCCGATAAGTAATAAGCCGCCTCGCTGGTGTTTTCCCCATTAGCGTCTTTCAGGAACGGCGGCCCCCAGGCGCGCGTGTCATCGCCGTTACCCGGGCGCTCGACCTTGATCACTTCGGCGCCAAGGTCGGCCAGGATCTGCCCGGCCCAAGGCCCGGCCAGCACCCGCGATAAATCCAGTACCCGTAGATGCGATAGCGCGCCCATGGACGTCCTCCTGTTAATAGAACGCCTGGATGCCGGTTTGTGCACGACCGAGGATCAGTGCATGGACGTCGTGCGTACCTTCATAGGTGTTCACAACCTCCAGGTTGACCAGGTGACGTGCGACACCGAACTCATCGGAGATACCGTTACCGCCCAACATATCGCGAGCCATGCGCGCGATGTCCAGGGACTTGCCGCAGGAGTTGCGCTTCATCATCGAAGTGATTTCGACCGCCGCAGTCCCCTCGTCCTTCATCCGACCCAGACGCAGGCAGCCTTGCAGCGCCATGGTGATTTCGGTCTGCATGTCGGCCAGTTTCTTCTGGATCAACTGAGTGGCGGCCAATGGACGACCGAACTGTTGACGATCCAGAGTGTACTGGCGAGCGGTGTGCCAGCAGAACTCGGCCGCACCCAGCGCACCCCAGGAGATGCCGTAACGTGCCGAGTTGAGGCAGGTGAAAGGACCTTTCAGGCCACGGACATCCGGGAAGATGTTTTCTTCCGGAACGAACACGTTGTCCATGACGATTTCACCGGTAATCGATGCCCGCAGGCCAACCTTGCCGTGAATCGCCGGAGCGCTCAGGCCTTTCCAGCCTTTCTCGAGAACGAAGCCTCGGATATCGCCGGCATCGTCCTTGGCCCAGACCACGAACACATCGGCAATCGGGCTGTTGGTGATCCACATCTTGCTGCCAGTGAGGCTGTAGCCGCCTTCCACTTTGCGCGCACGAGTGATCATCGCGCCCGGGTCGGAACCGTGGTTAGGCTCGGTCAGACCGAAGCAGCCGATCCACTCGCCCGAGGCCAGTTTTGGCAGGTACTTCTGCTTCTGGGCTTCGGTACCGAATTCATTGATTGGCACCATCACCAGCGAGGACTGCACGCTCATCATCGAGCGATAGCCGGAATCGATACGCTCGACTTCGCGGGCGATCAGGCCGTAACTGACGTAGTTCAGGCCACTGCCGCCGTATTGCTCGGGGATGGTTGCGCCCAAAAGACCAACCTCGCCCATCTCGCGGAAGATCGCCGGATCGGTCTTCTCATGGCGGAAAGCTTCAAGAATGCGCGGCGCAAGGCTCTGCTGAGCGAACTGCGCAGCCGTGTCGCGAATCATGCGCTCTTCTTCAGTGAGCTGTTGATCCAGCAGCAGGGGATCGATCCAGTTGAAGCTAGCTTTACCGCCCATGAGTGTGTCCTCTCGAATCGGGTCAAATAACGTGGACTGATCCTAGGCCTGGATCAGCGCTACGGCAAACGAGGATTTTGCATACTGTTGTGCTAATTTCTCACTTCGAAACGTCGCGAAAGAGCCTTTATGCGATGTATTAGTGAGGTTGACGTACATGCGCAGGAAGATACCCAGCACCACCGCCCTGATCAGCTTCGAGGCCGCGGCGCGCCACGAGAGCTTCACCAAGGCCGCCCAGGAACTGTCGCTGACCCAAGGGGCGATTTGCCGACAGATCGCCAGCCTTGAAGAGTTCCTCAGCGTGGAACTGTTCAGACGCTCGCGGCGCGGGGTCAAGCTGACGGAAGCCGGGCTCTCCTACAGCCGTCGAGTGGCCACTCAACTCGATGCGGTTGAGCGCGACACCTTGTCCGTGATGGGCCAGCAGGGCACCAACGTGATCGAGTTGGCCGTAGTTCCGACCTTCGGCACCCAATGGCTGCTGCCGCGACTCAAGGATTTCCAGCAAAAACACCCGGAAGTGACGGTCAACCTGACCAACCGCACGCGGCCGTTCCTGTTCGCCGATACTGATTTTGATGCCGCCATCTACTTCGGTGATGCGGATTGGTCAGGTACAGAGTCCCACAGGCTGATGGGTGAAAATCCGATGCCCGTTTGCAGCCCCGACCTACTCGGAAACAAGACCAGCCTGACACCCGGCGAAATCGCCGACTTGCCTCTTCTGCAACAAACCACACGCCCCTATGCCTGGCGCCAATGGTTCGATTCCCAGCACCTGAATGTCCCGCGAGACATGACAGGCCCTCGCTATGAGCTATTCTCCATGCTCGCCCAAGCGGCCATGCACGACATGGGCATTGCCCTGATTCCGCCGTTTCTGATTCAACGGGAGCTGAAAGAAAAACGCTTGGTGATCGCCAACCCGCAAGCACTGTCCAGCATCAAGGCTTATTACCTGATGATTCCCGAGCGAAAGGTCGAATCCGCGTCTTTGAAGGCATTTCGTGACTGGCTGGTAAATCAGGCGCACAGCTACAGCCTAGAGGGATAAAGGCTCCCAAGCGATACTTGACCTCGTAGTCAGTAAAAAATAAACCCTACAGATATAAGTATTTGTCGCATACCAGCAAACTGTATCGAGAAGTCGTACAAACGTCCCACAAGCGCCTGCCTACGCGGCTTTGCGCCACTATTTCGAAGCGATGCCGCATCATTCATACGGCCGATGTGTAAATTCTTAAATTTCGGCCAGAATCCTTGAAAAGCACGGCCTGTAAGGGATTGATCCGGGTGGTTGCGACATTCGGTCACGGGGTGACTTGTAGTTAATTTTCCGTCACCCGTCATAATCCCTTGAAGGGCACAAAGTTCGCCTGCAAAATGCCGCGCCCCGCCCTGATTTGGCGGGACCGTGCTGATCGGCCGCCCCAGCCGCACCATCCGTAGTGCATGGGTTTACTCAATAAGATCACGCAGGAGATTTGACGTGCACATTGGTGTTCCTCTCGAAACCCAGACCGGTGAAACACGGGTTGCTGCAACCCCGGAAACCATCAAGAAGCTGATCAGCCAGGGTCATAAGGTCACTGTACAAAGCGTCGCCGGCGTTAATGCCAGCGTTGTCGACAGTGCTTATGAAGAGGCAGGCGCAACCATTGGCAGCGCCAATGACGCGTTTGGTGCAGAGCTGATCTTGAAGGTCGTCGCTCCCAGCGACAACGAGCTGACGCTGATTAAAAGCGGCACCGTTGTGGTGGGGATGCTCAACCCGTTCAGCAACGAAACCATCGCCAAGCTGGCCGAGTGCGGGATTACCGCCTTTGCCCTGGAAGCCGCGCCTCGCACCTCCCGCGCCCAAAGCCTGGATGTGCTGTCCTCGCAAGCCAACATTGCCGGCTATAAAGCCGTGTTGCTGGCCGCGCACTACTATCCGCGTTTCATGCCAATGCTGATGACCGCTGCGGGCACCGTAAAAGCGGCGCGCGTGCTGATTCTCGGTGCCGGCGTGGCCGGTTTGCAGGCCATCGCTACCGCGAAACGCCTGGGCGCGGTGATCGAAGCGTCTGACGTGCGTCCGGCGGTAAAGGAGCAGATCGAATCCCTCGGCGCCAAGTTCGTCGACGTGCCTTACGAGACCGACGAAGAGCGTGAATGCGCCGTGGGTGTCGGCGGTTACGCCCGCCCCATGCCAGCCAGCTGGATGCAGCGCCAGGCCGCGGCCGTGCACGAGCGCGCCAAGCAGGCTGACATCGTCATCACCACCGCACTGATCCCGGGCCGCAAGGCACCGACGCTGTTGAGCGCGGAAACCGTGGCCCAGATGAAACCGGGGTCGGTGGTCATCGACCTCGCGGCAGCCCAGGGCGGTAACTGCCCGCTGACCGTGGCCGATCAGGTGGTCGTCGAAAATGGCGTGACCATCGTTGGCCCGACCAATCTGGCCGGCGCAGTGGCGGCCGACGCTTCGGCGCTGTATGCACGCAACCTGCTGGACTTCATGAAACTGTTGTTCGATAAAGAAGGACAACTGGTGATCAACCTTGAAGACGATATCGTCGCCGCGTGCCTGATGTGCCGCGACGGCCAGATCGTGCGCAAGAACGGCTGAGGATAAAAACAATGGAAGACATGCTGATCTCTCACGGTATCTACAACCTGATCATCTTCGTGCTGGCGATTTATGTCGGTTACCACGTGGTCTGGAACGTGACACCTGCACTGCACACGCCACTGATGGCTGTCACCAACGCCATCTCGGCCATCGTGATCGTCGGCGCCATGCTCGCCGCCGCCCTCACCGTGACCCCGCTGGGCAAGACCATGGGCACCCTGGCCGTGGCCCTGGCCGCGGTCAACGTGTTTGGTGGTTTCCTGGTGACCCGCCGCATGCTGGAAATGTTCAAGAAGAAAGCGGCTCCAGCAAAAGCGCCGGCAGCCAAGGCCGAAGCAATCAAGGCTGAGGTGCAGCAAGCATGAGCATGAACCTGGTTACCTCCCTGTATTTGATCGCCTCGGTCTGCTTCATCCAGGCGCTCAAGGGCCTCTCGCATCCCACCACATCGCGTCGCGGCAACCTGTTCGGCATGCTCGGCATGGGCCTGGCGATCCTCACCACTATCGGCTTGATCTACAAGCTCGCTGCGCTCTCTTTTGAAGAAGGCGGGGCCCAAGCCGGTATCGTCTACGTGATCGTCGGCCTGCTGATCGGCGGCACTGTCGGCTCGATCATGGCCAAACGCGTTGAAATGACCAAGATGCCCGAGCTGGTTGCCTTCATGCACAGCATGATCGGCCTGGCAGCGGTGTTCATCGCCGTGGCTGCCGTGGTCGAACCACAGTCGCTGGGCATCGTCCAGCAACTCGGTGACGCGATCCCGGCTGGTAATCGCCTGGAGCTGTTCCTCGGTGCCGCCATCGGTGCAATCACCTTCTCCGGTTCGGTGATCGCGTTCGGCAAGCTCTCTGGCAAGTACAAGTTCCGCCTGTTCCAGGGTGCACCGGTACAGTTCGGCGGACAGCACAAGCTGAACCTGCTGATGGGCCTCGCCACACTGGGACTGGGCGTGACGTTCATGCTCACCGGCGACTACACCGCTTTCGTAGTGATGCTGGCGCTGGCCTTCGTGCTCGGCGTACTGATCATCATCCCGATCGGCGGCGCCGACATGCCGGTGGTGGTGTCGATGCTCAACAGCTACTCCGGCTGGGCAGCAGCGGGTATCGGCTTTTCGCTGAACAACTCGATGCTGATCATCGCGGGCTCGCTGGTAGGTTCGTCCGGTGCGATCCTCTCGTACATCATGTGCAAGGCGATGAACCGCTCCTTCTTTAACGTACTGCTCGGCGGTTTCGGCAATACAGCGGACGCAGGTCCGGCAGGCGCCAAGGAGGCCCGCCCGGTGAAATCCGGTTCTGCCGACGACGCCACCTTCCTGCTGACCAACGCCGATACCGTGATCATCGTTCCGGGCTACGGCCTGGCGGTCGCACGGGCACAGCATGCACTGAAGGAACTGACCGAGAAGCTGACCCATCGCGGCGTGACCGTGAAGTATGCGATCCACCCGGTTGCCGGTCGTATGCCAGGGCACATGAACGTGTTGCTGGCCGAGGCCGAAGTGCCTTACGACCAGGTGTTCGAGATGGAAGACATCAACTCCGAGTTCGGTCAGGCCGACGTGGTGCTGGTGTTGGGCGCCAACGACGTGGTCAACCCGGCGGCGAAAAACGATCCGAAATCGCCGATTGCCGGCATGCCGATCCTCGAAGCGTTCAAGGCCAAGACCATCATCGTCAACAAACGCTCGATGGCCAGCGGCTATGCCGGTCTGGACAACGAACTGTTCTACCTGGACAAAACCATGATGGTGTTCGGCGACGCTAAAAAGGTCATCGAAGACATGGTCAAAGCCGTCGACTAACCCCGCGCGGCACTCAGAACGCCCCGACTTGTCGGGGCGTTTTTGTTTGCGCAAATCGTCGGACAAACTATGCTTTTGTTACCGATCCGGTAACGGTGTTTTGCTTCAAAGACCCGGAATAGACGCCTCGATTGCGACCTTGGTAGCGGGACAGAAGCCGGCGCAATTCACTAGACTGCACGTCCTGCTACCCGTTGCCCGAGATAACAATCCATGTACCGTGACCGTATTCGCCTGCCTTCGTTGTTGGACAAAGTGATGAGCGCTGCCGACGCTGCCGCTCTGATTGAGGACGGCATGACCGTCGGCATGAGTGGCTTTACTCGCGCAGGCGAAGCCAAGGCCGTCCCCCAGGCGCTGGCCGAGCGCGCCAAGGTCACGCCGCTGAAGATCAGCCTGATGACTGGCGCAAGCCTGGGCAACGACCTCGACAAGCAGTTGACCGAAGCCGGCGTGCTGTCGCGACGCATGCCGTTCCAGGTCGACAGCACGCTGCGCAAGGCGATCAATGCCGGTGAAGTCATGTTCATCGACCAGCACTTGTCGGAAACCGTGGAGCAATTGCGCAACCAGCAATTGAAACTGCCGGACATTGCCGTGATTGAAGCCGTAGCGATCACCGAGCAAGGGCATATCGTGCCAACCACCTCGGTGGGCAACTCGGCCAGCTTCGCGATCTTCGCCAAACATGTGATTGTCGAGATCAACATGGCGCACAACCCGAACCTCGAAGGTCTGCACGACATCTACATTCCGACCTATCGCCCGACCCGCACCCCGATTCCATTGGTCAAAGTCGACGACCGTATTGGCAGCACCGCCATCCCGATCCCAGCGGAAAAAATCGTCGCCATCGTGGTCACCAACCAGGCTGACTCACCCTCCACTGTGCTGGCACCGGACGCCGAGACCCAGGCCATTGCCGACCACCTGATCGACTTCTTCAAACAGGAAGTGGCAGCCGGGCGCATAACCAACAGGCTCGGCCCGTTGCAAGCCGGCATCGGCACCATCGCCAACTCGGTGATGTGTGGCCTGATCGACTCGCCGTTCGAAGACCTGACGATGTATTCCGAGGTGCTGCAGGACTCGACCTTCGACCTGATCGATGCCGGGAAGTTGAGCTTTGCTTCGGGCAGTTCGATCACCCTGTCGAGCCGCCGCAATGCCGACGTGTTCGGCAATCTGGAGCGCTACAAGGACAAACTGGTTCTGCGCCCGCAGGAGATTTCCAACCACCCTGAAGTCGTGCGCCGCCTCGGCATCATCGGCATCAACACGGCACTGGAGTTCGACATCTATGGCAACGTCAACTCCACTCACGTCTGCGGCACGCGGATGATGAACGGTATCGGCGGCTCGGGTGACTTCGCGCGCAACGCGCACCTGTCCGTGTTCGTGACCAAGTCGATCGCCAAGGGCGGTGCGATTTCCAGCGTGGTGCCGATGGTCAGCCACGTTGACCACACCGAACATGATGTCGACATCCTTGTGACCGAAGTGGGACTGGCAGACTTGCGAGGCCTCGCGCCTCGGGAGCGTGCCCGGGTCATCATCGACAAATGCGTGCACCCGGATTACCGCCAGGCGCTGAATGATTACTTCACCGCCGCGTGCGCCATCGGCGGGCACACCCCGCACATCCTGCGTGACGCCCTGAGCTGGCACATCAACCTGGAAGAAACCGGGCAAATGCTGAAGAAGTAATTGCTACAGATAGCAGCTGGTGCAAACACAGTTTCGCCAGCTTGCTCTTGCCGCTTCCAAATATTAAAAAAACTGTACTGCTGTACCGGTCGTTTTCTAGGGTAAACCTCCACCTCACCGAACCAAAACAACACTTTTGCACCTTAACGGTGCAGACAGGTACAGTTGCCTCAATTTCGACCAGTACACCGCCTATAAACAGTTAACTGAGCTCTCACAATACAGATGAACTGTATCTACAGAGACTAGGCAAACAAGAGGATCATGGGCACCAGTTAAACCACTACCTAATCCCGCCACAAGCGGAAGGATGTCAACCATGGAACGTACACTCAGTTCCGAACTGTTCTTCGAAGACACTGCTGCAAAAACCCAGGCTTCCCTGCCTCTGCGCGTTATCGCCAACCTGATGCTGTGGCAGCGCCGCATCACCAGCCGCCATCAACTGGCTCGCCTGGATTCGCGTCTGCTGGCTGACGCCGGGATTAGCGAAGCACAACGCTACGAAGAGCTGAGCAAGCCGTTCTGGCGCTAAGTTAGCGTCGCTGGCTCTGACCTTAAGGTCCACCGCCAGCAACCCGAATTGAAAAAACAAAACCCGTCGTGGGAAACCACGACGGGTTTTGTCGTTCTGGCCTGTCAAATCCGGTCTTACAGTAGGGAAACCTGAAGACCAGTACAGTTTGCAAAAACCATCAACTTGATGAGTACAATATCGTCGCTGTGTGTCTGTAGTGGATGTTCGGCCGGTGTCAGCATGGAACCTCTACTGATCAGGACAGGGACCGCACCATGAGTTCTTTACAGGATGTTTCCAGCCCCTCAGTTCAATCGAGACCGTGCTTGAACCGGCTCAGAGATCTGTTAACAGGACTCTTCGCCAGCCTCGAAAGGGCGAGAACACGACATTTACTGGCTCAACTCGATGATCGTCAGCTATCAGACCTTGGCATCAGCCAGGCAGACCGCATCAATGAACTGGATAAACCGTTCTGGCGCTGACGGTCTGCTTGCATGACGGGCTGTTCGAACCGCCACACTCAGGCCTAATATCAAATCAGAACGTGGCGAGCGCAAAGCGCCTGGCGTCTGACTTTGCAGACACTGCGCCATTTTTCAATTGGTTTACCCTAAGGAGTTACCCCATGTCCCGTCTTCGTCTGCTCAGTGCTGCAGCCCTGTTTGCCGTGGCTGCCAACGCCAGCGCATCCAGCTTCATCGTGACCACCGATGCTGTCGTCAACGCGCTCAAAGCCACGTCCGATGCGACCACTGACGTCGTCTCGTCGTCGTTCAAGGATGACAAGATCGTGCTCGCGGCCCGTGACGACGCTGCCAGCTTCGTCGCCAGCGAAGGTTCCATCCGCGGCGTGAAACTCGAAAGCGCCCTCGACCATATTCGCCACCAGGCACCACAGCTGAACGCAAGCGACGCACAACTGGCGCAAGCGATCCTGACCATCTAAACGACTGCACAGACATGGGGCACGCCCGGCGTGTCCCAATGTTTCCGCGCTGGCTCTAGAATGGGCCTTGCGCTAGCCTTGGGACTCATTTTCAACTGTCGAGTCTCATGCGTTTTCCCTCGAATCTCTTCATCGCTCCAGTCTTTCTTAGTCTTGGTTACTGTGGATCAGCCCACGCTTATGACGCCTTCAACCTGTCCACCCAAGGCATCGTCGCCAGCGGCTACGCCACAAGTTTGGTGACCAGCGCCCCCTTCGACCATAAACTGCTGCTCGCCGCCCAGGATGACGCTGCGGCGTTCATTGCCAGTGACGGCCAACTGAGAGGCGCACGGCTGGAGTCGGCCCTGCGGTATCTGCGCCGAACCGAGGCAAAACTTCATGCCAGCGACCTTGAACTGGCACAAGCAATTCTCGTCCAATAGTTATCCCTGTTTTTCTGGAGTCGTTCCATGCGTAACCCGCTGATTGCTGCCACCTTAGGCCTGCTGCTGTTGGCCGATGTAACCCAGGCACATACTCTGGTTGCCACCAGTAACATGCTGATCCGTGCTACCCAGCGCACCCTCGATTTCACCTCCGACACCACCACATCCATTCGCGATTCGAAAATCGTGCGCGAAGCCCAGGACGACGCCGCCAGTTTCGTTGCCAGCAATGGCGACATTCGTGGCGCTCACCTGGAATCCGCTTTCGACTTGCTGCGCACCCGCGTGCCGGAAGCCCGTGACGCCAGTGATCAGGATCTCGCCGAAGCCATCCTCGCACTGTGAGGTATCCAGGCGCCTGGCTGCTGGCCGCGGCCCTGTTGCTGCTGGGCAACACGGCCCACGCAGGCCTTCAGTTACATCTCAAGACCGAAGGTCTGACTCCGGTGCAACAGCAAGCCAGCCAGGCGTTGCTTGATGAAGCCATGCAGGCACTGCCGCCACGCTTTATCGAGCGACTCGATCGACGCATCGACGTCGATTGGACCGATGACATGCCGCGCAACGCTTACGGTCAGGCATCACTGGTGTCCGAGCTCGATCTGAACCGCAACCTGCTGGCCGGCCTCACCGATGGCAGCGCCGCGACCACAAAAACCCATCGCCCCCATGGCACCGTGCGCCAGGAACTACTGGCCACGGTGTTGCACGAACTGACGCACATCTACGATCGCTCGCGCCTGTGGCCGGATGCAGAACGCAAACTGATTCAGCACTGCACCCGGCGCAACAACAGCTCAGGGCTGGTTGGCATTCCCGACCAATGTCGAGGCCAGTCCGATCGGCGCTTTACCCTCAGCGACGATCCGCGCCTGCTCGACCTCGCCGGCTGGCAGCAATACGTAGGCCGTCGTGGTGAACGCGAACAGTACAATCGCCAGATCGCCCGCAGTCCGGATATCTACGAGACCAGCAGTCCAAAGGAATTCGTCGCGGTCAACATGGAGTATTTCCTCCTCGACCCGAGCTATGCCTGCCGCCGCCCGGCGCTGTACCGCTACTACAAGGAACATTTCGGCTGGGCGCCCGCCGCCAAGGACTCCTGCAGCAAGACCTTCGCTTTCCTCAATGCCGGCAACGACTTCGCCAAGACTCCTTTGGGCCAGGTCGATCCGGAGCGGGTCTATGCCGTTGACTATCTGCTGGCCGAGGCCAACCAGAACCTGTTCAGCCGCTGGGGCCACAGCATGTTGCGCCTGGTGATCTGCGCGCCGGGCCGACCACGCGGACCGGATTGTCGATTGGACCTGGACCAGCATCTGGTGCTGTCGTACCGCGCCTTCGTCGGCGACGTACAGCTGTCGAGCTGGGATGGCCTGGTCGGCAAATACCCGTCGCGGCTGTTTATCCTGCCGCTGTCCCAGGTCATCGACGAATACACCAAGACCGAACTGCGCAGCCTGGCCTCCGTGCCCCTGAACCTGTCACGCAGAGAGATTGAAGACGTGGTGGAGCGTGCCGCCGAGATGCACTGGAGCTACGACGGCAACTACTTCTTCCTGTCAAACAACTGCGCAGTGGAAGAACTGAAATTACTGCGCGGCGGCACCAACAACCCGCAATTGGTGGGACTCGACAACATCATGCCCAACGGTTTGCTGGAGGTGCTGAAGGGCCGCGGACTGGCGGACACCAGCGTGCTGGACGATCCGCGAGAGGCCTTGCGCCTGGGTTATCGCTTCGACTCCTTCCGCGATCGTTATCAGGCCATGTTCGAAATACTGAAAAAGCACTTGCCGATCAAACAGGAAACCGTCGAAGACTGGCTGGACTTGAAAGCCACAGAGCGTCGGCAATGGTTCGAGCAGGCCGATTTGCGCACCAGTGCGGCGTTGCTGCTATTGGAACAGGCAAGTTTCCGTCAGCAGTTGCTGTTGGCCCAGGATGAAGTGAAGCAGCGTTACCTGGGTGCCCGAGAGCTGAAGAACGGCGGCATGGACAAGGCCAACGAGACGCTCAAGGACATTCTCGCCAACAGTGGCTTCCTCAGCCGGCCGGCGGAGCTGCTGGGCACCCACGGTTATGGCTTGCCGCAGCAGAGCGAATGGCAGCACCTGGAGTCGGAAAGCAGCCAGCGCCAGAAGCAGCTCCTGGCGCTGTCCGGGGATCTGGACAAGGAAGTGCGAGCGTTGCTTGAACCGGACCGTGCCGCCGAAATGGCTGCCAACGAGGCCAACGTGAAGCAGATTGGCGAGCACTTGCGCAAACTGCACAAGGCGTCGGGCGGGATAGAGTTGCCTTGACCCCGCAACCTGTATGTAGGAGCGAGCTTGCTCGCGAAAGGGCCATCAGCTTCAACCTCTTGGTTGACTGATACAACGCCATCGCGAGCAAGCTCGCTCCTACACCGTCAGTACAGAACCCCCTGCAGAACCTCATAGACAATCCCGGTTCCCGCCGCGATCAGCACAACGTCCGCGCCCGCGCGACGCCATTCGTAGCCCGGGTAATACGGCAACCGGTTCAACGCGCGGTTATCCAGGCGTTCGCCGTAATAGCCCCGAGGCAGCGGCCTGCCACGCACCACGATGACACCTGGTGGTGGCGGAGCGCCGCGGACGAAATACCCATGATTGTCGTGGATCGTCTGGCGAACAGGAGCGAAGTCCCGTGGTGGTGGCCCACCGCGATGGTAGTCCTGCGGGCCTCGGTGATCGTCGCCACGATAGTCACCATGGTTATCGTAATGGCCGTGATCGTCGTGCTGATCAGCGTTGGCATGCAGGGTCGCGCCGAGCAGCAGCACACCGAGGCCGGCCATCAGGCGTTTCGACATTTTCATCAGGTCTTTCCTCACAACACACACACAGCAAAAAGGGCTTCAGAACGCAGTCCTGAAGCCCTCGGTCTTGCTGTTTAGTCTGTGCCGCGAGGCTCTAATTCCTCTGTATCAGGAACTTTACCCTCAGCTGACGCGGGCTTTACGCACGCCGTCGGCCAATGCCGAGCAAAGGCTCAGCACGCCATCGATCGCCTGATCCGACGTCGAGGCATTGGCGATGTGATCGATCAGTGCCGACCCCACGACCACACCGTCAGCCAGACGCGCGATAGACGCTGCTTGCTCCGGCGTGCGAATGCCGAAACCGATGCTGATCGGCAGATCGGTATGGCGGCGCAGACGGGCGACCGCCTCTTCAACGTGCTCCAGCGTTGCCGCGCCAGCACCGGTCACACCCGCAACGGAAACGTAGTAAACAAACCCGGAGCTGCCGTTAAGCACGGTCGGCAGACGCACATCGTCGGTGGTCGGGGTGGTCAGACGGATGAAGTCCAGGCCGGCAGCCTGTGCCGGATCACACAGCTCACCGTTATGTTCAGGCGGCAGGTCGACCACGATCAGGCCGTCAACGCCGGCCTCTTTGGCTTCGGCAATGAAGCGCGGTACGCCGTACATGTGGATCGGGTTGAAGTACCCCATCAGCACCAGCGGCGTTTCGTTGTTGTCCTTGCGGAACTCGCGAACCATTTCCAGGGTTTTCGCCAGGTTCTGTTTGGCAGCCAGAGCACGGATGTTGGCGAGTTGGATCGCCGGGCCGTCGGCCATCGGATCGGTGAAGGGCATGCCCAGTTCGATCACGTCGGCGCCCGCTGCCGGCAAACCTTTGAGGATCGCCAGGGACGTGTCATAGCCCGGGTCGCCAGCGGTCACGAAGGTCACCAGGGCGGCGCGGTTCTGTTCCTTGAGTTCGGCAAAACGCGTTTGCAGGCGGCTCATCAGTGTTTCTCCTGCTTTGGCTGCTCTTGTTGAGAGTGTTCCATGTGGTGCATCACGGTCTGCATGTCTTTGTCCCCGCGACCGGACAGGTTGACCACCATCAGGTGATCCTTCGGCAGTTTCGGTGCGCGTTTGAACACTTCGGCCAGGGCGTGGGCGCTTTCCAGGGCAGGGATGATCCCTTCCAGGCGGCAGCACTGGTGAAACGCGGCGAGGGCTTCGTCGTCAGTCACCGAGGTGTACTGAACGCGGCCGATGTCGTGCAACCAGGCGTGTTCCGGACCGATACCCGGGTAGTCGAGGCCGGCAGAGATCGAGTGGGCGTCGATGATCTGGCCATCGTCATCCTGCAGCAGGAAGGTGCGGTTACCGTGCAACACACCCGGTACGCCACCGTTCAGGCTGGCTGCATGCTTGCCGGTCTCGATGCCGTAACCGGCGGCTTCAACGCCGATGATCTCGACACTCTTGTCGTCGAGGAACGGGTGGAACAGCCCCATGGCGTTGGAGCCGCCACCAATGCACGCCACCAGGCTGTCCGGCAGGCGACCTTCCTGGGCTTGCAACTGCTCACAGGTTTCCTTGCCGATCACGGCCTGGAAGTCGCGAACCATTGCCGGGTAAGGGTGCGGACCGGCCACGGTGCCGATCAGGTAGAAGGTGCTGTCGACGTTCGTCACCCAGTCACGCAGGGCTTCGTTCATTGCATCCTTCAGGGTGCCAGTGCCGGCCACCACCGGGATAACCTCGGCGCCCAGCAGCTTCATGCGAAACACGTTGGCCTGCTGACGTTCGATGTCAGTGGTGCCCATGTAGATCACGCAATCCAGACCGAAACGCGCAGCGACGGTGGCCGTGGCCACACCGTGCATGCCGGCGCCGGTCTCGGCAATGATGCGTTTCTTGCCCATGCGCCGTGCCAGCAGGATCTGGCCGATGCAGTTGTTGATCTTGTGCGCGCCGGTGTGGTTCAGCTCTTCACGCTTGAGGTAGATCTTCGCGCCGCCACAGAACTCGGTCAGACGCTCGGCGAAGTACAGTGGGCTCGGACGGCCGACGTAGTCGCGCTGGAAGTAGGCCAGTTCTTCCTTGAATGCAGGATCTTCCTTGGCCAACTCATATTCACGGGCCAGGTCGAGGATCAACGGCATCAGGGTTTCGGCAACGTAGCGGCCGCCGAACGCGCCAAACAGGCCGTTGGCATCAGGGCCGTTGCGCAGATTAGTCTGGGTCATTTGGCGCTCCAGTTGAATGCGTGAAGTGATGCATAAAGAGATAGTGGGCTTAACTCTACCCCTGACGCCCCGGCCTGAAAACCGATAAGATCGCCACAACCTGTCAGGAAAACTCACAGATCCCATGAGCCATGACCTTCCGCCGCTAAACGCGCTTCGCGCCTTCGAAGCCACTGCCCGCTTGAACAGCGTGAGTCAAGCCGCGGAGCAGTTACACGTCACCCATGGGGCAGTCAGCCGGCAATTGAAAGTCCTGGAAGAACACTTGGGCGTGAGCCTGTTCATCAAGGACGGTCGCGGCTTGAAACTCACAGATGCCGGGTTACGCCTGCGTGACGCCAGCAGCGAAGCCTTCGAGCGCCTGCGCAGTGTTTGCGCCGAACTCACACAAAGCACAGCCGACGCCCCGTTCGTGCTCGGCTGCTCGGGAAGCCTGTTGGCGCGCTGGTTTATCCCGCGACTGGGCAGACTCAATGCCGACCTGCCGGACTTGCGCCTGCACCTGTCGGCCGGAGAAGGCGATCTGGATCCGCGAAGACCGGGGCTGGATGCCTTGCTGGTCTTTGCCGAGCCACCCTGGCCGGCGGACATGCAGGTTTTCGAGCTGGCCGGCGAACGCATCGGTCCGGTCATGAGTCCTCGGTTCAGCGGCTATGAGCGGCTCAGGCAAGCGCCGGAAACTGCATTGATGAGCGAACCCTTGCTGCATACCACCTCACGCCCGCAAGCTTGGCCGAGCTGGGCGCAACCACGCGGCCTCGACGCCAGGGCGTTGAAGTACGGTCAGGGATTTGAACATTTGTATTACTTGCTCGAAGCCGCCGTTGCGGGCCTGGGCGTGGCGATTGCCCCCGAACCCTTGGTGGCCGAGGACTTGAAGGCCGGCCGCCTGGTTGCACCCTGGGGCTTCAGTGAAACCCCGGCACAACTGGCGTTGTGGCTACCCAAGCGCGCCGCGGACGGGCGCGCCCGGCAACTGGCTCAGTGGCTCAGGAACGAGCTGCGTCGAGCGGATTAATCACGCTTGCACAACAGATAAGCGGCCAGCAGACCCAATGCGCCCACGGCGACACCGGCTGTTGTCCAGGGGTGTTCCTGGGCGTAGTCGCGGGTGGCAATCCCGGTTTCGCGAGTTTTGACCTTGACCTCTTCATAGGCATCGGCAAGCAGATGGCGCGAGTGGTTCAAGGCATTCTCGGCGTTGCTTTTCAGGGTCTTGAGGGTTTTACGCGACTCGTCCGAGGCATCGTCCTTCAGGCTTTCCAAAGACTTGAGCAGACTCTCGATCTCGGCTTCCATGCTTTGCAATGAGGCTTTGCGTAACGAGCTGTTGGCCATGGTGGCTCTCCTGCATTGGTGATGAGGGGCGTGTGTGGGTTGGGACGTCAGGGGTGCGAGAAAGTGCAGAAAATCTGAACTTCATCCAGAGAACGACCAACACAAGAAATAGGAAAAATCACTGCTAGGCTGTAATTCACACGCCGAGGAGAACGCCATGTCTGACCATCACACCTACAAGAAAGTCGAGCTGGTCGGCTCGTCCACCAGCAGTATCGAAGATGCGATCAACAACGCGCTGGCCGAAGCCAGTAAAAGCCTCAAGTACATGGAATGGTTCGAAGTGACCGAGACCCGTGGGCACATCAGGGACGGCAAGGCTGCACACTTTCAGGTGACCTTGAAAGTCGGGTTCCGGATTGCCAGTAGCTGACTTTGGGCTAGTCTTCTGAACTTGCACGCCGGCCGAATGCCATAGGGAATGGCAATGCGCGACATGAGTGCGTCCGGCTGACGGCTGGTTACCCCCTATGACCCGACCCGGGAATGCAACCGATGAAGAAGTTTATGTTGGCGGTAGGTTTGTTGAGCCTTGCGGGGACCGCATTGGCGGGCGGCAAGCCATGCGAAGAGCTGAAAGCCGAAATCGCAGCGAAACTTGATGCCAAGGGCGTTGCCGGTTATTCGCTGGAGATTGTCGATAAAGGTGCCGCTGCCGGCGGGAAAGTTGTTGGCAAATGCGAAGCGGGCGCCAAAGTGATCGTCTATAAAAAGTAGGCAGAATTTCGCCTGAAAAAAGCCGACACCACGGTGTCGGCTTTTTTACGCCCGGCGTTTGAGTATCAGCCTCGCATGACCTGCGCCAGCAACTCGTAGGAATGCACGCGATCCGAATGCTCGTACAGGTCACAGGTGAAAATCAGCTCGTCAGCCTGGGTCTGCTCAATCAGGACCTCGAGTTTGGCGCGGATTTTCTGCGGACTGCCGATCATGGCCAGGCCAAGGAAATCGTGCACGGCCTCTCTCTCATGGGGCAGCCACAGGCCGTCCATGGTCTTCACCGGCGGGCGCTGTACCAGGCTTTGGCCACGCATCAGGGCGAGAATCCGCTGGAACACCGAAGTCGCCAGGTAATCGGCCTGCTCATCGGTATCGGCTGCCACCAATGGCACACCGAGCATCACGTAGGGCTTGTCCAAAACGGCGGACGGCTTGAAGTGATTGCGGTAGACCCGAATCGCTTCATGCATGTAGCGCGGTGCGAAATGTGAAGCGAAGGCGTAGGGCAACCCGCGTTCACCCGCCAGTTGCGCGCTGAACAGGCTCGACCCCAACAACCAGACCGGCACATTGGTCCCGGTTCCCGGCATGGCGATGATGCGTTGATCCGGGGTACGTGGCCCAAGGTAGCGCACCAGTTCCGCCACATCTTCCGGGAAATCGTCGGCGCTGCCGGAGCGTTCGCGGCGCAACGCACGTGCAGTCATCTGGTCGGAACCGGGGGCACGCCCCAGGCCCAGATCAATCCGGCCCGGATAAAGGCTTTCCAGGGTGCCGAACTGCTCGGCAATCACCAGCGGTGCATGGTTGGGCAACATCACCCCACCTGAACCGACACGAATGGTCGACGTACCACCGGCCAGATAACCGAGCAGCACCGATGTCGCGGAGCTGGCGATGCCGTCCATGTTGTGGTGCTCAGCCACCCAGAAGCGGTTGTAACCGAACTTCTCGACGTGCTGCGCCAGGTCCAGCGAGTTGCGCAGCGACTGGGCCGCGCTGCCGTTCTCGCGCACCGGCACCAGATCGAGGGTCGAGAACTTGATATCGGACAGTCGTTTCATGAACCTGCTTCTCCAATTGAGGGCGCAGGTTTGTTCTTGCGAACGCAAACCTGCCGAATCCAAAAGCGTGTTCATGCAATGTGGGCATATACCCGAGTTTCAATAGCCAGGTAAAAAATCCCGCGAAAAAAGCAGACTGATCGGACGAGGTGAAGTTTGCGCCACCGTCTATCGCCATGGTGTTTTCCATGATCCTCGGTAAGGCCAAAGAGGGCTGTCCGGTGTCCAGGGTGCTGAATGCGAAGATCAGCCTGGAGGCAATATTGGTCGGCTGGATTTTTGTTGAAAACAAAAGATCGCAGTTTTATGCAACCTGCCGGGATCATTCGGCAAAAAGTGTTCAAGGCTGCGATCTTTTTTGCGCCGTGACAGATTTGCCCGCTAAAACTATGGTCGAATAAATGACAGCAGCGAAACCCCATGAATATCCGTGCTGCCTCAAAGGAGCTTCAACCATGAAACGTTTTGCCTTGGCGGTTATCTGTTGCGCACTGGCCACTTCGGCCCTCGCGGCACCGAAACCCTGCGAAGAACTCAAGGCCGAGATCGAAGCCAAGATTCAGGCCAGTGGCGTCACTGCCTACACGCTTGAGATCGTCACCAACGACGAGGTCCACGACCAGAACATGGTCGTGGGCTCGTGCGAAAATGGCACCAAAAAAATCATCTACCAGAAGAACGACCGCTGACAGCTCACATCAGGCAGTAGGACTCCCGATCTTCAGCGACGATCTCGCGCTTGGCGTTGTACAGCCGGGCCTCGGGTATGAAGGCGATTGAGCGGCCTTGGAGCACATAACGCTGACCGGCTTCGAAATGATCGTATTTGATGGTCAGGTAGCAGATCCGTTCAGAGGGGCCGTTCATCATGCTCAATCCGCCACCACCGGGTACTTCAAAGTCGAAACGGACGATCAGTTCGTGGCCGCCCGGCGTGACCTCAAAGAAACGCCCGTCGCGCAGGCGTTGTTTGTCCAGTCGTTCAGCCATCAACAACTTGTCGTTAGGGAAGGGCGTAGAGAATTCGACCCAGGCCATCTGCGGATTAGCCGCCGGCATCGGGCTCTGACAGCCAGCGACAACGCTGGCAGCCAGCAACAGCATCAACCTGTACATGATGAATGTCCCAAGGGGTTATACATTCAGCATAACGCCGATCAGGTGCCTTGGCAGCCCGCTGGCTTGCCCTGGCCAATCACTTTTCGCTGCTGATCGTAGAGTTTCGCCCAAGGCCGAAAACCAATGTTCCCCGCCTGTAGCTCATAACGCTCACCCGCGTTGAAGTCGTTGAATTTCACGTTCAACTGACAATCGCGCCACAACGGCTCGGCGCCGGGACCGATGTTGGTGGGCTGGACCGAAAACTGATAGCGGACCGTCAACTCATGGCTACCGGGCCGGACCTCGAAATAGCGTTTATCGTCAGTGGTCTTGTTATCGACCTCCAGCGCCTGCAACGACGTATCTTCCTGCTTTGAGTCCAGGTCGATCCAGGCTTGCGCGGGATCAGGGCGAGGTATTCCGAAACCAGCACAGCCGGCCAGAAACAGCAAGCCACCCGTCAGTATCAACATGCGCATAGCGGAGCTCCATTCAAGCGGGATAGTCTTGTGCAAAGACTCTCCAAGGAAGAATTATTGTGTTCAGGCCGCTTCCTAGCCTTGGGTTACTTGATCGCGTTTTTCGCGTTTTGTTTCCGAGTGTGTTGTTTTTGTTGCTCAACGGTTGCGCCAGCGTCAGCTATTACAGCCAATTGGCCAGCGGCCAACTGCAGTTGTTGCGGGCCAGGGAGCCTGTTTCCAACGTGATTGCCGACCCGGCGCGCGATGAAAAACTGCGTACACGCCTTGAGCAATCGCAAAAAGCCCGAACGTTCGCCAGCCGGCAATTGCACCTGCCGGATAACCAGAGTTACCGCTTGTACGCCGACATTGGGCGTCCTTTCGTCGTCTGGAATGTCTTCGCCACGCCGGAATTTTCCCTCAAGCCCGCAAACCACTGTTTCCCCGTTGCCGGTTGCGTGGCCTACCGCGGTTACTACAGCCAGAGCGCAGCCCGCGGCGAAGCGGCTGTGCAACGCTTACAGGGCATGGACGTGTCGATTGGTGGCGTCGAAGCGTACTCGACACTTGGCTGGTTCAATGACCCGATCATCAGTTCGATGATGGGCTGGGGCGATGAGCGGCTGGCCACCCTGATCTTTCACGAGTTGGCCCATCAACGTTTCTATGTGAAGGACGACACGGAGTTCAACGAATCCTTTGCCACCTTCGTCGAGCAGGAAGGTACTCGCCAGTGGCGCGCCTACCGCGACCTGCCACCGGATAACAATGCGCAGGCGCGTCAGCGCGAGCAGTTCACCGGGTTGGTGCTCAAGACCCGCACCCGACTGGAACTGCTCTACACCTTGCCATTGCCCACCGAACAAATGCGCCAGCGCAAGGCGGCCGAGTTCGAGCGCTTGCGCAGCGAGTACCGGCAAATGCGCGACCGTCAGTGGGCTGGAGACAAACGCTACGACGCCTGGATCTATGCCCCCATGAACAATGCCCGGCTATTGCCGTTTGGCTTGTACGATCAATGGGTACCGGCATTTGAGGCGCTGTTCCGTCAGGTCAATGGCAACTGGCGGCAGTTTTATGCGGCTGTGGAGAAGCTCGGCGCCTTGCCCATGGACCAGCGCAAAGCAGCGTTGAAAACGCTGGCTGACGGCACCCATCAACCAAAGAACCAGTAGCAAACCCCGATTGCACCCAACACCCCGGCAAGCTCCGCCAGCAATGCACAGCCAACCGCATGGCGTGCGCGCTGGATGCCCACGGCACCGAAGTACACTGCCAAGACATAGAACGTGGTCTCGGTACTGCCCTGGACCGTTGCCGCCACCAGCGCCGGGAAGCTGTCTACGCCCGAAGTCTTCATGGTTTCAATCAACATCGCC
The DNA here is from genome assembly GCF_034541995.1 of Pseudomonas sp. BIC9C. NCBI lineage: Bacteria > Pseudomonadati > Pseudomonadota > Gammaproteobacteria > Pseudomonadales > Pseudomonadaceae > Pseudomonas > Pseudomonas sp. BIC9C. The sequence continues at coordinate 259,989 of NZ_JAWDGM010000007.1, forward strand.
CGGGCGGCGCTGCCCGAGAAGGGTTTGACCATCGCCGTCGGCAGCGCATCGACGAAGCGCGTGTCCCAGCCGGCCCATGCCACCAGATGGCGAATCCCGTCCAAACCGAAGTCCAGCGCCCCGGAGGCTCGCAGAACACCCACCGCGCAGAGCATCGCCACCAGGTAGGGCAGCAAGTTCTTGGCGACATCGAAACCCTCTTTGGCACCTTCGACGAAGGCCTCGTAGACCTTCACTTTGCGCAGCGCACCGATCAGCAGAAACAGCATGATCAGGCCAAACAGCGTCAGGTTGCCGAGGATCGATGACAAGCCGGCGAGTGCAGTCGCCGAGAGGGTCGCCAGCAACGCCATGAAAGCACCGAGGGCGAGGGCACCGGGGATCAGGTAGGCCAGCACCACTGGGTCCCAGATGCGCAAACGCTGCATGAACGCCACTGACAGGAAACCGACAATGGTCGAGCAACTGGTCGCCAGCAGGATCGGCAGGAACACCAGCGTCGGGTCAGGCGCGCCTTGCTGGGCGCGATACATAAAGATGGTCACCGGCAGCAGGGTCAACGAGGAGGCGTTGAGCACCAGGAACAGAATCTGTGCGTTGCTGGCGACGGTTGCGCTGGGATTGAGTTCTTGCAGCGCCTTCATGGCCTTGAGGCCGATGGGTGTGGCGGCGTTGTCCAGGCCCAGGCCATTGGCGGCGAAGTTAAGGGTGATCAGGCCGATGGCCGGATGACCAGGCGGGACTTCAGGCATCAGGCGCAAAAACAGCGGCCCCAAGGCCTTGGCCAACCATTCGACGATCCCGGCTTTCTCGGCAATGCGCAGAAAGCCGAGCCAGAGGGTGAGGGTGCCGAACAGCAGCACCATGACTTCGACCGACAGCTTGGCCATGGCAAAAATGCTTTCCACCATCGCCGCGAATATCCCGGCGTTACCGCCAATCAGCCACTGGGCCAGCGCCGATACGGCGGCCACGATGAAGAAGCCAAGCCACAGGCCATTGAGCATCAGTCAAATCCCCCAAAAGATCCGCGAATGATAGCGGGGTGGCCAGAAACGACAAACCCCGGATTTCTCCGGGGTTTGACTGTTATTGACTGCACCGACCCCATGTGGGAGCGGGCTTGCTCGCGAAGAGGTCATCAGCTTCAGCATTAATGCTGGTTGCCAGACCGCTTTCGTCGGATCGCCGCCCGGAGCAAGCCTGCTCCCACAAGGGGTGTTGCATCAGTTTTTGGAAACTTCGCCCGCCGGCAGTTTTTCCTTGCTGCGCCAGTGCGGAAGGGAGTTCCAGTAGCGCTGGCCCTTGGCGTCGTCGTACATGCCTTCCCAACGAGCGATAACCAGAACGGCCAGAGCGTTGCCGATCACGTTCAGTGCGGTACGGGCCATGTCCATGACGCGGTCGACACCGGCGATGAACGCCAGGCCTTCCAGTGGAATACCGACGCTGCCCAGGGTGGCCAGCAGTACCACGAAGGACACGCCAGGTACGCCGGCGATGCCTTTGGAGGTGACCATCAACGTCAGTACCAGCAGAAGTTGTTGGCTGATCGACAGGTCGATGCCATACAGCTGGGCAATGAAGATCGCCGCGATGCTTTGGTACAGGGTCGAACCGTCGAGGTTGAACGAGTAACCGGTCGGCACCACGAAGCTGCAAATGGCTTTCGGCGCGCCGTAGGCTTCCATCTTCTCGATCACGCGCGGCAGCACGGTTTCGGAGCTGGCGGTGGAGTAGGCCAGTACCAGCTCATCCTTGAAGATGCGCATCAACTTGATCACCGAGAAGCCGAACAGGCGAGCGATCAGGCCCAGGATCACGAAAGCGAAGAAGGCAATGGCGAAGTAAACCAGGATCACCAGTTTGGCCAGCGGCAACAGCGACGCGAAGCCGAAGTTGGCCACCGTCACCGCGATCAGCGCGAACACGCCGATCGGGGCGTAGTTCATGATCATGTGAGTGACCTTGAACATGCTTTCCGATACGCCCTGGAACATCTTCACCAGCGGCTCGCGCAGGTCCGCCTGCAGGCTCGACAAAACCGAGACCGAACAATACGGAGAAGAAGATGATCGGCAGCATTTCACCGCGAACCATGGCCGCAAAGATGTTCGACGGGATCAGGTTGAGGATGGTTTCGATGAACGCGTGTTCATGCTGAACCTCGGCCGCCGTGGCCTGGTACTTGAAATGTCCACAGTGCCCAGGGTGCTCATATCGATGCCGGCACCCGGATGGAACAGGTTGGCCAGCAGCAGACCGACCACGATGGCGATGGTGGTGACGATCTCGAAGTAGATGATGGTCTTGAAGCCGATGCGCCCCAGCTTCTTGGCGTCACCAACGCCGGCAATGCCGACGATCAGGGAGGAGATGACGATCGGAATCACGATCATCTTGATCAGACGGATAAAGATATCGCCTGCCGGTTGCAGGACGTTGCTGATCCACCAGGCTTTTTCGGCACTGAAATGGTTGAGCAGCGCACCGATTGCAATCCCCAATACCAGACCGATGAGGATCTGCCAGGCGAGGCTAAGCTTTGCCTTCTTCATATCTTTACCCTTACTTGTTGTTTGACTCAGGGAGATGCGCGAACTGGAACGCTTATGGCGAAAAAGTCTAGTGCATCTGCCCCCCGTATAAGGTGCCCCGGAGCGCGTATTGACGGCTCTCTGGCAGGCGAAAAAAGGCGCAACTATTCCGATGCAAGGGAGCGCCGTCTAATGCCGTAAACGCCTACCCCATGCCGAATCGGCATGAGGTTTTTTTACCGAAAGCGACGTCGCAACCGGTTCGAATACGACATTTCAGCAGGCATAAGTGCCGTGAACCGGTCATCACAGAGCAGATTGAATGTTTTTTGAGCAATGGCTGAGCGTTGATTTTTCAGCAGAATCCCGCAGGACGAAGCGAAAAATCACAGCCAAAGAAAATGGATTTTTCTCGATATACGGTCGCTGGTGAAACACCAGGAAAAGTATTTTGCGACGTAACAAGGACAAGGAAGCGATAACACTGGTGAAACCGAGACGAGCGCTCTATTTCAATGTGTTGCGTGTTCAAGCCCTTCGCAAGTCCGTCGAGCCATGGCGGTCCGGCGAACTTGCGCAGCAGCTTTTCCTGACCCGGCCCTTGCGCAGGCACTCCCTGTACCCGTAGGTCACTCCGCCCCTGAAGCAGGCAGAACATCCCGACCCCTTGGTCATGCGCCAGCCTTCCTCAGGTGACGCAGGTGGAAGGAGGCGCTGTGACCTCCTCTCATATCAGCCTCGACCACGACGGCCAAAGAAGAAGGAGGCAATGAACATCACCAGGAACACGACAAACAGAATCTTGGCGATACCCGTGGCGGTGCCCGCGATACCACCGAAGCCCAGTACGGCGGCGACGATGGCGATGATCAGGAATGTGATTGCCCAGCTCAACATGGTGATTCTCCTTACACTTGTGTTTAGAGGTGCTGCGTTTCCCGGCGCATCGGGTGCGGCGGAAGTTTTGCCTAGAACACCCAACGCTCTTGATGACGCATCTCACCCACAGGCCCCGCCTGGTCGACATCCATCATGCGTATCGGGGGGCTATCGGCCTGACCGCTGCTGACAGCGCTGAAATGGGTTTGGGTCGCATGCGGAGTCGACAGGAATGGTGCTGCCGGCTGCTGACTCTGCTCCCAGCGCAGAAATTGCTGGCCGCCGATCAGGGTGATCAACAGCGCCAGAACAGCAAACAGTCCTTGCTGGATATGCACAGGCGACAGGTGCAGGCGGGCGACACGTTGACGGTTCATCCTGGAGCTCCTACCACTTGGGTCGGTATTCGATAGCGGGCGTTTGTTTTTGAATGCCCTGGTTAACCAGACAATTGCAGCCCGCATGCCAGCTTTTTCTCGAAATAATTTCCTTTTATTTCAATAACTTATTAACACCAAAGAAATCATTTCGCGCGCATCCTGCACGATGCCACGGGTGCAGTCGTGCGTATTGCACGATTCTCTTGAAGGGAAGGTGTAAATTTTTTGAATTGAGAGAAGGGCGCGGATGTCAGAAATACAGGCTGTCCACTGTCAGGAACCGGACATCTATTAAAAGACCCGCATAATCAGGTGGCTAACCGATACATCGGATGAAAGCTACTCTGCCATGACAGCATTGGCCCAGAATCAATCATGCAACTTGCCCGATTTTTCCGGGCCTAAATAAAGATCATTCATTAAGGAGCGCAGGAAAATGGAATCAGCCAATGAGCATCAAGGCCGCATTCTACTGGTGGATGATGAGTCCGCTATCCTGCGTACCTTCCGTTATTGCCTTGAAGACGAAGGCTACAGCGTGGCCACCGCCACTAGCGCCGCGCAGGCAGAAACCCTGTTGCAGCGACAGGTCTTCGACCTGTGCTTCCTCGATTTGCGCCTGGGTGAAGACAACGGCCTCGATGTGCTGGCCCAGATGCGTATCCAGGCGCCCTGGATGCGGGTGGTGATCGTCACTGCGCACTCGGCCGTCGACACGGCGGTGGATGCCATCCAGGCCGGTGCCGCCGACTATCTGGTCAAACCGTGCAGCCCCGATCAATTGCGCCTGGCAACCGCCAAGCAATTGGAAGTGCGACAACTGTCGGCGCGACTGGAGGCCCTGGAAGGTGAAGTGCGCAAGCCCAAGGATGGTCTGGACTCCCACAGCCCGGCCATGAAAGTGGTACTTGAAACCGCCCGCCAGGTTGCCACGACCGATGCCAATATCCTGATTCTTGGTGAATCCGGTACCGGTAAGGGCGAACTGTCCCAAGCCATTCATGGCTGGAGTAAACGCGCGAAGAAATCCTGCGTCACGATCAACTGCCCGTCACTGACCACCGAGCTCATGGAAAGCGAACTCTTCGGCCACAGTCGCGGCGCCTTCACCGGCGCCAGCGAAAGCACCCTGGGCCGAGTCAACCAGGCTGACGGCGGCACGCTGTTTCTCGATGAAATCGGTGACTTTCCCCTGACATTGCAGCCCAAGTTGCTGCGTTTTATTCAGGACAAAGAATATGAGCGCGTCGGTGACCCGGTGACCCGACGGGCCGATGTGCGCATCCTTGCGGCCACCAACCTCAACCTTGAGGACATGGTCCGCGACGGTCGTTTCCGTGAAGACCTGCTCTATCGCCTGAATGTCATTACCTTGCACCTGCCACCGCTACGCGAACGCCGCGAAGATATTCTCAACCTGGCCGATCGTTTCCTGGCGCGTTTCGTCAAGGAGTACGCCCGTCCCGCGCGCACCTTCAGCGATGAGGCTCGGGAAGCACTGCTGAGCTATCGCTGGCCGGGCAACATCCGTGAGCTGCGCAACGTGATCGAGCGGGCGAGCATCATCTGTCCGCAGGAGCGGGTCGAGATCAGTCATCTGGGCATGGCCGAAACCCCAGCCAACAATACACCTCGCATCGGCGCGGCATTGAGCCTGGATGAGCTGGAGAAGGCCCACATCGGCGCGATCCTCGCCACCGCCGACACGCTGGACCAGGCGGCCAAAACCCTGGGCATCGACGCCTCGACGCTGTACCGCAAACGCAAGCAGTACAACTTGTGAGCAATAGCCGATGAAACTGGCGATGAAACTGCGGGCCCGGCTTTTCCTGAGCATCTCCGCCCTGATCACCGTCGCCTTGCTCGGGCTCTCGCTCGGGCTGGTCAGCGTGATGCAGATGGCCGGCAGCCAGGAAGCACTGATCCGCAGTAACTTCATCACCCTGGACCTGGGGCTCAAGCTGCGTCAGACCCTGGGTGACCAGTTAATCATCATGCTGAGCGAGAAACCCGACTCTGCGGCCTTCGCGGCCTCGAAGCAGCATTACTTCGAACTGCTCGAACAAGGCATTGCCCAGGAACCGGCAGAAACAGGCAGCGAATACGGTTTCAGAAAAGCCAAGGCCGATTACGAGCGTTTTATCCAGGCTTATGAAGCATCGCCGGATACCTCCAATGTACTCAGCAACCAGAACGACCTCACAGATAAATTCAACGCACTGCGCAATGGCCTGATCGCCGAGCACAAACGCGCGCTGGATAACATCAACGATACCGAGCGCCAGGCCCGGGAGCGGGCACTGCTGATTGCCGGGTTACTTGGCCTGGTGGGGCTGGCGGTACTGATCATCGGCTTCGTGACTGCGCAGGCTATGGCCCGGCGTTTCGGCGAGCCCATCGAGGCCTTGGCCAAGGCGGCGGACAATATCGGCCAGGGCAATTTCGATGTCACCCTGCCGATCTCTTCGGCGATGGAGCTGAACCAGCTGACCCGGCGTTTCGGGATCATGGCCCAGGCGCTGCGTGAACATCAGGCCACCAACGTCGATGAGTTGCTGGCCGGTCAGCAGCGTTTGCAGGCCGTGCTCGACAGCATCGACGACGGACTGCTGATGATCGACCGTCAGGGCCATCTGGAACACCTTAACCCCGTGGCTCAGCGTCAACTGGGCTGGGAGTCCGATCGCCTGGGTCAAGGGTTGGGCACGGCGCTTGAGCGCCCAGAACTCGATGAGCAACTGCAACTGGTGCTGCGCGGTGGCACGCTGGAGCGGGCGCCGGAAGACTTGAGTATCGAAGTCGACGGTGAGTCGCGACTGCTGACCTATAGCCTGACCCCGGTCAGCCATACCCAGGGCCATATTCTCGGTGCTGTGATGGTGCTGCATGACGTCACGGAACAGCGTGCCTTCGAACGGGTGCGCAGCGAATTTGTATTGCGCGCCTCCCATGAATTGCGCACACCGGTCACCGGCATGCACATGGCCTTCGGACTGTTCCGTGAGCGCACACACTTTGCCGCGGATTCCCGGGAAGCCGACCTGCTCGACACGGTGAATGAAGAGATGCAGCGGCTGATGCAGTTGATCAATGACCTGCTGAATTTCTCCCGTTACCAGAACGGCTTGCAGAAACTCACTCTGGCACCGTGTTCCATCGAAGCGTTGCTGGAACAGGCTCAGTCACGCTTTGCCTCATCGGCCGAAGAGAAGGAAATCAGTCTGCTGGTGGAAGTGCAGGGGCCTTTGCCGCGGTTGCAGGCCGACCAGCCACAGCTGGACCGGGTACTCGACAACTTGCTCGACAACGCCTTGCGTCATACCGGCTCCGGCGGGCGGATACGCCTGCAGGCCCGGCGCCACGGCGACCGGATCATCATCAGCGTCGAGGACAACGGCGAAGGCATTGCCTACGGTCAGCAGGGGCGGATCTTCGAGCCGTTCGTGCAGGTCGGGCGCAAGAAGGGCGGAGCCGGGCTCGGCCTGGCCTTGTGCAAGGAAATCGTGCAATTGCATGGCGGGCGGATGGGCGTCTATTCACGGCCGGGGCAGGGTACCCAGTTCTACATGGCGCTGACCGTTTAGGTCGCGGTCACGCTTCGTCATCCAGGCGCCGGCCAGCCAGGCGTCGCCCCCGGGTTATCAATTCAATGAACTGAACCGCGCTCAATGCGTGGGCGAACAGCCAGCCCTGGCCGAACTTCACGCCTTCACTGCTCAGGAACTCGGCCTGAGCTTCATGTTCGATGCCCTCGGCAATCACCTTCAGGTGCAGCGACTGGGCCATGTGAATGATGTGCGGGGCCACACCGCTGCTGGCGGCGTCATGGCCCAACGCATCAATGAACGCCTTGTCGATTTTCAGGCAATCCACCGGCAGGGTTTGCAAATAGGCGAGGCTGCAATAGCCGGTGCCAAAGTCATCGATCAACACCTGGTGCCCGACATCCCGCAAGGACTGCAGGTTTTCCCGCGCCACCACCACATCGACCAGCCCGCGCTCGGTGACCTCAAAGGCAATTTGCCGCGCAGCGACGCGGTGCAGGGTCAGCAGCCTCGCCATCACCTGGCCGATCCGCGGAACCATCACATCACACGCCGCGAGATTGACCGAGATATACAGTTGCGGGTTGGCACGCAGCAACTGGCCGAGTTGCTCAAGCAGGCGTTGCAGGACGAAGTCCGTCATCTGGCGAATCTGCCCGGTATTCTCCGCCATCGGAATGAACAGGTCGGGACTGGTCAGGGTGCCGTCCGGCCTGCGCCAGCGCAGCAGCGCTTCAGCCCCGACACAGTTGCGGCTATCGAGGTCGAAGATCGGTTGATACAGCACCTGCAACTCGCCACGGCGAATCGCCCCGGTCAGTTCGGCGTCCAGCGACTGCCGCTGACGCACCAGCAGAAACACCAGGAACCCAACGCATATGCCCAGTGCCAGGCTGGCCGGCAGCAGCCACCACCAGACCGCCGGGATGTGCATACCGCTACGCGGGCTGATCAACACCAATTGATACTCCGGGTTGTCGGTGGGCATGCGGTATATCAGGCGTGTCTGGATGATCTGCAGCGCATCACGGTTTCTTGGTGGCCAGGACTCGACCGGCGGCCAGATCTGAGTAGCACCCAACACCGGAATCGCCCGCGCACCATGATCCAGGACAACCAGCAGGCTGCTGCCCGGAGACAGGTCGACCATATCGGTCAAATGCCCGCGAGAGGTCGCGACCCGGAAATTCCCGCGCCCGAGCATCAGCGCGGCGCGGTTTTCATCGGGTTCGGTGGTGGTGTTGAGCCAATAGCTGTAAGTCGGGCCCTTGATGTCTGGCGATCGAATCAGCGACAACCCTTCCTGGCGAGGTCGATTGGAGCAGATTCGCGAGGAGTCCATGTAGGCAGCTTCGTAGACGAAGCGATAATTGAACGTAACCTGTTGCAAGGTCGCGATCATTTCAGCATCGCAGCCGCGCAACGGTTGTGCTTCAAGGTCATCAAGGCTTTCACGCAGTTGCCCGAAGAGCTGTTCCAGCCGGGCGAGGAAGCGCTCGCCCTGAGCATTCATTTCTTCGCTTTCGTTTTGCTCGACCTGGTGTATGGCGACGAACAGGCTGCCAGCCATCAATAACGTTGCGCTCAAGACAGCAGACATCAGCCCCAGGAACCAGGGGTGACGGAACCAACCAGGGAAGGTCTCTCGAGCTGCTGGCATTGTGCAATATCCGAAGTATTACCAATGAGTTATAGCTGCTGATTGGGAAAAAGCCCTGACCGTCGGGCGGGCGTCATTATTTTGTCTGATTCAACACCAAGAGTAGCGCTGCAGTTTGCGCATCCGGAGTGCCATCGAAGCGCGCCGGGCGAAAATGCATCTGGAATGCCGCTATCACATGTCGTGTCGCGACATCGAGCTCGCCGGTTTGTGGCGAGGCATAACCCAGGCGGGCCAACTGCGCCTGAAACCAGCTGATGCTCGGCAACTGTTCGGCGAACTGCATTTGCTGGCGCGCCACCGACTGTTCGTTCGGCCAGATACCCAGGCCTTCGGCGGCCAGACGCTTCCAGGGGAACAGCGGCCCCGGGTCCAGCTTGCGCAAGGGTGCAATATCGCTATGGCCGATAATGTCGCGAGGCTTTATGCCGTGGCGTTTGCTGATGTCCTTGAGCAACACGATCAACGACTGGACCTGGTCTTCGGTGTAGGGATACCACACGCGTCCGGTCGGGGTGTCCTTGAAGCCCGGGTTGACGATTTCGATACCGATGGAACTGGAGTTCAGCCAGGTCCGGCCATTCCACTCGCTCTCCCCGGCGTGCCAGGCCCGAACATTTTCATCCATCAACTTGTAGATGGTGGCGCCCTTGTCGTCGCCGATCAGGTAATGACTGCTGACTTCACCGTGGGTCAGCAATTGCAACGAACGCTCCAGCGAAGCATTGGTGTAATGCACCACCACAAATTGCACGCGGCTGTCGTAATTGGCCGAAGGGTGGCTGGTGTCGAAACGGGGGCCGCTGGCACAGCCGGCCAGAAGGATCAGTGACACGATCAGAGCAAAATATTTCATGGCGAAAGGCAGTACACACAAAAAATAATGCAACAGTGTAACGTAATGCCTTGCGAGCTGACGGCAATCCCATCGAATTAAACAAAATGGAACAAATGATCGTCAGCCCGGCTCCACCCGGTTGCGGCCGGCATTTTTTGCTCGATACAGCGCCTGATCGGCTCTTTTAAGCGCTTGATCGCTGTGCTCACCCGGTCTGAACCCCGTCATTCCGATAGACACGGTAATGGTCACCGGCTCGCCCTTGAAGTGGAACGGGCAGGCCTCAATGGAGGCACGCAAGTTTTCCAGCAGCTTCAGCCCCGCTGCTGGCAACGTGGATGGCATTAACAGCACAAACTCTTCACCACCAAACCGGGCAATGAAATCCGTTCCGCGCAGACGCTTGCGCAGCACGCTGGCAATGATTTTCAGCACTTTGTCACCGGCCAGGTGCCCGTAGTTATCGTTGATGCGCTTGAAATGATCGAGATCGAGCATGGCCAGCATCAGCGTGTTGCCCTGTTGCTGCCATTGTTTGACTTCCTGATCCAGGCGCTCGCTCCAGGCCGCGCGGTTGGGCAGGCTGGTCAACGGGTCGACCAATGCCTTCTGACGTTGCTCTTCAAGGTGCTCGCGGTAACCCTGGGCCTCCTGCTCCATATGGGCGACCCGTTCGGCCAGGCTGTGCAGGCGTGCAGCGACCTCTTGCTCGCGTTCATCGCGCTGTTTCTGGTGCTGGTCCATGGTGCCCAGCAAGCCTTCGAGATGGTTTTCCAGGACGTGCTTGAGGTCTTCCAGGTCCGCGGCTTCCTGCATGCTGCTTTGCAAGCCATCGACCTGTTCGCGGATCTGCGTGTCCATCTGCCGCGCCGCCGAACGGTTGTCGGCGTGTCCTGCGGTGGCGGCCTGCAAGTTGCTCTGGAACGATTCGAGGCGCTCGTTAAGTCGTTGCAGATAGGCTTCGAACTCGTGCTGGCCGCTGTCGGTAATGGCCAACATCAACGTGGCAAAGTCGTCGAGAATAGGCAGCAATTCGTACCAGTTCAGACCGTTTTTCAGACGATCGCGCATGGATTCGGCTTGCGGGCGATGACGTTCGGGCAATGTCAGGTCTTCAAGCAGACCCAGCAGCGTGTCTTCGATGTGACTGGCCACCGAGCTGTAGGAGGGCTCGGGGGAATCCGGGAGTGCGTAGAGAATGTCATGCCCGGATGGCGCCTGATCGGCGGCGACCAAGTCTTCCGTCGGAATCGGAGGCAAGGGCAAGCTATCCGTCGATGCTTGCGCGGTCAGCTCATCAGGGTTGGCTTCCGGCTCAGGCGGTTTCGCGATGGTTTCCGGAGTCGGTTCCTCGGCCGATTCGATTTCTGCCGCAACTGCACTGGCTGGTTGAGGCTCCGCAACCAGGGGTGCAACAGCCACGGCTGCCGGCTCGGTCAGCACGGACTCGCCTTCAACTCGCTCAGCTGCAGGTACTTCGAAGATTGCCGGCTCAATCACGACCGGGTCCGACTCGATAATCGCCGCGGGGCTCTCGGTTACAAGGGTGGCCGGCGCAGGAGAAGTTGCCGTCTCCTCCGCTTCACGACCACCGAACAACCGCTGCAGCAAGCCCGGCCGACCAGGCTCCGTTGGAGTCTCCAGCTGGCTCAGGGCCTTGCCTTGCAAGCCACTCAGCTCGCTGAGCAACAAGGGTATCTCACGCGCCTGACTGACCCGCGCATCCAGCTGCTTGGCGAAGCTCTTGAGTGGCCGGCTCACATCCCGTGGCAGCGGCAATGTTTGCAACTGAGTGACCAGCGCAGACAGGGCGGCACTGGTCTGGTTGACCCGGGTTTCCCGACGCTGCTCCGAGTCGAGCACAGCTTTTTCCAGGCGTGGAATCAGCGCGGCCAGGCCAGCGTCCATGTCGTCGGTACGCACGACCTCGCGCATTTCCTTCATGCATTGGTCAACGGCGCGGTCAGTGCCTTCCGCGGCCAGGGTGCTGCGCACCAGTCCACGACGCAGCAAGTCGAGCCGCGCGTCCCAGCGACGTTCGAGCTTTTCCTGCTGTTCGATGCTTTTGAGGTATTTTTCTTTCCAGCGCTGTGCTTCGTCGCTCATTCATGGGATCCGCGAGGGGCAGGACTCAACGCGGGCAATGCATCGACCGTGAGCGAACCCGGTAGACGAATCTCTACCGCGACCGGCAGGTGATCGGAAATGGGCTGTGCCAGCACCTCGACCTTTTCCAGGGTCAGGCTCGGGCTCAGCAGGATATGGTCCAGGCAACGCTGTGGGCGCCAGCTGGGGAACGTCGCTTCCAGTTGCGGCGCGAGCAGGCCGAGATCGCGCAACGCGGAGTTGTGCAGCAGGTCACTGGCATGGGTGTTCATGTCGCCCATCAGTACCTGGTGCTTGTAGTCGCCAATCAGGTCGCGGATGTAGGCCAGTTGCAGGCTGCGCGCCCGGGCGCCCAACGCCAGGTGCATCATGACCACCACCAGCGCTTCCGGGCCTTCGCCGAACCGTACAAGAATGGCTCCGCGACCCTTTGGCCCCGGCAATGGATGATCCTCAATGGCCCACGGGCGCAATCGGCTGAGCACGCCATTGCTGTGCTGGGCCAGGCGACCGAGATTGCGATTGAGTTGCTGATACCAGTAGGGAAAGGCGCCGAGGTGGGCCAGGTGTTCAACCTGATTGACGTAGCCTGATCGCAGGCTGCCGCCATCAGCCTCTTGCAAGGCGACCAGATCGAAGTCGCCCAGCAGATTGCCGATTTTCTGCAGATTGTCGGCACGCCCGGTGTGCGGCAGCAGATGCTGCCAGCCCCGGGTCAGGTAATGCCGATAGCGCTCGGTACTGATACCGACCTGGATATTGAAACTGAGCAAGCGCAGACGACTGTCTGCGGGCAAGCCCGCGGACTCCAGATGATGCTCGTTGACCCGTGGATCATGCAGGCCAACGATGCGTTCAGTACCCCATCGGCGCATGGCAGTGACTGCCCTTAGTTGGCGGCAGCCTTGTTAGCCGCCCGCTCTTTGTCGATCAGTTTGTCGGCCAGTTGCAGTGCCTGTTCCGCACCGCCGGCAGAGCCTACGTCAAAACGGTACTTACCGTTGACGATCATGGTTGGAACGCCGGTGATTTCATACTTCTTGGCCAGTTCACGCGCCTTGACGATCTGACCCTTGATAGCGAAAGAGTCGAACGTCGCGAGGAACTTGTCCTTGTCCACGCCTTGGGTAGCGAGGAAGTCGGCCATGTCATCCTTGTCGGTCAGTTTCTTGTGTTCTTTCTGGATTGCGTTGAACACCGCGGCGTGAACGTTGTGCTCGACACCCATGGCTTCAAGGGTCAGGAACATCTGCCCGTGAGCATCCCACGGGCCACCGAACATGGCTGGAATGCGCACGAAATTCACGTCCGTCGGCAGTTTCTCGACCCACGGATTGATCACGGGTTCGAAGGCATAGCAATGCGGGCAGCCGTACCAGAACAGCTCGACCACTTCGATCTTGCCAGGCACGGCGACCGGAACCGGATTGCTCAGCTCGACAAAAGGTGCGGCGGGGGCTTCAGCGGCCTGGGCAGTCATGCCGAACAGGCTGGCAGCGGCAAAAACGGCGCTGATGATCAGATTACGCATGCTTTACTCCTGGACAAATTTTATCGCCTCGCGCGACTTGTCATCAGACAGATTCTGGCGGGCTTGAGTTCTGTAGTGTAACGGCAGCGGCCACAAAAAAGGGCGGCCAAAGCCACCCTTTTTATACTTGCCGGGACGGATTAATCGAGCGTTAACGTTGCAGGTAATAAGCACCCCGTTCAACGCCCGATCCACTGGCCTTAGTGCAGGCCTTGAATGTAGCTGGACACTGCGGCGATGTCTTCGTCGCTCAGCTTCTTGGCAATGCTCTGCATCGGTTTGGTATCGCCGTCGTTGTTGCGGCCGCCTTCTTCCTTGCGGAAATCGGTCAGTTGCTTGGCGATATATTGAGCGTGCTGGCCGCCCAGGTGCGGGAAACCGGCGGGTGCGTTGCCCGCGCCATTTGGCGAGTGGCAACCGGTGCACGATGGCAAACCCTTGGCCAGGTCGCCGCCGCGGAACAGTGCTTCACCGCGAGCCACGACTTTCGGATCGGCGGCACCGACGCTGCCTTTCTGGCTGGCGAAGTAGGCGGCGATGTCCGCCAGGTCCTGATCGCTCAGGTTGGTCAGCAGACCGGTCATTTCCAGAACGGTGCGCTTGCCCGACTTGATGTCGTGCAATTGCTTGGTCAGGTAGCGTTCCCCCTGACCCGCCAGTTTTGGAAAGTTTGGCGCCATGCTGTTGCCATCCGGGCCGTGGCAGGCGCCACATACGGCGGCCTTGGCCTGACCGGCTTTTGCATCACCCGGTTGTACTGCCTCACCTGCAGCATGGGCCATGCCGGAGATGCCCACGGTCAACAGCAGACTCACGATCAATTTCTTCATCAGCTAATCCAACTACGGCTAAGGGTTAAGAGTTATGGACCGGGTTTACTCGCTCATCCAAAGGATGATGGCTTGGTAATCCTCGGCACTGCAGTCCATGCACAAACCACGCGGCGGCATCGCCTTGAAACCCTGGGTCACGTGTTGCACCAGCGTCTCCATACCTTTCGCCAACCTCGGCGTCCAAGCTTCCTGATCGCCTTTTTTCGGCGCCATGGGGAGTTGGCCGGAATGACAGGCACCACAAACACGGTTGTACACAGCTTCCGGATCCTGTGTAGCCTGAGCGCCGTAAAGCGGCATCATGACACCGGCAGCTAGCAGCCATTTCGTCATAAAACGACCTTTTCAGGGTTGAGAGCGAGCTGCGTTCTAGTGCGCAATCAAGGTCTGTCGCTCTCGTGAACTTCATCCTACGCTGGGACAAAGCGCACACAAAATCTGCGGCATTATATACTGGCGTCACTGAAACGGAAGCGACACTGCTTGCCGCGCCCATTCCCGGCGCCGCCCACATCGGAAATCCCATGCAACTCAAGAATCCCATCCTCGGTCTGTGCCAACAGTCCACCTTCATGCTCAGCGCCGCCAAAGTCGACCAATGTCCGGATGACGAGGGCTTCGAAGTCGCCTTCGCCGGGCGTTCCAACGCCGGCAAGTCGAGTGCCTTGAACACCCTGACCCATGCCAGCCTGGCGCGCACCTCGAAAACCCCGGGGCGCACGCAACTGTTGAATTTCTTCAAGCTAGACGATGAACGCCGTCTGGTCGACCTGCCGGGCTACGGTTATGCAAAAGTACCTATCCCGCTCAAGCAACACTGGCAGCGTCACCTCGAGGCGTACCTGGGTGGGCGCGAGAGTTTGAAAGGTCTGATCCTGATGATGGACATCCGCCATCCGATGACCGATTTCGACCTGCTGATGCTCGACTGGGCCGTGGCTGCCGGCATGCCGATGCACATTCTGCTGACCAAGGCGGACAAGCTGACCTATGGCGCAGCCAAGAACACGCTGCTCAAGGTTCAGGCGGAAATCCGCAAGGGCTGGGGCGATCTCGTGACGATCCAGCTGTTCTCGGCCCCCAAGCGCATGGGCCTGGAAGAAGCCTACACAGTGCTGGCAGGCTGGATGGAACTGGCGGACAAGGGTGCCGAGGCAAATATTCAATAACGGTTTAAAACTGTTTGTGGTGCGCTCAGGCAAGGCAAAAGCGCGGCTCGAAACGGCCGGGGTCGCGTTCGACTTTAGGGGCCTAAATGAGCATTTCGAACCGCGCTTTTAACGCAGCATGAGCGCATCACGGACAGTTTTCGCCGCGCAAAAAAAACCCCGGACTTCATATGGGGAGGGAGAAGTTCCGGGGTTCAAGCTCTAGACCGCTAGGGCGGGGTCCAGATATCTGCCAACACTTAACACAACATAGGAGCATCGAAGGGCTTCACCAGCCATTCAGTACCTCTGAGTGGTGGTTTGCAAGATTAGTTCAGATTTTTTTCAAATAGCTTTGGAATAACTCTGATTATCTTCCGGTCTAAACGACTGGCGCCCTTCTGCCGCGGCACCATGCCGCAGCAGAACAGGTCTTTTCAGATGGCTCAGTGAGCCTCATCCCAGTTATTTCCAATACCCACTTCGACCAGCAACGGGACATCCAGTTTCGCGGCCTCGCTCATGTGCACGCGAATTTCATCGCGAACCTGGTCGACCAGGTCTTCACGCACCTCAAGCACCAGTTCATCGTGCACCTGCAAAATGACTTTGGCATCGAGGCCAGACGCGGTCAGCCAGTTATCCACCGCAACCATGGCTTTCTTGATGATGTCCGCAGCGGTGCCTTGCATTGGCGCGTTGATCGCCGTGCGTTCGGCGGCGGCGCGCTCTTGCGGCTTGTTGGAGTTGATGTCCGGCAGGTACAGGCGACGACCGAAGATCGTCTCGACATAACCTTGCTCGGCGGCCTGGGCACGCGTGCGGTCCATGTACTGGCGAACGCCGGGGTAGCGGGCGAAGTAGGTGTCGATGTAGGCCTTGGCGGTCTTGGTATCGACACCGATGTCCTTGCCGAGCTTCTGAGCGCCCATGCCGTAGATCAGGCCGAAGTTGATCGCCTTGGCACTGCGGCGCTGGTCGGAGGTCACGTCGGCCAACTCGACCTTGAACACTTCGGCGGCGGTCGCGGTGTGTACGTCCAGATTGTGGCGGAAGGCGTTCATCAGCCCCTCGTCCCGGGACAGGTGCGCCATGATCCGCAGTTCGATCTGCGAATAGTCCGCCGCCAGCAGCTTGTAACCGGCCGGAGCCACGAAGGCCTGGCGGATGCGACGCCCTTCGGCGGTGCGCACCGGGATGTTCTGCAGGTTCGGATCGCTGGAGGACAGCCGGCCGGTGGACGCCACCGCCTGGTGGTACGAGGTATGGATCCGCCCGGTACGCGGGTTGATCTGCTCCGGCAGACGGTCGGTGTAGGTGCTTTTCAGCTTGCTCATGGAACGGTATTCCATGAGCACTTTCGGCAATCGATAGTCGTCTTCTGCCAGCTTGGCCAGCACTTCTTCGGCGGTGGACGGCTGGCCCTTGGCGGTTTTCTTCAATACCGGCAGGCCGAGCTTCTCGTAAAGGATCACGCCGAGCTGTTTGGGCGAACCGAGGTTGAACTCCTCGCCGGCGATCTCGAAGGCTTCACGCTCCAGCGCCACCATCTTGTCGCCCAGTTCGATGCTTTGCACACCCAGCAGGGCGGCGTCGACGAATGCGCCCTGGCGCTCGATACGCGCCAGTACCGGCACCAACGGGATTTCGATGTCAGTCAACACACTGGCCAGGCTTGGAATGGCCAAGAGCTTTTCGAACAGGGTCTGGTGCAGACGCAAGGTGATATCCGCATCTTCGGCGGCGTAAGGTCCGGCCTGCTCCAGGGCGATCTGATCGAACGTCAGCTGTTTCACGCCTTTGCCGGCGATGTCCTGGAAACTTACCGTGGCGTGGTCCAGATATTTCTGCGCCAGGCTGTCCATGTCATGGCGCGTGGCCGTGGAGTTGAGCACATAGGACTCAAGCATGGTGTCGAAGGCGATGCCGCGCACGGTAATGCCATTGTCCTGATCGCCGCCGATGGCGCAGTTGGCCAGGATGTTCATGTCGAACTTGGCGTGCTGACCGACCTTGAGCTTGTTTGGGTCTTCCAGAATCGGCTTTAGCGCGCGCAGAACAGCGTCGCGGTCCAGCTGCTGTGGCACGCCGATGTAGGAATGGGTCAGCGGGATGTAGGCCGCTTCGTTGGCCTGAACCGCGAACGACAGGCCCACCAGTTGCGCCTGCTGTGCATCGATGCCGGTAGTCTCGGTGTCGAAGGCAAACAGCTTGGCTTTGTTCAGCTTTTCCAGCCAGGCATCGAACCGCGCCTGATCAAGGATGGTTTCATATTGGGCTTCAGCGGCCACAACGGGTGCCTCCGCCTCGTCGGTGCTAAACAGATCAACCGCCGGCTCAGGCTCGGCAGCGCTGCTCAGTTCGATACGCTTGGCGTCCCGTTGCAGATCGTTCAGCCAGCTCTTGAACTCCAGCAGGGTGTAGAGCTCGAACAGCTTGTCCGGATCTTCCGCACCCATCTGCAAGTCATCGAGACCGATGTCCAGTGGCACGTCGACCTTGATCGTTGCCAGTTGATAGGAGAGGAATGCCATCTCCTTGTGCTCTTCGAGCTTGGCCGGCAAGGTCTTGGCGCCGCGAATCGGCAGGGTCGGCACGATATCGAGCTGCGCATAGAGTTCGGTCAGGCCGCCGTTCACACCCACCAGCAGGCCTGAAGCCGTCTTCGGGCCGATACCCGGAACACCCGGAATGTTGTCGGAAGAATCGCCCATGAGCGCCAGATAATCGATGATCTGCTCCGGAGCGACGCCGAATTTCTCCTTCACGCCCTCCACGTCCATGCTGCTACCGGTCATGGTGTTGACCAAGGTAATGTGGCCGTCGACCAGTTGCGCCATGTCCTTGTCGCCAGTGGAGATAATCACCGGACGATCCGCCGCCGCGCTGCTGCGGGCCAGGGTGCCGATCACGTCATCGGCCTCGACGCCTTCGACGCACAGCAGCGGGAAGCCCAGGGCGATCACGCTCTGATGCAGCGGTTCGATCTGCACACGCATGTCGTCAGGCATGCTCGGACGGTTGGCCTTGTATTCGGCGTACATGTCATCGCGAAAAGTCCCACCCTTGGCATCGAACACCACGGCGAACGGACTGTCCGGATACTGCTTGCGCAGGCTCTTGAGCATGTTCAACACGCCCTTGACCGCGCCGGTCGGCAGGCCTTTGGACGTGGTCAGCGGCGGCAGCGCGTGAAAAGCGCGGTACAGGTAAGAAGAACCGTCCACCAGGACGAGGGGGGCTTGGCTCATGAGCAGGATCAACCTTTTCGGCGGGTCCGGCGCTAGAATAGCGGGACCGTTGACGACAAAGGGACAAGGTTATCATGCGCACACTAAATCGCCTGTTGCTGACTGGCTTGTTTGCAATCGCCCCATTGGCCGTCATGGCGGCGGACGATGCGCCGACACCGGAGCCTGAAGTCACGATCCGCACGGAAGGGGACAAGCTCATCCAGGAATACCGCCAAAACGGCTTCCTGTATGCGATCAAAGTCACGCCCAAAGGCGGCAAGCCGTATTTCCTGGTACGCGCCGACGGATCAGAAGGTAACTTCATTCGCTCGGATTACCCGGATATGCTGATTCCGGCGTGGGAAATATTTAAGTGGTAAGTCGTCCTTAACTTTAATCGGCGCTGGCTCAACAGCGGCGCCCGTACTGGCAGTTTAAACATGTCTGTGTTCACCCCCCTGGCTCGGCCCGAGCTGGAAGCTTTTCTCGCCCCTTATGGCCTCGGCCGCCTGCTTGATTTCCAGGGGATTGCCGCCGGTAGCGAAAATACCAACTTCTTTATCAGCCTGGAGCAGGGCGAATTCGTCCTGACCCTGGTCGAGCGCGGTCCGGTTCAGGAAATGCCGTTCTTCATCGAACTGCTCGACGTGCTGCACGGTGCCGACCTGCCGGTGCCTTACGCCCTGCGCACCACCGACGGTGTGGCCTTGCGCGAACTGGCGGGCAAGCCTGCGTTGCTGCAACCGCGCCTGGCCGGCAAGCACATCAAGCAAGCCAACGCGCAACATTGCGCGCAGGTCGGTGAGTTGCTCGGCCATCTGCACCTGGCGACCCAGGCCAACATGATCAAGCGCAAAACCGATCGCGGCCTGGACTGGATGCTGGAAGAGGGCACACAGTTCCTGTCACACCTCGGTGCCGAACAGAAAGACCTGCTGCAACGGGCGCTGGAAGAAATCACCCGGCAGAAGGAAAAAATCCTCGCACTGCCGCGGGCGAACATTCACGCTGACCTGTTCCGCGACAACGCGATGTTCGAAGGCACGCACCTTACCGGGCTGATCGATTTCTACAACGCCTGCTCCGGGCCGATGCTCTACGACGTGGCAATTGCCTTGAACGACTGGTGCTCGGACGACGATGGCGTGATCGATGGACCGCGAGCGCGGGCCTTGTTGGGTGCCTACGCGGCCTTGCGACCGTTTACCGCGGCCGAAGCCGAGTTGTGGCCGACCATGTTGCGGGTGGCATGTGTGCGCTTCTGGTTGTCCCGTTTGATCGCGGCGGAATCGTTCGCCGGACAGGATGTGTTGATTCACGATCCGATGGAGTTCCAGCTGCGTTTGGCGCAGCGGCAGACGGTCAGCACCCTACTGCCTTTCGCCCTTTAAAAGTTTTGACCTGTGGGAGCGAGCTTGCTCGCGATAGCGCTGGTTCAGTCAACTTTGATGTTGAATGTATAGCCGCCTTCGCGAGCAAGTTCGCTCCCACAGGGTTCGGTGTCGATTACAACGACTCCAGGCACCCCGCCAGATCATTCCCCAACTTCTCCAGCACCTGCTCATAGCCCTGAGCAGTCGCCGGTGTGTACCCGCCCAGCGCATCCAGTTCAGCCAGTTTCACCGGCAAACCCGCCACCAGAGTTTCCGCCAGGCGCGGACGCAGCGGTGGCTCGCTGAACACGCAGGTCTTGCCGACTTCCTGCAAACGCGCGCGCATCGTCGCGACATGCTGGGCACCGGGTTGCACTTCGGCTGCGACGCTGAACACACCCGCGTGCTTGAGCCCATAAGCGTCTTCGAAGTAATCGAAAGCTTCGTGGAACACGAAGTAAGGTTTGCCCTGAATTCCGGCCAGGCGCTCTTTCAGGCGCGTATCCAGCGCATCGAGACGCTCGTCGAAGGCTTTCAGATTGCTCTGATAGCGCGCGGCATTGTCAGGATCGGCGGCACTCAGGTCAGCCGCCATTTTCGCGGCAATGACCCGTGCGTTAACCGGCGACAGCCACAAATGCGCATCCAGGCTTCCCGGGCGGTGATCGTGGTCGTGTTCGTCGGCTTCTTCGGCGTGGGAGTGACTATCTTCGGCAAAGCGGCGCAGTTTCATGCCTGGCAAATCCTGCACGGCGACGCTGGGCAGCGTACGACCATTGAGCACGCGCGGCAGGAAACCTTCCATGTCCGGGCCGATCCAGTACAGCAGGTCCACCGATTGCACCTTGCGCACATCGGATGGGCGCAACGCATAGTTATGCGGCGAGGCACCCGGCGGCAGCAAAACCTCAGGAATCGCCACGCCGTCCTGCACAGCCGCGGCGATCAACTGCAGAGGCTTGATGCTGGTAAGAACCTTGACCTCGGCCTGCGCCGAACCGATCAGCAGAAAACTTGCGACAAAGATAGAAAAAAGTCGGGACACGATGACCACTCGAAGAGGCGAGAACGGGTAACATAATAACGTCTCTCACAAAACTCGTCGCCGCTCATGCTAAAAACACCGATTGCCAGCCGCCCCCACGACCACTCACATTGCGTTCACAGCGCTTTGTCCGAGGCCGATGCCCTGTGCGCACGTCAAGGCCTGCGCCTGACCGCCTTGCGCCGGCGAGTGCTGGAACTGGTGTGGCAAAGCCACAAGCCCTTGGGTGCCTACGACATTCTCGCGGTCCTCAGCGAGCAGGACGGTCGCCGCGCCGCACCGCCGACGGTGTACCGCGCGCTGGATTTCTTGCTGGACAACGGGCTGGTCCATCGCATTTCCTCGCTCAACGCCTTCATCGGCTGCAATCACCCGGAACATGCCCATCAGGGTCAGTTCCTGATCTGCCGTCAATGCCACGCTGCGATCGAACTTGAGCAAAAATCCATCAGCGACGCGATCATCGCCAGTGCCAGGGATGTCGGGTTTGTCGTCGAAGGCCAGACCGTCGAAGTGGTCGGTCTCTGCTCGGGCTGCCAGGGGGCTTGATGAGCAACGCACTGATCCGTCTTGAGCAGGTTGCCGTCACGTTCGCCGGGCAACCGGTGCTGGACAACATTGAGCTGAGCGTCGAGCCGGGGCAGATCGTTACCCTGATCGGCCCCAACGGCGCCGGCAAGACCACACTCGTGCGTGCCGTGCTCGGCCTGTTGAAACCCGACAGCGGCAGCGTCTGGCGCAAGCCGAAGCTGCGGGTCGGTTACATGCCGCAAAAACTTCATGTCGATCCGACTTTGCCGTTGTCGGTCCTGCGTTTCTTGCGCCTGGTGCCGGGCGTAGACCGTGCGATGGCCTTGGCGGCACTCAAGGAAGTCGGCGCCGAACAGGTGATCGACAGCCCGGTGCAAAGCGTTTCCGGTGGCGAAATGCAACGCGTGTTGCTGGCCCGGGCCTTGTTGCGCGAACCTGAATTGCTGGTGCTCGACGAGCCGGTGCAGGGTGTCGACGTGGCCGGTCAGGCCGAGCTGTACAGCCTGATTACCCGCCTGCGCGACCGCCACGGTTGCGGCGTACTGATGGTCTCCCACGATTTGCATCTGGTGATGAGCACCACGGATCAGGTGGTTTGCCTCAATCGCCACGTCTGCTGCTCCGGCCATCCCGAGCAGGTCAGCGGCGATCCGGCTTTCGTCGAGCTGTTCGGAAAAAACGCACAAAGCCTGGCGATTTATCACCACCATCACGACCACGCCCACGACTTGCATGGCTCGGTGGTCAAGGCGCCCGGCTCGGGCCATAACCATGTTCACGGAGATAGCTGCAAGCATGGCTGATTTTCTGCTCTACGCCCTGCTTGCAGGCCTGGCCCTGGCCGTCGTCGCAGGCCCGCTGGGGTCTTTCGTGGTCTGGCGGCGCATGGCCTATTTTGGCGACACGCTGTCCCACGCAGCATTGCTCGGCGTGGCCCTGGGCTTCCTGCTGGATGTCAGCCCGACCGTTGCCGTCACCGTTGGCTGCTTGCTGTTGGCGGTGTTGCTGGTGACATTGCAACAACGCCAGCCTTTGGCATCCGATACGCTTTTGGGGATTCTTGCGCCCAGCACGCTCTCTCTGGGCCTGGTGGTACTAAGCTTCATGCACGAAGTGCGGATCGACCTGATGGCCTATCTGTTCGGCGACCTGCTGGCAATCAGTCCAACCGATCTGGCCTGGATTCTTGGCGGGAGCGCTGCGGTACTGGGCTTGCTGGTTGCGTTGTGGCGCCCATTGCTGGCGATCACGGTGCATGAAGAACTGGCCAGGGTCGAAGGCCTGCCGGTGGCGGGATTGCGCCTGGCCCTGATGCTGTTGATTGCCGTAGTGATTGCCGTGGCAATGAAAATCGTCGGCGTGTTGCTGATCACTTCGTTGCTGATTATCCCGGCTGCCGCGGCACAACGTCATGCCCGCTCACCGGAGCAGATGGCACTGGGCGCGAGCCTGCTTGGCATACTCGCCGTGTGTGGCGGGCTGGCGCTGTCCTGGTTCAAGGACACCCCGGCCGGCCCGTCGATTGTGGTGGCAGCCGCCGTGCTGTTTCTGCTGAGTTTTGTTCTGCCCCGTCGAGGGGTGTAGACTTGCTCGTTTTTTGCGCAAATAGAGAGTCGCAGGAATGAAGTCGTTCGCCTCCCGTTATCTGCTCCTTGTCGCATTTTCTTTGCTGCTGGGCGCCTGCCAAAGCACGCCACCGGCGGCCACCGTGGCCGCCGATGCGCGGGCCGCGGCCATCGTACAGCTGGAACAAAACATCGCCAGCGATGAACTGGCCACCGCCGAAGACCAATTGGCAGCCATGCAGGCCGAATCGCCTACCGATGCTTCCCTTGAGCAATACCAGCGGCAACTGGCCGAAGCCTATCTGCGCCGCAGCCAGATTGTGTTGCAAAAGGGTGACGTGGATGCCGCCGCGACCGCCCTGAGCCGTGCCCGCGCGTTGATGCCCAAGGCTCCGGCGCTGACCGGTGGAGTCAACGGCTCGATTGCCCAGGCGCGCAAGGCCGAGCTGGAAAAAGCCGAAGCCGACCTCAAGGCTGCCGAAGCCAAACCAAAAGCCAAGGTCATCGATCTAACGGCTGAAAGCACCACGGTCGCGCTGAATATCAACGATATGGGCAAATTGCGTCGCCAACTGGACGCCATCGCCGCCGATGTGGTGAATTTTCAGTGCGACGTGAGCATTCAGGCTCCGCGCACCAATGATTACCCTTGGCTGGCTAATTTGCTGACCAAACGGGTGAAGAAACTCGATCCTGAGTTTGATCTGAAGCTGGAGCGGCAGATTTTGCGCAGTGTTCCGGCGCAGATGGTGCTGAGTCCGCGCAAACCCTGAAAGCATCGCGAGCAGGCTCGCTCCCACACACTGGATCTGTGATCGACGCAGAACCATTGTGGGAGAGGGCTTGCTTGTGAAGACGTCCTTCCTCGCAAGAGGATTTCAAGCCGGAATTCCTTTGGCCTTCGCCTTCGCGTTATTGCCAAATGACAGGACAAATGCGAAATAAATGCTAAGAACCTCTATACGGACAGGCTAAAATGCGCGCCCGGCTAACCGCTGACCCTTTTTTAACGCGCCCCACAAGGTTCGCTACGTGATCGAGTTTCAAAACGTCCATAAAACCTACCGCGTCGCCGGTAAGGAAATCCCCGCCCTGCATCCGACCAGTCTGACGATTGAGAACGGGCAGGTTTTCGGCTTGATCGGTCATTCCGGCGCAGGAAAAAGTACCCTGCTGCGTCTGATCAATCGCCTGGAAAACGCCAGTGGCGGCAAGATCACCGTCGACGGTGAAGAAGTCACCGCACTCGACGCCAACGGCCTGCGCCGTTTCCGTCAACAGGTCGGGATGATCTTCCAGCACTTCAACCTGTTGGCCTCCAAGACCGTTGCCGACAACGTCGCGCTGCCGCTGACGCTGGCGGGTGAACTGTCCCGCAGCGACATCGACCGTCGCGTCGCCGAATTGCTGGCCCGGGTCGGTTTGTCCGATCACGCCAACAAGTACCCGGCGCAATTGTCCGGCGGGCAAAAGCAGCGCGTCGGCATTGCCCGCGCCCTGGCGACCAAGCCGAAAATTTTGCTGTGCGATGAAGCCACCAGCGCCCTCGACCCGCAAACCACGGCGTCGGTCCTGCAGTTGCTGGCCGAGATCAATCGCGAGTTGAAGCTGACCATCGTGCTGATCACCCATGAAATGGACGTGATCCGCCGGGTCTGCGACCAGGTCGGAGTAATGGATGCCGGCGTGATCGTCGAGCAAGGTTCGGTGGCCGAGGTGTTCCTGCATCCGAAGCACCCGACCACCAAGCGCTTCGTGCAAGAAGACGAGCACATCGACGAAAGCGAACAGCGTGACGACTTTGCCCATGTCCCGGGTCGCATCGTACGTCTGACCTTCCAGGGCGAAGCGACCTACGCGCCGTTGCTGGGCACCGTCGCCCGGGAAACCGGTGTGGACTACAGCATTCTGGCTGGCCGTATCGACCGCATCAAAGACGTCCCTTACGGGCAACTGACCTTGGCGGTGACCGGCGGTGACATGGAAGCGGCCTTCGCACGCTTCACCGCAGCGGACGTCCACATGGAGGTGCTGCGCTAATGGAAGCCCTGACAAGTTTCTTCGCCAATATCGACTGGCTCGAAATCTGGCTGGCCACCGGCGACACCCTGCTGATGCTCGGCGGTTCGCTGTTGTTCACCGTGCTGCTCGGCTTGCCGCTGGGTGTGCTGCTGTTCCTGTGCAGCCCGCGCCAGTTGCTGGAAGCCAAAGGCGTCTATGCGATGTTGTCGCTGGTAGTGAACATTCTGCGTTCGCTGCCGTTCATCATTCTGCTGATCGTGATGATTCCGTTCACTGTGTTGATCACCGGCACGTCCCTCGGTGTAGCCGGTGCGATCCCGCCGCTGGTGGTCGGCGCCACGCCATTCTTCGCCCGCCTGGTGGAAACCGCCCTGCGTGAAGTCGATCGCGGCATCATCGAAGCAACCCAGGCCATGGGCGCGACCACGCGGCAGATCATTACCAATGCACTGTTGCCAGAAGCCCGTCCGGGCATCTTCGCAGCGATCACGGTGACAGCTATTACACTGGTGTCCTACACGGCGATGGCCGGTGTGGTCGGCGCAGGTGGTCTGGGTGACCTGGCGATCCGCTTCGGTTACCAGCGCTTCCAGACCGATGTAATGGTGGTGACAGTGGTGTTGCTGCTGGTACTGGTTCAGGTACTGCAAACCGTTGGCGACAAGTTGGTCGTCCATTTTTCCCGTAAGTAAGACATGAGCCGGCCATTCGCTGGCAGGCGCCGAACGGGCGCCTCACATGGAGTTAGCTGAATGAAAAAACTACTCGTCGCGTTCGCTGCCGTTGCAGCCTTTTCCGCCCACGCCGCCGACACTCTGACGGTCGCGGCGACCCCGGTCCCACACGCGGAAATTCTCGAGTTCGTTAAACCGGCGCTGGCCAAGGAAGGCGTGGACCTGAAGGTCAAGGTCTTCACCGACTACATCCAGCCGAACGTACAGGTCGCGGAAAAGCGCCTGGACGCCAACTTCTTCCAGCATCAGCCCTACCTGGATGAGTTCAACAAGGCCAAGGGCACCAACCTGGTGTCGGTTGCCGGCGTGCACCTGGAACCCCTGGGCGCTTACTCCAGCAAGTACAAGACCCTCGCTGAACTGCCTGGCGGCGCCAACGTGGTCATCCCCAACGACGCCACCAACGGCGGCCGTGCGCTGTTGCTGCTGGCCAAGGCCGGCGTGATCAAGTTGAAGGATTCGAACAACATCCTGTCGACCGTCAAGGACATCACCGAGAACACCAAGGACCTGAAAATCCGTGAACTGGAAGCCGCGACCATTCCACGCGTGCTGACCCAGGTCGACCTCGCGCTGATCAACACCAACTACGCGCTGGAAGCCAAGCTCGATCCGGCCAAGGATGCGCTAGTGATCGAAGGCAGCGATTCGCCGTACGTGAACATCCTGGTGGCTCGTCCGGACGACAAGGACAGCGAAGCGATGAAGAAACTGGTGGCGGCCCTGCACAGCCCGGAAGTGAAGGCCTTCATCCTCGAGAAGTACAAAGGCGCAGTGGTGCCGGCGTTCTGATCTGATTCGATTGAAAAAAACGGGGGCGCATTGAATGCGTCCCCGTTTTTTTATGCCTGGAATACAGACCTTGTGGGAGCGGGCTTGCCCGCGATAGGGCCATCATTGCCAGCATCTATATTGAATGTCCGCCCGCTATCGCGGGCAAGCCCGCTCCCACAGGTTTAGCGGAATTTTTACGGTCGTTTGAGCATCACCGGCAACTGCGCCACCAGCTTCGCATTGTTCAACGGCGCGCGGATGAAGCCGCGCTGGGTACCATCCGGCCCGATCACCGCGAGGTTGCCGCTGTGGTCGACGGTGTAATTCGGCTTGCTGGTGTCCGCCGGAATGTACGGAATGCTCACCGCATTGGCGACCTTTTGCAGCTCTTCGGTCGACGCTGGCGTCAGGCCGACGAACTGCGGGTCGAAGTAGCCCAGGTACTGCTTGAGCTGCTTGGGCGTATCGCGATTGGGGTCGACGCTGACCAGCACGATTTGCAGTTTATCCACCGCCTCGGGCGGCAACTCGCTCTTGATCTGTCGCAGTTGGGCGAGAGTGGTCGGGCAGATGTCCGGGCAGAAGGTGTAGCCGAAGAACAGCAGGCTCCACTTGCCCTTCAATTCATTGATCGTGACCGGCTGGCCGTCCTGATTGGTCATCGTCACGTCCGGCAGATTACGGCTCTGCGGCAGCAAAATGATGCCGGCGTCGATCAGCGCCGTCGGATCGCCCTGGTTTTTCCCGGACAGCACCTTGTTGACGGTCAGCCCCAGGATCAGTGCGATCAGGGCGACGAGTATGAAGACGGTTTTCTGGGTTCGAGTCATAGGGTCAACAGTAAGTAGTGGTCTACGAGCAGGGCGATAAACAGCAGGAACAAGTAGTAGATAGAGTACTTGAACGTGTTGATCGCCGCGTGCGGCCGAGTGCCACGGTACAGCACCACGGCCCATTGCAGAAACCGCGCACCCAGCCCGAGCGCGCACACCAGGTAGAGCGTGCCGCTCATATGGATCACGTAGGGCATCAGGCTGACCGCGAGCAGCGCGAAGGTATAAAGCAGGATATGAATCTTGGTGTAGTGCTCGCCATGGGTGACCGGCAGCATCGGGATGTCCGCCTTGGCGTATTCCTCCTTGCGATGGATCGCCAGCGCCCAGAAGTGCGGCGGGGTCCAGGCGAAGATGATCAGCACCAGCAGCAGCGGCTCGGCGCTGACGTGACCGGTGGCAGCGGTCCAGCCGAGCAACGGCGGCGCGGCACCCGCCAGACCGCCGATGACGATGTTCTGCGGGGTCGCACGCTTGAGAAATCCGGTGTAGATCACCGCGTAGCCGAGCAGCGAGGCCAGGGTCAGCCACGCGGTCAGCGGGTTGGTAAACGCCAGCAGCATGGCTTGCCCGAGGGCCGCCAATACCAGCGCGAACGTCAGTGCGGCGGTCGGCGAAACCCGGCCTTCGGCCAGAGGCCGTTTATGGGTGCGCGCCATGATCGCGTCGATGCGCCGGTCCACCACATGGTTGACCGCCGCCGCGCCACCGGCACACAGGGCGATGCCCAGGTTGCCGAAAATCAGCACTGTCCATGGCACCCCGGCACGGGTCGCGAGGAACATTCCCACCAGTGAAGTGATGAGCATCAGCACCACGACTTTGGGTTTGGTCAGTTCCAGGTAGTCACGCCAGATCGCCTGACTGGGACGTTCGCCGATCAGAACCGCCATGGCGTCTCTCCTTTTGTTGTTATGGGCCCGGCTGAGTGTTTACGCGGGCTGAAGTGCCAGCGCGCTGGCTGCTTGACCCGGACCAGACTGGTTCGGGCGTGGTAATTGACCAACACCATGGTCAGCAACAGCGCCGCGCCGCCCGCGTTATGCGCGACGGCCACCAGCAACGGCAGATGGAACAGCACGTTGCTGATGCCCAGGGTGATTTGTGCACCCAGCGCGATCAGCACCAGACCTGCCAGGCGTGTCATGCCGACCACCTTCAATTGCCAGGCCAGACCGAGCAATACCAGGGTGACCAGCAACGCACCGATGCGATGGGTCAGGTGGATGGCCGTACGGGCGTTGCTGTCCAGTTGCCCGCCGAGATAGTTCGGGCCGATGTGTTGAGTCAAGTGAAAGCCGTTGGCGAAGTCGGCCGGTGGCAACCACTGGCCGTGACACGTCGGAAAGTCGATGCAGGCCACGGCGGCGTAATTGGAACTGACCCAGCCGCCGAGGGCGATTTGCCCGATCACCAGCAACAGCCCCGCTGTCGCCCAGTACTGCAAGCGTCGTGGCACGGTCAGCGCCGGCAGCACGCCGGACAGGCGCAAGGTCAGCAGAAACAGCAAGCTCAGGGTCGCAAAGCCGCCGAGCAAATGCCCGGTGACCACCTGCGGCCAGAGCTTGAGCGTTACCGTCCACATGCCGAAAGCGGCCTGGCCAACAACCACCCCCAACAGAAACAACGGCAACTTCACCGGTTGCCCCGGATGGCGGCGATGCACCCACGCGCGACCGGCCAGCACCGCGATCAACATCCCCAGTGTGCCGGCGAAGTAGCGGTGGATCATCTCGTTCCAGCCCTTGTGGGCCTCGACCGGAGTGTCCGGGAAATGCAATTCGGCATGGGCCAGCTGGGCTTCGCTTTTCGGCACGCTGATGAAGCCATAGCAGCCAGGCCAGTCCGGGCAGCCGAGACCGGCGTGGGTCAGGCGGGTGTAGGCGCCGAGCAACACCACAATCAGTGCCAGCAAGGTGGCAAACAGCGCGAGGCGAAATCCAGGCTTGGCCATGACGATGCCCTTATCCGATGTTCGACAGTTTCAGCAGGTGACGCAGATCGTTGAGCAGGTCCTTGCCTTTCACCGACGGGTCGTAGCGCAGCACCAGATTGCCGTGAGGGTCGATGATCCACAGGTGCGGCGCGTCATTGCTCTGAGCGCCTTTAATGTAGGTCGGCAAGTCCAGTGAATAGCGTTGCAACTGCGGGTACTCGCGTTGAAGTTTAGTCTCGTAATCGCTGCTCAACGTCTGTGCGACGGCCAATGCATGGCTGGCGCGGGACGCGTCGCGACCGAGGCCGATCTGGATCTGTCGCGCCAGATACACCAGTTGCTGGCAGTCCACCGCGCAATCCTTGGGCGCCGTCACCAGCATCTGCCAACGATCCTCCTGGGCCGGCACGCCGATATCGGCACGGGTCTGGCCATTGCCGATCAGTTCGCCGTGATAACTGCGGACCTCGGGCACCCAGAAGTTCAGCTTGTACATGCCGGTGGCGAGGATCATCGGACCGATCACCCCGAGCAGGATCAGCAGCAGTTGCAAGCGGCCCTTGCGCCGGTTTACCGACGGTTTCGCCTCAGACATGCTGGGTGGATTCATGGCCGCTCCCATGGTGTTTCTCCTTTGCGTTGTGCCAGCCGAGATAGAGATAAAGACCGAACAGGGCAATCGCCATGGCGAACCACTGCACGGCATAAGCGATGTGTTTTTCCGGCCCCGTGGCGACCACCGGCCAGTCCGCCTGATAGGTGGCAGGGCCGGTTTCGGCGCGTAGTTCGTAGGCAAAACCTTCGCGGTTCAGTGCAGTCCAGAGCCTGGTTGGCTCAACGGCCGTAATCAGCTTCGGCCATGTCAACGTTGAGGGATCCGCGTGCAATTGGAACGTCGCACCGGGGGGAACGTAGACCCATGCGTCGAGGCTTACCGCTTCGGTGGGTGTCTTGAATTGAGGTGGTGTGCGGCGCTCCGGCCATGGCAACCAGCCGCGATTGACCAGCAGCCAAAGCCCGGTGGCCTGATCGTGAAACGGTTGCAACAGCTCGACGCCGACCTTGCCGTTGCGTTGACTGTTGTCCAGCAGCAGGCTGTGTTCGGCATCGAACTGGCCGTGCAGGCGAATCCGGCGAAAGGCAGGGTCAGTGGTGTACTGCAGTTCGGTGCTGGCCATCGGCTCGGCAGCCCGGCGCTCGGCGTAGGTTTGCAGCAGCGCGCGTTTCTCCGCGCCCCGGCTCAATTGCCAGAACCCCAGGGACACCAGTAGCGGCAGCAACAGCGCGACCACCAGCGTTGGCACGATACCCGGCCGAAAGCGCTTCATGGCATCGCCAGAAAGTCGGTCATCGCGATAGCTATACTTAAGTGCATCGCTTCTCCCCCCGGAGTCTTAACCATGCTCAAAGCAGCCATCGTCCTGATGCTGATTGCCACGATTGTCAGCCTGTTCAGCGGCCTGTTTTTTCTGGTCAAGGACGACAGCCGCTCAAACCGCCTCGTCATTGCCTTGAGTGTTCGTGTGACCCTGGCCGCCCTTACCCTTGGCTTGATTACCTGGGGCTTTTACAGCGGCCAGTTGGTGTCCCATGTCCCGTGGTAGCTGCAGGAGCGAGCAAGCTCGCTCCTGCAAGCTGCTCTAAAGCACATAGACGAAAACGAACAGCCCGATCCACACCACATCCACGAAGTGCCAGTACCAGCTCGCCGCTTCGAAGCCGAACTGGTGCTCGCTGTCGAAGTGCCCACGCATGATCCGCATCAGCATCACGAACAGGATGATGGTGCCGATGGTTACGTGGGCGCCGTGAAATCCGGTGAGCATGAAGAAGGTCGCGCCGTAGATGCCCGAGCCCAGGGTCAGACCCAGTTCGTGGTAGGCGTGCATGTACTCTTCGGCCTGGAAGGTGAGGAACGCGCAGCCCAGCAACACGGTGAGCGCCAACCATAGCTTCAGTGCGCCGCGATGACCCTTTTTCAAGGCATGGTGGGCGATGGTCACGGTCACGCTGGAGCTCACCAGCAACACAGTGTTGAGCAGCGGCAGGCCCCAGGGGCTGATGACTTCCTTGGGCGGCGGAAACAGTTTCGAGTCGGGGTTGTCCAGCAGCGGCCAAGTGAACTGGAAGTTCGGCCACAGCATGTGTGCGATGCCTTTGGCGCCTTCACCACCGAGGGCCGGGCCGGAAATGTTGCGCACATAAAACAGCGCTCCGAAAAAGGCGATGAAGAACATCACCTCCGAGAAAATGAACCAGCTCATGCCCCAGCGGAACGAGCGATCCATCTGCGGGCTGTACAAACCGCCGCGACTTTCCTTGATCACCGTACCAAACCAGCCGAACAGCATGTAGGCCAGCAGCAATCCGCCAACGAAGAAGATCAGCGGCCCGTGGGATTCCGGGCGCGCCGCTTTCAGATCGTTGAACCAGGTGGCCAGGCCGTACACAGTAGTGACCATGCCGAGCGTGGCGATGATCGGCCATTTGCTCTGGGCGGGAACGTAATAATGTTCATGAGTTGCCATTTATTGTTCTCCTTATCGGGCACGCTCAGCCGCCAGTGTTTACAGCTACCGGTGGATGTCGGGCGGTGATATCGAACAGCGTGTAAGACAGCGTCAGGTGCTTCACATCCTTGGGCATGTCACGGTCAACGATGAAACGTACCGGCATCTCAATCCGTTGACCGGGCTGCAGCACTTGCTGGGTAAAGCAGAAACATTCGGTCTTGTGGAAGTACGCCGCCGCGGTGCTGGGCGCGATGCTCGGCACGGCCTGGGCACTCATCGGCTTGTCGGTGGGGTTGTGGGCGATGAAGATCATTTCGTTCACCGCCCCCGGATGGGCCACTAGTTCCTCGCCCTTGGGATAGAAGTCCCAGGGCATATCGGCTGTATTGGTCGACAGAAACTGCACACGCACCTGCCGCGAAGTGTCGACCGTTTGCTCACCCTCGTATTGCCCGGCAGTCTTGCCGTTGATGCCGAAGGCCTTGCACATCACGTCGTAGATCGGCACCAGCGCAAAGCCGAAGACAAACATCGCCGCCACCACAAGCAATAGCCGGGTGACCAGCTTCTTCATCGAAATCGAGTCAACCATGATTTCCAGCCTCTACACCAAACCCTGTAGGAGCGAGCTCGCTCGCGAAAAACCTGAGAACGCCGCGGGGTAT
The DNA here is from genome assembly GCF_034541995.1 of Pseudomonas sp. BIC9C. Classification (NCBI taxonomy): domain Bacteria; kingdom Pseudomonadati; phylum Pseudomonadota; class Gammaproteobacteria; order Pseudomonadales; family Pseudomonadaceae; genus Pseudomonas; species Pseudomonas sp. BIC9C. The sequence goes on from NZ_JAWDGM010000007.1 coordinate 292,670, forward strand.
CAGGCTTCCAGCGTTATCGTTGACACTCATCGCGAGCGAGCTCGCTCCTACAAGGGTTGTGGTGTTCATTTCACTTCCGGCGGCGTAGTGAAGGTGTGATATGGCGCCGGCGACGGGATGCTCCACTCCAGGCCTTCAGCCCCATCCCACGGTTTGGCCGGTGCCTGGGGGCCGCCGCGAATGGTCTTGATCACAATGAACAGGAAGAAGATCTGCGTGGCGCCGAACATGAATGCGCCGATCGACGACACCATGTTGAAGTCGGCGAATTGCAGGTTGTAATCCGGGATTCGCCGCGGCATGCCCGCCAGCCCCACGAAGTGCATCGGGAAGAAAGCCATGTTCATGCCGATGAACGACAGCCAGAAATGCAGCTTGCCGAGGGTTTCGTCGTACATGTGGCCGGTCCATTTCGGCATCCAGTAATAGGCCGAAGCGAAGATCCCGAAGATCGCCCCCGGCACCAGCACATAGTGGAAGTGCGCGACCACAAAGTAGGTGTCCTGGTACTGGAAGTCCGCCGGGGCGATGGCCAGCATCAACCCGGAGAAACCGCCGATGGAGAACAGGATCACGAACGCCACGGCGAACAGCATCGGCGTCTCGAAGGTCAGCGAGCCTTGCCACATGGTGCTGGCCCAGTTGAACACCTTGACCCCGGTGGGCACCGCAATCAGCAACGTGGCGTACATGAAGAACAGTTCACCCACCAGCGGAATGCCGACCACGAACATGTGGTGCGCCCACACGATGAACGACAGGAACGCGATACTCGCCGTGGCGTAGACCATCGACGTGTAGCCGAACAATGGCTTGCGCGAAAAGGCCGGAATGATCGAGCTGACGGCGCCGAACGCCGGCAGGATCATGATGTACACCTCGGGGTGACCGAAGAACCAGAACACATGCTGGAACAACACCGGGTCCCCGCCACCGGCGGCACTGAAGAAGCTGGTGCCGAAGTGGATGTCCATCAGCATCATGGTCACGCAGCCCGCCAGTACCGGCATCACCGCGATCAACAGGAACGCGGTGATCAGCCAGGTCCAGACAAACAGCGGCATTTTCATCAGCGTCATGCCGGGGGCGCGCAGGTTGAGGATGGTCGCGATCACGTTGATCGCCCCCATGATCGAACTGATCCCCATCAAGTGGATGGCGAAGATGAAGAAGGTCACGCTTTCCGGCGCGTAAGTCGTCGACAGCGGGGCATAGAAGGTCCAGCCGAAGTTCGGCCCGCCGCCGGCGGTGAACAGGGTCGATACCATCAGCAGGAACGCTGCCGGCAACAGCCAGAAGCTGAAGTTGTTCATCCGCGGCAGGGCCATGTCCGGCGCGCCGATCATCAGCGGGATCATCCAGTTGGCGAGGCCGACGAAGGCCGGCATTACCGCACCGAAGACCATCACCAGGCCATGCATGGTGGTCATCTGGTTGAAGAATTCCGGCTGGACGATTTGCAGTCCCGGCTGGAACAGTTCGGCGCGAATCACCATCGCGAACGAGCCGCCCAGCAGGAACATGGAGAACGCAAACCACAGGTACAGCGTGCCAATGTCCTTGTGGTTGGTGGTCAGCACCCAACGCATCAGGCCCTTGGCGGGGCCGTGGGCGTGGTCGGTGGCGGTATGAACATGTTCATCGATTACAGCAGTCATGTCCTGTCTCCTGCAAACAGATGGGCTGGGCAAGCCGGGGTGCGTAGCCCCGACCGGTTCCGTACGTGCGCAATAGACCGGGTCATTTGCTTTCCGCCTGTTTCAGCTCCAGCACTTCTTTTGGCGTGACCATGTCGCCTTTGTTGTTGCCCCAGGCATTACGTTCATAGGTCACGACCGCCGCGATATCGACTTCCGAGAGTTGCTTGCCGAACGCCGCCATCGCGGTGCCGGGCTTGCCATGGAAGACCAGGCTCAGGTGAGCCTCTTTCGGCCCGGTGGCGATTTTCGAGCCCTTGAGTGCCGGGAACATCGGCGGCAGGCCCTGGCCTTCGGCCTGGTGACAGGCCACGCAGGTGGTGTGATAGACCTTGTCGCCGCGATCCTTGAGTTCGTCGAGCGTCCATTCCTTGCTGGTCAGCTCTTTGAGCTGCGCGACCTCGACCTTGCGATCGGCCAGCCATTTTTCGTAATCGGCCTTTTCCTTGACCTCGACCACGGTCGGCATGAAGCCGTGATCCTTGCCGCACAACTCGGCGCACTGGCCACGGTAGATGCCGGGCTTGTCGATGCGGGTCCAGGCTTCATTGACGAACCCGGGAATCGCATCGCGCTTGACCGCGAAAGCCGGCACCCACCAGGAGTGGATCACGTCGGCGGAGGTCACCAGGAAGCGCACCTTGGTGCCGACCGGCAGCACCAATGGTTTGTCGACTTCGAGCAAATAGTGCTCGCTCTTGGCTTCCTTGTTGTGGATTTGATCTTGGGGGGTGGTCAGGTTGCTGAAGAACTCGACGTCCTGGCCCAGGTACTTGTAGTGCCACTTCCACTGGTAGCCGGTGATCTGGATATCGATTTCCGGCTCGCTGGCGTCGTACATCCTGATCAGGGTCGCGGTAGCGGGAATCGCCATGGCCACCAGGATCAGGAAGGGCACGATGGTCCAGAGGATTTCAACGGTGGTGCTTTCATGAAATTTGGCGGCCACCTGCCCGGTTGAGCGGCGGTGGAGAATCATCGACCAGAACATGGCACCAAAAACGATGATGCCGATCACCACACAGATCCAGAAAATGGTCATGTGCAGGTCGAATACTGCGTGACTGATTTCAGTCGCTCCAGGCGCCATATTCACAGTCCAGGCCGCTTGCGCCTGACTGAAAATCGACCACAACAGGAGGCCCATCCAGACATGTGGATGTCGCATCATTGCGGGTTCCCCTTATCGTTCTTGTTATCCCGCCGGCTTTCACCTGCGGCAAGGGAGCGGCTGCATCAGACTACGAACTTGAATCGCCGGGCCTTGCTGCACATGCAGTCGGGCGTTATCAGCTAACTCCATTCCAACCCGAGTATAGACAGCACCTCCGACCTCGCAACGCGGAGGCGTAAATCATCTGAAACAGCATTAACTTGCTTTGCAGGGCACGAATGGAGAAGGATGCAGACGAGTGGTGGCCAATCGATATAACGGGGCCGTCTCAAGGATGAAATAATTATGACAAATGCGTCTTAGCATTTTTCATAAGCCAGCTAAGTTATGTCTTCCCTATTTCATTGCCTTGTTTCCTGGAGTTTTCATGAACACCGCCGCATTGCGCGAGCAGATCCAAAAAGCCCAACAACACGAAGCCGAGACCGGCCAGCTGACGCGTCAGCTGGAAAGTAAACTGCCTCATCTACACCCGGCGATCCAGTTGCCGGAAGCGGACGCCAATGGCGTGCTGACGCGTTTTGTCGCCGCTTACATCAATGAAGTTCCTGATCTGCTGGACGCCGCCAATGACGTCGCCAGGGAAGCGGGCATCGAGTCACAGATCAAACCGGTGCTGAACATCGCCGAGCAGTACTTCCTACAGCCACCAGCCATCATGGCCGGTCATGTGGGGCTCGACAGCCTGCTGGATGAAGCCTACCTGGCGCACCGGTTTGTCGAAGAGGTCAACGACCTGTACATCAAGCATTTCGACCAGCCACTGATCCCCTTGGACATGACTGTCGCCAACCTGATTGCTCACCAATTGATCGGTGAGGAATTTGCCAACCAACTGGACGAGGCGGTGCATCACGCCATCGACGAGATGCTCAACGACGAAAGCTTCGCGCTGGAATCGGTGGAAGCCTACCGTGAGAAGCTCAACAGCCCGGACACCGGCGCCGCGTGGAAACGCTGGCCGTGCATGTCCCGCCGTTTGGGCGTAGGACTGGAACTGGATCAGCCGGCTGCCTGATCCATCGGTAAATAAAATTCCCCTGCAGGAGCGAGCAAGCTCGCTCCTGCACAGGAACCTCAGCCAACTGCACCAATGCCGGTATTCGTCCGTACCCGCCCCTCCAACCTTCGCTTCAATCCCCGCGATTCAATCAACAGCTTCGAGCCCTTGGCCGCATTCGCCCGCCCCCAATCCTCCAGCAGCTCCAGGCACGAGTGATCGATGTAACTCAAATTGTTGAGCGGCACATGCACCGTAGTGCCCGGCGCAATACTGCCCAACACCTGGGTCAGCGCCGGCACTTTGAGGAAGGTCGCCGCGCCCACCAGGCGCAATTCCATTTCCCCTTCCTGACGCAGGTCGATCAGGCTGATCTTCAAGCGAGAGGCTTTCAGTGCCAGTTTCAACAACGTCAGGCCGAAGCCAATCAATACGCCCGTCAGCAGATCCGTGAAAACGATGGCGAGCGCAGTTGCCGCGTAAGTGAACATCGGCGCCCGACCATACCGGGCCAAACCACGAAAAACCTTGAGATCCACCAGTTTGGAGCCGGTGTACACCAGCACGCCCGCCAGGCTTGCCACCGGAATGCTTTGCAGCACGCTGGACAACAACAGCACGAACGCCAGCAGCCACAGGCCGTGGAGAATGGTCGAAAAACGCGTGGATGCTCCGGCCTGTAAATTCGCCGAACTGCGCACGATAACGCCGGTCATTGGCAATGCGCCGAACAGGCCACACAACATGTTGCCGACACCTTGTGCCGACAATTCCCGGTCGAAATCCGAGCGCTGGCCACTGTGCATGCGGTCAACCGCCGCGGCCGAGAGCAAGGTTGGATCCACTAGGTTGAGCAGATCCGCCGGTTTCAGCCAGTCGATGGCTTCCGTCAGGTTGGCCGGCACCTCAACCCGTTTGACCTGCAACGCCAACACCAGGCTGGCAAGCGTGGCCAGACCGACGCCGAGTAGCGCGCCAGGAATGAAGCGCAGGGATTGCGGACGGTATTTTTCCCACAGCCACATGACAGCAATCGTCGACAAACCTAGCAAACCGGCTTGCCAGCCAAACGTGGGCAACGCCTGAGCCAGCGCCGCCGGGAAGGCTGCCAGGTTATCCAGGCCCGAGGGCTTGGGCACGGCATCCAGCATCACATGCACCTGAGACAGGACGATCAGCACGCCAATCCCGGCCAGCATGCCGTACACCACCGCAGGCGCCGTCACCCGAAACCAGCATCCCAGTTTCAAGCGACCGGCCATCAATTGCAGCAAACCCGCCAGCAACAAAATGGGCCCGAGCATGGCAATGCCGTGTTGGCGGACCAGTTCAAATACCAGAACGGCCAGGCCCGCCGCCGGGCCGCTGACCTGTAGCGGCGAGCCGGCCAACCAGCCAACGACCAGACCACCGATGATGCCGGTGATCAGCCCCTTGGCCGGCGGCAGCCCCGAGGCAATCGCGATGCCCATGCATAGGGGCAGGGCGACCAGGAACACAACCACCGAAGCCAGCAGCTCCCGTGGCAGAACAGCTTTGAGTCGAGCAGCACGCATGGTGAGTCTCCCGAAGTTTTCTTCAGGCATGGCAAAGCCAGGCTGCCTGAACGGCAGCCTCGGCTAAACCACACAACGATTTAGGAGGATTTAGAAGCGCGCTTTGGGCGTCGCCACGGGAATTGGCAGGCTGCCATTGAGCGGCAGGAAACAGCCTTGATCGGCGTCGTACGCTTTGATTTCGCTGGTTTCGATGTTGTAGACCCAGCCGTGGATAAACAGCTGACCGTTGGCCATGCGCGAGGCCACCGATGGATGGGTGCGCAGATGCTGCAATTGGGCGATCACATTCTCTTCGGTGAGGACGTGCATGCTTTCGCTTTCGTTAGCGCAGTTGCAGTTCTCCTGCACCATGGTTTTGGCCACTTCGGCATGACGCAACCAGGCTTTGACCGTGGGCATTTTTTCCAGACTGTCCGGGTTTAGCACCGCACGCATGGCGCCACAGTCGGAATGCCCGCAAATGATGATGTGATGCACCCCCAGAGCCAGTACGGCGTACTCGATGGCCGTGGAAACACCACCGTTCATTTGCCCGTAAGGCGGTACGACGTTACCGACATTGCGGGTCACGAACAGGTCGCCTGGGGAGCTCTGGGTGATCAACTCGGGAACGATGCGCGAATCGGCGCAGGCAATGAACATCGCTCGTGGCCGCTGGGCCGTGGCGAGTTTCTTGAAGAGCTCTTCCTGCTGGGGAAAGACCTCATGATGAAAATGCAAAAAGCCGTCAACGATATGCTGCAATGCTGCATCGGCGGTTTCGGCCTCGGATTGAGCTGAAGCCGACGCAGCCAACGGCTGTTTATCCTTGTCACTCATGATTCATCCTCATTGGCGGAGTCAGGGAGTCATCCCGTGTGGTTCCGTGTGAAGCCTGTGGCTGGTTAAAAAACATCCAGGCCAAACATCTCGACCCATCAGTCACTCGGTGAACAAGGTAGCGGCAAAATCTTAATTCAAACTGAATGAACCGCTCTAGAACGTGTGTTACAGGTCACAAAAAACGTGACCAGCGTAATGCGTGAGCACGCTCACCAGTACTCAACCATAGGCCAATTGTCCTCAAATCAGCGACATTTGGCGACCCGGCGGACAAAAGGCTTCGCAGTCCAGATTGAACCCCTCCCGGTGATTGAGTCCCAGCCGTTTGATCGCTTTGGCAAAGCGCTGCGCCAGCAAGTCCGCAAACGGGCCTTCACCGCGCATCCGCGCACCAAAGCGGCTGTCATAAAGCTCGCCACCACGACTCTGGCGAATCAGGCTCAGGACGTGCGCCGCCCGTTGGGGGTAGTGGGCCGCCAGCCACTCCTCGAACAGGGGCGCCACTTCAAGCGGCAGGCGCAACATCATGTAAGCGGCGCTCTGTGCCCCGGCGTCATGGGCCTCGGCGAGCAGGCTTTCGAGTTCGCTGTCGTTGATCATCGGAATCATCGGTGAACACAGTACCCCCACCGGGATGCCTGCATCGCGCATGACCCTGATCGCCCGCAACCGGGCCTTGGGCGCTGCGGCGCGGGGTTCGAGGATGCGCTTGAGTTCGTCGTCCAGGGTGGTCAGGCTGATCATTACCGCCACCAGTCTATGGCTGGCAAGCTCGGTCAGCAGGTCCAGGTCGCGAAGAATCAGCGAGCCCTTGGTGACGATGGTCACCGGGTGCCGGTAACGCAGGAGCACTTCGAGGGTCTGCCGGGTGATCTTGTATTCACGCTCAATCGGCTGATACGGGTCGGTGTTGGAACCGAGGTTGATCGGCGCACATTGATATCCACGCCGGGACAGTTGTTCTTCCAGCACCTGCGCGGCGTTGGTCTTGGCGATCAGCCTGGTTTCGAAATCCAGCCCTGGAGACATGTCCCAATAGGCGTGGCTTGGCCTTGCGTAGCAATAGATACAACCATGCTCGCAGCCGCGATAGGGATTGATCGAACGATCGAACGGCAAGTCCGGCGAGCTATTGCGGGTGATGATGGTTTTCGCCGTTTCGATGCTCACCTCGGTACCTTGGGTAATCGGCACCTCCTGATACCAGCCGTCGTCTTCGGCCACCGAATGGCTGGGGGCAAAGCGGTTGTGCGGGTTGGTCGCGGTGCCGCGACCACGTGGGGGCAGAGAGCTAACCATCGGCGGATTCCCGTATCTGTATATCCATACAGTACATGACTCACTGCGTATCGACCAGTACCGCTCAGCCCTTCATCTGATTTCAGGGCCTCATGAATTTACTTGTTCAACAAATGAAAATAAAACTAAGGAAGCATATAGTCAGATAAATAAATAAAATATTTATTTATGTCGCTTTTTAATCAGCACGGTATCTTCCTGCAACTTATGCAACCGGGTCCTTCGGAGCCAAACACACTGATTTCACTGCAACTGGCTCGAAAGGAATTCAGTTGGGACGCGGAAAATGAAGCTCAAATTGAAAGTTTGGTAGGCTCGGAGTTTTACACTGCTGTTTCCACAGACGGTGACCAAGGCCTATGCCAGTATCGTCAATCCATGAGTTCTGACTTTCTGATTGCTGAATACATGCGGGCTACCGCATGCATTGGAGATTCGTTGGAAGAAATACAAATAACTATCAAGCCAATTAAATCAGAAAAGTATCCAAACATAACAATTGAGCCGCGCACCAATATGCTTTCTGGAGCCCTCTCCGTGACATTTAATATAAAGGACAAGGCAACACTTTAAAGCCTGAATCTTCCGCCCGCCTTTTATCAACAACAAATAATTGCTCCTCCGGGCATAGCGTATCCTTGTCATCTTCCCGCTGAACTACCCGAGTTTCGAGTAGTTGTTGGGGGTGTTTGACCATGGAGCTGCACTGAACGAGCCGTTCAAAGCGTTTATCACACTGAATGTAATCCTGACCGCGGCTTCACGATTCTTTGACGGTCCGCTCACAGGCCTTTGACCGTACATGCCTGATCCTTGCCACTATCTTTCCGTCCCTTTCTGAACGGTCACTCAAGCATGCCTTTACCACGATTTTTATCTGCGATATGCCTGTCGCTGGTTGCACTCGTTAACCTGGCACCGGCACTTGCTGACGACAGCTTGATGCAGCGCCCTGCAGAATGGGCTCAACCGGTCGAGAAGCAATACAACCTCTTCCAGATGTCGCCGACGCTTTACCGCAGCGCCTTGCCGGACAAGGATGCGATGCCACTTCTGGAGAAACTCAAAGTCGGTACGGTGATCAACTTCCTGCCTGAAGCGGACGCCAGTTGGTTATCCACGCCAGGCATCACGCAAGTACAGCTGCCTTATCGCACCAACCATGTGGATGACGCCGACGTGCTTAAAGCCTTGCGCGCCATCAAGTCTGCCGAAGCCAAGGGCCCGGTGCTGATGCATTGCAAACACGGCTCCGACCGTACTGGCCTGATGGCGGCCATGTACCGGGTTGTCATCCAGGGCTGGACCAAGGAAGAGGCCCTGAACGAAATGACCCAGGGCGGTTTTGGCGACAGCACCCACTTCAAGGACGGCATCCGCTACATGATGCAGGCCGATGTCGACAAACTGCGCACGGCGCTGGCCAACGGCGATTGCAGCACCAGCCCGTTCGCCGCGTGCTCAATGAAGAGCTGGTTCAAGTCCGCTCATATCGAATAAAAAAGCCCCCGTTGCATGGCGCAACGGGGGCTTTTTTTCACTCAGTGCTGTTCGTCGGGCTTTTTCTTCAGCTTCGGATTCGGGAAGAACTGAACCGCCTGAACCTTGGTGTCGGCTGGTTTGAGTGCGCTGGTGTTAACCCGCGTACCTAACTCCTTGGGCACCGACAGCCCTTGCTCATTGAGTGTGTCGGAGTATCCGCAGGCCACGCACTCACGGTGCGGGACCTGGTCTTCATTCCACATCATCAATTTGTCCGGCTCGCTGCATGCCGGGCAGACCGCCCCGGCGATAAAGCGTTTTTTCGTAATCACAGGTCCCTCGCTCATGCTGCTGCGTCCTCACTCAGGCCGCTGTGGCGCAAGAGTGCGTCAATCGATGGCTCACGGCCACGGAAGTCGACGAACAGCACCATCGGCTCCTGGGAACCACCGCGTGCCAGGATCGCTTCACGGAAGGCGCGACCAGTGTCGGCGTTGAGCACGCCTTCTTCTTCAAATTTCGAGAAGGCATCGGCCGACAGCACTTCCGCCCATTTGTAGCTGTAGTAACCCGCGGCATAACCGCCGGCGAAGATGTGCGCAAAGCTGTTGGGGAAGCGGTTGTAGGCCGGCGGACGCATCACCGAGACCTCGTCGCGCACACCTTCGAGTACTTGCAGCACGCCACGGCCATCGCCGTGAGTGGCGTGCAGTTCGAAGTCGAACAGCGAGAACTCCAGTTGGCGGACCATCATCAGGCCGGACTGGAAGTTTTTCGCCGCGAGCATTTTCCCGAGCAGGTCCTGAGGCAGCGGTTCGCCCGTTTCGTAATGACCGGAAATCAGCGCCAGGCCTTCCGGCTCCCAGCACCAGTTTTCCATGAACTGACTTGGCAGTTCGACGGCATCCCAGGCCACGCCGTTGATGCCGGACACACCGGCATGCTCGACGCGGGTCAGCAGGTGATGCAGGCCGTGACCGAATTCATGGAACAGGGTAGTGACTTCATCGTGGGTCAGCAGCGCCGGTTTACCGCTGTCTGCGGGGGTGAAGTTGCACACCAGGTTCGCCACCGGACTTTGCAATACGCCGCCAGCCGTGCGGCGACGGTCGCGGGCGCCATCCATCCAGGCCCCGCCACGCTTGTTCGCGCGAGCGTAGAGGTCGAAGAAGAAGCGGCCGACGTGCTGGCCGTTTTCCTTGATTTCAAACAGACGGACATCCGGGTGCCAGGTGTCGAAGCCTTTGAGCTCGGCAATCTCGATGCCGTACAGGCGCTGCACGATGGCGAACAGGCCGCTGAGCACCTTGTCGATCGGGAAGTAGGCGCGCAGGGCTTCCTGGGCCACGCTGTAGCGCTGCTCACGGAGTTTTTCGCCGTAGAAACCGCTGTCCCAGCTCTGCAGGTCCGGGCAACCTTGCTCGGCAGCGTAGGCCTTGAGCTGTTCCAGATCCTGGGCGGCGAACGGTTTGCTGCGCTTGGCCAGGTCACGCAGGAAGCTCAGCACCTGATCGCTGGATTCGGCCATTTTGGTCGCCAGGCTCAGCTCGGAGAAACTGCTGAAACCCAACAGCTTGGCCAGCTCCTGACGCAGGTCGAGGATTTCTTCCATGACCGGACCGTTGTCGTTCTGGCCGGCATTCGGCCCCTGGTCCGACGCACGGGTGCAGTAGGCCGCGTAGACTTCTTCACGCAGTGCACGGTCCTGGGCATAGGTCATCACCGCGTAATAGCTCGGGAATTCCAGGGTGATCAGCCAGCCGTCCAGGCCTTTGGCCTCGGCGGCGGCGGCCATTTGCGCCCTGGCCGAATCGGTCAGGCCGGCGAGGGCGGCTTCATCGGTGATGTGCTTGGTCCACGCCTGAGTGGCATCGAGCAGCTGGTTGGAGAAACGGCTGCCCAGTTCGGACAGCTTGCTCTGCACTTCGGCGTAACGCTTCTGCTCGGCTTCCGGCAGGTCGATACCCGACAGACGGAAGTCACGCAGGGAGTGTTCCAGGATAGTTTTCTGCGCCACGTCGAAACCGTCGGCCTCAGGGCTGCTGGCCAAGGCTTCGAAGGCCTGGAACAGTTCGCGGTTCTGGCCCAGCTCGGTGGAGTAGGCGCTCAAGGCCGGCAGGCACGACTCGTAGGCTTCACGCAGTTCGGCGCTGTTGCACACGGCATTGAGGTGGCTGACCGGGCTCCAGGCGGCGCCCAGGCGGTCGTTGAGCTCGTCCATTGCCAGCACCAGGCCGGCCCACGTTGGCTTGGTGGCCTGGGACTTGAGGATCTCGACGATGGCGGCACGGTTGTCAGCCAGGATCTGTTCAATGGCCGGTTGTACGTGTTCGGCGCGGATGGCGGAGAACGGTGGCAGGTCGTAGGACTGCAAAAGAGGGTTGTTCACGCTCACGGTTGATACCTTGGCTGGAGAAACATGTAGCCATCTTAATTACAATCGACACTCACCGCAGCTATCAGCGACAGAGAGAATCCCTATCGTGAACCTTCGCAAGTATCAGGACCACACGCCCCGGCTCGGCAAAGGCGCTTTTGTCGACAGTTCGGCGGTGGTGATCGGCGACGTTGAAATCGGCGACGACAGCTCGGTTTGGCCGCTGACGGTAATCCGTGGCGACATGCACCGTATCCGCATCGGCGCGCGCACCAGCGTGCAGGATGGTTGTGTGTTGCACATCACCCACGCCGGGCCGTTCAACCCGGATGGCTTTCCGTTGCTGATCGGCGATGACGTGACCATCGCCCACAAAGTCATGCTGCATGGCTGTTCGGTGGGCAGCCGGGTGTTGATCGGCATGGGCAGCATCGTCATGGACGGTGCGGTGGTCGACGATGAGGTGATCATCGGCGCCGGCAGCCTGGTGCCACCGGGCAAGCACCTGCAAAGCGGCTTTCTGTATGTAGGCAGTCCGGTGAAACAGATCCGTCCGCTGAGCGAGAAGGAACGCGTCTTTTTCACCTACAGCGCGGCGAACTACGTGAAGCTCAAGGACCTGCATCTGGCCGAAGGCTACGCCCAGCTTTGACCCGGCCCTCTTATTCAGGATTCAACATGCATTACCAAACCGTTTTATTCGACCTCGATGGCACCCTGACCGACCCGCGCGAGGGCATCACCCGTTCGATCCAGTTCGCCTTGGGCAAACTAGGTATCGATGAACCGGACCTGGCCAAACTCGAACATTTCATCGGCCCGCCGCTGTTACAAGCGTTCATGCAGTTCTACGACTTCGACGAAGCCAAGGCATGGGCGGCAGTGAATTTCTACCGCGAGCGATTCAAGGTCACCGGTCTCTATGAAAACCGGGTGTTCGACGGCGTCACGCCGCTGCTGGAAACCCTGAGCGGGCAAGGCCGACAGCTGTACATCGCGACCTCGAAACCGTGGGTGTTCGCCCGGGAAATCGCCAGGCATTTCAATTTTGCCAAGCACTTCAAGGTGATTTACGGCAGCGAACTGGATGGCACCCGGACCAACAAGGTCGAGCTGATCGCTCACCTGATGGCCGAAGAAAACCTGGACCCGGCCAACACCTTGATGATCGGCGACCGCAAACACGACCTGATCGGCGCGCGCAGCAACGGCCTGGATGCGGCGGCGGTGGGTTACGGGTTCGGCAGCCACGAAGAACTGAGCGCTGAAGCACCGGCGTATCACTTTGAAACGCTGGAAGAGATGCATCAGGCGTTTTTACAGCGATAGTTGAAACACACCGAACCAATGTGGGAGCGGGCTTGCTCGCGAAGGCGGCGCATCAGGCAACATTGATGTCGACTGACACTCCCTCTTCGCGAGCAAGCCCGCTCCCACAGGGGACGGAGTACTTCCTCAGGGTTTTGGCGGCGGCGCCAGTCTCTGCCCTTGCTCGACTGTCCAGTTCACCACCTGCGCGGTCAACTGATCGTTCGCCTGACCAAACCCCGCCACCACGACCGGAACCTGCACATCGCTCAAAGGCTGGCGCACTTCAAAGCGACGGCTGGCGAGGATGCGCTGGTCGTAACTGCGCACCAGCAATGCATCCAGACGCACCACCACGCCGGCATTCGTACCCTGGTATTCAGTCTGGAACGCCTGCAGGCTGCCGCCCAATTCAAGATCGGTCTGGAAAATACTGTCGTCGGTGCTCAACAACGGCACCCGCCCGTCATGCTGGAAACCTTCCAGCAGGCGGTTGCGCACCAGCACCGGCACCGGGTCGCTCCAGCGCGAGCCCTTGTAGTGGCTGATCACATCGCCCTGAGGAATCACTGCAATGTTCGGACTGTTCAACGCTTCGCTGGACTGGAGTTTGGTCAGGCGCAACGACCAGCGTTGCGGCGTGCCATGGCTGGCCGATGCATTCTGGACCGAAGGCAATCGATAGACCTCGAAAGGCTCGGGCTTGGGCAGGATCGAGCACGAACCGATCAGCGTGAAGCCAGCGAGGAGAGCGAACCGAATCAGCTTCATGGCGTAAATTCCTTGGTCTTTTCACCGCCCAGCAGGTAACCGCTGGGGTTGGCCTCCAGACGTTTGGTAATAACGCGCAACGAGGACAGGGTTTCGCGCATCTCGCGCACGGCCGGGCCCAGGCCATTGAGGCCTTGCATGCCGCTGTTGAGCGAATCCTGATTGGCGCTGATCAGTTTGTTGAGGGTGGCGCTGCTCTCCTGCAAGGACTTCATCGCCTGCTCGGCACTGCCGAGCGTCTCCTTGCCATGATCATTGAGCAGCCCGTTGGCATTGCGCATCAGCGTCGTGGTCTGCTCCAGCATGTTGTTGGCCTGCTTGCCGACCGAGGCCAGTTGCTGCATGGCCTGGCGGATATCGCCGCGCTGCTCGGCAATGGTCCCGGTGGTTTGCTCCAGGTGCTCGAGAGTATTGCTGATGCGCTCGATGTTTTCCGTGGAAAACATCAGGTTGACGTTTTGCATCAGCGTGTTCACACCGGACATCAAGTCGTTGCTGTCATTGAGCAGCCGGGCGATGGGCGAGGGCGAGGCGACGATGGTCGGCAGGTTGCCATCCTTGCCCCTGAGCGTCGGGCTCTGTGGCGTGCCGCCGCTGAGTTGGATAATCGAGGTCCCGGTGACGCCGGTCAGGGCCAGTTTGGCATTGGTGTCTTCTTTGACCGGGGTATCACCGGCCAGGCGAATTCGCGCCAGCACCCGGCGTGGGTCTTTCGGGTCCAGGCGCAGCGAAATCACGTCGCCGACCTTGATCCCGCTGTACTGCACCGAACTGCCCTTGGACAAACCGCTGACCGCCTCGTTGAACACGACCTCGTAGTCCTTGAACTCGGTATCGACACTGGACTTGGCCAGCCACAGGCCAAACAGCAGCGCGGCTGTCACCACAATCACGGTGAACAGGCCGATCAATACATGATGGGCTCGGGTTTCCATGTCAGACCTCGTTGAGCTGTTGGGCGGCTGTCAATGCCGCGCGGCCGCGAGGGCCATGGAAGTATTCGTGAATCCACGCATCGTCGGTTTCCGACACCTTGTCGATGGCGTCCGCCACCAGCACCTTTTTCTGCGCCAGCACCGCCACCCGGTCGGTGATGGTGTAGAGCGTGTCGAGGTCGTGGGTCACCAGAAAGACACTCAGGCCCAGGGCATCGCGCAGGGTCAGGATCAATTGGTCGAACGCGGCGGCGCCAATCGGATCGAGACCGGCGGTGGGCTCGTCGAGAAACAGGATGTCCGGGTCCAGCGCCAATGCACGGGCCAGCGCGGCACGCTTGATCATGCCGCCGGACAGCGAAGAGGGGTACTTCTCTGCCGCCGACAGCGGCAACCCGGCCAGGGCCATTTTCACCGCCGCCAGGTGCTCGGCGTCGTTGCGGCTCAAGCCGGCGTGTTCGATCAGCGGCAGGGCGACGTTCTCGGTCACCGTCAGCGAAGAGAACAGCGCGCCCTTCTGGAACAACACACCAAAGCGTCGCTCCACCCGCGAGCGCTCGTGCTCGGACAAGGTTGGCAGGTTCTTGCCGAAGACTTTCACCACGCCTTCGCTGGGCTGGCGTAACCCGATAATACTGCGCAGCAACACCGATTTGCCGCTGCCGGAGCCGCCGACCACGGCGAGGATTTCGCCCTTGTACAAATCCAGGTCGAGGTTCTCGTGCACGCTCTGGCGACCAAAGCGGTTGCACAAGCCACGGACCTCTATCACCGCCTCGGAGGGCGCTCGGGGGATACGACTCACCAGCCCATCTCCATGAAAAACATCGCGGCGATCGCATCCATCACGATCACCACGAAAATCGACTGCACCACGCTCGACGTGGTGTGTGCGCCCACAGACTCAGCACTGCCACTGACCTTGAAGCCTTCGAGGCAACCAATCGCGGCAATCAGGAAGGCGAAGACCGGCGCTTTGACGATCCCCACCAGAAAGTGCTGAACGCCGATGTCCGATTGCAGCAGCGACAGGAACATCGCCGGCGAGATATCCAGCTTCACCGCGCAGACCACCGCACCACCGACAATCCCCGAGAGCATCGCCAGAAAGGTCAGCATCGGCAGGGCGATCAGCAACGCCAGGACCCGCGGCACTACCAGCAACTCCACAGGGTCGAGGCCCAGCGTGCGGATAGCGTCGATTTCTTCGTTGGCCTTCATCGAACCGATTTGCGCCGTGAACGCGCTGGCGGTGCGCCCGGCCATCAGGATCGCGGTCAGCAACACACCGAACTCGCGCAGGAAGGCAAATCCCACCAGGTCCACGGTGAAGACCGTGGCGCCGAAAGTGGCCAGCACCGTCGACCCGAGGAACGCCACCACGGCGCCCACCAGAAAAGTCAGCAACGCAACGATGGGGGCGGCGTCGAGACCGGTCTGTTCGATATGGGCGATCATCGGCGTGACGCGCCAGCACTTGGGCCGGAACAGGCCGCGGACAATGGTTTCGATGATCAGGCCAACGAAACCCAAAAGTTGCAGGGTGTCCTGCCAGACGGCGTCCACCGCACGGCCGATGCGGGTCAGCAACTGAACGGTAACGCTGATTTCCGGCTCTTTGATCGGTACGCAGAAATCGGTCAGCGAGCAGTAGACCGTTTGCAGCAACGCGCGATCGGCGGAGGAGAGCGTGCAATCAGGATGTTCGGCAGAGCGGCCAAGGCGCTCGGAGCCAAGCAGCTCTACCAGCAGCGAGGCGCCGGCGGTGTCGAGGGCGCCGAGACCATTGAGGTCGATGGGGGTGTTGGCGTCGTATTGGCCGTGGAGCTTTTCACACAACAGCTTGAGGTCAGCGTAATGGGCAAGCGTCCAGTCGCCCGTCACCCGCAACCGCGCAGGTGTGAGCGACGTGTCCAATCGGGCGTTGCCGGCCATCGTGCTGCTGATCATAAGCTCCGTGCTTGTTCAGTGATTTCGCAGCTCTACGTAATAGCACGAACCGTACTACTTTTCTTTGATCGCTGTGCTGTCCGTGACTTCAAAACGCAGCACGCCGATGACCTGGCCATCTTCGGTCAATACCCGAACCTGCCATTTGCCGGCCGGATTGCCCGGGAAGTTCTGCTTGTGGGTCCAGGCCCGGTAACCTTCCTTGCGCCCGCCGCGAATATCCAGAGGGATGCGGTCGACCTCTTTACCGTTGAACTGCCAGACGTGATAAATCCGCTCGTCCAGGCCACGCGGGGCGTTGATCGCGGTGTACGCGTAGAGCCCGCCGTTGCGGATCTGCTCGGCGCTGACTTCGTCGAGGCTGGCGCCAGGCGTGCGGTCCTGCATTTGTGTGCTGATGGCCACGTCGGTCATCCACAGCGTCGCCGGCGGCACCCACGAGCGCAGCTCCCAACCGACGGCGCCAATGCCCAGGGTGATGCTCAAAATCGCCAGCGCACTGCGCAAGGTTCGAATCGGGAAGATCGACGCCAGGCTCGGGAACGACAACAGCACCGAGATACCCAGTGCCCATTTGAAACTTTGCGCGGTGGTCAGGTGCATGATCACCGGCAACGCCGTGAGCAGCGCGGCGAACAGGGTCAGGGTGTGCAGGGCCAGAAACGCCCAGCGCCGTGGCGCCAGCCACTTGTAGTAGAGCGGGTCGATAATCGAAATCAGCGCCGCGACGCCCAGCAGCCCGGTGAAAATCAGCTGGCCGCTGTTCCATGTCGTGGTGATGAAGAAGAACGGCAGGACGAAAAACAGGCTTTCCTGATGGATCATCTGCGTCGCGTAGCGCAGCAACGGTTCCGGGATTTCGCGCTTGAAAATGCGCGTGAACAGCTTGGTCAGGCTGTTTTCCAGCATCAGCCAGATCCAGCTGATCAGCATGATGGTGGTGATCCAGCTCGCCAGGCCTTGTTGGCGATCGACCAGAATGAAACTGCACACTCCGGAGATGAAGCCACCGATCGCAATGACCCCAGGGTAGCGCTTCATCAATTCGAGAATGCGCTGTACGAAAAGGGTCAGGTTTTGCATTCGGCGGATTCACAGTCGTCGTAGGAAAAAACCTCGACAGGGTACCGCTGGCGCGGCCTTGTGGCGAGGGTAACCTGTGGGAGCGAGCCTGCTCGCGAAGCGGTGTAGCAGTCGACATCAATGCTGGATGGGCCAACCTCCTCGCGAGCAGGCTCGCGCCCACAAGGAATGTTTACTTTCCGCGATGAAAACGCCACGCCACCAGACTCACCACCAGCAACCCCGCCACTCCAACCACCAGCCACATCAACTGGTCATAACTGAATACAGGTTTTTCGATCCGCAAATACCCCGGTTGCAACAGCAGTTCACGCACGGCCTTGTTCGCCTCTTCCAGCGTCACCCCTTGCAGCTCCCGGGCCGGGTCAGTGAAGCGGCCGTCCTCGTAATCACCGATGGCGCTCCAGTAGTAGTCGGCCAATGCACTGTTGCCTTGTACGGCCCAGGCCTGGCGGGCAATCGCGGCCTGCTTCAGGCGGTTGAAGGTGTCAACGTTGAGGCCGTCCTTGAGCAGTCCGGCCTTCAAGTCATCGAGCACTTGTTCGGCCTCTGGCACATCGTCGCGCTCAAGGTCGGCATTGAGGCTCATGAAACCCACGCCGCCGAACACCTGGCGTTCCGCCCACGGGCCGTAGGACAGACCGTGAGCCAGGCGCAGCTGGCGATAAAGCGCCCAATCCAGATAGTCCTTGAGCAAATCGAAGGTTTGGTCGTGCCCGTCTTCCAGCACCGGCTCCGGCACCAGCCAGTGCAATTTGGCGCCGTTGCCGACCAAACCGTGGGTCAGGGTGCGCTCGTGGGCGGCACTGGCCTGGATTTGCGGCAGCGGCGGATGCTCGCCGGGGGTAATCGCTTCCAGTGCGCCATACGCCCGTTCCAGATAGGCCGGCAGTAATTTGTCGAGGTCGCCGACGACGATCAGGGTCATGTTGTTCGGCGCATACCAGTCCTTGCGCACCCGCTCCAGTTGCTCACGGGTCAGGTCATCGACTTGCGCACGCTCCGGGCATTTAAGGCCCAGTTCCACGGCCAGCTGGTTGCTGGCGGTGTGGCCCAGGTCCTGACGATCGAGCCAGCGCTGCAGGTGCGAGTAGTGGCCACCATCTTCGCGTTCGACCACTTGCTTGGCCGCGTTGATGGCGTTGTCGTCGAAACGGGTCTGGGTCAGCAACGCCAGTAGCAGGTCGAGCACTTTGCGCTGGTTTTTCGCCGGGGCTTCGATGACGAAGGTCGTATCGGCATTGCTGGTATACGCGTTCCACTCACCGCCCAGGGCCTGCATGCGTTCTTCCAGGCCACCTTCGCCGCTGGCGTCGATACCGCTGAACAGCAGGTGTTCCAGCAGATGCGGCAATTCCTTTTCTTCGCAGTTGAAATCGTCCAGGCCAACGCCGACCACCAACCGGATCGCCACATGCCCACGGTCGGTGCCGGGTTTGAGCAGCAACTGCAAACCATTGCGCAGCGTGTAGCCCTCGACCTGGAAGCGATCCAGGGCGAATGACGGAAGTGAACCAAGCAACAGGCAGGCGAACAACAGACAACGCATAACGAGCTTCCGTACGGCTAGCGTAAGTTCAACAGACTTCAGGCAACGGTGGACGTTCAGGGTGAATGAGTAATGTCAGTCAAATCGTCGACCATCAGTGCGCCGGTGTCGGATGTTTCCAGCACCACGTAGGCACTGCTGCAAAACAGCGAATTCAGACGTTTCATGTCGGCGATCAGCTCCAGGTGCAGCGAACTGGTTTCGATACTTTGCACGATTTTACGTTGCAAGCGGCTGACATGAGCATGGGCCAGGCGCCGTTCCTGTGCGCGGAAACGACGCTTTTCACGCACCAGCTGGCGGGCACTTTCCGGGTCACCACTGAGAAACACCGACATCCCTAGCCGCAAATTGGAAATCAACTGAGTCTGCAGCCCGGTCAATTCGTCCAGCCCGACTTCGGAAAACGACCGACGCTGCGAGGTTTTCTGCTGCTGGACCTTGCGCAGCATGCGTTCGATCAAGTCGCTGGCGAGTTTCAGGTTAATCGCCAGTTCGATGATTTCCGCCCAGCGTCGGCTGTCCTGATCGCTGAGATCTTCCCGGGGCATTTGCGCCAGATACAATTTGATCGCGCTGTACAGTGCTTCGACATCGTCGGTCAGGCGCCGCATTTCCTGGGTGACGGCGGTTTGCTTGCCGCGCAAAACGTCGAGCATGGCTTCAAGCATGCTGTCGATCAGGTCGCCCATGCGCAGGATTTCCCGGGCCGCGTTGGCCAGCGCCAAACCGGGGGTGACCAACGCCGTGGGGTCAAGGTGCCGTGGTTTGGCCATGCCGTTGGCCTGAGGGCGCTCTGGTAGCACCCAGGCACAAAACCTGGCCATCGGCCCGACACTGGGCAACAGGATCAGGCAACGCACGGTGTTGTAGAGCAGGTGAAAGCCAATGACCATTTCCTGAGGGCTGAAATCGAGACCATCCAGCCAGTGCACCAACGGATCGAGTACGGGAATGATCAATAAAAGACCAATCAGCTTGTACAGCAGGCTGCCCAACGCCACCTGGCGCCCGGCGGCGTTCTGCATGCTGGTGCTGAGGAAGGCGAGTACGCCGCTGCCGATATTGGCGCCGATCACCAGCCCGATGGCCACCGGCAGGCTGATCACATTGGCACCCGCCAGGGTCGCGGTCAGCAGCACAGCGGCCAGGCTGGAATAGGACATCATCGCGAACAGCGCGCCAACCAGGGCGTCAAGCAGGATGTCGCCGGTGAGCGAGGCGAAAATCACCTTCACCCCTTTGGCATGAGTAATCGGGTGCGCCGCTTCGACAATCAGTTGCAGCGCCAGAATGATCAAGCCCAAGCCAATGGCGACACGGCCCATCTGCCCGAGTCGGGTCTGCTTGCGCGACAGAAAGAAAATCACCCCGACAAAAATCAGCAGCGGCGACAGCCACGACAGATCGAACGTCAGCACCCGCGCCATCAGCGCCGTACCGACATCGGCACCAAGCATGGTAATGAGTGCCGGCGTAAGCGCCATCAGGCCCTGGCCGACAAAGGAAGTGACCAGCATGGCGGTGGCGTTGCTGCTCTGGACCATCGCCGTCACGACGATCCCGGAGACGAAAGCCAGCCAGCGGTTGGACATGTTACGGCCAATGACATGGCGCAGATTGGTACCGTAGACCCGCAGGATGCCGGTTCGGACGATGTGCGTGCCCCAGATCAGCAGGGCCACGGCAGAAAGCAAATTGAGCAGGGTGAGCATACCGGCCCCCTGTGGTGTAGCGCCCCAAAGGAGCAAGTTGACGGTGCCGCGCGACGTTCTACGTTCTGTACTTAAGCTGTAGTTGGCTAACGGCCTGCGCGCCAGCATCGCATAGCCAAAGAAGTGATTGAAACAAAACCGTCATGAAATCCGCTTCATGCAACCAGCCCAAAACAAAGTGGGAGCCAGCCTGCTCGCGATGAGGCCATCAGGTTCAACATCGATGTTGACTGACCGACCGCCATCGCGAGCAGGCTCGCTCCCACAGGTTTTGCGTAGTTAGCGCTTTCGGGTTACTGGCCCGGAATATCCTTGCGCAGTTTCACCGGAGCCTGCTGCGCCTTCTTGTTTGCAATGGCTGTGCGCATCCTGATGTTGATCGCTTCCACTGCCAGCGAGAACGCCATGGCGAAGTAGACGTAGCCTTTTGGCACGTGCACGTCGAAGGATTCGGCAATCAGCACCGTACCGACGATCAACAGGAACGACAGGGCCAGCATTTTCAGCGATGGGTGCTTGTCGATGAACTCACTGATGGTGCCGGATGCCCACATCATCACCAGCACCGCCACGATGATTGCAGCGACCATGACCGGAACATGGGAGACCATGCCGACCGCGGTGATCACCGAGTCCAGGGAGAACACGATGTCGATGATCGCGATCTGAATGATGGTGTAGAGGAAGTTGCCGCCCTTGCCCGAAGGCTCTTCGTTGGTTTCGTCTTCACCTTCCAGCGCGTGGTACATCTCTTGCGAGCTCTTCCACAGCAGGAACAGACCACCGAAGAACAGGATCAGGTCTCGCCCGGAAATACCCTGACCGAACACCACGAACAGGTCCGCCGTGAGTCGCATGACCCACGTGATCGACAGCAACAACAGGATTCGCGTGACCATGGCCAGCGCCAGACCGAAAATCCGGGTGCGCGCCTGCATGTGTTTGGGCATGCGGCTGACCAGGATCGAAATCATGATGATGTTATCGATACCCAGGACGATTTCCAGGGCGGTCAGGGTGAAGAAGGCAACCCAGATTTCAGGGTTGGTCAGCCATTCCATGTGTTTTCCTTTGAGCGATTGTTAAACCACTTCGGGCCCGGGCTTCAAACATTGAAGCCTGGACCCGAAGTGGTGAGTCTTGAGCTTATAGAGTGCTGAACACCGGGAAAGTCCCCAACAGCAGCGCAGCAATCAGTATGCAGATACAAACCAGCACTGCCCACTTGAGAGTGAAGCGCTGGTGGTCACCGAAATCGATGCCGGCCAGGGCCACCAACAGGTAGGTCGATGGAACCAGCGGGCTCAACAGGTGGACGGGCTGACCGACGATCGAGGCACGTGCCATTTCCACCGCGGTTATACCGTAATGGCTCGCGGCTTCGGCAAGTACCGGTAACACGCCGTAATAAAATGCATCGTTCGACATGAAGAAGGTGAACGGCATGCTCACCAGCGCAGTGATCACTGCCATATACGGGCCGAGGAAATCCGGAATCACCGCCAGCAGGCTTTTCGACATCGCATCGACCATCCCGGTGCCGGTCAGGATACCGGTGAAGATACCGGCCGCAAAGATCAGCCCGACCACGGCCAGCACGCTACCGGCGTGAGCCGCGACGCGATCCTTCTGCTGTTGCAGGCAAGGATAGTTGACGATCATGGCGATACTGAACGCCACCATGAACAGCACCGGCAACGGCAGCAGGCCGGCGATCAGGGTGCACATCAGGGCCAGGGTCAGGGCGCCGTTGAACCAGATCAGCTTCGGACGACGGGCATCCGGGAACTGCGAAACGCTGATTTCGCTGTGGTCGATTTCATCGCCCACCAGGTGCAGCTCACCCAGGCGTGCACGCTCACGCTTGCCGTAGAAGTAGGCAATGACCAGGATCGCCACCACACCGGCCAGCATCGCAGGAATCATCGGTACGAAGATCTCGGACGGGTCCACATGCAACGCACTGGCAGCGCGAGCGGTCGGGCCGCCCCATGGGGTCATGTTCATCACGCCACCGGCGAGGATGATCAGACCGGCCATGATCCGCGGGCTCATGCCGATACGGCTGTAGAGCGGCAGCATGGCGGCCACGCAGATCATATAAGTGGTCGCGCCGTCACCATCGAGGGAAACGACGAGCGCCAGAACGGCGGTGCCGACCGAAACTTTCAGCGGGTCGCCCTTGACCAGTTTGAGGATCTTGCGCACGGCCGGGTCGAACAGGCCGGAGTCGATCATCAGGGCGAAGTACAGGATTGCGAACATCAGCATCACGCCGGTTGGCGCAAGCTTGGTGATGCCTTCGAGCATCATAGGGCCGATTTTCGGCGAAAAACCGCCGAACAGGGCGAAGATGATCGGAATGATGATCAGGGCGATCAGCGCGGAAAGGCGCTTGGTCATGATCAGGAACATGAACGTGATGACCATGGCGAAGCCAAGGAAAGTCAGCATGGGAATACTCCAGGCGTAGCGCGACTAGGAAATGGGCGGATCGGGCGAGATCAGCGCAGTACGGGAAGCACGGGACGTACGGACGGAGTTACAGCGAAGCGGCGGGTAGAGGAGGACATCAGAATCACCATTGTTGTTGTTAAATGGGCCTGGCAAGCAATCGAACGCTTGCATTGGCCACCGGTCTTTTGCCGGTAGTGGCGGCGATCCTAATCGGGGAAGCTTTCAGCCAGCTTTCGCCAATGAAAGCAAGGACCGGATGTGCAACCGATCGTCGGATTGGGTTTCAAGCCCCTGAACACAGGGCGGGAGGTCGAGACATGGGCGAACTTCACACCGGCGGCTGCCACTGCGGGCAACTGCGCTATCAATTCAGCGGGCCACTGCGCGATATTGTCCACTGCCATTGCTCTATTTGCCGACGGGTCAGCGGCGGCATCGTGACCACCTGGATCACCGTACCGACATCCGCCTTTCAATGGCTGGCCGGGACGCCATCGCGGTACGACTCTTCATCCACCTGCGCACGATATTTCTGCGGCCACTGTGGGGCGCAACTGGCAGTGGTGACGCACCTGAGCCCGGACAGCATCGACCTGACTATCGCCACCCTCGATCATCCCGAGCAAGCACCGGCCGAGCGGCACATCTGGACCGACAGCCGCCTGCCGTGGCTGCATCTGGACGAACACTTGCCCAGTGAGGCTGAAGAAACACTCTGATCAAAAAACAGACAGGTCCAGCGGCCGGATCGCGCCCATCCAGATCGCATGCTCGGTGTGGTCAAGCAAATCGTCGCCGGTGTCCGGGTGCAGGAACACCACCAGCCCCTTGCGGTTGAGCGCCAGCCACGGCAGCACGTCGCCCAGCACCGGCGGCTCGAACGCCAACTGGCAGCTCCAGTCCGGGTGCGGACCGACCGGACGCTCGTGCACGCGGCCCATTTTCAGTGGAAACAATTGCGCGGCCTGTTCACACAAGGCCCGCGCCTGCCCGATTGAGTCGGCATCGAAGTAAACATGGGCGTGATAGCCAGTGATCTGCTGCATCTGAATCCCTCTGTAAGCTGTTCGAACCCTAGCCGTTTCCTGCGGGTCAAACGTCATATAGACGCTGGAAAACAGGAAGCCCAGCCATGAAAAATGCCGAAACCCCCGTCGTGAAAGTGGTGCTTTATGGTGCCATGAGTAGCCTGGGCAGTGCGCTGATGGCTGAAATGCTGCGGCGCCAGCATGAAGTGATCGCAATTCTCGATGACCTCAATGCGCTGGCACCCCGTCCGGGGCTGCGCACCAAGACTGGCGACCTGTTCGACGCGC
This sequence comes from Pseudomonas sp. BIC9C, assembly GCF_034541995.1. NCBI lineage: Bacteria > Pseudomonadati > Pseudomonadota > Gammaproteobacteria > Pseudomonadales > Pseudomonadaceae > Pseudomonas > Pseudomonas sp. BIC9C. The sequence goes on from NZ_JAWDGM010000007.1 coordinate 317,164, forward strand.
AACGGGTCAAGCAGAGTGTGGCCGGCAGCTCCGTGGTCGTCTGCTTACTGGACGCTCCAGGCTTACCGTTCAACAGCGAACACGTAGAAAAAAACATCGTGCCGGGCCCGGTCGAGCAGGTACTGGCAGTGGATGCGCTAATCGATGGCATGCAGGCAGCAAAAATCGCCCGATTGTTTGTGGTGGGTGATTTCGACGTGCTGGACGATCCGGAAACCGAGGACAGCTTGCAACGTCACGCGGCCGAGGAAATCCGCGAGGCACTGCAAAGCAGTCCTTTGCAGTGGACGCTGGTTAACGAACCGCGCGGGGTACCGGGGCTGACCATCGAACATTTTGCCCAAATCGGTGGCAACCCCGAGCCGGGGCTGGCCGAACCGCTCGGACGGCTGGCCCGCACCGCCGTGGGCATTGCCGATGAATTGCACCTGAAGCTGCACATCGGCGAGCACGTCAATTTCATCGCCACCGACAGCTAAACCGCAATGGACGGCAGCGTCAGGCCGTTGAGCGATTGCGCACTGCCGGCCTGCTCGGCCATCAACCAATCCACAAACTGCTGGATCAATGCTCCGCGCCGTTTGCGCTGGGGCAGGACCACGTAGTAGCCCAGCCTGGACATCGCGGATTCGGCAATCGGTCGGCACAACAACCCTTGGGCCAGCAAGTTATCCACAAGGTGGCGCCAGCCAATGGCCACGCCCTGGCCGCCAATCGCGGCCTGAATCAGCAAGGTGTAATTGTCGAAGCGCAATTGCCCGGGCGCCGGGGCCGAGGTGATGCCCAGCTCGCGGAATACACCACTCCAGTCGAACCAGTTACTGCTGTGTTCCCCGCGCAGGTGCAGCAACGGAAACTCCAGCAATGCCTGGGCCGGCAAGGGCAAGGTCCGCTCGCTCAACAACTGCGGGCTGCACACCGGAAACACTTCCTCGCTGAACAGCCAGTGGCTTTCACCCTGCTTGAAGCGGCCATCGCCGAACAGCACCGCCACATCGATATCGGTACGTAGCATGTTATGGCTGCGTTCACTGGTGACAAGGCTGACATCCACCTGCGGATTGGCCGCGTGAAAGCGGTGCAATCGCGGCATCAACCAATAGGCGGCGAAGGCGAAATCGGTGGCGACCTGCAGCACTTCATGCTGTTGCTGTGCGCTGATTGCACTCAATCCTGCGTCGATATTCTGCAATCCGAGCTGAACCTGATCGAAAAGTATCTGCCCGGCCTCGGTCAGTTCGATGCCGCGATAAATGCGGTCGAACAGGCGTATCGCCAGCTGTTCCTCCAGGCGCTTGATCTGCTGGCTGATGGCCGGTTGCGTGGTGCCCAGTTCAACCGCCGCAGACGTGAAGCTGTGCTGTCGGGCCGCCGCTTCGAAGGCACGAAGCAGATCCAGTGACAGGTCACCAAGGGTGTCATACATAAGCTGTGCTTATCCTAGTCATTGCCGTGCATGGGCTTTACCACAAAGTGCGTGGGTTTCATTCTCGAAGCCAGCACTCTCGCATAAACATCCACTATGGAATGCCGCGATCACATGAAGCGCAAGAACATTCTTTTCATCATGGCCGATCAAATGGCCGCGCCTATGTTGCCGTTCTACGGCCCATCGCCCGTCAAACTCCCCCATCTCAGCCGCCTCGCCGCCCAAGGCGTGGTGTTCGACTCGGCTTATTGCAACAGCCCACTGTGCGCGCCGTCGCGTTTCACCCTGGTCAGCGGCCAGTTGCCGAGCAAGATCGGCGCCTACGACAATGCCGCCGATTTCCCTGCCGACGTACCGACCTATGCCCACTACCTGCGTCGCCTCGGCTACCGCACCGCCCTGTCGGGCAAGATGCATTTCTGTGGGCCGGACCAGTTGCATGGCTACGAAGAACGCCTGACCAGTGATATTTACCCCGCCGACTACGGCTGGGCGGTGAACTGGGATGAACCGGACGTGCGCCCGACCTGGTATCACAACATGTCGTCAGTGCTGCAAGCCGGTCCGTGTGTGCGCACCAATCAGCTGGATTTTGATGAAGAGGTGGTGTTCAAGGCCCAGCAGTACCTGTTCGACCATATCCGCGAAGATGGCGACCAGCCGTTCTGCCTGACCGTTTCGATGACTCACCCGCACGACCCGTACACGATTCCCAAAGCCTTCTGGGATCTGTACGACGACGCTGACATCCCGTTGCCTGCGACGCCGGAGCAGTACGATCTCGATCCTCACTCGCAACGTTTGCTCAAGGTCTATGACCTGTGGGACAAGCCTCTGCCTGTGGACAAGATACGCGACGCCCGCCGCGCCTATTTCGGCGCGTGCAGCTATATCGACAGCAACATCGGCAAACTCCTGCAAACCCTCGAAGATACCGGACTGATCGATGACACCATCATCGTGTTTTCCGGTGACCATGGCGACATGCTCGGCGAGCGCGGGCTCTGGTACAAAATGCACTGGTTCGAAATGGCCGCACGGGTTCCCTTGTTGATCAGCGCGCCGGGGCAATTCGGTGCCGGTCGGGTCAGCGCCAGCGTTTCGACCGCCGACCTGCTACCGACGTTCGTCGAACTGGCCGGTGGCTCGCTGGAACCGGGCTTGCCGCTGGATGGCCGTTCGCTGGTTCCACACCTGCAAGGGCAGGGCGGTCACGACGAGGTATTTGGCGAATACATGGCCGAAGGCACCATCAGCCCGCTGATGATGATCCGCCGAGGGGCCTACAAATTCATCTACAGCGAAGACGATCCTTGCCTGCTCTTCGACGTACACAATGACCCTCATGAACTAGAAGAACTCAGCCACTCGCCGCAACATCGCCAGTTGTTCGACGATTTTCTCGCCGAAGCGCGGGCCAGATGGAATATTCCGGCGATTCACCAGCAGGTGCTCGCCAGCCAGCGACGCCGGCGTTTCGTGGCCGAGGCGCTGACCCTCGGCAAGCTTAAGAGCTGGGATCACCAGCCGCTGGTGGACGCCAGTCAGCAATACATGCGCAACCACATCGACCTCGACGATCTGGAGCGTAAAGCACGTTATCCACAACCCTGCCAAAACCAATAATGTTAAGGGGAAGTCCATGCAAAAGTTATCCACAGTACTGACGGTCGGGCTCCTGGCGCTGGGCAGTGCATCGGTGTTTGCCGATCAGAGTTGCGAGACGGTGAAGATGGCCGATCCGGGCTGGAGCGACATCGCCGCAACCAATGCCATCACCGGGTTTCTGCTGGACGGCATGGGCTACAAGGCCAAGGTCGACACCCTTGCGGTGCCGATCACCTTTGGCGGGCTCAAGGATGGCCAGGTCGATGTGTTCCTGGGTAACTGGATGCCGGCGCAGCAGGGCTTTTACGACAAGTTCGTCGCCAACGGCGATGTCACGCAATTGGCGAAGAACCTCGACGGCACCGAATTCACCCTCGCCGTTCCGGATTACGTGTGGGACGCGGGTGTGCATAACTTTGCCGACCTGAACAAATACGCCGACAAGTTCGACCGCAAGATCTACGGCATCGGCTCCGGCGCACCGGCGAACATCTCGCTGCAAGAGATCATCAAGAAAAACGATTTCGACATGGGCCAGTGGAAACTGGTTGAGTCCAGCGAGCAGGCAATGCTGGCTGAAGTGTCCCGCGCGGTGAAAAAACAGAAATTCGTGACCTTCCTCGGCTGGACCCCGCACCCGATGAACGTGCAACTGAAAATGCATTACCTCAAGGGCGGCGAGAAATACTTCGGTGACACCGGCAGCGTCCACACCCTGACCCGCAAAGGTTATGCACAGGCCTGCCCGAACATCGGCAAACTGCTGACCAACCTGAGCTTCACCCAGGACATGGAGAACAGCATCATGGCCGAGGTGGTGAACAACAAGGTCAGCAATGCCGACGCGGCCAAGGCATGGATCAAGGCCAACCCGGCGGTGCTGGATAAGTGGCTCGATGGCGTGAAGACTGTGGATGGCAAGGATGCGTTGCCGGTGATCAAAGCCAAGTTGTAACCAATACCTGTGGGAGCGGCGGTGCGGCGATCCGACTTGCTCGCGACGGCGGTGGATCAGTCGACATTAATGTTGTCTGACCCACCGCCTTCGCGAGCAAGCCCGCTCCCACAGGTCATGTCCTGATACTCTTTCGCAAAACCCCGACCGAGAGGCCCCATGGCCCTGCCAAGCCGCCATTCACTCTTCCCGTTCCTTACCTGGTTGCCCCATCAATCCCGCGCCAGTGTCGGGCGCGACCTGATCGTCGGCCTCAGTGGCGCGATTCTCGCGTTGCCGCAATCCATTGCGTACGCGCTGATTGCCGGCCTCCCACCGGAATACGGCCTGTACGCGGCAATCATCCCGGTGCTGATCGCCTGCCTCTGGGGTTCATCGTGGCATTTGATCTGCGGTCCTACGGCGGCCATCTCGATTGTCCTGTACGCCAGCGTCAGTCCTCTGGCCGTTCCAGTGTCGCAGGACTACGTCATGCTGATCCTGTTACTGACGTTTCTTGCCGGCATCTTTCAGTGGCTACTGGGTTTGCTGCGGTTTGGCGCGCTGGTGAATTTCGTCTCTCACTCGGTGGTACTCGGCTTCACCCTGGGTGCTGCCGTGGTGATTGCCATCGGTCAATTACCTAATCTGCTGGGACTGGACTTGCCCAGCCAGGCCACCGCGCTGGGTAGCTTCATCTCGTTGTTGCGCCATCTCGGCGAAATGGACAAACCTTCGTTGGCGCTGGGGCTGGCGACGGTCGCGGTGGGCGTGATCCTCAAACTGTGGTTGCCACGCTGGCCGACGCTGATGATCACTCTGGTGCTGGGTGCACTGCTGGTCTGGCTTTGGCCATCCATGTTCGGCCATGTGCAACTGGTCAGTGCCTTCACCGGCAAGCTGCCGCCCTTCAGTCCGTTGCCGCTGGACCTTGACCTGATCCTGCGCTTGCTGCCCAGCGCCGTGGCAGTGGGCATGCTCGGGCTGGTGACCAGCCTGTCGATTGCCCGCTCGATCTCGGCGCGTTCGCAGCAATTGCTCGATGCCAACCAGGAAGTTCGCGCCCAGGGCTTGTCGAATATCGTCGGTGCGTTTTTTCCGGATCCTTGTCTGCCGGTTCTTTACGCGCTCCGGACTGAGCTACGAGGCCGGTGCCTGTTCGCCGTTGGCGGGGATTTTTCCGCACTGTGGGTGGCACTGTTCGCCATTTTTGGCGCGCGACTGATCGAACACATACCGATTCCAGCCATGGCGGGCAGCATTCTGTTGATCGCCTGGGGACTGGTTGACCATCGTGGCATTCGTGCGTTGCTGCGGGTCAGCCGCGCCGAATTTGTAGTCATGGCGCTGACCTGCGTCGCCACGCTGCTGCTGGAGTTGCAGACGGCAATATACGCCGGTGTGCTGGCCTCGCTTTTTTTCTACCTCAAACGCACATCGCAACCACGAGTGCAGCACGTGCGAGATGGCGAGGAAGACATTCTACGGGTGGGGGGCTCGATCTTTTTCGGTGCCAGCCATTACCTGCAAGTACGCCTGCAACGCATGCACGGCGCGCGCGTGGTGATCGAGGCGCAGCAGATCAACTTCATCGACTATTCAGGGGTGGAAATGTTGCATCAGGAAGCGCGGCGCCTGCTTCGCCAGGATCGCAGCCTGACCTTGCGCCGGGCCCGGCCGCAGGTGGTGGAAGAGTTGAGGAAGCTCGAAGGGGCAGAGAAATGCCCGATCCGGTTTGAGGATTGACTCTTCTTTTGAGCGCCGCTCAACCCTGTGGCGAGGGAGCTTGCTCCCGCTAGGGTGCGAAGCGCCCGCAAATCGTTTAACGCATTCAGCCAGATAAATCGCATGGCTGGTTTTAGGGCTGCTGCGCAGCCCAGCGGGAGCAAGCTCCCTCGCCACAGAAAATCTGTTAACCAAAGAAATCTATAGGGCCAACTGCCGGCGAAGTTCAGCCAACACCGGAGCCGTATCCGGGCGCACTCCGCGCCACAGGAAGAACGCTTCCGCCGCTTGCTCGGCCAGCATCCCCAAGCCATCCATCGCCACCGCCGCCCCGTGTTCGCTGGCCCAGCGGCAGAACGAGGTCGGCTCCTTGCCGTACATCATGTCGTAGCACACCGTTTTGCCGGGTTCGATCAGGCTGGGCGCAATCGGCGGCACATCGCCCGTCAGGCTCGCGGAGGTCGCATTGATGATCAGGTCCACCGACTCCTGCAACCAGTCGTAACCGCTGGCCGAGACCGGCCCCAGATCGGCGAAAAGCTCCGCCAGCAGCTCGGCCTTGTCCAGTGTGCGGTTGGCGATGATCACCGATGCCGGTTGCTCGGCCAGCAACGGCTCCAGCACACCACGCACCGCGCCTCCAGCACCGAGCAACAGGATGCGTTTGCCCTTGAGGCTGAACCCGGCGTTGACCGTCAGGTCCCGCACCAGCCCGGCACCGTCGGTGTTGTCGCCCAGCAGACTGCCATCGGCCAGTTTGCTCAAGGTATTGACCGCACCGGCACGCTGCGCCCGCGCCGTCAGGCTGTTCGCCAATCGAAAGGCTTCTTCCTTGAACGGCACCGTCACATTGGCGCCGCGCCCTTCGAGGAAAAACGTCCGGGCACAGGTGGAAAAGTCGTCGAGTGGTGCCAGCAGCGTGTTGTAGTCCAGCTTCTGCGCGGTCTGCTCAGCGAACAGGCGATGGATCAGCGGAGACTTGCTGTGGCCAATCGGGTTACCGAATACGACATAACGGTCCATCAGGATTCCTCGTTCAGGCCTCGGCCAACCAATCGCGGTCTTGCAGGAAGTACTCGGTCAGGCGCGCTTCTTCGCTGCCAGGCTCGGCCTTCCAGTCGTAGCCCCAGCGCACTTGCGGCGGCAGGGACATCAAAATCGACTCGGTGCGACCACCCGACTGCAGGCCGAACAATGTGCCGCGGTCATAGACCAGGTTGAATTCAACGTAGCGACCACGACGGAACTCCTGGAACTCACGCTGTTTGGCTGTGAACGCATCGTTCTTGCGGCGCTGCACGATCGGCAGGTAGGCGTCGATGTACGCGTCACCGATAGCGCGCATGAAGGCGAAGCTGGTGTCGAAGTCCCACTCGTTCAGGTCGTCGAAAAACAACCCGCCGATGCCACGCGGCTCGTGACGATGCTTGATGTGGAAGTAGCTGTCGCACCAGGCCTTGTAACGCGGGTAAACCTCCGGGCCGAACGGCGCACAGGCCTGCTCGGCGACGCGGTGCCAGTGGATGCAGTCTTCTTCGTTGCCGTAATACGGGGTCAGGTCGAAGCCGCCGCCAAACCACCAGACCGCTTCTTCACCTTCTTTTTCTGCGATGAAAAAGCGCACGTTGGCGTGGGAAGTCGGCACATGCGGGTTGTGCGGGTGAATCACCAGCGACACGCCGAGGGCTTCGAAGCCACGGCCAGCCAGCTCCGGACGATGCGCGCTGGCGGAGGGTGGCAGACCACTGCCGAAGACGTGGGAAAAGTTGACGCCTCCCTTTTCAATCACTGCGCCATTTTCGATCACACGGGTGCGACCGCCACCGCCGGCCGGCCTGGTCCAGGCGTCTTCGACGAATTGCGTGCCACCGTCTTCGGCTTCCAGGGCGGCGCAAATACGGTCTTGCAGGTCGAGCAGGTAGGCTTTTACGGCCTCGGTGCGGGTCGTCATGTCATCACCTTGAATCGGGCAATACTACGCAGCGCTCCATTGGAGCGGGGCCTGCGCAAATGGGCCCGTAGCATACCATCGCATGTCGCCCCGTCGCAGTTGACGAAGATCAAGCTTAGGAGTCCGATAGGGCGCTTGGTAAAACGACCTATGGAGAGTTCTGATGGCAAAGCGTATCCAGTTCCGCGCCCATGGCGGCCCCGAAGTGCTCGAGTATGTGGATTACCAACCCGCTGAGCCCGGCCCGAATCAGGTGCGCGTGGCCAACAAGGCGATCGGCCTGAACTTCATCGATACCTATTACCGCAGCGGCCTGTACGCGCCGCCCGCCTTGCCGTCCGGCCTCGGTGCGGAAGGTGCAGGCGTTGTCGAAGCCGTGGGCAGCGGCGTCACCCGCTTCAAGGTCGGTGATCGCGTGGCGTACGGCAGCGGCCCGTTGGGCGCCTACAGCGAATTGCATGTGCTGCCCCAGGACAATCTGGTGCACCTGCCCGACGAAATCAGTTTCGAAACGGCTGCCGGGGTCATGCTCAAAGGCCTGACCGTGCAATATCTGCTGCGCCAGACCTATGAACTGAAAGGTGGCGAAACCATTCTGTTCCACGCCGCTGCCGGTGGCGTCGGTTCGCTGGCCTGTCAGTGGGCCAAGGCGCTGGGCGTGAAGTTGATCGGCACTGTCAGCTCGAAAGAGAAAGCTGAACTGGCCAAGGCCAACGGTGCATGGGCGACCATCGATTACAGCCATGAAAACGTTGCCCAGCGTGTGCTGGAATTGACCGACGGCAAGAAAGTCCCGGTGGTCTATGACGGCGTCGGCAAGGACACCTGGCTGACGTCCCTCGACAGCGTGTCACCGCGCGGGCTGGTCGTAAGCTTCGGTAATGCTTCCGGTGCAGTGGACGGAGTGAATCTGGGGATTCTTGCCGCCAAGGGCTCGCTCTACGTGACCCGACCGACGCTGGCGACCTATGCCAACAATGCCGAAAATCTGCAGCGGATGGCCGATGAATTGTTCGAGATGATCATCAGCGGCAAGTTGACCGTAGATATCAGCCAGCGTTATCCACTGGCCGACGCGGCGAAGGCTCAGACCGAGTTGTCGGCGCGGCGCACGACAGGCTCGGTTGTCCTGTTGCCCTGACTGACACCATCGCGAGCAGGCTCGCTCCCACAGGGAAATGCGCCAATCTGTGGGAGCGAGCCTGCTCGCGAACGGCAGCACCTCGGTATCAGTCCGGGCGCACGACGTTGCCGGTGGCCAGATCGCGAATCAGGCTCGGGTTCTTGCGTCCGCCCAGGTTTCCGCCCAGCACCAGATCCACCTGGCCACGGAAATACTGCTCGACGCGAATCCGCGTACGTGCCGCCGGGCGCCCCTGCGGGTTGGCCGACGTCGACACCAGCGGCCCGACCAGCGCGCACAAATCCCGCACCAGCGGGTGATCGCTGACCCGCAGCGCCACGGTTTCATGCACGCCGGTAATCCACTGCGGCAGCAGGTTCTGGTGCGGCACCAACCAAGTGTTCGGCCCCGGCCAGGTGCTGGCCATGCGGTCCATCCACAATTCGGGGAAGTCTTCGAAGAGGAAATCGAACTGACGGATGTTGTCGGCGACCAGAATTAGTCCCTTATCCACAGACCGCCCCTTGATCAGCAGCAGACGTTCCACCGCTTCCTCGTCCCACGGGTCGCAACCCAGGCCCCAGACTGCTTCGGTTGGGTAGGCAATCACCGCCCCGGCGCGTATTGCTTGCGCGGCTTGTTGCACACGCCAACTGTTGACCATGAAAAACACTCCAGAATAAGGCTCTGTGCAGTTTACCGATCTTGTTTATAAAACCTAGCTCACCCGCGCAAACCAGCGCCCGCTTTCGCAAATGGCACGACCGTCCATTTCCAGTTCCGTCAACGCCACCAGCACTTTGGGCAAGGCCCAGCCGCTTGCGTCGGCCAGCGCTTCGCTGGTGTGAGGCGCGGCATGCAGCAGCTTGAGCAGTGGGTGAGTCGATTCAGTGGCGCAGGTTTCTGTGGATAACGGCAGTCGTTGCCAGCCGCGCAAGGCTTCGAGGATATGCTCGATGGTTTCCACCAGCACCGCACCGTCGCGGATCAACTGATGGCAACCGCGGGCGCCGGGATGATGGATCGACCCGGGCATCGCAAACACCTCGCGCCCCTGTTCCGCCGCCAGCCTCGCGGTGATCAGTGAACCGCTGGCGATACTGGCTTCGACCACCAGCACCCCGAGTGACAAACCACTGATGATCCGGTTGCGCCGAGGGAAGTTGCTGGCGCTGGGGCCCGCATCCAGCGGAAACTCAGAAAGTACTGCGCTGCCCGAAGCAATCATGGCGTCCGCTAGGCGTCGATTTCGCTGTGGATAAAACTTCTCGAGCCCCGTACCGAGCACACCGACCGTTTGCCCGCCGACGTCCAGCGCGGCCTGGTGCGCGGCGGCGTCAATGCCCAGGGCCAGGCCGCTGGTGATGACAAAACCGGCACCCGCCAGGCTACGGGAAAACGCCGCAGCGGTGTCCATCCCAGGCCTGGACGCGCGACGACTGCCGACCATCGCCAGTTGTGGTTTTTCGAGAATGCCCGGGTTGCCCGCGACAAATAACAGCGGTGGTGCATCGCTGATTTGTGCCAGCAGTGCCGGGTAGTCCGGTTGGTCCCACATCAGTAAATGCTGGGCCGGACGCTCTAACCAGGCCAATGCATGGCTGGCGCCGTCACGAATCTCAGCGCTTCGTCTGGCCTCGGAACAGGCCAGTGGCAAACCCAGTGCGCGCCAGGCACTGGCGGGCGCACTGAGCGCTTTGGATGCCGAGCCGAAGGCTTCGAGCAACTTCTTGAAACGCGCAGCACCGAGTTCCGGCAAACGGTGCAGACGTAATCGAGCTTCAAGTTCCGCGGGGGAAACCGGTGTAACAGTAGGCATCGACATGGATCATCCTTGATCGCTATGAGCACCCGTACAAACGGGAATAAGCTGTGGATAACTCTGTTGGTAACTTGTGAGGCAAGCTTAGGGATTTCGCACCTTGTCCATCACCGACAGCGAGCGCGAGGCGTTGAGCACCAGCCCATAACTGAGCTTGTCGTAAGTACGGAAAACCATCAGCAGACCCGCGCGCTCATCGGGAATCTTCAACGGCTGGCCGGTGATCCGGTCCCGCACGGTTTCACCGGTTTTCATCACCGCCAGGACATTGCCTTCGACCAGTCCATCGCGCTGCCCCTTGTTCAGCGTGACCACGTCGAGTGCGCCGATCTGCGTCACCCCACGCGGCACATCGATGATCAAGCCGTTGATCTCGGTGCCCGGCGCGCTGGGCATGAAAGTCGAATTGATCGAGCGTTCTTCACCGCTGAACAGGCGGTCGCCGAGGCGGACTTCCTGGGTCGTGCGTTGCAATACCAGGGTGGCAACGTCGCCTTCGGTGGCCACGACCTCACCGCCGCCGATGTCGTCGGCGTTGATCCCCAGGAACTCCTTGCTCTGCGGGTCGGTGTAGACCTTGCCCTCGCGGAAGATGCCGTACACCGGTTGCGCCGGATCGAAATGGCCGCGGGCATAGATGCGGTCACCGGTGCCGCTGAGCACGCGCTCGGCATCGCCGGCGACAATGTAGGGCGCCGTTTCGAAATCCTCGGCCTTGTCGACGATGCGGTTGCTCAGCAGAAAACTGTTGATCGATTTTAGCGCAATGCCGGGGATAGCCTCGGTCACCGGGCTACTGCGTACCTGAGGCGACAGCTTTATGGTGGGAATATCTTCCCTGGGTTGCACTTGCCCATGTGCCCAACCTGCCGAAGCCAGGAGCAGCAGGGCGAGTAGTGATTTCCTCATGCGGTGAATCCCTTTATCATATGCGTTCGCGTGAAACGCCAGAGCCCTCGGTGGCTCGCTCCCGGCTTGCTTGTCAAAACTTGCTTGTCAAAAGAAGGGAGCTACGTTTTACAACGGTAGCCTGCATTTCTTCGGACCCGCCAGGCCATCGACCCGACCTTACTTCACACGTGCACTAATCAAGCTTATGGCCATTTTAAACATCCTCGAGTTCCCTGATCCGCGTCTGCGCACTATCGCCAAGCCAGTGGCCGTAGTGGACGACGAAGTGCGTCAGTTGGTCGACGACATGTTTGAAACAATGTATGAAGCGCCTGGCATCGGCCTCGCCGCGACCCAGGTCAACGTGCACAAACGTATTGTCGTGATGGACCTCTCCGAAGACCGCACCGAGCCTCGAGTGTTCATCAACCCCGAGCTCGAAATGCTGACCGACGAGATGGGCCAGTATCAGGAAGGCTGCCTGTCGGTGCCGGGCTTCTACGAAAACGTCGATCGCCCGCAACGGGTCAAGGTCAAGGCGCTGGACCGCGACGGACAGCCTTACGAACTGATCGCTGAAGATTTGCTCGCCGTGTGCATCCAGCACGAATGCGACCACCTCAACGGCAAATTGTTCGTCGATTACCTGTCCACGCTCAAACGCGACCGCATCAAGAAGAAACTGGAAAAGCTTCATCGCCAGAACGCCTGATGCCCATCTTCAAAGGCTTGCCGCGGCAAGCCTTTTTCTTTTCAAGAGACATCACCCATGACTGAGCCACTGCGCATTGTCTTTGCCGGCACCCCGGAATTCGCCGCCGAACACCTCAAGGCCCTGCTGAGCAGCCCTTACGAGATCGTCGCGGTCTACACCCAACCGGATCGTCCGGCCGGTCGCGGGCAAAAACTGATGCCGAGTCCGGTCAAGCAGTTGGCGCTTGAAAACAACATCCCGGTGCTGCAGCCGCCGACCCTGCGTAACGCAGACGCACAAGCGGAACTGGCTGCGCTGAAACCGGACTTGATGGTGGTGGTCGCCTACGGCCTGATCCTGCCGCAGGTAGTGCTGGATATTCCGCGCCTGGGTTGTATCAACAGCCACGCCTCGCTGCTGCCACGCTGGCGTGGTGCGGCGCCGATCCAGCGCGCCGTGGAAGCGGGCGACGCCGAAAGCGGCGTGACCGTGATGCGCATGGAAGCCGGCCTCGACACCGGGCCGATGCTGCTCAAGGTCACCACCCCGATCAGTGCCGAAGACACTGGCGGCAGCCTGCACGATCGGCTCGCCGAAATGGGCCCGCCGGCCGTGGTCCAGGCAATTGCCGGCCTCGCCGCCGGAACCCTGGAGGGCGAAGTCCAGGACGACAGCCTGGCCACCTACGCACACAAATTGAACAAGGACGAAGCACGCATCGACTGGACTCGCCCGGCCGTTGAGCTGGAGCGCCTGGTCCGTGCCTTCAACCCGTGGCCAATCACCCACAGCACCTTGAATGGCGAAGCCCTGAAAGTGCTGGCCGCGAACCTCGCCGAAGGCAAAGGCATCCCGGGTGAAATCCTCGGCGCCAGCAAAGACGGTCTGATCGTCGCCTGCGGCGAACAGGCCTTGTGCCTGACCCGTCTGCAATTGCCCGGCGGCAAAGCGTTGAACTTCAGCGACCTGTTCAACAGCCGCCGCGAGAAATTCGCCGTCGGCACCGTCCTCGGTCAAGCGGCGGACGCTCAATGAATCCGCGTCTGGCCGCCGCCAAGGCACTCGCCGCCGTCCTGAACGGAAAAGCATCGCTCAACAGTTCGCTGCCCACGCAACTGGACAAGGTCGAGGACCGTGATCGCGGCTTCACCCAGGACCTGGCGTTCGGCACCGCACGCTGGCAACCGCGTTTGTCGGCTCTGGCGGCCAAACTGTTGCAGAAGCCGTTCAAGGCCGCCGACGCCGATGTCGAGGCGCTGTTGCTGGTCGGTCTCTATCAGTTGCTCTACACCCGTGTCCCGGCCCATGCCGCCATCGGTGAAACCGTCGGTTGCGCCGACAAGCTGAAAAAGCCTTGGGCCAAGGCGTTGCTCAACGCTGTGCTGCGCAACGCCCAGCGCGAAAGCGAAACGATTTTCGCCGAGCTGGAACGTGATCCAGTGGTGCGCACCGCCCACCCGCGCTGGTTGCAGAAATCCCTGAAGGCGTTCTGGCCAGAGCAGTGGGAAGCCATTTGCGCGGCGAACAACGCCCACCCGCCGATGATTCTGCGGGTCAACCGTCGCCATCACACCCGGGATGCCTACCTCGGTTTGCTGACGGATGCCGGTATCGCCGCGACGCCGTGTGTATACAGCCGCGACGGCATTGTCCTCGAAGCGGCCACCGACGTGCGCGGCCTGCCGGGTTTCGCCGAAGGCTGGATCAGCGTGCAGGACGAAGCCGCGCAACTGGCCGCTGATCTGCTGGATCTGGCACCGGGCCAACGGGTGCTGGACGCCTGCTGCGCACCGGGTGGTAAAACCTGCCATATTCTCGAAGCCGAGCCAAAGCTGGCAGGCGTCGTGGCGGTAGACCTGGAAGCCAAGCGCCTGGTGCGTGTGCGGGAAAACCTCGAACGCCTGAAACTGAGCGCCGAACTGATTGCCGCCGACGGTCGCGACACTCAGGCGTGGTGGGACGGCAAGCCGTTCCAGCGCATCCTGCTGGACGCACCCTGTTCGGCCACCGGCGTGATTCGTCGTCACCCTGACATCAAGCTGACCCGCCAACCCGACGACCTCGCCGCACTGGCGCTGCTGCAAGGCGAGTTACTCGACGCCATGTGGAGCACGTTGGAGGTCGGCGGCATTCTGTTGTACGCCACCTGTTCCACGCTGCCGACCGAGAACACCGAAGTCATCGAAGCCTTCCTCGCCCGCACGCCGGGTGCCCGTGAACTGGACCTTGCCACGGCGGCCGGCATCAAGCAGCCCCATGGTCGTCAGTTGCTGGCCCAGGAAGGCGGCCACGACGGGTTCTACTACGCCAAGCTGATCAAGATCGCCGCTGCGTGCGGTTAAATGGATTCAATGGAGTGACTGGATGAAAATCATCATCCTGGGTGCAGGGCAGGTCGGCGGTTCGCTGGCGGAACACCTGGCCAGTGAAGCCAACGATATTACTGTGGTCGACACCGATGGCGAACGCCTGCGCGACCTTGGCGACCGCCTGGACATCCGCACCGTACAAGGTCGCGGCTCATTCCCGACCGTGTTGCGCCAGGCCGGGGCCGATGACGCCGACATGCTGGTCGCCGTGACCAACAGCGATGAAACCAACATGGTCGCCTGTCAGGTCGCCCATACCCTGTTCCACACCCCGACCAAGATCGCCCGGGTTCGCGAAGCCGCGTACCTGACCCGCGAAGAGCAGTTGTTCCAGAACGAAGCGATTCCGGTGGACGTGCTGATCAGCCCGGAACAAGTGGTTACCAACTACATCAAGCGCCTGATCCAGCATCCGGGCGCCTTGCAGGTGATCGACTTCGCCGAAGGCAAGGCGCAACTGGTGGCGGTGCGGGCGTACTACGGCGGACCGCTGGTGGGTCAGCAACTGCGGCAGTTGCGTGAACACATGCCGAACGTGGAGACCCGCGTTGCGGCGATTTTCCGTCGTGACCGGCCGATCCTTCCGCAAGGCGACACAGTGATCGAGGCCGACGACGAAGTATTTTTCATCGCTGCCAAAGCCAACATTCGCGCGGTCATGAGCGAAATGCGCCGTCTCGACGAAACCTATAAACGCATCGTCATCGCCGGTGGCGGGCAGATCGGCGAGCGTTTGGCCGAGGCCATCGAAAGCCGCTATCAGGTAAAAGTCATCGAGATGAACCCGGCACGCTGCCGCCATCTCTCGGACCACCTCGACAGCACCGTGGTGTTGCAGGGCAGCGCCTCGGACCGTGACCTGCTGCTGGAAGAGAACATCGCCGACGCGGATCTGTTCCTCGCCCTGACCAACGACGACGAAGCCAACATCATGTCGTCGCTGCTGGCCAAGCGCCTGGGTGCGAAGAAGGTGATGAGCATCATCAACAACCCGGCCTATGTCGATCTGATCCAGGGCGGCGACATCGACATCGCCATCAGCCCGCAACTGGCGACCATCGGCACCTTGCTGGCCCACGTACGCCGGGGTGACATCGTCAGCGTGCACTCACTGCGCCGGGGCGCGGCGGAGGCCATCGAGGCGATTGCCCATGGCGATTCCAAATCGAGCAAAGTGATCGGCAAGGCTATCGAGAACATCGGCCTGCCGCCAGGCACCACCATCGGTGCGATTATCCGCGACGAAGAAGTGATCATCGCCCACGATGACACCGTGATCGAAACGGGCGACCATGTGATTTTGTTCCTTGTGGATAAAAAGCATATTCGCGATGTGGAAAAGCTGTTTCATGTAGGGCTTAGCTTCTTCTGATGCGGATTTAGCGTTGTCCTGCCTTTGTATGAGCGAGCCCCGCTCGCGATGGTCGTCAACGATAATGCTGGAAACCAGACACCCCGCGTCGCTCTCAGGTTCATCGCGAGCAAGCTCGCTCCTACACCAAATCAATCCCTGACATGCCTCAGGCAAGGAATCCAACATGATCGAATCCCTGGAAAAAATGCTCGCCAAGGGTGTGGATAACTCCTTGCTGCGCTTCGGCCTGGGCAAGGGTTATCTGGATCTGGGGGAAAACGCCAAGGCTGCGGAGCATTTTCAGCGCTGCGTCGAGTTCGATCCGAAGTATTCGGCGGCGTGGAAACTACTGGGCAAGGCCCATTTGGCGTTGGCGGACTTTGCAGCCGCGAGGCAGGCCTGGGAACAAGGCCTGGAAGCTGCTCGCGGCCATGGTGACAAGCAGGCAGAGAAGGAAATGACGGTGTTCCTGAAGAAGCTCGAGCGTCAGGCGCACTGATCAGAGATAACGCAAACCGATGCCCTCGGCATCGACCAGCACCACTTCCATGCGTACCCGTGGCGCGCCTGTGGGTAAGTCCTGCACCTGTCCGTAGACCACCGCGCCCCGGGGCAGCGCCGACAGTTTCGGATGCTTGACGTAAACGCCGGTGGTCGACAGGTTGCGCGTCTGGCCCAGGCAATCGCCGAAGCTTTCGTGACTGATCTTGATGCGAAATGACTTGCGGTGTTCGGACATCTTCTGCGCCCTTGATGAACGGTTGTGGATACATGTAGGAGCGAGCTTGCTCGCGATGGATGCCAGGGCGCCGCGTTCAACCTGGCAGCCCACATCATCGTTAACGTCCATCGCGAGCAAGCTCGCTCCTACAAGTTATCCACTGAGTGTGCCAAGTCAGTCAGTACCAACGCTCTTCACCCGGTGGACGCTTCTTGAAGCGCTTCATGCTCCACATGTACTGGCTCGGGTAGGCCCCGACATAACGCTCGACCACTTTACTCATGGCCGCACAGGACTCCGCCGTATCGGTGCTGTACATGGCCTCTGGCGCGGCTTCGAGGATCACTTTGTAGCCTGAACCGTCCGGCAGGCGCAGGGCGTGCAGGAACACACCGACCGCTTTGCCGCCAGCCAGCATGTTCGGCACGAACTTGCTGGTCAGCGCCTGAGTGGCAAAGAAAGGCACGAAGATCCCGGCGGATTCGGCCGGTTCCGGGTCAGCAGGAATGCCCACTGCACCACCTTTGCGCACTTCCTTGATGACACTGAGGATGCCTTCCTTGGTGGAAGCAGCGACCTTGTTACCCAACTGCACCCGCTGCTTCTGCAGCAATTCATCCACCGCCTTCAATTTGGGCGGGCGGTAAAAAATGATCGGTTTGCACTGGCTGCAATAGAAGTGATTGAGCACTTCCCAGTTGCCCAGGTGGCTGGTGATACCGACCACGCCTTTGCCGGAGGCGAGGGCGTCCTTCAATATGTCGAGGCCTTCGACTTCGCGCACCAGGTCGATGGAGCGCTGGGCCGGCCAGATCCAGGCACAGGCGCTTTCGGTCAGGGACTTGCCGATGTCTTTCAGGCTCTGGCCCACCAGGCGCTCACGCTCGGCGGGGTCCATGTCCGGAAAGCACTTGGACAGATTGATCCGTACCACGTCGCGGGAACGGTTCGGGGTTTTCCACATGACCCAGCCAATCGCCGAGCCCACGGCCTGCACGGCCCCCCACGGAAGCAGGGCAAACAGCCGCAGAGCGCCTACCAGCAAGGCGCCTTTCAACTTATCCACAGGTCACTCCTGATCTTGTGCTGTGCGCGAGGCGGCCATTCTAACCGCCGTTCGCCAGCTGCGCGTAGCGGTCGCAATCGCGGGTGTGATCCATGACCATGCCCGAGGCCTGCATCAGCGCGTAGCAAATGGTCGGCCCGACGAACGTGAAACCGGCTTTTTTCAGGCCTTTGCTCATTTCCACGGCGGTCGGCGTCACGGCCGGGACTTCGCTGCGATCCTTGAAATGATTGATCACAGGCTTGCCTGCGACGAACGACCAGAGAAATTCCACCGGGTCCTCCAGCGCCAGCCAGGCCTGGGCATTGCGCCGGGCCGCGTTGAGCTTGAGGCGGTTGCGGATGATGCCCGGATCGAGCATCAACTCGTCGATTTCGGCATCGCTCATCTGCGCCACGCGCTGCACATCAAAACCGAACATCACCTGACGATAATGCTCGCGTTTGCGCAGCACCGTGATCCAGGAAAGCCCGGCCTGGAACCCTTCGAGCAAAAGCAACTCGAACAATCCCTGCGCATCGCGTAGCGGCGTGCCCCACTCCTGATCGTGATAAGCCATGTACAGCGGATCTTCGGAACACCAAAAGCAGCGTGGCATAAGGCTCCAGGGGGCGTGCGCAGCCATGAATCGGGTATACTCCCGCTCTTTAAATCGCAGCCCAAGAAACAGGTGAATTTCGTGAGCCAGCCTACGCCAGCCGTGCGTACCTTCCAAGACTTGATCCTCGCCCTCCAGCAATACTGGGCCGAGCAAGGTTGCGTGGTACTTCAGCCCTACGATATGGAAGTAGGCGCCGGCACTTTCCACACTGCAACATTCCTGCGCGCCATTGGCCCGGAAACCTGGAACGCCGCCTACGTGCAGCCAAGCCGCCGTCCGACTGACGGCCGCTACGGCGAAAACCCGAACCGTCTGCAGCACTACTACCAGTTCCAGGTCGTCCTGAAGCCGAACCCGGACAACTTCCAGGAACTGTACCTGGGCTCCCTCAAGCACGTCGGTCTGGACCCGCTGGTCCACGACATCCGCTTCGTCGAAGACAACTGGGAATCGCCGACCCTCGGCGCCTGGGGTCTGGGTTGGGAAGTGTGGCTCAACGGCATGGAAGTGACCCAGTTCACCTATTTCCAGCAAGCGGGCGGCATCGAGTGCTACCCGGTGACCGGCGAGATCACCTACGGCCTCGAGCGTCTGGCCATGTACCTGCAAGGCGTGGACTCGGTCTACGACCTGGTCTGGGCTGACGGCCCGTTCGGCAAAGTGACCTACGGCGACGTGTTCCACCAGAACGAAGTGGAACAGTCCACCTACAACTTCGAACACGCCAACGTCGACAAGCTGTTCGAACTGTTCGTTTTCTATGAAAGCGAAGCCAAGCGCCTGATCGAGCTCGAGCAGCCGCTGCCGTTGCCAAGCTACGAAATGGTGTTGAAGGCTTCCCACACCTTCAACCTGCTGGATGCGCGCCGGGCGATCTCGGTGACTGCGCGTCAGCAATACATCCTGCGTGTACGCACCCTGGCGCGTTCCGTTGCGCAAGCCTACCTGCTGGCTCGCGCCAAGCTGGGCTTCCCGATGGCAACCCCGGACCTGCGTGATGAAGTACTGGCCAAGCTGGAGGCTGCACAATGAGTGCTCTGGATTTTCTGGTTGAACTGGGCACTGAAGAACTGCCACCCAAAGCCCTGAACACCCTGGCCGAGGCGTTCCTCGCCGGTATCGACAAGGGCCTGCAAGCTGCCGGCCTGAACTACGAGAGCAAAACCGTCTACGCCGCCCCGCGCCGTCTGGCCGTGCTGATCACCGCACTGGCCACCCAGCAGCCGGATCGCAGCATCAACCTCGACGGCCCGCCACGTCAGGCTGCGTTCGATGCCGAAGGCAACCCGACCCAGGCGGCCCTGGGGTTTGCCAAGAAGTGCGGCGTCGAGCTGAGCGAAATCGACCAGAGCGGCCCGAAACTGCGTTACAGCCAGCGCATCGCCGGCAAGCCGACCGCCAGCCTGCTGCCGACCATCGTCGAAGACTCCCTGAACGACCTGCCGATTCCGAAACGCATGCGTTGGGGCGCGCGCAAGGAAGAGTTCGTGCGTCCGACCCAATGGCTGGTGATGCTGCTCGGTGACCAGGTCATCGACTGCACCATCCTCGCCCAGAAGGCCGGCCGTGATTCCCGTGGTCACCGCTTCCATCACCCTCAAAGCGTGCGCATCGGTTCGCCGTCCAGCTACCTGGCCGACCTGCGTGCCGCCTACGTGCTGGCCGACGCCAACGAGCGTCGCGAAATCATCAGCAAGCGCACCGAAGAACTGGCGACCCGCCAGGAAGGCACAGCGATCGTGCCACCGGCGCTGCTCGATGAAGTGACTGCACTGGTCGAATGGCCAGTGCCGCTGGTGTGCTCGTTCGAAGAACGTTTCCTCGACGTGCCGCAAGAAGCGCTGATCACCACCATGCAGGACAACCAGAAGTATTTCTGCCTGCTGGACGCCGAAGGCAAGTTGCTGCCACGTTTCATTACCGTGGCCAACATCGAAAGCAAAGACCCGCAGCAGATCATCGCCGGTAACGAGAAAGTGGTTCGCCCACGCCTGACCGACGCCGAGTTCTTCTTCAAGCAAGACAAGAAGCAGAAACTCGAAGCGTTCAATGATCGTCTGCAGAACGTGGTGTTCCAGGAAAAACTCGGCAGCGTCTACGACAAGGCCGAACGCGTTTCCAGACTCGCCGCGTTCATCGCTCCACATATTGGCGGTAACGCTCAATGGGCGGCGCGTGCCGGCCTGCTGTCCAAGTGTGATCTGGCGACCGAGATGGTCGGTGAGTTCCCGGAGATGCAAGGTGTCGCCGGTTACTACTACGCCCTCAACGATGGCGAGCCGGAAGATGTCGCGCTGGCGCTGAACGAGCAATACATGCCGCGCGGTGCCGGCGCTGAACTGCCGACCACCCTGACCGGTGCGGCCGTGGCGATCGCCGACAAGCTCGACACCCTGGTTGGGATCTTCGGTGTCGGCATGCTGCCCACCGGTAGCAAAGACCCGTATGCCCTGCGCCGTGCCGCGCTCGGTGTGCTGCGGATCCTGATCGATAAGACACTCGACCTCGACCTGACCGACGCCGTGGCCTTCGCCGTCAACTCGTTCGGCAGCAAGGTCAAGGCTGCCGGCCTGGCTGATTCGGTGCTGGAGTTCATCTTCGACCGTCTGCGGGCCCGTTACGAAGACGAAGGCGTGGATGTCGCCACCTACCTGTCGGTACGTGCCCTGAAACCGGGTTCGGCCCTGGATTTCGATCAGCGCGTACAAGCGGTGGAAGCGTTCCGCAAATTGCCGGAAGCCGCTGCACTGGCCGCGGTGAACAAGCGCGTATCGAACCTGCTGAGCAAACTCGAAGGCAGCGTGCCGACCACCGTCGAAGCCAAGTACTTCGACAACGCCGCCGAGTTCTCCCTGTACTCGGCGATCCAGCAAGCGGATCAAGCGGTGCAGCCAATGGCTGCGACCCGTCAGTACAGCGAATCGCTGGCGCGTCTGGCCGCCTTGCGCGAGCCGGTCGATGCGTTCTTCGAAGCCGTGATGGTCAACGCGGAGGACGCAAAGGTCCGCGCCAACCGTTATGCATTGCTGGCGCGTCTGCGTGGGTTGTTCCTCGGCGTCGCCGACATTTCGCTGCTGGGCTGAGGAGTTGCTGTTGAAACTGCTGATTCTCGATCGGGACGGAGTGATCAATTGCGACTCCGACGCTTACATCAAGTCGGTGGAGGAGTGGATTCCACTCCCCGGCTCGATCGAAGCCATCGCGCAGTTGAGCAAGGCCGGCTGGACGGTAGCGGTCGCTACCAACCAGTCGGGCATCGCTCGCGGCTACTACGACCTTGCCACCCTGGATGCCATGCACGGGCGCTTGCGCGCGCTGGTGGCGGAGCAGGGCGGTAAAGTCGGCCTGATCGTCTACTGCCCCCACGGGCCGGACGAAGGCTGCGATTGCCGCAAGCCGAAACCCGGGATGTTGAAAACCATCGCCGCTCATTACAACGTGTCGCTGACCGATCTCTGGTTCGTCGGCGATAGCCTTGGTGACCTGGAAGCCGCCAAAGCCGTCGATTCACAGCCAGTTTTGGTAAAGACCGGGAAAGGCGAAAAGACTTTGGGCAAGACCCTTCCGGTTGGCACATTGATTTTTGACGATCTGGCGGCGATTGCCGCAGAACTTATCCACAAATGCCCTTGAGTAAGTGTGCGCTTCGATTGATCCTGACCAGGGATGAAAGGGAAGTGCGCTTTATATAGGACGGGCAATTCCCGCAACGGTAAACGTCACCATGTCGATACTGCAGGCCATCAGAACCTTCCTCTTTTACCTGCTGCTGGGCACCAGTTCCTTGCTGTGGTGCAGCCTGAGCTTTTTTATCGCGCCGTTTCTGCCTTTCAAGGCACGTTATCGCTTCATCAACGTGTACTGGTGCCGCTGCGCCTTGTGGCTGAGCAAAGTGTTTCTGGGTATCCGCTACGAAGTGAAGGGTGCCGAGAACGTACCTGAACAGCCTTGCGTCATTCAGTCGAACCACCAAAGCACGTGGGAGACATTCTTTCTCTCTGCTTACTTTTCACCGCTGAGCCAGGTGCTCAAACGTGAGTTGCTCTATGTGCCGTTCTTCGGTTGGGCCATGGCCATGCTGCGACCGATCGCCATCGATCGCGACAACCCGAAAGCCGCGCTCAAGCATGTGGCGCAGAAAGGTGATGAGTTGCTCAAGGACAATGTCTGGGTCCTGATCTTCCCCGAAGGCACCCGCGTTCCTTACGGCACCATCGGAAAGTTCTCCCGCGGTGGCAGCGCACTGGCGGTCAACGCCGAATTGCCCGTGCTGCCGATTGCGCACAACGCAGGCAAGTTCTGGCCGAAAACCGGTTGGGCGAAGAAGCAGGGCGTCATCACTGTGATCATTGGCGCACCGATGTATGCCGAAGGCACAGGACCACGAGCCATTGCTGAATTGAACGACCGCGTCCAGGCGTGGAATGAGCAGATGCAACGGGAAATGGGCTCGCTGCCACCGACTCCGCAAGCGCCGGTTTCAAACGATCAGGTGACTGTCTGAGATTCTGTGGATAACCTGTGTACCGTTTCATTGAAAACCGTCGTTATTTTCACGTAACTTTATGATTTATTTACATATTTCTCAGAGAGATAAAAACCATAAAAGCGTGCATAAGTTTTTTTCGGACGTAAAAAAACCGGCTGATATAGCCGGTTTTTTTATGCCCCGAGCAAACGACCTGGATCGTTCGCTTTCATTCCGTAAACAACGGAAATTGCAGCCTGAATGTCGTGCCCTGACCCACCTCGCTCCGACACTCGATTTGCCCGCCGTGTCGATCCACAACGGCTTTGACCATCGACAATCCCAACCCCACGCCATCACTGCCCTGAGCGGAAGAAAAACGCCGATATTGGCTGAACAGTTCAGGTAACTCCTCGGCGGCGATACCTTTGCCCTGATCGATGAGCTCACAGATCAGCCAGTTGTCGTGATGACTGACGTGCAAACGGATACGGGTACCTGAAACACTGTACTTGATGGCATTTTCCAGCAGATTGAACAATGCCCGGGTCAGCAGCGCCTGATCCGCCAGTACCAGACTTTCCTGTGCCTCCTCTTCCACTTGATGAACCAGTTCGATCTGTTTCAACTGCGCGATGGGCAGCGCCTGATCGAACACATCCAGCACCAGCATCGCAAACAGGCTCGGCTGAAACTGGTAAACCTCGGACTCGGCCCTCGCCAGTTGAACAAAACCGTCAGTCAGTTCCAGGGCCCGGCGTACCTGCAACTCGATTTGATCAAAGAGCTGCGAATCACCGCCCACCTGATGACGGTGAACGTCGAGCAACGCGAGAATGGCCGAGTGGGGCGCCCGCAGGTCGTGAGACAGAAACCGCAACAGGACCGCGCGCTGCTCCTCCGCCTCGCGTTCTACACTCAAATCAGTCAGGTTCCATAGCCAGCCGACCGGAACCTCACCATCTACCGGTAATAGCCCGGCACGCTCCAGACGCAGGCTGCGCTCCTTGAGGTCGCGAAACTCCAGCAGCGGCAGTGCGGATAAAGGCGAACCCGGCTTTCGGCTCATATCTGGATAACCGAGCTGTTTAAGTCGCTCCAGCACATCATCGCCGACCAGATCCCCACCAAACAGGTCACGGGCCTTGCGGTTGCCGAGCAAAATCTGCCCCTGGGGATCGCTGATCAACGTGGCCACCGGCAAGTATTCAAGGCCATCGGCGATGAATCGGTGGGTATCACGAGTCAGGCTCATGGCTTGTTCCAGCGCTATGATTTGTTTCTGCAAACGGTCGCCGCCGGGATACTGGGCACGACGGCGTTCCGGAAACACTTTCGGCTCGCTGTCCAGCCGCGCCAATTCCCAACCGAAATAGGTCAACACCACACTGAGGCGCCGCCAGTTCCAGATCAGATAACCAAACAGCATCCCCAACACTGCAGGCGTCGGTGACCACCACCTCTTGAACTCCGCGAGGCCGGCACTGGTCAGCAACGCACACGCCATCCCCGTGAGCGTCAGCCAGAGCGCCAGGCGCGGACGCCACAGCAACAGCCCAAGTACGCACGTCACCAGACCAAGGGAAAGCAATGCGCTCAAGCCAGGGGATGCATCGTCCAGGTTAACTTGCGCACGGTAGGACAGCAGTGTCGTCACCGGCAACAGCACAAGACTTATCCACAACCACTCGCGCACCAATTGCCGAAACAATCGCTGTACCTGGCTTGGCTCCCGGCTTTCATGGCATTGGTCAAACATGGCCAACAGGGCAGGGCGGAGTGGATGGTTTCATGGTTCCTGGGTCTGATGCGTCGACTCAAAGAATCATAGCGGACGCCGCGACCAACGGCGGGCCGCTCGCTTTCACTGTGTCGATTGAGCCGCTATGGTCGATAAACAGCTGCCCAAGTGACAAGGAGTCACCGTGTATGCGCATTGCAATTCTGGACGATGAGCCCGCCGAATTACGCCGGGTCGAACAAACCCTGCAACAGATGGCCGAAGCCGGGGAGCAGCCGTGGTCGCTGCATAGCTTCGAACAGACCGAAGACCTGATGCGCCAACTGCGTCGGGAAACCTTCGACCTGCTGATTCTCGACTGGCAACTGCCCGAGCTCACAGGTTTGTCATTGCTGCTATGGACCCGCGAACACATGGAGGCACCGCCTGCGGTAATTATGCTCACCAGTCGAGACGGCGAAAGCGATATCGTTCAGGCCCTGAATGCCGGCGCCGATGACTACGTCAGCAAACCGTTCCGCCCCAATGAACTGAAGGCCCGTGTTGGCGCAGTTCTGCGCCGACATGGCCAGCAGCGCGCAGCTACCGAGGGGTTGAGCTTCAATGATCTGGTTTTCGACGACGCCGAGCTGACCGTCACTCGCGACGGCAAACCGATCGTCATGACCGAACGCGAATACCGCCTGGCGCATTGCCTGTTCAGCAACTTCGGTCGACCGCTGTCGCGGGATTACCTGTACGAACGGTTCTGGCCCCATGAAGAAATGTCGTCGTCACGACCGCTGGATACGCACATCTATCGCCTTCGCAACAAGCTCGGGCTGACGGCGGATCGCGGTTGGCAGTTGCTGACAATTTATGGGTATGGGTATCGGTTGGAGAGTGTTGCGCCAACAACCTGACTCATAGGCATTTAAGTTCTGGTGGAGGCCAGGGTCTCATTGGTCATTCTTCCACCGACTTTCCATGAAGCTTCTTCACCGCGGACTCAACTTGTTTGATGCTGCTTTCCGGGACAGGTAAATCCTCTGGCATGGTTCCCCCCAATTCGACGATGGTCTCCCGTACCTTTCTACCTACTTCCAGATGCACCTGATTGGCTTGATGCTTGCCTTGGACGTTATCCCGGCGCAATTTTTCCTCAGCTTGTGTAGCACGAAACAAATTGGCAGCCAGTTCGGTTGAACCCATGTGATCCAGAATTTTCTGACTCTTTTTAAGCCCTTTTCGTTGGTGAATGGCTTTCTGATCAAGCCCGCCATATAACCCCTGATATCCGTGATTCTGGAAAATGGCGAAATCCAGTCCCGTTTCAACTCCAGCTTGCTGTGCCGCTTCAACCAGTTGCTTGTTGTGCTCGCGCAGTTCATTACGCAGTAACAAACGCTTCTGATCGTCCCTTAGCTTCTGAAAGGTGGCGTCATCTGCCAGTTCCTGGCGTCGAGTCTGAATCGCGAAATAGGTCTGCCCCGAGGCAATAACCGGCTTGGTAGGGTCGCCATTCTGTACGATCAGATAGCAAGCATAACGAGAGAGCCGGACATCCTTGAGTTCCCGCTGGGAACCTGAACCCAGGGAAACCATTCTGGTGGCGTCAACAAAATGGTTGGCAACCAGTTGATCACTAAGCTCACAAGCCTGTATTGCCTTGCCAATGACATTCTCGAAGTTCCGCCACTCTCGGTACTCCAACAGAGGCGCAAGCTCTCGGGCAGACCAGTATTCAAACCCCTCGTTCGATTGGTGCTTCAGGCCCTCAAAAGACTGATGCTGCTCGCTCAAAGGTCATCCTCCATAGGGTAGGTATCACGAACTGGTTCGATTCGGTAACCCGGTTGAGCGTTGCACCGGCGCCAATACTAATCAATGGTGCATTAACAAATGCAAACATAATTGCCGCGTAGTCACCGACAGCGCTGTAACTCCAAAACAATTACTCCCACAAAAATGTATGGTCAGCCCATCTCCTGCAACCTCATGGGCTGTTTCCGGTAAAGCTGGCTTGCGCTAATGTATCCGGGCTCATGGTGAGCGTTGCTGGAACAACGCTCGGCCCTCGATGATAGCCGCTCCCGACTGTCCTGAAAAACCCTCAGCCTCTCTAGCTGAATTTTGTGCCAGGTTCTCAGTCGGGCCGTTTGCCGTTTACTGTCATCAGTCAGTGACGTCGCAAAAGCCGGTGGTAACGCTGTACGTTCAAGCGTTCGGATGTGGGTCGTACTGGCCGCCTTTGGCCAGTACCGCCCACACGATTCGCGCCAGTTTGTTCGCCAAGGCGCAGGCCACGATGTTGGAGTGTCGGCGCCTCAGCAGCTCTTGAACCCAAGGCCCAAGGGCATCTTCCCGTTTATCGATATGACGCATGATGGCCCGCGCACCCTGCACCAAGAGCTGACGTATGTGCTTGTCCCCACGCTTGCTGATCCCCAGCAGCACCGTCTTTCCGCCCGTCGAGTATTGCCTCGGGACCAGCCCTAACGAAGCCGCGAAATCGCGTCCGCTGCGGTAGCGCGAGACATCCCCACGTCGGCCAATACCGCGCTGGCGGTGATCGGGCCAATGCCAGGAATACTCTGCAAGCGTTGTCCGGCATCGTCTTCCTTCAACTGTTGTTTCAGGTCGGACTCGATGTCCTTGATCTCATCAGTGAGCTGTTGAATCTGATAATAGAGGCGCATCAGCAGGCCCTTGAGACGCAATGGAACCGGGTGCCGAGGGTCGTCCAGTAGCGCCGGTACGCGGTGTAAGGCCGTGACACCGATGGGCAGGCTAATCCCGAACTCCAGTAGAAAGCCATGAATCTGGTTGGTCGCCGCCGTCCGATGCTCAATCAGCGAGCCTCGAACACGGTGCAGGGCCGAAAGCGTTTGCTGTTCTGCCGTTTTGATCGGGCAGAAGCGCATCGTGGGGCGGCTCGCCGCCTCACAGATCGCTTCTGCATCAATGAAGTCGTTTTTGTTGCCTTTAACGAACGGTTTGACGTACTGCGGAGCGATCAACTTCACCTCGTGACCGAGTGCGCCGATCTCCCGAGCCAACCAGTGGGCACCACCACAAGACTCCATCACCACCGTGCAGATGGGGAGTTGCGCCAAGCTTCCGAGCAACTGGCCACGGCTCATCTTCTTGCGCAAAACCTGATGACCTCGGGTGTCCTGGCCATGCAGGTGGAAACTGTGTTTGCCGATGTCGATACCGAGAAGCGTCATCGCATTCATGAGAGATCCTCCGGCCGAAAACGAGAAAAGCCCTGCAAGCGTAAACCTGCAGGGCTTATCGGTCAGGCTGACCATCTCATTAAACCCGGCGAATCAGAGATCCTCCGGGCTTGTTTTTGCTTTACGGCCAGCTAAAAGCCACCCAATTGTAGGATCACAAAATAGATGATTCTGGAGCCCCAGCAAACACTGGCAGAAAATCATCTTTTTTGTGAGCCGGCCGGTTGGGATTCACAAAAAAGATGAGAAAAACCTATCGAGTTCACAAAATAAATGCCCAGAGCAAAAGCCTTCGGTGGCCATCCATCGCCTGAAGACACCGATTTCGCCGAAAGACTTCTGGCTAGAAGGCATTGCTGGTGGACCCTCATTCACTCCGAGCTGCCTCTACCACGACCTCCGCACCGACTTCTGGTGCATCACGCCAAAGCACGATTTCAGGTGATTCAGGTAAATCGAAATCACACTGCCGTAGCAGATCAACCAATTTGTATCGCTTGTGACCAACCGAAGACCCAGCGGAGGTTACCAGTTGGGGATACTGATCGTTCTTTTGATGGTGCCGCGCCATTAGGTACCTCCTATTGCTGAGTAGTGAGCGTATCACCGGTTCAGGCAGCTACCTGTTCCGTTCATCCAACACATTTGGGTACTCAGCGCTCAGTCCCTCGAGTATCGTCAACCTACGCACAAATCCCCCTGCCTCGCTTGAGTATTGTCGCTGATACGAAATTGACCCAGTTGCCGAAATTTCACCCTTTCTCCTGCTTTATGAGCTATTGCCAACGCAGGATGTTCATCAGGATGTTTTGGGGCAGCCGTTTATTTTTTACGCTTTCTTTACGGAAGACGTTTTTGTCCACAACGATACTGGCCGCGATTTTTAGACCGTCCATGCGTTGGCATTTCTAATGACGCTGGCAATGTATTGCCCAAGGATGGCGTGAACTTCCTCCCCCGCAATTTGAGAGAAGCGACCCTTGAGTGAAAATGTGACCAGTGCGCATGTAGATTCCCCATCCAGAACGTCAGGAGTGGGCTTGCTCTTCGCCGCCGTTGGAGTGGTTTACGGGGACATTGGCACCAGCCCCCTCTACACGCTGAAAGAAGTCTTTTCCGGCCACTACGGAGTTCAGGTAAATCACGACGGAGTGCTAGGGATTCTGTCGTTAATCTTTTGGTCACTGATTTGGGTGGTCTCGATCAAATATGTGCTGTTCATCCTGCGTGCCAACAATCAGGGCGAAGGCGGCATCATGGCGTTGACGGCGTTAGCCCGCCGCGCGGCAGCACCTTATCCGCGCATGAGCAAGGTGCTGGTACTGCTCGGCCTGTTTGGTGCGGCACTTTTTTACGGGGACAGCATGATCACCCCGGCAATTTCTGTGCTCTCTGCGGTTGAAGGGCTACAGCTGGCGTTTGACGGAATCGAGCACTGGGTCGTGCCTTTGTCATTGATCGTGCTGGTGGCGCTGTTCTTGATACAAAAACATGGCACGGCCCGAATTGGCATCCTGTTTGGTCCGGTCATGGTGCTGTGGTTTGCGGTGTTGGGTGCGCTTGGGATCTACGGTATTTTGCAGCGCCCGGAAGTGTTGCAAGCTCTCAATCCTGCTTGGGCAGTGCAGTTTTTCGTGGTTCATCCGGGAATCGGTGTGGCG
The DNA here is from genome assembly GCF_034541995.1 of Pseudomonas sp. BIC9C. Classification (NCBI taxonomy): domain Bacteria; kingdom Pseudomonadati; phylum Pseudomonadota; class Gammaproteobacteria; order Pseudomonadales; family Pseudomonadaceae; genus Pseudomonas; species Pseudomonas sp. BIC9C. Next base: position 346,540 of record NZ_JAWDGM010000007.1, read on the forward strand.
ATTCTGGGTGCTGTCGTGTTGGCGTTGACCGGTGCTGAAGCTCTGTATGCCGACATGGGTCACTTTGGGCGCAAACCGATTTCTCGTGCGTGGTTCATGCTCGTACTGCCCGGTTTGGTGCTCAATTACTTTGGCCAAGGCGCCTTGATCCTGGGGGACCCGGAGGCTGTGCGCAACCCGTTCTATTTGCTTGCGCCTGATTGGGCACTACTGCCGATGGTCGCGCTCTCCACACTGGCCACCATCATCGCTTCTCAAGCCGTGATTTCCGGTGCCTTCTCCCTGACTCACCAGGCCATCCAGCTTGGGTATGTCCCTCGCATGTTTATCCAGCACACCTCCAGTCAGGAGCAGGGACAGATTTACATCGGCACGGTTAACTGGGCATTGATGGTCGGCGTTGTGCTGCTGGTCATCGGTTTCGAGTCGTCCAGTGCGTTGGCCGCAGCCTATGGCGTCGCGGTGACAGGCACCATGTTGATCACAACCATCTTGTCCTCGGCTGTCGTCCTGCTGCTATGGAAAACGCCGCGCTGGCTGGCTATTCCGATGTTGCTCGGTTTTCTGCTGGTAGACAGCCTGTACTTTGCGGCCAATGCACCGAAGATCTTCCAAGGCGGTGCGTTCCCAGTTATTGCAGGCATTGGTCTGTTCATTTTGATGACCACCTGGAAACGGGGCCGGAAGATCATTGTTGAACGGCTGGACGAAACCGCGCTACCTCTACCACTATTCATCGATAGCATCCGTACGCAGCCTCCCCATCGGGTTCAAGGTACGGCGGTGTTTCTAACGGCCAGGGCCGATGCTGTTCCTCATGCGCTGCTGCACAACCTGCTGCATAACCAGGTTTTGCATAAGCAAGTGGTGTTGCTCACTGTGGTGTCTGAAGACAATCCGCGTGTGGCTGCTGAGCGGCGGTTTGAGGTTGAAGCTTATGGCGAAGGGTTCTTCCGGGTCAGTCTGCACTTCGGTTTTATCGAAGAGCCTGATGTCCCTCTGGCCCTGAGTCTCTGTCACTTGGCTGAGCTGGATTTCAGTCCGATGCGCACGACCTATTTCCTCAGCCGCGAGACGGTCATTCCGACCAAACGCATTGGTATGGCCCGTTGGCGAGAAAGCCTGTTCGCGTTTTTGCTGAAGAACGCCAACAGCAACCTGAAGTACTTCAAGTTGCCGTTGAATCGGGTGATAGAGCTGGGCACACAGGTTGAGATGTAAAGAGTCATCGAATATCCAGGGCGGCTCATGGGGCGGTGGCGCGAGAAGGTCAAAGCTACCGCACTGCCTGTGCAGCGCCTCAAGCGTTCAATGCGGGCCATTCATGCTGGACGAGCCACGCGTCAGACGCTTGAGCGCGATGACCATCAGGCCCCCGGCAACCAGCATTCCCGTGAGAAAAAGCGGGTAGGCAACCCACCAGGGGACGGCTGAGGTCATCATGCTGAACTCGGACATGCCACCAATGCTGGCGATCAGGTTGAGAGGCAGGAAGACCACATTGATCAGCGTCAGTTTGCGTAGCAGGTTGTTCATGGTGTTGTTCATCAAATTACCGCGTGCATCGATCAAGCCGGCAAACACTCTGGAGTAGATTTCCGCCTGTTTGTTGCACTGGGTGTTCTCGATGATCAGATCGTCGATAAGCGCGATCGCCTCGACGCTGAAGTGCTCTTTTTCTGCATGGTTGCGCAACCGGGTCAGGACAGCGCCATTGCTGTGAATCGCGTTGATGTAATAGATCAGGCTTTCGCTGAGATTAAACATCTGGATCAGATGTCGATTCTCCATCGAAGAGTTGAACTTCTGCTGCAACTCGCGAGCCACCATCTTGATCACCTTGAGGTGGCCCAAGTAGTGATGGAGGTTGTTGAACAGCATGTCCAGCAGCACATCCAGCGGAGTGTGCAAGGGGTGCCGCTCCCCCAATCCGCTTAACTGGGAATCGTCGGTCGCAATTACCAGCAAGCGTGTTTTAGAGAACAGTAAGCCGAACGACGAGACCTCGAAGGCCAGGCTTTCTCCGCCCGAGTAACTTTCCGGACGCTTCCAGATCAAGAACAGATTATCCGGGTGGAATTCGATGCGTGAGACTTCGTCAGGATCCAGTGCCGAAGCCAACGCGTGATCGTCCAGTTTGAAATCGCTGCGCAGTAGATCCCGTTCTGCGATATCGGGATTGCTGAACAACATCACATCGGCATTGAGGTGTTCAACCGATACCAGTGCCCCATTGGCGAGTTGAAAACTCTTGATCACATCTGACCTCTGGCGTTATCGACTGAGCAAGCCCGTGTCTTGCAGGATGCGTGTCGGATCAAGCACTCACCACACCTGGCCACGACGTTTGAGTTCCAGGCGCCGGACGAATTCTTCCAGCACAAGTGAATACAAATCGTCCTGCAAGTAAGCGTCTTCGATGCCGGCGTCCATGTTCGGGTTGTCGTTGACCTCGATCACCACCACCTTATCGTCGGACTGCTTCAAGTCGACTCCGTACAAACCATCACCAATGAGGTTGGCGGTCTTCACCGCGAGTTCAACCACCGCTCGTGGTGCCTCGTGGACCGCCAAGGTCCGGCATTCCCCATTAATGTCCAGGCCCTTGGCTTTGTGGTTGTAAATCTGCCAGTGACCTTTGGACATGAAGTACTGGCAGGCGAAAATCGGCTTGCGGTTGAGCACGCCAATGCGCCAGTCGTACTCGGTGTAAAAGAACTCCTGAGCCAGCAACAACACCGAGTGTTCGAACAGCTCAGCGGTGGCTTCGAGCAGTGCCTGTTGGCTTTCGACCTTGATCACACCCCGGGAAAAGCAGCCATCGGGAATCTTCAGGACTAATGGAAAGCCCAGGCGTTCACCGACTCGCTCGAAGTCTTCCGGGCGTTCCTTGTAGAGAATCTCGGTGGCCGGCATGCCCAATTGATGGCTTTTGAGCAGATCAGTCAGGTACACCTTGTTGGTACAGCGCAGGATTGAAGCAGGATCGTCCATCACCACCAGGCCTTCGCTTTCCGCCTTCTTGGCGAAGCGATAGGTGTGGTTATCCACGCTGGTGGTTTCGCGAATCAACAGGGCGTCATACTCGGCGATGCGTGCATAGTCTTTCTTTTCGATCAGATCGACATCTATACCCAAGCCTTTGCCGACCCGGATAAAATTTTCCAGTGCCTTGGCATTGGAAGGCGGCAGCGCTTCTTGCGAGTCATGCAAAATGGCCAGGTCGTAGCGGGCCACGCGGGGTGAACGTGGCATTCGCCATATCTTGCGGCTGAAGCTGTCCAACGAGTTGGCAAACTGCTCTTCCTGGTCTTCGCGTAACTTTTGCAGGACACCGGACTTTATTCCGTCGATGCGCCAACTATTACTTTTACGGAACTCTACCAGGAGAATCGGGCATGGGAAGATTTCAAAGATTTGCCGTGCCAGATCCTGTAATGGTTCAAGGTTGGTTTTACCGAAGTATAGGGTGAGCGTGAATCCTTCGGTATTGCTGTAAATGTGGTTGCTCAGTGCTTTGTCCAGGGTTTTGCCCAGATCATCCAGCGCCAGGCCATACAGTGATTTTTTGGTAAGTTCGCTGATAGTGCGCACGGACGGAATAACTTTATGGCCGCGTGCTTCTGCCAGCAGTGAACAATAATACCCGTGCCCCAGATACTTGTAGCTTCGGCATAGGTTAATAACCTGGACGCGCTTGCCGGCTTCGATCTCTAGAGGCTGCTCCAGGTACTCCTGGGCACTCATCACATCTTCCGAGGGGAAGTAAGAGGCCCAGTCTTCTTTTCGTTCAACAATAATGATCACCTGGCTGGATCTTCCCGGTGTCTCCGGTAAATAAGTCAGGTTTGATATTGCCGTTAACCGATTTTGCTCTGATACTTCACGCAAGCCGCCCTGTACCGCTGACATATGAAAAGGTCCGTTGGAGAACAAGTCCTTATCTATTAAGCACGATACTTTTAAAAAGTCTCGTTTCGTTACGCAACTTTTACGGTGGGGCTATGAGTCTATTATTTCGCAATGCTACACAGGATGATCTGAAGTCTTTGCTGGAACTGGAGAACCAATGCTTTACCTCTGATCGACTGACTCCACGCAGTTTTCAGTGGATGATCAGCCGAGCCCATGCCAGCCTGATCGTTGCGCAAGACGGGAGTCAACTGATGGGCTACTGTCTGGTCCTGTTTCACCGTGGCACCTCTTTGGCGCGTCTTTATTCAATCGCAATCGCCACCCACAGTCGCGGCCTCGGTCTTGGAAAGCAGCTGTTGGATCAGGCGGAGGATTGCGCTCGCGCTCACGACTGCGCCTACCTGCGACTGGAAGTGCGGCCGGATAATCCCGTCGCTATCAGTCTTTATGAGCGTAACGGTTACCGACGCTTCGCTGTGGTTCACGACTACTACGAAGACCATGCGCATGCCTTGCGTTTGGAGAAGCGCATTCTGCAACATCGGGAAAGCCGTGAATTCCAGGTGCCTTACTACCAACAAACCACTGAATTTACCTGCGGCCCGGCGTGCCTCTTGATGGCCATGAGGGCATTGCAACCCGATCGTTTGATCGAGCGCAGGGACGAACTGCAAATCTGGCGTGAAGCCACGACGGTGTTCATGACTTCGGGACACGGCGGGTGCAGTCCCCAAGGATTGGCATTGGCGGCCTGGCGCCGAGGATTTCGAGTACGCCTGCAAGTCAGTATCGCCGGTCCGCTATTTCTCGACGGAGTGCGCGACGAACATAAAAAGGAGGTTATTCGCTTGGTGCACGAAGAATTCTGCACGGAACTTCGGCAGAGTGATGTGGAGCATGTCAACAGCAACCAGTTGAATTTGGCGCTCACGCTGAAGGCCGGTGGTCAACCCTTGGTGTTGATCAGTAGCTACCGTCTGACTCGCTCTAAAGCCCCGCACTGGGTAATTGTCACTGACTACGATGAGGATTTCGTCTACCTGCATGACCCTGACATTGATCACAGTCAGCACCGTCAGGCACTCGACTGCGAGCATCTTCCCGTCAATCACAAGGCGTTCGATAAGATGTGTGCTTTCGGCGGCAATAAGCTGCGCGCCTCAGTGACGCTTTACGCACGCGAGCAGCCCAACAACGGAATGCCATGTACCTCCAGCACAGATGCTTTGTATTAATGGAACCTCGTATGTCGTGATTTTAAAGTTTTACTTCCGTAAATACAGGCTCAAGGAATGAAGCGATACCCAACCCCCGTTTCGGTGATGAGGTGTCGCGGCTGGGAAGGGTCTGCTTCGACTTTTTTACGCAGGCCTCCCATGAATACTCGAAGGTAAGGCGTATCGGTGGTGTGCGATGGGCCCCACACAGCTTTGAGCAGTTGCTGATGCGTCAGGACGCGGTTCGGGTGTGCGCAAAGATGGACCAGCAGGCGGTACTCCAACGGCGTCAAATGCAGAGGGGCGCCGGAGCGTTCCACGACACGCCGTTCCATATCAATCTGGACGTCGCCAAACGCCAGGACCGTATGGTTCTCGGTATCCTTTACGTGTCTGCGTAGCATTGCGCGGACGCGAGCCAGCAGCTCTCCAGTGCCAAACGGTTTCACCAGATAATCGTCGGCACCCGTGTCCAGGGCCAGGATTTTGTCAGACTCCGCACCGCGGGCAGACAACACAATGATAGGCACCGGTGACCAGCTCCGTACGTCCCGGATCAGGTCGATGCCGTCGCCGTCAGGCAAGCCCAGGTCGAGCACGATCAGGTCCGGCCGGCGGGTGCCCGCGTCGATGAGGCCCCGGTGAAAGGTATCGGCTTCAATGACCTCCAGGCCTTCAGCTTGCAAGGCCATTCGCACGAAACGGCGAATTTCCTTCTCGTCTTCAATGATCAGGACATGGGGCATTGATTCGGTCATGGCTGCTCCTCGTCAGCTTGCTGCGCAAAGGATTCGATGTCTGGGGGGGCTTCACGGGGCAGGCGTAGCGTGAAGCAAGCCCCACCCGTGGATCGCGTGACGCCCTGAATAGTCCCGCCATGGACTTGGGCAATGGCCCGGCAAATGGCCAGGCCCAACCCCACGCCCGGAATCGAGCTTTCCTTCTTGCCGCGCATGAATTTATTGAAGATGGCGTCTTCATGACCGTGGGGGAGCCCGGGACCTTCATCGGCGACCCACAACTCGATATGGTCCGGTGTGGCCCTGGCCCCCAGGCAGATGGAGGTGCCTTGCGGTGTGAACTTCACGGCGTTTTCGAGCAAGTTGATGAGGATGCGTTCAATCAGTACCGCGTCGATATGTACGGGGGGCAAGTCATCGTCCAGCGCGACATGCACCGAACGCTGGCCCAGAATCGACTGGATGGCCCGCAGGGCGCTGCCCACCACCTCTTCGATGGGTTGCCACTGACGGTTCAACACCACTTTGCCCGATTCCAGGCGAGCCATGTCCAGCAGGTTGTTGACCAGGGTATTCATGCGCAGCGCCGATTCACCCACCGCTGTGGCGATTTCGACAGCTTCCCCGGTCAGGGGCGGCCGGGTCAGTTTAAGCGCTTCGGCCAACCCGACCATCACTGAGAGTGGGGTGCGCAGGTCGTGGGAGATTGCCGAAAGCAACGAGTTGCGCAAGCGCTCGGATTCCATTTGCACTGTCGTATCCTGGGCCACGTTGATGTAGTGAATCCGCTCGAGGGAGATGGCCAGCAATGATGCGCAAGTGTCGAGCAGGCGACGTTGTTCCGGCACCACGAGCCGGGTCGTATCCCTTGGTTGCACCGCCAGCACTCCGCGCACCCGCATAGGTGCCGATAAGGGCAAGTAGAGCGTGGAGCTGGAGGGCAAGGTGTCGGTGCCGTAGCCGGCCGGTTCGACTTTGTCGAAAGACCACTGGGCGATGGCAACGTCTACTTGCGGTGCCTCCCCGGTTACCATGGGGGGCAGGAGCTTGTTGTTGTCATCGGCCACCAGCAAGGCAGACCGGGCAGCAAATTCGGCGGACAGAAACCGGGCGCTGATGTCGGCGACCTGTTCGGTCATCAGCGCGGCGGACAACAGGCGCGACATGTCGTACAGTCCCCGCATGCGATCTTCACGCCGTTGCGCTACCCGTGCCTGATACGTCAGGCCAGCCGTCATCTGCCCGATAACCAGGGCGACCACGAGCATGACGCTGAAGGTCACCAGGTATTGGATATCGGCGAAGGCGAACGAAAAACGCGGTTCTACAAAGAAGAAATCAAAGGACGCAACGGAGACAAAGGCCGCTAGGATGGCCTGCCAGCGACCAAAACGAACCGCCACGGCGACAACGGCCAGCAGGAAGATCATGACGATGTTGGCCTGTTCAAGCACGTGCAGCATTGGCAGGGCCAGCAGGGTCGTTACCGCACAGACCGCCACACTCCAGGCATAGGATGGCCAGGCGATCGGGTTACCGCTGATTTCAGGTTGGGTTTCGGGCGGTGAACGTCGGTGGGTCGGGAGCGAGACTTGAATCACATCCAGGTCGGCGCCCAGCTCACCGATCCGGTCGGCCAGTGCTCGTCGCCAGAATTGACGCCGTGGACGTTCGTCACGGCCCAGCACGACTTTTGAAAGGTTGTACTGTCGGGCGTACTTGATCAGTACTTCGGCGATGTCCTGACCGGCCAGAGTCGAGATCTGCGCGCCCATCTCTTGGGCCAGTTTCAGGGACGCCAGTACGCGGCGACTCTTGGTTTCGGGCAGACGCTGCAAAGCCGGGGTTTCAACATACACGGCATGCCAGGGCACGTTGAGCTGAGCGGCCAGGCGAGCCGTCGAACGTATGGTTTTCTCGGCCTGCTCATGGGGGCCAACGCAGGCGAGCAGCGAGTCGCGGGTGCCCCAGACCGGTTTGACCGCACCACTCTGGCGGTACTGCAACATGTCGCTGTCGACACGGTCGGCGGTGCGGCGCAGCGCCAGTTCCCGCAAGGCAATCAGGTTGCCTTTACGAAAGAAATTCTGCACCGCGCGTTCGGCCTGTTGTGCCAGATAGACCTTGCCTTCCTTCAAGCGCTGCAGCAGGTCATCAGGTGGCAAGTCGACGATGATCACCTCGTCGGCGTTGTCGAACACATGGTCGGGCACGGTCTCCCAGACGCGAATACCAGTGATGCCACCGACAATGTCGTTCAAGCTCTCCAGGTGCTGGACGTTCATGGTTGACCAGACATCGATCCCGGTGCTGAGCAACTCTTCCACGTCTTGCCAGCGTTTGGGGTGCCGGGAGCCGACCACGTTGGAGTGCGCCAGTTCGTCAATCAGGATCAGTCCGGGGTGGCGCTCGAGCGCAGCATCCAGGTCGAACTCGGACACGGTGCGGTTTTTGTCGACGACCTGTTTGAGCGGCAGCAGTTCGAGCCCCTCTGTCAACGCCAGGGTTTCGGCACGGCCGTGGGTTTCGACCACGCCGATCAGCACGTTGCTGGTTTGCAATTTCGCCGTATGGGCCGCGGCCAGCATTGCGTAGGTTTTGCCAACACCGGCGCTGGCGCCGAAGAAAATCTTCAACCGACCGCGTTTGGCCTGCGCTTCTTCTTCGCGAATCTGGGCCAGTAGCTGGTCCGGATCAGGACGTTGTTCGGCCATCAGGCTCACCGTGTGTTAGCGCTCAATGTGCGGCGTCGAGTGCCAGGTTCAGGGCCAGGACGTTGACCCGGGGCTCACCGAGAAATCCCAGGAGCGTCCCTTCAGAATACTCGCTGATCAGTTGCTGAACCTTTTCGAGGGGCAGATTGCGCACCCGTGAGATCCGGCCCGCCTGGTACAACGCAGCGGCGATGCTGATGTGCGGATCAAGACCACTGGCGGAACTGTAGACCAGGTCGGCAGGCACCGTGGCCGTGTTGCCGGGATCGGCCGCGCGCAAGGCGTCGATCCTGCCCTTGACCGCCTCCATCAGCGCCGGGTTCAACGGCCCCTGGTTGGAGCCCCCCGAGGCCTGCGCGTTGTAGGGCATGGGGCTGGTAGCGGAGGGGCGGCTCCAGAAGTACTTCGGATCGCTGAAGCCCTGACCGATCAACAGGGAGCCCACGGTTTTGCCGTCTCTTTCGATCAGGCTGCCGGCGGCCTGATGGGGGAAGACCAGCTTGGCGATGCCGGTGGTGAGCAGCGGATAGGCCAGGCCGGTGATCAGTGAAAAGGCAATCAGCAGGGTCAATGCCGGACGCAGTAGAGAAGCCATGACAATTCTCCCTCAAACCAGATCGACGGCGGCCAGCGCCATGTCGATCATTTTGATGCCAATGAATGGAACGATTACCCCGCCCAGCCCGTAGATCAACAGGTTGCGCCGCAATAGCAGGGCCGCACCGACCGGGCGGTACTTCACGCCTTTGAGCGCCAGGGGAATCAGGAAAATGATGATCAACGCGTTGAAGATCACCGCCGACAGCACCGCGGAGTTCGGGCTGGTCAGGCCCATGACGTTGAGGGCCGCAAGCTGCGGGTAGGTGGTGACAAACGCCGCCGGCACGATGGCGAAATACTTGGCGATGTCGTTGGCAATCGAGAAAGTGGTCAGCGAGCCTCGGGTCATCAGCATTTGTTTGCCGGTTTCCACCACCTCGATCAGCTTGGTCGGGTTGCTGTCCAGGTCCACCATGTTGCCGGCTTCCTTGGCGGCTTGAGTACCCGAGTTCATGGCCACGGCGACATCCGCCTGGGCCAGTGCCGGGGCGTCGTTGGTGCCGTCGCCCGTCATCGCCACTAACCGGCCTTCGGCTTGATAGTGGCGGATCAGTTCCAGCTTCTGTTCGGGAGTGGCCTCGGCCAAAAAGTCATCGACACCGGCTTCGGCGGCGATGGCTGCAGCGGTGACCCGGTTGTCGCCGGTCACCATCACCGTTTTGATGCCCATGCGGCGCAATTCGACAAAGCGCTCCTTGATGCCACCCTTGACGATGTCCTTGAGCTCAATGACGCCCATCACCTTGGTTCCGTCGGCGACCACCAGCGGGGTGCTGCCCCGGCGAGACACATCATCGACGATGGTTTGTACGGCGTCGGGAAAGGCTCCGCCCAGACTCTGGACATGGCGCAGGATCGCTTCGCCGGCGCCTTTGCGCAATTGCCGGGCGCCCATATTGACGCCGCTCATGCGTGTTTGCGCCGAAAAGTGCACGAAATGAGCGTCAAGGGCCGCGATGTCCCGTTCGCGCAGATTGAAGCGTTGTTTGGCCAGCACCACGATGCTGCGTCCTTCAGGGGTTTCGTCAGCAAGCGAGGCGAGCTGCGCCACGTCCACCAGTTCCGCTTCCTTAATGCCCGGCGCCGGTAAAAAGGCCGAGGCATGGCGGTTGCCCAAGGTGATGGTACCGGTCTTGTCGAGCAGCAGCACATCCACATCGCCGGCGGCTTCCACGGCACGCCCGGACGTGGCGATCACGTTGGCTGCCATCATGCGGCTCATGCCGGCCACACCCACGGCCGACAGCAGCCCGGCAATGGTGGTGGGAATCAGGCAGACCAGTAGCGAGATGAGTACGGTAATCGAAACGGGCACCCCGGATTTGGCCACCGCGACCCCGAATAACGAGAAGGGTAGAAGCGTCACCGTCACGCCGAGGAATACGATCGTCAGGGCCACCAACAAAATCGACAAGGCGATTTCATTGGGGGTTTTTTGCCGCTTGGCGTTCTCGACCATGGCGATCATGCGGTCGACAAAGGTTTCGCCAGGGTCGGCGGTGACGCGGACGATGATCCAGTCCGAGAGGACTCGGGTGCCACCGGTGACGGCTGAGAAGTCACCCCCGGATTCGCGTATCACCGGGGCTGATTCGCCGGTGATGGCAGACTCATCCACCGAGGCCGCACCTTCGATGACTTCGCCGTCGGCGGGGATCATCGAGTCTGCTAGGTCGCCGGCTTCAACCACCACCACATCACCTTTGCGCAGGTCACTCGACTGAGCCAATTGCCATTCGGCGCCGTAGTGCGGCTCGCGCAGTTTCTTGGCCCAGGTTTCCTTCTTCAGGTTGCGCAGGGACGCCGCTTGCGCCTTGCTGCGGCCTTCAGCCAGCGCCTCGGCAAAGTTGGCGAACAGTACGGTGAACCATAGCCACAAGGCGATGGCGAGGATAAAACCACCGCTGGCTTCGCCCTGGCCACGCAGCGCCTGAACCCAGAGGGCGGTGGTGATGATCGCGCCGATGTAGACGACGAACATCACCGGGTTACGCCACTGGACCCTGGGGCTGAGCTTGTGCAGGGACTCAACCATGGCTGGCCCTATCAGTTTTGGATCGAACAAGGAGAACGCTTTGCGAGTCATGTCCGTAGTCTCACTTGATCAACATGAAATGTTCGACTACTGGCCCCAACGCCAGGGCCGGCACGTAGTTCAGCAAACCGACCAGCAACACCGTACCAATCAGCAGCACCACGAACAGCAGCCCGTGGGTGGGCATCGTGCCGCCGGTGACGGCCAGGCGTTTCTTCGCCGCCAGGCTGCCGGCCACCGCAAGTACGGGCACGATTACCCCGAACCGGCCAAACCACACGGCAATCGCCAGCATCACGTTGTAGAAGGGCGTATTGGCCGACAGACCGGCAAATGCGCTGCCGTTGTTGTTGGCCGCCGAGGTAAAGGCGTAGAGGATTTCCGAGAATCCATGGGCACCGGGGTTGGCAATCCCCAATCGGCCAGCGTCGGTCATGACCGCAATGGCGGTGCCGAACAGCACCAGCAACGGTGTCGCCAGGATCGCGATGGCGACCATTTTCATCTCGTAGGCTTCGATCTTTTTGCCCAGGTATTCCGGTGTGCGGCCGATCATCAGGCCGGCGATAAACACCGCTAGGATGGCGAACACCAACATGCCGTACAGACCCGAGCCGGTGCCGCCGAACACCACTTCGCCCAATTGCATCAGCACCAGCGGCACCGCGCCGCCCAACGGGGTAAACGAGTCGTGCATCGCCACCACTGCACCACAGGACGCCGCCGTCGTGATAGCGGCAAACAGGCTGGAGGCGCTGATACCAAAACGCAGCTCCTTGCCCTCCATGTTGCCCGCTGCCGTGTCGATGCCCAGGGTTGAGAACTGTGAGTTACCCAGTTGCTCATAATGGGTCACCACCACCACCGCGATCACGAAGATGATCGTCATCGTCGCCAGCAAGGCCCAGCCTTGTCGTATGTCGCCGACGATGTGGCCGAAGACGAAGCACAGCGCAGTCGGGATCAGGAAGATCGCCAGCATCTGCAAGAAGTTGCTGACGGCGGTGGGGTTTTCGAAGGGGTGTGCCGAGTTGGCGTTAAAGAAGCCGCCACCGTTGGTGCCGAGCATCTTGATCGCTTCTTGCGAGGCGACAGGCCCCATCGCGATGGTCTGCTTGTCGGTGCTGGCGGGCTTGGTCACCGGGTTGCCCTTGGCATCAAAGCTCGGCTGGCCAGCGTCATTGAGCACCGGCGCCTGGTACCGCATGACCTCCATCGTCGTGACTTCCTTGTAGGGGTCAAGGTTCTGGATCGCGCCTTGGCTGATGAAGAACAGCGCAAGGATCAGTGACAGCGGCAACAACACCCATAACGTGATGCGGGTGAGGTCGGCCCAGGCATTGCCGATGCTGGTGGCGCTGTGGCGGGCGAAGCCGCGGATCAGCGCAATCGCCACCACAATGCCGGTGGCGGCGGACAGGAAGTTCTGCACCGTCAGTGCAAGCATCTGGGTCAGGTAACTCATCGTGGATTCGCCGCCGTAGCCTTGCCAGTTGGTATTGGTGACGAAACTGGCGGCGGTGTTGAACGACGAGTCGGGCGACACGGCGCCAAATCCCTGTGGGTTGAACGGCAGTACACCTTGCAATCGTTGCAGTGCGTAGACCGCGAGCAGCCCCAACGCGTTGAACAGGATCAGGGCGAGGGCGTACTGCAGCCAGCCCATCTGCGTTTCAGGCTGGATGCCGGCCAGGCGATACAGCGGTGATTCGATGCGTGAGCCGAGGGCAAACCGGCCCTCCATCACGGTGGTCAACCAATGCCCGAGGGGCCAGGCGAGAATACCCAGCGCCAGCAGAAAGGTCCCGAGGAGGACCCAGGCTTGAGTCGTCATAGGAAGTCCTCCGGAAACAGCAGCGCGGCGACCAGGTAAACCAGCAAACCGGTCGCGATAATGCCGGCGAATAGATAGAAGGCAGTCATGACCGTCTCCTGTTAAGCACCGCACAGCCGTGCGCCAGGCCGACCAGGCTGATGAAGAACAGTGCACCGAGTACTAGAAAGATGAAGTCCATGGCATTTCCTCCTGCTATGAGGAAAGCCTAAGCGGACACTTGCTAAGTTGTTATCAGGATTGGATGCATGGATATAAAGATCTGATAAAGATCCCGCTCAGGTGGGGCGGTCAGATTGAAAGTTGGCCGGCGGAATTACGTCGCCTCCGTGTCAGTCCGAACTTTCCAAAGAATCGTAGACGTATTCGACCGACTGTTTTTGGCCATAGCTTGTTGGCGCTGACGCAGAATTGCCCTAGTGGCCGATGCCACGCTGACCCAATACCAATCCGCCGAAATCCAGCACTGGCAATGTTTCACAAGGTAGGAGCCTGGGTCAGTGAAATGTCGGCACCTGGGTCAATCCTGCGCTGGCGATAACAAGCCTGCAGGTTAGCGAGCTCTCGAAGCTGAGCCAGACCGTCACGCGCCTGCACGTATGGGTCACGTACAACGTGATAATCACCATTGATTGGCGTCCCGCAAGCGGGGCAGTTATCGGGCGACAAGGCTTGTAAGCCAAGAACCGCGTTGTACAGATTTTGGAAGGAGGTCTCACCAGTCTTGGCAGTTAGCCTTTTGTCCACATCCTCGAGCAGCTCCTGCTCACGATCCGCAGCCTGATATGCCGCAACCAACGCCTCGCTGCTGACGCCATAGAGACCTGGCGTTGGTCCATCCAGTTGCGCATTGAGGTAATGCAGACGACCTGGAGCGGCATCGCTGCCGATGAGTTCAAGAAGCTGCTGGTACGAGAGGCCGGCAGCATACGCTCCAGCATAGGCAGTCTCCTCTTGCGCGATTGTCTGAACTGCCTGGAGCTCGCCATTTATTGTTGCTTGATCGCGCTGCAGCGCTGCACGCTGCGTTTCGAGCTCCTGCTGTTGGATCGCAACTAGATTGAGCTGCTGGTCCATCGACTCGTTGAAGTTAGTGACGAAGTCATGGAACTGCTCCATACCAAACAGAGCCGCTATCAGATCCTTCTTTTCACCTGCGCTCTTAGATGCGATTCGCGAAAAGTTATCTATGCGGTTTTTCTCAACGAAGCAGAATCGATAGGCCTCTGAGTCCGCTTGCACTGCCGACACCTGACCTTCCGCGCCTCGTGCAGCGAGGGTGGGGGCTTCATACCTATTTTCGTGAAGGTTCGCGAAATAGCGTTGAGCAGGGATTCGCTTAGCCGACGCCTCATCTACGGCCCCCAAGAGTGCCAGCTCTAACGCTTCGCAGAGGCTCGTTTTGCCGCTGCCATTAGGGCCGTAGAACATGGTAATTCGCTGAGGAAAATTGAACGTCTCAGCCACTCGGAAGCCACGAAAAGGGCCGACGGTAAGACTATGCAGTGCGCTCCATGCCCACTCACCAACAGTAACCGCTCCCGCAACTGCGGGAGGTGTGAAGTCGGTTTGGAGCAGAGACTCTTTAGCCTTGGCAGCCAATAGCACCGATCGGCGGCTCATAGCGCGCGAGTGTGCGGCCACGGTGTCGAAATCTTGGTCGACCAGATTTGCAAACCGTCGAGTGTCTTCGGTAGCACCGCGTTCTGGAAGATGAAGCCAAGTTAGGAATTGCTGGTAGTCATGCCGAGCCGAACTCATATTGTTTACCTCCTGTAAACGTACCGTGGTCAACATCCAGTCGCTGCGAAAATTTCACCTCCATCTTCTGATGCCGAAATCGAATTGGCAACAGCGTCGGATTCAATAAACCCAAGCGCCTTCAGGGGCTAAGTGCTTGATGTCTGCGAAATTGCACTCCACTTGACCAGCTGATTGCATCGGTACTGACCACTCGTTTGCATTGCACTTGACCAGGCGTTTGCAATGGCTCTGACCACCGATTCCATCGGATTTTACCAGCACGCTTAGTCAACATGATCGGCGGAGAGATGCCCTTTGCTGCCGGTGGCGACAGGCAGTCATCGACCAAAGCGGACGTTCACCAAGGTCTGTTTTCGACCGATTCTGTTGAAAAAGTCGGTCCTTCGAGACTGCCCGCGTACTGACTGCTGAAAACCCCTTTTTTTCGAGCAGCTACGCGAAATCTGAGCCCAGAATCCTCTGCTCAAAGTAAAGATTTCAATCTCAAGCGCGTACTTTTCTGCCGTGGAAACCATGGCCGACTTTTTCAACAGAATCGACCCATTGCAGACGTTCAGGGCAACTATAGGCCGGCATGAGAGGAAAGCAGAGCGTGTAACGTGGCGTACTCCTCGTGTCGTCAGCGTGCGTGTACCACGGTCGACCTGGTCAACGTTACAAAGCCAAGCGGGTCCGCGTCGATTCCCCACCCAGCGTGAAAGGTGAAGTTCCAAGGGGCCTCTAGATCGGGAGCACCCCGGTGTCCAGACTGAACAGGACAACAACTAGGAGCCTTCATCCCATGAACCTGTCCAGACTCTGGCCGCTGCTGCTGGGTAGCGGTATCACGCTCGGCCTCGGTACTCCAATCGCGAAGGTAGCGGCGCACCACGGCGTGGGTGCACTTTCTTTCGCACTATGGCCCACGCTGGCAGCCGGCCTGCTGCTCGGTGCGATCGGGCTGTTTCGGCAAGGACGTCCTGTCGACCTGCCGCGCCTGGTGCGCTTCGGCAGCGTCGCCGGCCTGTTCGGCCACGCGTTGCCGATGTCCGCAGTGTTCTGGTTGTCTTCGCACGCCGGCGCCGGCTTCGCATCTTTTTCGCTGGCGTTGCCGCCGGTGTTCACGCTGCTGTTGACCTTGCTGCTGGGGCTCGAGCGGTTTGCGCTACGCCGCGGGGTCGCAGTCGGGCTCGGTCTGTCCGGGGCCCTGCTGATGCTCGCCGGCCGCGGTGGTTCCTTCGAGGCCACGCCCGCGCTGCTGGCCATGGCGCTGGCCATTCCCGTCACAATCGGCGCAACTAATATCTACCGCGCGCGTCACATGCCGTCCGACGTCAGCGGCGAGTGGTTGTCGTCGATGACGCTGCTGGCTTCGTCGTCGATGCTTGCGCTCGCCGCCCTTGCCCTGGACTCCATCGTGCCGCCGCTGACAATCCCGGCCCTCGCCTGGTTGGCGCTGCAGACCGCTGTGCTCATTGTTGGCTACCTTTTCTACTTCGCGCTGCAACGGCGGGCCGAACCGGTGACCTTCAGCTTCATCGGCTACGTGATGATGCTGCCTGGGGTGACGATCGGAACCTTTGCCTTCGGCGAGCGACTGCCGTGGACGGTGTGGCCCGCGGCCGCACTGGTGCTCGCGGCGTTGCTTCTGCTGCAGCGGCCGGCACGCGCCATGCCACTTGCGGTCCACCGTGACCAGGGGGCGTCGGTATGAATCTCTTCGAGATCCGCCGCAGCGCAGAGCGCGGCACGATGCGCACCGACTGGCTCGACGCGCGCTTCAGCTTCAGCTTCGACAACTATGTCGATCCGCATCGCATGCGCTTCGGCCCGCTGTTGGCGCTCAACGACGACCGCGTGCAGCCGGGCACCGGCTTCCCGATGCACCCGCACCACGACCTCGAAATCGTCATGCTGCCGCGCAGCGGCGCCGTCGAGCATCGCGACAACCAGGGCCGCGAGATGTTGGTACATCCCGGCGAATTGCAGTGGATGCGCGCTGGAAGCGGCATCCGCCATCGGCAGTGGAACATCTCATCGCACGAGGTCGACCACCATTTCCAGCTCTGGTTCGCGCCGTCTACCACTGGTCTTGAGCCAGCCGTCGAACGGCTCGCGTACCAGACGCCCACACCCGGCGCCTGGCGCACCCGCGTGTCGCCGCAGCCGCAGGACGGTGCGCTGGACATTGGCGTCGACGTGGTGCTCGCCCTTGGCAGCGCCGCACCGGGCCAGACGCTCGAGATACCGGCACGAATCACGGGCGGTCTCTACCTGCACTTGATGCAGGGGCGCATCGAAGTGCACGGCACCGGCCTCATGCACTAGCACCTTCATGCGGTTGGCCCGGCGGTTGGCAAAGAGATAAGCACAGTGCGGCTTCGCCGTACCGAACACGGCAACTACTCGGGCCAGTGCCGTGTCGGTGCCGGCGCGCATGTCCATGGGCTGTGTGGCGAGCCAGATGGAGTCGATGCGGATCATTGGGCCAGGCCACGAATAAAACACGCGCAGCCGTCCGGATCCGAGGCTGGCCATTTAACTGTGATGGATTTATCGCCCAGAGGGAGCGAGATGATCACCATATCTTCTGTTGCGCGTTTGGGTGCGGCTTTTACAGGCAGGAATGCCGGTAGGGTTGCAGGTGATTGATCCCGGTAAATCGGTAGCCACTTGCGGATCACGTTGGCGTTGATGCCGTGATGGATGGCTACGTTGGAAATCGTCGCCCCGGGTTGCAGGCATTCCTGGACGACCTGAGCTTTGAACGGTTTGGGGTAAGAGCTTCGTTGGCGCATGAAAATCCTGGCGATAAGGGCAATCGCGTCCGCTTAAAAATACGCGGACACCATCGCCCTTAATGCTGGAGTTCGGTAGGTGACTTGGCCGGACGCTTACTGGTAAACCACTTTTTTGAGTTGTTAACCGCAGTGGTTTACAGATCAAAAAAGCGGTTTACATGAAACCAAAAAAACTCGATTTCGTTACTCTTGCAGTTCCTATCTTAGCGCTCTGAACTCAGTAAACGCTTGCGCCGATGCAAGGCAACCGGGGGGGTAATTGTGGAGATCTGGTCATCATTACTTAGCAATGCTGCGCGGCCTTCCACGACAGGTAGTCGACTAACTTCTTGCTTCGAGGCCAAACGTACTGTCGGCAGGGAGATTTCACTATGGATGGGCCAGCAACTGGCCTGAATCCATTCTCCCAAAGGTGGGGCATGACGTGTTTTGGGGGTAGACCCAAAAAGACTGACAGCTCGGGGCCAAGTATGTATCTGCGTCTGAATCTCTCAATCGCTTTCGGGAGAACCATTTGCAAAGTACTCCTACCGCTTTTGATGGGGGTACTCCAAAGGATCCCCTGCCGGACCAACGCGTAGGCGACCTCCTGCTTTACCCCTAAAAGGATCGCCGCTTTGCAGACGGTAATCCCGGGGAAATCCGAGGGCTTCTGAAAGACATTCCACATCCACTTCTTCAGAGCCTGGGTATTGATTAACCAATGCCCCAACATAACCTTGCCATCACCATCTGAAAAAGCTTGAAGTTGGCCGGCCTGAATCGCTTTGATCAGCTCCACCAAGCCTCCACCCGCAGGAAGGTGGTGCTTTGCGAGGTAGTTGACCGTAACAAAACCACTTCCCGTAGCAGGCCCCATATTTTCAGGCCTCAAAGCGTCAATCGAATCGACATCTATCAGCCAGTTTTCGCCTGGCTTTGGCCTTCCGCCATGGAACCTGAGCATCCCTGCGCTAATCAACTGTCGAACTCTTTCCAGGTTGATATGTAGTAGTTTTGCCGCTTGCCTCATGTTCACTGAGCCCTGCATACGTAAAGAAATGTATATAAAGGAAAAAAACGTAAATTTGGCGGTGGAGAGCGCATGCCCTGATCCTCAAATCAGACATGCCTCAGTATCGGTATCACGAGCCCTAAAGAAGGGATTCAGCATGATGCATTTTAACAACCCTCGCTCCGCCCAAACCGCTAAACCGAAACCACGCGTCAAAAAAGGTAACCGCGACGCAGTTACGGGGTGGTGCGCGAAGCGGCTCGTGCCGGCGACGAGGATTTCACTTATTTCGTTGTCACCGGAAAACTTCGGTCGGCCAAGTGAGGCCGAGTAGCATCGATACTTCGCGCTTTGTCGCAAGCTTTAGGTCGAATTCTCCCATTTCCAAAGCCTGACACTTGCTCCCTGACCTCCGCTAAGCACGCTCCGTACTTTTTAACACTATTTTTTTTCACTAACGGGAGAGTGGTGCCAAATACATTCATGACCTCTGAATTTTTTGACAGACTGGTTTGAACGCCCCAAATCTGTAGGTGTGTGGTTAGCACCTGGAATGCGCAAGCCTGCCTCTCAGTTCTGGGAGCTGTAGGCTAGGCTACTACGTGCTTCAGCTTAGCGAAGCTCGCCCTCGATATTCAGCAACGAGATGGTTGAGCAAGGTGAGGTACCGCATTACCGAGGATGCGGCCATGCACGTAGCATTTACCATGGCCAGATTTGTACGTTTTATCACCGCTGCTAACGACGCTCGACTATTACTGTCTTAGTAATGGGACAAAACGCTACCACCGTAAGGGGCAAGCGATGACTTCACTCTATGCAGACACAGGGATCTTCGTTTGGGCGAAGAGTCTTGCTGAACAGGGCTCATATGCTCCCTCGCGGAAGGTTTTTGTGATTGGCAAAACTCTTGCTCTAGAGGCTTTGCGCCAGGTAACGCCGTCGGAGCGCGGCGCTCAACAAAAATTGCTTGTCGATGAAGCCGTTCTCCGCGGAACCGCGAGGTTTTCTAGGGAAAGTATGTTGCCACTCGCAGAGCTTCAATTATCGTCCGAACCAAGCTGGGATCCGTATGACGCATTGGTTGAGTTAATGGTCGCAGACTGCGGAGCTCAGGCGATCCGCTCGGTAAAGAGTCGTCTAAACTCAGCAGGTATCAGCCTAGGCTACGCAGAGCTTCATGACCTCTCGACGGCATTTGTGAATGCACACTTGCGAGCCGCAATCAGAAGCTTCGACCCTGTTCGAGGGGAGGGAAAGGAAGGAGCGTGGCTAAGCACCGTTTTGTATAGGTTTGTCCTTCGGCACGCATTGATGGCTCATCGAATCGCGTCAAATTTTGACTTGGCATTCGAGATCACAGATCCGTCGCCATTCCCCGAGGAGCAGATTGATCTAGAAATACAGGAGAAGGCGCTAAAAATTTTGCCCGCTGCGCTTAAATGTCTTCCTGAGACGCAGCGGCGAGCCATTGCACTGTATTTCGGTCTGGAGCAAAGAGAGCATACGATCAAAGAAGTGGCCCAGAGCCTCAACACAAATCCTTACTTTGCTCGACTGGCAATCATCTCTGGCGTCATGAGTCTCGCGGCAAGACTGGATGCGGAAGGTTTGCTTTCTGCGGATGAAATACTGCTTGCAAAGGCACTGCTGGTCGAGGGAGAGAGCCTAGATTCGGCAGCACACAAGCTAGGAATGAATCGGTCGGTTATAAAGCGGCAAATGTCCCACATTACTGACAGAGTCAAGACATCACTACGGCGACGAACGATCTCATCAAAATCAACCTCACTAAACGGAGAAGCAGATATGACGAAGACTCATGACGAACTCCTAGAGGAGCTATCAGGCGACCTTATCGAACATCGCTTGACGATAGAACGTAGTACTACAGGTCAGCTCATGGTTACGGGCAGAAAACTGAAGGAAACCTTGACACTGGAACGCGCTCGAAAGCTTTTGACTACAAGCGTTGATAGACTCGTAGCAGCCGAAATTGAGCTTGAGGACGAAGCTGCTAGGCTCTTTGCACCTGAGGGGCCACGTAAAGATCTATCAAACGAGGATATTGAGTGGGCAGTCTTGCTACAACGTGCTGCTCAATCATCACTCGTTGGCATACTGCCACTGGTAAATATATGGAAGAAAAAAGCCCAAGAGGCCGGTCTTGAAGTCACATCTGATGAAGCAGAACTAGCTGAGCGCATTCGCGAAAGTCTTGCCACTGTGTCCTCCGCCCTAGAACTATCTATGCCACGCCAGGGAAGAAGGGATGGCAAGACCAAATTATGGATTCGCTTCGGAGAGCGTCCAGATGACGCGACTTTTGGGTGGTTCGATGGAATTGAACAAGGCGAGCCGCTTCATCTACTGTCGCTCGTCCGCCATCGACTCAGTCTCGTCGGTGATTTTGACGGGCCGGCATTGACCTTGTTAGCTCAATGCGCAATTCAGGGTCTTCAAGAAGGGTGGGGTATGCTGCCACGGTTCACTTGGCAAGGGTCGAGGTCAGACACAGCGACATTACTATGGGAGAAGCCGACTCTCTGACAGCCTGTTGAGACTAGAAGGCTCCAGAAAATACCTGCCAAGGTTGGGGAGCGCTAACATAACCGCTCCCATCCCATCCAAACCTCCAGACAGTCCAGATCCAGTCTGTGCCGTCACATGTCACCCGGTGAAACAAGAAACCTGATTCGTCTTCGTTCTTTTCCGGCCAGCCCACTGTGGATGCACACCTCAGCTCATGAATGCCCCAGATGTTTCCGCTCTGATCATTATGCTGCTCGAGGTGATAGTGCGAATCATGGGTATGGCCCGTCAAAACTACGGCCACATGGTAGGCTGCCGCCAACTGCAACAGGCGGTCACGGGACGCTGCTTCTAGCTCCAATTTACCTGAGCGCCCTCCTCGGTAGCTAATCGAGTGATGGCAGACAATCGCTCGAACTGTCTGGGTTCGCTTAGCAACGCTTCGTCTGAGTTTCTGCTCCAGTAATTTGAATTCTTGGTCAGATATACGCCCAAGAGAAAGCAAACCGGCCCGTCTGCGGCTCAGTAAGGGTGATAGGTCAGGATTCCACCCTGAGTTGGTGTCAATACCAAATACGTCTAAATCAAAGTCATTGTTGTGTGACCTCCACTCTTTTACCCAAGGCGTGGACCTAAACTGCTCATCGAAAATGTTGCCATTGTACGGTTTTAGGGTCGTTCTATTCCCATTCCAATGATCATGATTTCCTGGTATCGCACCTAGGAGATCTGAAGGAGTGTCTAACCCCATCGCACCATACGGGGCGGATAGACGAGAGATCGATACCCTAGAGCGCAGAAATGCATGAGCAACCGCCAACTCCTGCGTAGCCCCTGAAACCGACAGATCTCCACTGGCGATAACTCGTAAAACGGCATTATCCGGCATTTCAGCCTCGTCTATTGCTAGATTGATGCCAGAGGGCAAACCTAAACACTTAGCAAGGTTGTGCGGACGCTGATGGGGTATTAAGCCGCGGCCACTATTGGCCAGCTTTTCTCCGAAATGGAGGTCAGAAATGTGCACGAAGTAGATCATGCTGTAATCTCGAGTCTGAACTCATTGTGAGCCATTGAAACCTGCTCCGTAATTTGGAAGAAGCACCGGTACCTATCTAGGCGAAAATCATCAACTTCCTCGAAGGAACGTTGGGTTGATTGCAGATAAAAACGCGTCGTCAAACAATGAACTCGAGCCGCTGCAAGATAATGGGGCAAGGGGAGGCAACGTATGACCACCCTTGTAACGCAGATAAGACAGTGTTAGTCGCCTCTCTTACATTGAATATCAGCATAGAGCATATATTCGCGACAGGGTCCCAACCTTCATACCAGTGTGTCGAAAATGTCATGCACCGGTCAGTCATCGATAAGATTGCTGATGCAATAAGGCTAAAGTGCTCAATTCCAGTTTCTGTTAGCGCCGACGCTGAATTGACCCACGAATAACTCGTCTGCTAGCGTCCTGTCTCTAAAATAAATTCTCCGTAAAATTGGCTATGCTTCGGCGCCAGCCAGATACCCAACCCATCGTGCACCAGCACTTTCATGCGATTGGCGCGGCGGTTGGCAAACAGATAAGCACAGTGCGGCTGCGCCGCACCGAACACGGCGACCACACGTGCCAGAGCGGTGTCGGTGCCGGCGCGCATGTCCATGGGTTCGGTGGCGAGCCAGATGGAGTCGATGCGGATCATCGCAACAGATCTCGAAGAAAGGTCGCGCACGCAGCCGCGCTGTCGGTTGGCCAATTCACTTTGACGGTACCGCGCGGGTGCTGGATTTCAACGCAGATGCTCAATGACGCAGCTTGTGACTCTGCTCCGGCCAGCGGCACGGGTAACGAAATAAACGCAGGTTGCAGCCCAGTGCTTTTCTGCGTTTGCAGCCGAATCCACTTGTGGACGAGGTTCGCATTGAGGCTGTGGCTCAGCGCGACGTTGGCAATCGAGGCGCCGGGTTGGGAGCACTCTTGAATGACCTGCGCCTTGAAGGATTGGGAATAGGAACGGCGTTGTGGCTGCATGAAAGACCCTCTTAAAAGGCTAGAAATGGTGTCCACTTAAATCAGGTGGACACCATCGCCTTTGGCGTGGGGGTCAGTAAGATGTGTTGGCCGACCGGTTACGTTTGTGAAGGAAATTCTGCGTGTGATTTTTCGCAAGCTTGTTGACTGGGCCTGGGAAAAAATTCGCGAAATGATCAGCTAGCCTTCAAAAAGCGGCCCACCGAATGGGCCGCTTCCGCCAGTGTAAAGTTCAGCCAACTTCTGATGCCCAAGAGCTTCCCAACGAAAAAGTCCAGGCAACAAAAAGCCCTCTAATTTGAGGGCCTTTGTATAAAGCACTTGTTTCACGCAGACATTTTCTGCAACTGCCTAACTCTGTCATGGACCACAAATTTGATAATTCCTTTCACATCGTTTGTGCAGTTTTCGAAGGCAAGACGGGAAATGACTTGTCGCCCATTTTTCAGAATTAGAGCTCCGATAAGCTCATCCACAAATGACTGAGTGACATCGTTTCCAGAGAAATCGATGAGTACACTCTCACCCGTGATAAGCGAGCGCTCGATTTCCTCACGGTAAGGGATCGCTGAAGCTCGCATTCCGTACGTTCGGATAGAATCATCCCTGCCTAATCGAATTTGAGTTTGCATCTCTTAACCCCTTGTATTTCCTAATCCTTTTTACAGCCCGGAATTGATAACGCCCAATGTCAATTCGCAGATGCCTAGTCCCTGTCTAATCGACTCTAGCCCTCATGCCATCAAAAAGCCAGAGCTACCGGAAATCCAGATCCAGATCGAGTTCGCCTTCCTCGATCCCCGCATCGTCCTTGGGTAGCAGATCACTGATGGAGATGGTTGGCAGCAAATCACGGGTGCAGCTAAACGCGATCGATACTCCATTCCACCTAACGTCGCCCAACTCCGTAGAGTACTGACGTTTCGTGTCATGCATGCCATTGCCACTGATAATTACCAGTCCACCACCAGCAGCACCCGCAATTTTCGCAGTGGTTGTAAGCCCGATGCCCTGGTTTTCGCTACCCAAGATCTTCGCCATGGCACCTCGATTGCAGCTAACCCGTGGTTTAAGTGCCGCCTCAATGGCATGCCTATCGGTCAGTTCTCGAACCTCAGGATGTTCCTTGAGGGTCGCGAGGAAACCACACCCATTATCGACAATGGCCATCCGCACAATGTTCAATTTTGGATAGAACTGGCAGGTTATCCATACGGCCGCATTGATTCGACCCTCTCTACGGGCATGAGTGAGCGAGTTCTCAAGCAACTCTTTGAGCGAATACTCCAACGGACCGCGATAGGAATCATATTCGTTCCTGCCTGTGTGCTCGTCTACTGGAGCATCTGGGTCTGACTGGGTGAGCCTTCCGGTAATCGCACGGGCTAGCCGTGACGCCGCAACTTCAGCCTGGTGGTGCTCATGGATCTTGGTAATTTCGACAAGCGACCCGCTTCGATCGTTTCGTTTCCCCAGGGATGATAGGTCAACTCCTTCAATATCGATGTCTTTGAAGAAGTCCATCCTGGCGAGGTAGGACGTGAGATCTTTGCTCAGAAACTGAATGCTCACTCGTTTCCGTGTCAATTGATCCTCGAACATGGCACGCATTGTGGCCATCCCAAGAGGATCGACGTAGGAGAGGGCGCTAGCATCTAGAACGATGTCCTGTGGACAGTTTGCGATCTCGGAGCAAACTGCAAACAAATCCCTGGGCGATTTTGACCCTAGCCCCCAAGGGAGCACAATCGCATTTTCTATGTCGATGGCCTGCATGCAAGTCCTTGGCAAATATACGGAATCCGACCCGAGCTTCATCTGGCCAGAGCTGGATAATAGCCGAATGCCACACGCCGAATCACTTCCCGTTTTTTTATGTCCGAAAAAGACGACCAACGGGATGTCGCCCAGTGCGAATGGATGACCCAGTTCCTGGTTCAAGATAGGCGATCTTAAAATGCTGCAGATACGATCAAAGCAGGAGGGAATTAAAGCCAAGCTTAAGTGACTTTGAGGGTTATCTGCATTCATAACAACTCCCTCTGCCAAACTCCATGCATAGTGACCGTTCAGCGCTTCGCCTTGACATCATCGTCATTTCTGACGATGCTTGGCGCATGAGATATCCAGGCGGGAAAGGCAAGTGCTACCAGCGCTTGATCAACCTGATGCCACCGCATCAGACATACATCGAATCCCACCTTGGTGGCGGGGCCGTCATGCGCAACAAAAAGGCTGCGCAGCGGAACATTGGTTTGGACCTCGACGCCAAAGTCATTGAGCTTTGGCAAACGGAGCGCCCAGATACCTGCGAACTCCACCAAGTCGACGCAGTTGCGTACCTTGAAGGGTATTCGTTCGAAGGCCAGGAGCTGGTCTATGTCGATCCACCCTACGTTCCGGAAACCCGCCGCCGAGCGAAGGTTTATCGCTGCGATTACTCGGAAGAAGACCACACCCGCTTGCTCCGGTGCTTGGTCGCATTACCTTGCAAAGTAATGCTTTCGGGCTATGACTGTGATCTCTACAACCGCGAGCTCATCGGGTGGCGCAAGGTGAGTTTTCCGGCTAAGACCCATGTAGAGCTGCGCGAGGAGACGGTGTGGATGAACTTCGAACCTCCCAGCCGTTTGCACGACAATCGATACATGGGCGAAACATTCCGAGACCGCCAAACCATTCAGCGTCGCCAAACCAGGCTCCGTACTCGTATCGAGAGCCTAGATCCCATTGAGCGACACGAGTTACTGCAATGGATGCAGGAACACTACGGCATTGCCGAGGAGGTAGCCTGATGCAATTAGGCGCTA
Source organism: Pseudomonas sp. BIC9C (assembly GCF_034541995.1). Taxonomy (NCBI): domain Bacteria; kingdom Pseudomonadati; phylum Pseudomonadota; class Gammaproteobacteria; order Pseudomonadales; family Pseudomonadaceae; genus Pseudomonas; species Pseudomonas sp. BIC9C. The sequence continues at coordinate 372,501 of NZ_JAWDGM010000007.1, forward strand.
TTTTCATGGACCAAGCGGTCTTCAATGTCGAGCTGCCCACAGCAGACGCAGAAGTTATTCCGGGCGTCCCGTGGGGAGCCATGGAGGCGTTCCCGACTCCTGCCTACTGGGCCTACCAAGTGTACGCACGCCGTCTCACTGGCGATCGGATCAACTACAAGCTCGGCGCAACACTGAAAGAAGAAGTTGGCGCGTGCTTGTTGGGTGGGCATGGCATCCCCGCTAGCGTCGGGCTCGCCGCCTTTCAGCACGTCAAGGAGCGGGGTGCCTTTGGCGATCAACCACCGTCAGAAGAAAACCTGCTCGAGTGGCTGAAAGAGCCCCTAACTATCGATGGTCGCCAAGTGCGATACCGCTTCGCCATACAGAAGGCCCGCTACCTCTGCGCGGCTCTTCAGAAGCTGTCCGCTGAACGACCTCCGTTAGGCTCCGGCAAAGCGCTGCGTGATTGGCTGCTGGATATTCCAGGCATTGGTTACAAGACCGCTTCGTGGGTTGCCCGTAACTGGCTGGATGCGGACGATGTGGCAATCCTGGACATCCACATTCTCCGTGCCGGCCTACTGGGTAGGTTCTTCGAGAGCAACTTGACCGTTGAGCGCCACTACCTGGAGCTCGAAGAGCAGTTCATCCGCTTCAGTAAAGGACTTGGCGTCAGGGCATCGGAGCTCGATGCTCTGATGTGGTTAGAGATGATGTCATCGCCCGCCACGGTGCACAGCATCATGGGCATGGGGCACCACGCACTTGATTCAGGTTCTCGTAGCAGACCCAAGAAGAGCAAGGCCAACCCCAGCCAACTTTCCCTGATCGGCTAGGGTACTGGCCCAAGGCTCACCGGTGATACCCAGCGGACAGAAGTTGAGTCCCTGGGCTGTCGCAGTTAATGCCATGACCGCGAGTAGCACCCCCACGTCACGCCAAACAAGGCTGCAACCATCTTGGTATTTACCCAATGTTTTTCCGGGCTCGGCCAGAAACAGAATGCGTGTTGCCTCATCACCGCCCAGAACCCGCAGACTGAGTTCATAAAGGCCTGCAAGCTTGCCGGTCGCATGTCGGAGCTCCACCAGTTGGTGGGCTCTGGGCTCATACATCCACCATCGATCATCTTCGGGCCGCTTAACGACGATGTGTATAGGGTGGATCGCGCCAGCCGAGGGGGCCGCTCGATGCTCCAGATCAAAACCCAGGTTTGACGTACCGGATCCTCGAGTTCTGCAGGCATGCCAGAGGAAGGCTCCGAGCTGCTGGTCATGGACGACGCCGAACTCGCGATGCGACGCACGCGCATCCAAAACCTCGCCGAACGGCCGGTCTAATGCCTCCGAGGAAGCAGGGAGCGGGCAGACATCACCAATTTCCCACTCGAGAGGCTCATACCGCTCAGGAGCCAGCCTTGGAATAGGGTCACCCAAGTCGATCCAAGTCATACCCCACCTCTTGAAACACCTCCATGTATTTGTTGCAGCCACGGCAGTTGCCACACGCAACATGCGACTTGTGGCAGCTGTGCGCCCAGGCCAGAAGACTCGCAGGGATGCCAGATTTACGGACAAGTTCGGCAGTAGAAAACTCAATTGCAGGTGCCTCCACCACCATGCCGCCCTCTTGCAGGGATAGCAGATGGCTGATCGCCGACATGAACTCGGGCGAGCCATCCCTATGGAAGCCATCCGATTTCACGGTGCCCAACCACAAGTGAGTCACGCCGAACGAGATTGCCTTCATCGCTGCCAGCGTAACCAGCATCTGGTTCCGGTACGGCCACCAATCCGAGGCTGGAGCCAGGCTGTCGGCTTGGCTACCTGCCATGTCTCCCGAGCCCAGCTGGCGGCAGTCAATCTCAATCACATGATGAGGGATTTCCAACTGTTGGCAGATCGTCCTAGAAGCCTCGATCTCGGCCTGCGCCGCAAGCTGACCGTAGTTCAGGGTGAACGCGATGTCCGGGCGCTTCCACCAGGCAATCGTCAAAGAGTCCATCCCACCAGACAACAATAATCCTGTCTTCATAGCACTACCGCTTCCCAGACCGTCTGATAGATCGCACTGACGTAGTCATCGGTGATGCAGCAGTCGGAGCCTTCCATCATTTTCTTGTCCTGTTCAGACTCATTTTCCGCGTAGAAAACGACAGGTTTGTTCAATGCCCGAGCGTAGCCAATCTCGTAGATGGTGCCCGAGTCGAGCCCATCACCAATTGCAAACAGAACGTCGCAATCGCGCACCCCTTCAAGGTCCTTTTCGACCACGTCCTCAGCAGAGCCAAGACCGACGTCATGGTATGGGGAAAATACATCCAGCCCCATTGCCAGCAGGTCTCTGCGAGCCTGCCCGACCATCCACAGCTCTGCGAGGGTGAAGAATGGCCCTGCGAGGTACACCTTAGGGGCGTAGCCATCGCGATACCGAGCTGACGGTTGCAGTGGGTACGGCTTGAAGCCAGCAAGCAAAGCCTGGTCGGGGAAGCCTTGATTTTCGCAATAAAAGGCCGTCGCAATGGAGGCAACCGAGGCTGCATCGTGAGCCGAAAGGCCGTTATCCATCCAGCCCAATGCGAAGTGGGCGGCGAAGGTATCTCCCGAGCCGATCTTCCATACCCGCTCAGTGCGGTATGCAGGTACCGTCGAGATTGCGCCGTTGTCATACACCAAGGCACCCAACGGCCCCATCTTGATGACAACCACCTCCGCGCTCTCCTGCTCGGCAAGCACGATTGCGAGCTCTTGTGCGGTCAACCCACTGGAAGTGGGCACCAACAGATTGGCCTCGTGGCGGTTCAAGACCAGAGCCAGGTGCTTTGCTTCAGAGCCATTGGCCCTGAAGGACTCCGTACCGTCGGCATTCTGTGGATCAAATACCGCGTACTCAGCATCAACTACTGCCGTTCCATCGATCATGCCGAATCGAAGCACCTTCTCGGCGCTAACCTGCAGTTCCGATTTGACGTGAGTACCACGTCGAATATCTGGATTGGCGAGACCATGGATGTACTCGAAAGTCACCCCCGCCGGCGCAGCTGTGGCATTGAACTGGAAACCTTCCGCAGCTGCGCGGGCATCAACGACGATCTGGGTGCTGCTATCTACACAAGCGTGTAATTCCGCCTGTCCACCGAAACGGGCAATCGCCGTTGCTGCCCTCCCTGCCGACCCATAAATATCGTCCCACGCCGGGCGCATGCACCGCTCTCGGTAGACCCCTCCTACGATGGTAATCATAGAGCTCTCCTTGCTCGCAATTAGATGTGGTAGACCCGAAGGCGTACTTGTCCGCCACCAACGTGCAGCACACGTGCCTGGTACTGTTCGCCCTGACTCATGCAGCTTCGCAATTGATTCAGATGGGGGTCGACAATCCCACCTGCCTCAGCGCCGTTCCACAGTGCGGAGACGACCTGTTGATTGCCAGACTGCGAAAAGACAATGTCGAGGATGTCATTGACGCTCAACTGCCCAACTACCTGCGCCTTTGGTGAAGCAAGTTGGGTATCAAACTGAAGGGCCGCGCAGGAAGTGGTGGGTGTGGATGGACCCAGATAGCTACCGCCAGAACCAGACATTCGCATTTCCTTTCGCTAGTCAAATTGAGCGCAAAGCAATATCACATCTGAAAGGCAAAAGGCCATGCTGAATCGCCCCTTGTTTTCCTGCACACATCCACCAGCACGGCCAGCCCCCTCAAAAAAAATCCCTCAACAACTGGTTAAATACACAGGTAGCCCCCATCTTGTTTTGCAGGGCCAGCGCACCGCTGTCACCCACAGTGAGGAAAGACCTATGCGTTTGATGCTTCAGGTTGTGTTTTCGTTGGCTGTTCCCCTAGCTATGCTCGCTGGCACCAGTGAAGCGAGCGAAATCGCACGAGTTGAGTTTCCATCGGATCAAGGGAATTACGTTCAGGCCTATGAGAGCGGTGGGACCAAATGGATCGAACTTGTAATTGTCGATGCCAACGGCCACCGTCGTATTGCTAAGGGGACGGTTTCGCCCGAACAGGGTGCTGACTTCTCCAAGCGGCTTTACGAGGTCTCAGCTAATTTTGGTCCATGTGGTACAGGGGAACTTAAGCAGCCGAACTACGTCGGTACGACTGTTTACTTTCAGGGCTTTAAAGATGGGACCGGCGAATGTGAGATCCAAAATCCTCCCTATGAACTCACGCGGATCATCCGTTAAAGTCGGCTGAGAACTCCCAGTTACATTGACGAGAGTCGCTGACGGTCTGGTACCTTTCTAGTCAACAGCGACAAAGAGAAAGGGGGCGCTGCTTTTAGGCGAACTCTTTCTCCTCGAGGCACGTTAGGCGCACATCGGTACGACTAACGTGCCTTGCAGAAACACACCTTGCCTATCAAGGAATCACAATTTCTTCCTCTAACACGTCCACCACACCCGGTTTGAGGGGATCAATCCAGTCCGCTTTGGCGTGTCCCCAACGGAGTAGTTCGAGTTGCTCAATAGAAAGCTCCTGCCGTTCGGCGCTTTGCTCCAGAGCATTCCGCGTCTTGTCGACGTTTTCGCTCCATCGCAACGTCGCGAACTCGCTGGCGCTCGGCGTCTTCAACTACCTGACGCTCTTTATTGACTAAAAACTCCACCGCTCTGGCGGCCATTAGCCCAACCAGTTTATTGAGCTACAACTCCACTGGCCGGCTGTCTGAGTCAACAATTTTCCCTCCGTAACCTTCATTGACCAAAACCTGCAGCCTGCCGGAGAGTGTGAACTGCCATTTCGCCCAATAGCTCCATTCCCCTTTGGCCTGGGCCGCTAGCTCCTTGGCGGTAGGTTCATATTGGGAGCGCAGTGACGCTTCAAACAAGCGCAAATGCAGGACATGGCCGAACATCAGAATCTCAACACGGTGCTTGCCTTGTTGAACGGTATACCCCCGTTTCTCCAAGGCTTTTAGCAATGTGTCCGCCACCTTCAGTGCTCGACTCTGTAGTGCGGGAGAAACTGAAATATTGAGCCCGTTGCCGTGCGTCTGCGGCATGCCACGCTGATCGATGATCGGTCGCCCTAATGCCTCGCGAGCAGCAGTCACTACAGGATGCCACGCCTTGATGCGCTCCGGTACCACAATCTGGTTTTCCGGCTGCTGCTCAAAACTCAACACGCGCTGAAGTCGGCTGTCGACGACTTCAGCGACCGGAGCCTGAGGAGAGGGCTGCCCGACGGGGCGATACAAATAACCGGGATGGCCAGTGTATTCGCGCAGCTTGGGGCGGGGGGGCACGCGCTTAGCGGCCTTGACCTTGGCCCAAAAATCCCGTGACGGCGTGGGGATTTTCAGACGCGTACAGAGCTTTTTCAGCCCCACGTCGGACAGCCCGTAGCGCGGCGCCACCACCTGCACGGGCTCGGACCAAACCTCCTCTAGCAGCTTTGCCCGGTCAAAGCGTTCCACTATTTAACCGATCCTCCGATTATGCGCAGCGCAGTTCGACTTCGCCTGGCCCCGAGCCCAGTGACTTATCGGAGTAGCGGTCAGGACCTTCGGGAAAGGCACCAGTTCACAGGCTCTGTAATCGCAGGTAAGCGACCTAGTGCGAGTGATGAGAATGCTATGACAAGTAGAGTCTTTCTTAGATCGTTACTCTACTCAAAGTGACATTTGGAAACGCTCTTTCAACCGCTCAATCGTCCAGCGCCACTTAGGGGTGGTCGGACGACAGACGGTGTTTTGGTTACCGAACATACCGACCTCTTTGATGGCTTGTTCGACCGGGACCGTGCGTAGCCATTCTACCGGCACGAAGTATTCGGACAGGTCAGGGTCATTGATGTGCTCGGCATGATACGTACCGTGCAAGGCCGCTTGCATGACCGGTATATCGATGCCGTTCTGTTTCACGGTGAACTCCGCCGCCGCGGTGGCCAAGCCGGTGACTCGGCCGACCCCCACATAACCTTGTTGCGGGATGTTCACCCATACACGATCGCCTGGTGCGAGCATCTTCAAGCTTTTGCTGTACCAAGTGCCACCGCCGCCACAGATAAAACCAAACGCCTGGGCATCCTGCCAAGCACGCGTGGTGCTGTGACCAAAAGAGCAGTAGTACTCGCCATTCCAGGGTTCGCTTTGCCCACCCGCACTACCACTGCTGGCGTTGACCTGGGTTTCTACCGGGTCGATCAACCATGAGCGACTGATTAGTTGCTGCTCGCCAAGCTGGAATACCTGAAAGCACAGCACGTTAATCGCAATATCTCGCTCGCTGAGATAGGCCACGATGTTGGCGCTGATGCCGAATTGACCCACTGGCCGAGATGTC
>NZ_JAWDGM010000008.1:0-319599 GCF_034541995.1 Pseudomonas sp. BIC9C
AGCAGGTCGTAGTAGATGTCGTCGTCGACAAAGTCCCCGGTTACCGTTTGCAACAGCACACTTTCCGGCAGGCGCATGCCTCGCTCATGCAGGAACTTGTTGGTGGGTGCGATTTTGCCGCGTGCAATGCCGGTCAGATCGCTGACGACGCACTCGACTTCGGTAATCTTGTGATCTTTCAGCCAAGTGAACAGCTGATCGAAAGGGACATTCATAAAGACCTCGTTATTGGTTTTATTAACGCCAGGAGAGGCCGGTTTCATCCGCCGGACACTTCCCCTGTAGCGCGTTGACGTCTATCTTGGGCGAGCCTTGCAGTTCCATCTATCCACTTTAAGCAGCACAAAGCGCACCAAAAGAGTGCGCAAGGTCTCTTATGTCAACGTGCAGTTCACTTCAGGTCCAAGCCTTCAATACCGCCGATGTCGCCGAGCAGATCCGCGCCACACCGGGCTGGGTCCAGCATTACCAACAGATGTCGCCGGGGCATTTCGCAGGTAGGGTGCGCTACCTGGATCTGCAGGGCGTGGAGATTTACGAAGAGCAGATGAACACCCGGGTCGAGCAGAATTTCAGCGCGCCCCAGGGGTCGCTGTCGTTCTGCTTTGATCGCGGTGACAACGCGCTGTACGTGTTGAATGGCGAAAGTCGCAACATCTGGATTACCCCGGAGAACTACCAGGAAATCGCCGTGGTATTCGGTCCGGAGTTTGTACAGCGTCATAGCCTCGACATCGCCCGGCTCGAAGGGCTGTTCATGGCACCGCTCAACTCTCAGCAGAACGCGCTGTTCTGCCGTTGGCTCAGCGGGACCTTGACGCGGCTGTCGCAGACCATCGACCCACCGAGCCGCGAAGCGCTGACCCAACAGTTGCTGGAAGACTGTCTGTTCATCCTCGACAACGCGTGTGTCGGCCTCGACCAGGGCGCATTGCAGCGCCGTGCGGGAGAACGGGCGATCATGAAGCGGGTAGGGGAATGGGCGGCGGACACCCCGGAAGAACACCTCAACCTGCTGGAACTGTCCCAGGTTGCCGGGGTTTCACTGCGCCAGTTGCAGCATGCGTTCAAGACCTACACCGGCATGGCGCCGACCCAATGGCTGCGTTTGCGCCGACTCAACAGCGCCCGCCGCGAATTGCTGAGCTGCTCACCCACGCAGACCACCGTGGCCGAAGTGGCCATGCATTGGTCGTTCTGGCACCTGGGGCGGTTTTCCAGCAGCTATCGTGCGCTGTTCAAGGAATTGCCGAGCGACACCCTCAAGCGTGGGCGTGTCGCGCAGCCAGTCGGGCGCGGCCGGCGTTAGAAAGTCGGTGGCGTAATCACCCAGATCACCACCGCGTCTACTTCGCCGGGATTACCGTAACGGTGAGGTTCCTGGCTGGAAAAACTGAAGCTGTCGCCTTCATTGAGCTGGAAATGACGCTCGCCAACCCACAGCTCAAAACTGCCGGACAGCAGGTAACCGGCTTCTTCACCTTCGTGGCTGTAGCTTTGCTGGCTGTAGGTGCCGGGGGGGAAACGCGAGTGGAGCATTTCCAACTGGCGGTTGGCTTGCGGCGTCAGCAACTGGTCGACGATGCCGTCTTCGTAATGCACGTTCAGGCGGCTGTTCTTGCGCACCACGACGCCGTCGTCTTCGGGGGCGGTGACCGCTTCACTGGCGAAGAACCACTGGATGGTGACACCGAGGCTGCGGGCAATGTTGAACAGCGCCGGAATCGACGGGTAGGCGAGATTGCGTTCCAGCTGGCTGATGTAGCCGGCGGTGAGTTCGCTCTGTTGCGCCAGTTCCGCCAGGGTCATGCCCCGGCGTTTGCGCAGGCCGCGAATGCGCGTGCCGAGAAAATGCGGTTCGGCGTTGCCGGGTGCGGGCTGTGTGGTGCTGTTGTTGCTCATGATCAAATCCGAACCGGAGGAATGGCGCAAATCCCTTGTAGGAGCGAGCTTGCTCGCGATGGTCGCCAACGATAACGCTGGAAGCCTGACACCCAGCGGTGTTCTCGGGTTCATCGCGAGCAGAGCTCGCTCCTACAGGGTTGGTGTTAGCCATTAAAGTCCCGGAGTATAAACAGCCTTAAAGCTCCCACGCGACTTTCAGGCCTTCATAAATCGCTTCTTCGGCGGTGCGCGGCGCCAGGCAGTCGCCGATACGGCGAAACTCCACCAGCCCTTGCAGCTCGGCACCCAGGGTATCCACCGGTTGGTGACCCTGGCACAGCACCAGCGTATCGATGTTTTCCATCAGCATCGGTTCGCCACTGGCGGTGTGTTGCAGGTAGACCGTGTTGTCATCGCAGCCATACAGCCGCGCGTACGGCGTGATCGGCACCCCCAGTTTATGCAGCTCGCCGGCCAGTTGATCGCGCACGTACAGCGGCAGGTTTTCCCCGCAATGGGTGCCGTTGACCGCCAGTTGCACCTGGTGCCCGGCGCGAACCAGGCGTTCGGCGATGCCGGGGCCGATCCAGTCGCAGCGCCAGTCGACCACCACCACCGAACGGCCGATCTGTACTTCATCGCGCAGCACTTGCCAGGCGTCTACCACCTGTAGCTCACCGCCGCGCTCAAAGGCTGGCCAGTACGGCTCGGCACCGGTAGCGACGATCACCATGTCCGGTTTTTCCTGTTCCACCAGTGCCCGGTTGACCCGTGTGTTGCGCACCACGCGCAAGCCGGCCAGCTCCATTTCCCGCTGCAGGTTGGTGCTGGCGCCGCCGAATTCACTGCGCCGTGGCAGCAGTTGTGCGAGCAATACCTGACCGCCCAGTTGTGAACCGGCTTCGTACAGGGTCACGTCATGTCCACGCTGGGCAGCGACGGCGGCAGCTTTCATGCCAGCCGGGCCACCGCCGGCAATCATGATGCGCTTGCGATTGATCGTCGGTCTGCGTTCGCCAAAAATCAGTTCGCGACCGGTTTCCGGGTGCTGGATGCAGGAAATCGGCAAGCCCTTGTGGAAATGCCCGATACACGCCTGATTGCAGGCGATACAGGCGCGCACGTCCTCGACGCGGCCGGTATCGGTCTTGTTGGGCATCTGCGGATCGCAAATCAGCGCCCGGGTCATGCCACACACATCGGCCTGGCCGCGAGCCAGAATCAGTTCGGCTTCCTGGGGCTGATTGATGCGCCCGGTGACGAACAATGGAATGTTCAGGCTGGCCTTGAACGTCCCGGCTTCTTTGGCCAGGTACGCCGCTTCGATTGCCATGGGCGGCACGATATGCACCGCGCCGCCAAGGGACGCCGAGGTGCCGGCGACGATATGCACATAATCGAGCTGTGCTTGCAGCGACTGCACGGCGGCCAGGGATTCATCTTCGGTCAGGCCTTCCGGATCGCGCTCGTCGGCAGAAATGCGCAGGCCCACGATGAACTGCTCATCGGTCGCCCCACGCACGGCTTTGATGACTTCGCGCAGAAAACGCAAACGCTGTTCCAGTTCGCCGTTGTAGCCATCGGTACGCCGGTTGACTCGCGGATTGATGAATTGCGCCGGCAGGTAACCATGGCTGGCGACCACTTCGACGCCATCGATCCCGGCCTGATGCAGGCGCCGGGCGGCAGCGGCATAACCGGCGACGATCTCGTCGATCATTGCCTGATCCAGCGCGCGGGGCATCACCCGGAAACGTTCGTTGGGCACCGACGAGGCGGAGTAGGCCACCGCCAGCAAGCCATCGCTGGACTCCATGATCTCCCGTCCTGGATGGAACACCTGGGACAGCACCACGGTGCCGTGGGCATGGCAGGTTTGCGCCAGTTTGCGGTAGCCCTCGATGCACGCATCGTCGGTGGCCATCAGCACGTGGGAGGTGTAGCGCGCACTGTCATGCACCCCGGCCACTTGCAGCACGATCAGCCCGGCACCACCTTCGGCCCGTGCCCGGTGATAGGCGATCAATTGCTCATTGACCAGGTTGTCGGTGGGCATCGACGTGTCGTGACCACTGGACATGATGCGGTTTTTCAGACGCTTGCCACGGATCTCCAGGGGTTCGAACAGGTGCGCGAAGGCGGGTGTCGAGGTCGGCATGGTGCGGGTACTCCAGGCAGGCTGACCTGTGTAGGAGCCAGCTTGCTGGCGATGGACTTGAGGGCGACGCGTTCATCCAGACACCACGCGCCTTCGTTAACGTCCATCGCGAGCAAGCTCGCTCCTACAGAGGCAGCAGGTTTTCGGCGTTGTTATTATTGGTCTATAGAAATTTACCTTCAGTAAAAAATCAACTTGTTTTTTTACTGCGCCTTGCAGTAATTTCGCTTCGAGCCTGCTCCTGGGGCTTACCTCACAACAATAAAAAGGGCCTGGGCGGCATTTGTCCGCAGGGCACCTGCCAGAGGAACCACTGATGAAATCGAATACGCTCAAGCACGGTTTTTATCCCTTGGTGTTGTCCGTGGCCATGGGCCTGGGCAGTGCCCAGGCAGCCTCGGACATGGTGGTCGTCGGTTACGGCGGAGCCGGACAAAAAGCCCAGGACGTGGCGTTCTTTCAACCGTTCGCCGCCGTGGATCAAAGCAAAGTGATCCAGAGCGAATACAACGGCGAGATGGCCAGGATCAAAGTGATGGTCGACACCGGCAACGTCGACTGGGACGTGGTGCAGATCGAAGGTCCGGACCTGATGCGCGGCTGCGAAGAGGGCATGTACGAGCGCCTGGACTGGACGCGCCTGGGGCACGCCGACCAGTTGATCCCCGAGGCGGCGCAGGAATGCGGTTCCGCCGCGCTGGTGTGGAGCGTGGCGATTGCCTACGACACCGACAAACTGGCCCAGGCCCCAACCTCGTGGGCCGACTTTTGGGACGTGAAGAAAATCCCCGGCAAACGCGGGCTGCGTAAACGCGCGGTGTACAACCTGGAGTTCGCCTTGCTGGCGGACGGCGTGAAAACCGAAGACGTCTACAAGGTACTCGGCACCCCGCAAGGCGTGGACCGGGCATTCGCCAAGCTCACCGAACTCAAGCCCTACATCCAGTGGTGGGAAGCCGGGGCGCAACCGCCACAGTGGCTGACCGCCGGCGATGTGGTGATGACCTCGACCTACAGCGGACGCATCGCCGACGCCGCGCAGAAAGGCAGCCACCTCGGCCTGGTCTGGCCCGGCAGCCTGTACGGCATGGACTACTGGGCGATCATCAAAGGGTCCAAACATGTGGATCAGGCCAAGCGTTTCATTGCGTTCGCCAATCAGCCGGACGCCCAGGTCAACTATGTGCAGCAGATCCCTTACGGCCCGACCAACATCCAGGCCGCCGCACGGCTGGACGACAAACTGGCGCAATGGGTGCCCACTGCGCCGCAGAACCTCAAAGGTGCACTGTCGATGAACGTCGGTTTCTGGGTCGATCATGGCGAAGAGCTCGAAGAGCGCTTCAACGCCTGGGCCAGCAAATAACCTGACTGTGTTAGCGCTGGATTTGTAGGAGCTGGCTTGCCAGCGAAGACGGCCTGATGGTCGACGCAAGACTCAAGGCCGCCTTCGCCAGCAAGCTGGCTCCTACAAGGGGAGTTGGGTGGGCGGCCATATCCGTGGCTGGACGTACACAAGCGTCCAGCCTTACTGTCTGCCCCAGCCGATCAGCCTGGAGAACCAGAACAATGAACAAAATCGCCAGCCACCTGGCCCCTGAGCGCAGCGCTACCGAGCAGCGCCTGCGTGAAGAATTGGCGGCCTGTTACCGCCTGATTGCGCACTTTCGCATGACCGACCTGATCTTCACCCATATCTCGGTGCGCATTCCGGGGCCGGAGCATCACTTTCTGATCAACCCTTACGGGCTGATGTTCGACGAGATCACCGCGTCCAACCTGGTCAAGATCGACCTCGATGGCCACGCCGTGGAGCCGTCGCCGTACCCGGTCAACCCGGCCGGCTTCGTGATCCACAGCGCTATTCACGGCGCCCGGGAAGATGCGCAATGCGTGCTGCATACCCACACCAAATCCGGTTGCGCAGTGGCGGCGTTGAAGTGCGGACTATTGCCGGTGAATCAGATTTCCATGGAGTTCTATGGCCGGGTGGCTTACCACGACTACGAAGGTGTCGCGCTGGACCTGAGCGAGCAACAGCGGTTGGTGCAGGATATCGGCGACAAGCCGGTGCTGATGTTGCGCAATCATGGACTGCTGACTGTCGGCGAGACGGTGAGCCAGGCGTTCCTGCGCATGTACTACCTGGAAAAGGCCTGTGAGATTCAGTTGGCCGCGCAGGCTGCCGGTGAGGTGGTATTGCCGTCCGACGAGGTCTGCGCGCATACCGAGCGGCAGTTCAATGATCCGGGGCGGCCGTTGGAGGAGGGTGAACTCGCTGATCCGGATGCCATGCAACTGGCCTGGGCGGCTTTGTTGCGAATGCTGGATCGGGTGGCGCCGGGGTATCGGGACTGATCCGGGTTCTGTGTTGTTTGAGCTGGCCTCTTCGCGAGCAAGCCCGCTTGTATGGTAGGACTTGAAGGGAGGAGGAGGGACAAAGCCCGATTCTGACTGTTGACGCAGTACAGATCCGTGGGAGATTTCGCCCCTCCTCCTTTCACCCAAGCGCCGATAAAGAATGCATCTGGCTAGACCGACGATAGGAACAAGCCTCGCGCCTCTGGGTGAGCCCTTCAAGTGCTCAAAACCATATCCCGGAGGAAATTTAATGGCAATGCCGGTTTCTGTCTCAAAGCCGATCGCGGGCGTGGATGTCGCCAGAATGAACGGTGATTTATCACGCCGAACTTGACCTGCTTGAAACGATTCCCAACAACAAGGCAGCCATCAAGCAGTGGCTGAAGGACTTGCCGAGGACAGTGGCCATCGCCATTGAGTCGACCAATATCTATCACCTGGAGTTCGCCGATCTGGCCTTACGAGGCCGGCTGCGTGATTTACATGGTGGGTGGCTACGAGCTGATTCCATTACCGCAAAGGGGTGAGTGTCCGCGCCAAAACCGACGCGCTGGATGCCAGGCTGCTCGCTCGCTACCTGAAGAACGAAGGTGACGATCTTCATCCCTGGACCCCGCCATCACCGCTGTACCGTCAGCTCTTGAGCCTTTTTCGCCGCCAGGCGCTCTGGTTCAGGCACGAGTGGGCCTGGTGCAAAGCTGCAGGCGAATGAACCGCTGTTGAAGACCGCTTTCGCCGAGCAAGTGAAATCCATGCAACAGCGAGGCGCTGGTCGAAAAGACGATTAAGGATTATCTGAAAGAAGCCGGTTTACTCGGTCAGTTGAAGCGCTGTCTGAAAGTTGAAGGCATCGGATTTTTGACCGGGCCCGCTTGATCGCAGCATTCCAGCGAGGCGATTTCAGAAACGCAGATGCCTTCATCGCCTTTCTGGGAATGGATTTGCGGTGGCGATCAGGACAAAAGACGGTCGCCGAAGCTTGACCAAACGAGGTGATCCGGAAGCTCGCCGACTTCTGCAAACGCAGCCATGTCGGCCAGTCGTACACCAGCCTGGAAAGATTTTTACGCGGCACAAAGAGCTCGAGGGTTCAGCACCACTCAGGCACTGGTGATACTGGCTCGCAAACTTGCTCGGGTCGTATTCGCCTTGCTCAAGGGGCAAAGCGAATACCAGCCAAAAGTCGGTTGAGGGCTTCCCCTCAACCATAGAATCTCCCACAGTTGATCCGGGTTGCCACAAATTCTATGTACGGCGTAAATCCCTTGTGGGAGCGGGCTTGCTCGCGAAGCCGGCGACGCGGTATCTGAGACTTGCACCCGACTGGAGAAATGACCCGCTCTTGCTGTACAGTCGTTCAGCCCGCCGCTTGACCGTGCGGGCTTGAACGATTGAACCTAAGGAGCGTGTCGCCCATGAATCAGGAAGCCCGTTTTTCCCGCATGGAACCGGAGTTGCGCAAAGCCAACCTGATCGAGGCGACGCTGGTGTGCCTCAAGCGTCACGGCTTCCAGGGCGCGTCGATCCGCAAGATTTCCGCCGAGGCCGGGGTCTCGGTGGGGCTGATCAGCCATCACTATTCCGGCAAGGATGAGCTGGTGGCCGAGGCCTACATGGCGATCACCGGGCGGGTCATGACTTTGTTGCGCGACGCCATGGAGCAAGCCGCACCGAATGCCCGGGAGCGCTTGTCGGCATTTTTCCGCGGTTCGTTTTCCGCCGAACTGCTTGATCCGCAATTGATCGATGCGTGGCTGGCGTTCTGGGGCGCGGTGAAAACCGCCGAGGCCATCAACCAGGCCCACGATCATTCCTATGGCGAGTATCGCGGCATCCTGCGCAAGGTGCTGGCGGAACTGGCCCAGGAGGAGGAGCTGGGAAAGCTTCGACGCCGACCTTGCCGCCATCAGCCTCAGCGCATTGCTCGACGGCTTGTGGCTGGAGTCCGGGCTGAACCCCGGCACCTTCACCCCGGAGCAGGGCATCCAGATTTGCGAGGCCTGGGTCGATGGTTTGCAGGCCGGTGGCCGCCAGCGCTTTTGCCTGCAGACGAGCGACTGTTGATCAGTCGTTCAGCAATGGATACTCTCTGGCGCCGATGCAGGAAAACACTCTAATAAGAAACTGGCCTTCGGGCCTGAGCCGGACACCAAGCGATGACTCCTCGGGTATTGATCGTCGATGACGATCCGCTGATTCGCGATCTGCTGCACGCCTACCTGTCTCAGGAAGGCTACGACGTCCATTGCGCCGCCACGGCGGAACTGGCGGAAACCTTCCTGGCCAGCCAGACCGTGGACCTGGTGATGCTCGACATCCGCCTGCCGGGCAAGGACGGCCTGACCCTGACCCGCGAACTGCGGGTGCGCTCGGAAGTCGGGATCATCCTGATCACCGGACGCAACGACGAAATCGACCGCATCGTCGGCCTCGAATGCGGCGCCGATGACTATGTGATCAAACCCCTCAATCCAAGGGAACTGGTGTCCCGGGCGAAAAACCTGATTCGCCGGGTACGTCATGCGCAAACGCCACAACCGCCCATTGCCGTGGCCAAACCGGTCAAGCAATTCGCCGACTGGTCGCTGGATACCGACCGCCGTCGGCTGATCGATTCGTCGGGCAGTGAAACGCTGTTGACCCACGGCGAGTACCAGTTGCTCAGCGTGTTCTTGCGCAACAGCGGTCACACCCTCAGCCGCGACCAGTTGATGGACCAGATCCGTAACCGCGAATGGGTACCCAACGACCGCTCCATCGACGTGCTGGTCGGGCGCCTGCGCCGCAAGTTGCACGACGATCCGGCCGAACCCCAGTTGATCATCACCATTCACGGTGCCGGTTACCTGTTCACCGCCGGTGTGGCGGCCTGAACCTGATGAGGCGTTGGCTTTGCCTGCTGGCGGTGTTGGTGGCTGGCCATGCCGTCGCGGCGGACAAGGTTCGCTATTGCGATTATCCGGTGTACCCGCCGATTTCCTGGAGCGACGGCAAGCAGGTGCGCGGACTGGCGCCCAGCGTGGTGAAGCACTTGTTCGGCCAGTTGGGGTATGAGGTCGAGATGGTCGTGCTGGGTAACTGGAAACGTTGCCTGCTGGACGCCGCCGAAGGCCGGGTCGATGTGGTGCTGGCCTACAGCACCGCGCAAAGGGAGCAGAGCATGTTGTTCTCGACGGTGCCGGTATTGCGTGAAGAGGTGGCGCTGTTCATCAACCGCCAGCACCCGGTGAAATTCGAGCAGCTGGACGACCTGGCCCATTACCGTGGCGGCCTGTTGTTCGGCGAGAGCTACGGCGTGGCGTTCGATCGCATGGTCGCGCGCAACAACAACATCGAATGGGTCTCCGACAGCCACCAGAACTTCGGCAAGCTGATTCGCGGGCGCATCGATTTCATCACCCAGGAGCGGCGCACCGGCCAGTTGTACGTGGAAAACCTGCCCGGCGGCCAGGACATCGTCGCCTTGCCCAAGGCGTTGAGCGTGGACTACCTGCGGGTCGCCGTGTCACGGCGCTCGCCGGTGGCCACTCGCATGCCCGAGATCAACGCGCAGTTGCAGCACATGGTCGATGCCGGTGACATCGAGCGTTGGCTCAACGAAAGCGAAGTGACCTACCGCGACATGATCAACCTGCCGGCGGATGCGCAATGATTCGCGCCCGTCCAGGTGGACTGCTGCGACGGCTGCTGCTGTTCATTCTGTTGTTCAGCCTGTGCTTCACTGTGCTGGCCAGCAGCGTGCAACTGTACATCGAGTATCGACGGGAAATGCGCGACATCGATTCACGCATGGAGCTGATCCGCGCCGGCTACCTGGCCAGCCTGGAACGCAGCCTCTGGGACTTGAACCAGGAACAGTTGAACGTGCAGTTGCGCGGACTGGTGGACTTCTCCGACGTCGCCCGGGTGCATTTGATCAGCGCCGATTTCGACCTGATACAGGGCAATCCAGACCCTGCGGGACCGCTGCGCATCGAGCGGTTCGCCCTGGACTATCAGCCGCCGTCCGGTCCGTTGCGCAACCTTGGCGAACTGGAAGTGAGCACGGATCTGGGGGCGGTGTACCAGCGTCTGTACGCCACCGGTTTGACCAGCCTGTTGTGGATGGCAGTGTTTCTCTGCGGCCTGGCCATTGCGCTGTCGGGATTGTTTTATCGACTGGTGACCCGGCACCTGAAAGTCATGGCCGAGTTCGCCCGGCGCATCGCCGCCGGTGAATGGCAGGAACCCTTGCACCTGGACAAGCGTCGCGGCAGTGACGAAATCGACACCGTGGCCCACGCCCTGGACGATATGCGCCGGTCGATCCTGCGGGATATCGAGCGCCGGGAAAGCGATCGCCTGGCCTTGCAGGACAACCGTGACGAACTGTTGAAAATGGTCGAGCGCCGTACCGCCAGCCTGATGCGGGCCAAGGATGAAGCGGAAGCGGCCAACCTCGCCAAATCACGATTTCTGGCGACCATGAGCCACGAACTGCGCACGCCCCTCAATGGCATCCTCGGCATGGCTGAACTGTTGCGTGGCGCTGGTCTGGATGTCCAGGACGGCAAGCGCCTGGACGCCTTGCACAAGGCTGGCGAAGGCTTGCTGACGATCCTCAACGAAGTGCTGTATTTCGCCAAACTGGAGGAGGGCGTCAGCCATCCCGAACCGGTGGATTTCTCGCTGCGCCAGTTGCTCGACGAGGTGCTGACACTGCTGGAACCGCGAGCGCTGAACAATGACACGATCCTGAGTTGCCAGGTCGACCGGCGGATTGCCGAGCATCACCACGGTGCCGAGCAGTTTCTGCGTCAAGTGTTGAGCAACCTGCTGGCCAACGCGATCAAGTTCACCGAAGGCGGGGAAGTCAGCGTCGAAGTGGCGCTGCTCGCCGAAACGGGCGAACAGACCGGGCAGCGCCTGCGGGTCAGTGTCACTGACGATGGTATCGGCATTGCCCCGGCGATGCAGGCGAAGATTTTCGAGCGCTTCACCCAGGCCAGCGAAGAAGTCGCGCAACGTTTTGGCGGGACCGGGTTGGGACTGGCGATCTGCAAACATCTGGTGGAGCAGATGGGCGGCCGCATCGGCGTGGACAGTGAAGTGGGGCGCGGCAGTTGCTTCTGGTTCGAGCTTTGCCTGCAGCCGGCCAACGCGGTGGTTGCAGTCGCGCCGGTGCGGACGGTGGGGCCGGTACTGAACATCCTGGTGGTCGAAGACGTGGCGCTCAACCGCGAAGTGGCCATGGGTCTGCTGCAACGGGACGGCCACCGAGTGTGGCTGGCCGAAGAGGCACAACAGGCGCTGGAACATTGTGCCGCGCAGGTTTTCGACCTGCTGTTGCTGGACGTGCATCTGCCGGGCATCAGCGGAGTCGAGTTATGCCGGCAGATCCGCCACGGCGACGGGCCGAACCGCCATACCCGCATCTTCGCCCTGACCGCCAGTGTGCAACCGGCGCTGGTACGCGGTTATCTTGAGGCCGGCATGGACGGCATCCTGGCCAAGCCCCTGAAACTGGAAAACCTGCGCCAGGTGCTGGAAGGGCACATGCCCGTCGCCGAGTCGCTGGTGCATGACGAGGCGATGGACTGGCCGCTGTTGCAGACCCATCGCAACCTGCTCGGCGAGCAAAAGGTCCAGGGTCTGCTGGCGGTGCTGCGCGACTCGATTCTTCAGCACCGCGATGCGTTGCAT
Organism: Pseudomonas sp. BIC9C; assembly: GCF_034541995.1. Lineage (NCBI taxonomy): Bacteria > Pseudomonadati > Pseudomonadota > Gammaproteobacteria > Pseudomonadales > Pseudomonadaceae > Pseudomonas > Pseudomonas sp. BIC9C. The sequence continues at coordinate 12,086 of NZ_JAWDGM010000008.1, forward strand.
GAAGCCATTGCCGCCGACGACTGCACGGAGGTCGCGCAACTGGCTCACCGTCTGGCCGGTAGCTGTGATTCGCTGGGTTTTCGTGCCTTGGCGACGGCCTTAAGGGCACTGGAGTCCTTGGCGCTGGCAAACGATGAATCGGCGATCCGCCACATGACCCTCGCGCTGGATGAACAATTGCAGCACGCACTGACCACCCTGAAAGGCCTGTTGCAGAGCTGACGTACAAAATTGTTACGACTTTCTACAACTTCGATCTTTACGGTCAACGCGAACTTACATGGCTTTCCAATAATCGACGCAACCGCCGCAGCGCGGTCTTCGAAGCTTATTGGAGATAATAATAATGAATTGCCGTAAAGCTGATCCCACCCTGCGCCGTGACGTCCTGTCGCGCGCTGTACACCTCACTGACTGCTGAGGTGCCCACATGAACGAAAACACTGATCGCAGCACTGATCAAAAAGGCATCCAGCTGACCCGAGCCCTCAAGAGCCGGCACATTTTCATGCTGTCCCTGGGCGGCGTCATCGGCACCGGGCTGTTCATGGGCTCCGGCGTGACCATCAACCAGGGCGGCCCGGTGGGGGCGATCCTGGCTTACCTGGTCGCGGGTTTCCTGATGTACCTGGTGATGGTCTGCCTGGGCGAACTGTCGGTGCAGATGCCGGTGTCCGGTTCGTTCCAGACCCACGCCACCAAGTACATCGGCCCGGCCACCGGGTTCATGATCGGCTGGGTGTACTGGATGAGCTGGGCCACCACCGTCGGGCTGGAGTTCACCGCCGCCGGCATGCTGATGACCCGCTGGTTCCCCCATGTGCCGATCTGGTACTGGTCGGCGCTGTTCGTGGTGGTGCTGTTCGGCATCAACGCCCTGGCGACCCGCGCGTTCGGTGAGGCCGAATACTGGTTCTCGGGGATCAAGGTTGCGGCGATTCTCGGTTTCATCGTGGTCGGCGTGCTGGTGATCTTCGGTGTGATGCCGTTGAGCAGCGGTGCACCGGCGCCGATGGCGACCAACCTGATCGGCGACTCGCTGTTCCCCAACGGCCTGTCCGCCGTGTTCGCGGTGATGATGACCGTGGTCTACGCGTTCCAGGGTTGCGAGATCATGGGTGTGGCCGCCGGTGAAACCGACCAGCCGGAAAAGAGCATTCCCCGCGCCGTGCGCAACGTGGTGTTCCGCGTACTGATCTTCTACGTGCTGGCGATTGTCGTGTTGTCGGCCATCGTGCCATGGCAGCAGGCGGGTCTGATGGAGAGCCCGTTCGTGCAGGTGTTCGACATGGTCGGCATTCCCTACGCTGCCGACCTGATGAACTTCGTGATTCTCACGGCGATCCTGTCGGTGGGCAACTCCGGCCTGTATGCCTCGACGCGCATCCTGTGGGCGATGTCGAAAACCGGCATGGCGCCGAAAAGTCTGTCGCCATTGAGCAAGCGTGGTGTGCCGTTGCGTGCCTTGAGCATCACCTTGTGCTTCGCACTGGTGTCGCTGATGACCAGCTTCGTCGCCGCCGATACCTTGTTCATGGTGCTGATGGCGGTGAGTGGCATGTCCGGCACCGTGACCTGGATTGTCATCGCGCTGGCGCAGTACAAGTTCCGCAAGGCCTATCTGCGTGATGGCGGCAAACTCAGCGACCTGAAGTACCGCGCACCCTGGTTCCCGGTACTGCCGCTGATGTGCATCACGCTGTGCTGCTCGCTGTTCGTGTTCCTGGCCCTGGATGAAACCCAGCGTCCGTCACTGTATTGGGGCTTTGGCTTCATTGCGCTGTGCTATGGCGCGTACTTCCTGATTCATCGCAAGCGTCAGGGCGTGTTGGTGCCGAGCTTGCCCACTACCTGATCTCTCAAAATAGACACATCCCCCTGTAGGAGCGAGCCTGCTCGCGATAGCGGTTGATCAGCCAACAGAGATGTTGAATGTGATTCCCTCATCGCGAGCAGGCTCGCTCCTACAGTGTTTTGTGGCGTACACGGCATCTGCGAACACTGAAGTGCCCTGTAGGAGCGAGCTTGCTCGCGATGGACGTTAACGAAGACGTGCACTGTCTGATTGAACGCGGTGTGCTTGAAATTTTCGCGAGCAAGCTCGCTCCTACAGGTGTTTTGAGGCGGATGAGAGAACTGCGACATGTCCTGTGTCGCCAGTTGTTCGAAGTTGTAACAGTGCCAGTGGTTTATGCCCTCCATTCTTGAAATAACTCAATAAAAACAATGATTTAAATGTCTATTGTGCTTGTTACAGCCCATTTCCACGCCAATTGCCGCCTTACTGAACACTCGTTTAGTATGGCCTCAAGTCGCATCACCTCAGACCAATCACAATAACTCGAGGAATCCCATGACCACTCAATCGTCGCTGCTCAGTCAGGTCGAAGCAGGCGTTGCCTGGATCACCCTCAATCGCACTGCCCAGCGCAATGCGCTGGACATCCCGACGCTGAAGAGCCTGCATGCCTTGCTCGATGGCTTCAACGCTGACCCCGCGGTGCGCGTGGTGGTCTTGACCGGCAGCGGCCGCAGCTTCTGTGCCGGCGCCGACCTCGACGAGTGGGCCGATGCCGAAGCCCGGGGCGCACTGGAAACCTATGGCTGGACCGAAACCGCCCACGCCTTGATGACCCGCCTGCACAGCCTGGAAAAACCGACCATCGCCGCCATCAACGGCACTGCCGTCGGCGCCGGGATGGACCTGACCCTGTGCTGTGACCTGCGCATCGCCGGGCAATCGGCCCGCTTCAAGGCCGGCTACACCAGCATGGCGTATTCGCCGGATGCAGGCGCCAGTTGGCACCTGCCACGCCTGATTGGCAGCGAGCAGGCCAAGCGCCTGCTGTTTCTCGATGAATTGTGGGGCGCCGACCGTGCCCTGGCCGCCGGCCTGGTCGGCGAAGTCTGCGCCGACGAGCAACTGCTGACCGTCACCAGCGAGCTGGCCGCACGCCTGGCCGCCGGCCCGACCTTCGCTTTTGCCCAGACCAAAAAACTCATGCGTGAAGGCGCCGAACGCAGCCTGGCGGAACAACTGCAAGCCGAACTCGCCGCGGGCCTGCTCTGCGGTCGCAGTGAGGACGGCAACGAAGCCCTGCGCGCCGCCATGGAAAAACGCCCGGCACGCTTCATCGGCCGCTAATTGCCAACGCTTTGCACACCTCTATCAGCACACGAACAACAGGTAGCACCATGAATTTCCAACTGACCCAAGAACAAGAAATGTTGGTGGACTCGGTACGCAGCTTCGTCGAGAAGGAACTGCTGCCCCATGAAGCAAGTCGACCGCGCCGACGAGGTGTCCCAGGAACTGGCGGCGCAGATCCGCGGAAAGGCGATTGCCGCCGGTTTCTACGCCTTCAACATGCCGGAAGAAGTGGGCGGTGGTGGTCTGGATTACCTGTCCCAGGCGCTGATCGAGCGTGAACTGTCCAAGGTTTCCTGGGCGCTGCACGTGTTCGTCGCGCGTCCGTCGAAAATCCTCATGGCCTGCAAGGGCGAGCAGATCAACGACTACCTGCTGCCGTGCATCCAGGGCGAGAAAATCGACTGCTTTGCCCTGACCGAGCCGGGTGCCGGTTCCGATGCCAATGCGATCAAGACTCGCGCCGTGCGTGAGGGCGACGATTTCATTCTCAACGGCAGCAAGCATTTCATCAGCCACGCCGGCCATGCCGATTTCGCCATCGTTTTCGCCGTGACCGACACCTATGAGCACAACGGCAAGAAGCGCAACGCCGTGACCTCGTTCCTGGTCGACCGCAACACCCCGGGCATGACCATCCGCCGTGGGCCCAAGTGCGTGAGCAACCGTGGTTATCACACCTTCGAAATGTTCTTCGACGACTGCCGCGTGCCGGCCAGCAAAGTGCTGGGCGAAGTCGGCAAGGGTTGGGACGTGGCCAATGCCTGGCTGACCGCCGGGCGCGTGATGGTCGCGGCCAACTGCGTCGGTCAGGCCCAGCGTGCGCTGGACGTGTCCCTGCAATGGGCGGCGGACCGCAAGCAATTCGGCCAGCCGATCGGCACCTACCAGGGCGTGTCGTTCAAATTGGCCGACATGGCCACGCAAATCCGCGCCGCCGAACTGCTGACCCTGCACACCGCCTGGAAAATGGACCAGGGCACCATGACCGATGGCGAGGCCGGGATGGCCAAGCTGTTCGCCAGTGAAGTGCTCGGCCGTACTGCCGACGAAGCGGTGCAGATCTTCGGCGGCATGGGCCTGATGGACGAAGGCCCGGTGGAGCGCATCTGGCGTAACGCGCGGATCGAGCGGATCTGGGAAGGCACTTCGGAAATCCAGCGCCACATCATTTCCCGCGAGCTGCTGCGGCCGCTGCTGCGCTGATCGGACCGGAGAGTTCCCATGTCCCAAACCATTCGTGACAACCTCAAACGCATGCTCGCGCCACAACACGTGGCGTTTGTCGGCGGCCGCAGCATGGCGCGCGCCCTCAAGCGCTGTGCCGAGGGCGGCTATCAAGGGCAAATGTGGCTGGTCAACCCGCAACACGACAGCCTCGAAGGCGTACCCTGTGTGCGCAATATTGCCGATCTTCCTTGCGGCCCGGACGCGGTATTCATTGCGACCAACCGCGAACTGACCCTGACCTGCGTGGCCGAACTGGCCGCCATCGGCGCGGGCGGCGCGATCTGCTACGCCTCAGGCTTTGCCGAGACCGGCGCCGAAGGCCAGGCCCTGCAACAGCAACTGCTCAAGGCCGCTGGCGACATGGCCTTGCTCGGCCCCAACTGCTACGGCCTGCTCGACTACCTGCACAGCTCCGCGCTGTGGCCGGTGGCCCATGGCGGCAAAGCGGTGGAGAAGGGCGTGGCGGTGCTGACCCAGAGCGGCAACTTCGCCTACAACCTGTCCATGAGCGACCGCTCGCTGCCGGTGGCCTACATGGCCTCGGTGGGCAATCAGGCGCAACTGGGGGTCGCTGAACTGATGGACGTATTGCTCGACGAACCTCGGGTCACCGCCATCGGCCTGCACCTTGAAGGCCTGAAGAACGTGCCGGGTTTCGCCCGCGCCGCGCACAAGGCGCTGGAGAAGGGCATCCCGATCATTGCCCTGAAAACCGGCGTGTCGCAGATCGGCGCCGAGCTGGCCTTGAGTCATACCAGTTCGCTGTCCGGCTCCGATGCACTGTACGACGCGCTGTTCGATCGCCTCGGGGTCATCCGCGTCAGCGGCCCGGTGAGTTTTGTCGAAACCCTCAAGGCCGCTGCCTGCGGCAACCTGCCAGCGGGCAACAGCCTGATCGCGCTGGCCTGTTCCGGCGGTGACGCCGGGTTGATTGCCGACTACGCCGAACGCAACGACCTGGGCTTGCCCAGGCTCGACGACGGTCAGGTGGGTGAATTGGCCCAGGTGCTGCCGAGCTACGCCAACCTGGTCAACCCGCTGGATTTCACCACGGCAATCTGGGGCGACGGCGAAGCCTTGAACCGCATGCTCGACAGCGCACTGCGCACCGAAGCCGACGCGGCGATGCTGGTGCTCGACTATCCGTCGGAGTTCACCGGCGAGCGCAAGGAATGCGACCTGCTGTTGGAATTGTACTGCGCGGCACTGGCGCGTCACGGCAAAACCGGGTTCGTGACATCGGCCTTTCCCGAATTGCTGCCGGCCCATGCCCGTGAGCGTCTGCATGCCCAAGGCGTCGCGGCGTTGCAGGGCGTTGAAGACGGGCTGGCCGCGTGGGGCCGCATCGCCGGTTATCAACGCAACCGTCAGGCCTTGTTGGCGCTGGGCGAATCGGCGTTGGTTCCGCTGTGCCCGCAAGCACTGGACGGTGAGGGGCGCTTGCTCAATGAGTGGGATTCCAAGCAGGCCTTGCGAGCCTTTGGTCTGCCGACGCCAAACGGTGTATTGAGCACCCCGGACAAAGCCCTGAAGGATGCCGGGTCACTGGGCTATCCGCTGGTATTGAAAGCTGTCAGCGCTCAGCTGCCACACAAGACCGAGGCCGGTGCCGTGGCGCTGAACCTCAAGGATGATGCGGCATTGAGCACAGCACTGGAGAAGATGCGTAACAGTATTGCCGCCTACGCCCCGGGCGTACCCTTCGACCAACTGTTGCTGGAGCCGATGGCCCGACCGCCACTGGCCGAGCTGATCGTCGGTATCAAGCGCGAAAACGATTTCGGCCTCGCGCTGGTGATCGGTGCCGGCGGCATTCTGGTGGAGTTGCTCAAGGACAGTCGCAGCCTGTTGCTGCCGACCACCGACGGCGCGATCCACCATGCCTTGCTCAGCCTGCGCAGCGCACCGTTGCTGCAAGGTTTCCGTGGTCGCGAGTCGGCTGACCTGGACGCCCTGGTGACGGCGATTCGCGCAGTGGCCGACTACGCCTGCGAAAACGCCGCGCAACTGCTGGAGCTCGATGTGAACCCATTGTTGGTCGGTGCCCACGGCACGACCGCGGTCGATGCGTTGATTCGCCTCGGCCATGAGTGAGGACATGAACATGCAAAGCAAAACCTTGACCGGTGGCCAGGCGCTGGTTCGCCTGTTGGCCAACTACGGCGTCGATACCGTGTTCGGCATCCCCGGCGTCCACACCCTGGAGCTGTATCGCGGCTTGCCCGGCAGCGGCATTCGCCATGTGCTGACCCGGCATGAACAGGGCGCCAGTTTCATGGCCGACGGCTACGCCCGGGTCAGCGGCAAACCCGGCGTGTGCTTCGTCATCACCGGCCCCGGCGTGACCAACGCCGCCACCGGCATCGGCCAGGCCTACGCCGATTCGATTCCGATGCTGGTGATTTCCAGCGTCAACCACAGCGCCAGCCTCGGCAAGGGCTGGGGCAGCCTGCACGAGTGCCAGGATCAACGGGCAATGACCGCGCCGATCACTGCGTTCTCCGCCGTGGCACTGACTGCCGAGGACCTGCCGGAGCTGATCGCCCGAGCCTACGCAGTGTTCGACAGTGAGCGCCCGCGCCCTGTGCACATCTCGGTGCCGCTGGATGTGCTGTCGGCGCCGATCGCTCGTGACTGGAGCAACGACGTGGTGCGTCGTCCGGGGCGTGGTCCGGCATCCGCCACTGCAATCGATCAGGCCGTGGCCAAACTCAACGGCGCGAAACGACCGATGATCATCGCCGGTGGTGGTGCACTCAACGCCACTTCGCAGTTGCAAGAGATCAGCACCCGACTCGCTGCGCCGCTGTTCACCAGCGTCGCTGGCAGAAACTTGCTGCCGCCGGGTGCGCCACTCAACGCCGGTTCCTCGCTGTGTGTGGAACCGGGCTGGAAACTGATCGCCGAGGCCGACGTGGTGCTGGCGGTCGGCACCGAAAATAGCCGACACCGATTTCTGGCGTGAACGCCTGCCACTCAATGGCGAACTGTTGCGGGTGGACATCGACCCGCGCAAGTTCAACGACTTCTACCCATGCGCGGTGGCGTTGCATGGCGATGCGCAACAAACCCTCAGAGGTTTGCTCGAGCGCCTGCCGTCCGACGTGCGTGATGCCAGCGCTGCGATTGCCTCGGTTGCCGCCCTGCGTGACGCGGTCAAGGCCGGCCATGGTCCGTTGCAGTCCATCCATCAATCGATTCTCGACCGTATTGCTGCGGAGCTGCCGGACAACGCCTTCATCAGCACCGACATGACCCAGCTTGCGTATACGGGTAACTACGCCTTTGCCAGTGCCGCCACCCGCAGCTGGTTGCACCCGACCGGCTACGGCACTCTGGGTTACGGCCTGCCGGCCGGGATCGGCGCCAAGTTCGGTGCGCCGCAGCGACCGGGGCTGGTGCTGGTGGGCGACGGTGGGTTCCTCTACACCGCGCAGGAACTGGCGACCGCTGTCGAGGAGCTGGACAGCCCGCTGGTGGTGCTGCTGTGGAACAACGATGCGCTGGGGCAGATCCGCGACGACATGCTCGGCCTGAACATCGAGCCCATCGGCGTGTTGCCACGCAACCCGGATTTCGCCGCCCTGGCGCGTGCGTTCGGCTGCACCGTGACCCAGCCGCAAAGCCTCGCCGAGTTGCAGACCGACTTGCGCCACGGCTTCAAGCGCAACGGCGTGACCCTGATCGAGCTCAAGCATGCCTGCGCGCACTGAAATGTATTTTAAGGGGATGAAGCCATGCGCTTTTCCGATCTGACTCAACGTATCGCCGGCGACGGCGCCGCCGCGTGGGACATTCACTACCGCGCCCTGGCGCTGCGCGAACAAGGCGAAGACATTTTGCTGCTGTCCGTGGGCGATCCGGATTTCGACACGCCACAACCCATCGTGCAGGGCGCCATCGACAGCCTGCGCAGCGGCAACACGCACTATGCCGAGGTGCGCGGCAAGCGTGCCCTGCGTGAAGCCATCGCCAGACGGCATCAACAACGCAGCGGCCAATCCGTTTCGGCGGATCAGGTCACCGTGCTGGCCGGGGCGCAATGTGCGCTGTTCAGCGTGGCCCAATGTGTACTCAATCCGGGTGACGAAGTGATCGTCGCCGAACCGATGTACGTCACCTACGAAGCGGTGTTCGGTGCTTGCGGTGCCGTGGTGGTGCCGGTGCCGGTGCGCTCGGAAAACGGCTTTCGCGTACTGCCCGAAGATGTCGCCGCGCGCATCACGCCACGCACCCGGGCACTGGCACTGAACAGCCCGCATAACCCGTCTGGCGCCAGTCTGCCGCGCAGCACGTGGGCGGCCTTGGCGGAGTTGTGCATCGCCCACGACCTGTGGCTGATTTCCGACGAGGTCTACAGCGAATTGCTGTTCGAAGGCGAACACGTCAGCCCGGCGAGCCTGCCGGGTATGGCCGAACGCACCGCGACCCTCAACAGCCTGTCGAAATCCCACGCCATGACCGGGTGGCGGGTCGGCTGGGTGGTGGCGCCGCCATCTTTGGCAGCGCACCTGGAAAACCTCGCGCTGTGCATGCTCTACGGTTCGCCGGATTTCATTCAGGACGCCGCTGTAGTGGCCCTGGAAAGCAACCTGCCGGAGCTGGAGGCCATGCGCGACGCCTATCGCCAGCGTCGCGACCTGGTGTGCGACAGCCTGGCCGATTGCCCTGGCGTGCGGCCGTTGAAACCCGATGGCGGGATGTTCGTGATGCTCGATATTCGCGAAACCGGGCTCAGCGCCCAGGCGTTTGCCGACCGTCTGCTGGATCGCCACGGCGTGTCGGTATTGGCTGGGGAGGCCTTCGGTCCGAGCGCGGCGGGGCACATTCGACTCGGTCTGGTGGTCGGTGCCGAACCGCTGCGCGATGCCTGCCAGCGCATTGCCCGTTGTGCTCAAGAATTGATGGAGGCAAAGGTTCATGCTTAACCACAAGACACTGTTTATTGACGGCCGCTGGCAAAAACCGTCGGGGCAGGGCTTCGCCGAGGTGATCAACCCGGCGACCGAAGAAGTGGCCGGCAGCGTGCCGCTGGGCGATGAGCGCGACGTCGACAATGCCGTGTCGGCGGCCCGCGGGGCACTCGAATCATGGTCGCGTACGCCCTCCAGCGTGCGCGCCGGTTACATCCGTGCCCTGGCTGAGCAATTGCGCGCCCGCGCCGATGAGATGGCCTCGGTCATCACCACTGAACTGGGCATGCCGGTGCAATGGTGTCGCTCGGTACAGGTCGACGGGCCGATCCTCGGCCTTGAGCAGTACGTCGAGCTGGCCGGGCTGATGGACGAAGTGCGCGAAGTCGGCAACTCGCTGGTGATTCGCGAAGCGGTGGGCGTCTGCGCGTTCATCAATCCGTGGAATTACCCGCTGCACCAGTTGATCGGCAAACTGGCCCCGGCACTGGCCGCTGGCTGCACGGTGGTGGTCAAGCCGAGCCAGGAAACCCCGCTGCACGCCTTCCTGCTGGCGCAGATGATCGAGGACATCGGCTTGCCGGCCGGGGTGTTCAACCTGGTCAGCGGGCCGGGTTCGAAAGTCGGTGAAGCGCTGGCCAAACACCCGGACGTGGACATGGTGTCGTTCACCGGTTCCACCGGCGCCGGGGTGCGGGTCGCGCAAGCGGCAGCCCCTTCGGTCAAGCGCGTGTGCCTGGAACTGGGCGGCAAGTCGCCGCTGCTGATCGCCGAGGATGCGGATCTGGCAGCGGCCGTGCGCTACGGCGTGCAGGACGTGATGATCAATTCCGGCCAGACCTGCACCGCGCTGACCCGCATGCTGCTGCCGGCCAGCCGCTACGCCGAGGCCGTCGAACTGGCGCTGGCGGAAACCTTGAGCCTGCGCATGGGCGACCCTCTCGACCCGCAAAGCTTCCTCGGCCCGATGTGTTCGGCCGGGCAACGGCGCACCGTGCTCGATTACATCAAGGTCGGTCAACAGGAAGGTGCACGGTTGCTGTGTGGCGGTGACACACCGGCGGCGTTCGAGCGCGGCTTCTATGTCAGCCCGACGCTGTTCGCCGATGTCGACAACCGCATGCGCATCGCCCAGGAAGAAATCTTCGGCCCGGTGCTGTGCCTGATTCCCTACACCGATGAGGCGCAAGCGGTCCAGATCGCCAATGACTCGCCGTTCGGCCTGTCCAGTGGCGTCTGGGCCGGCAGTGCCGAGCGTGCCTTGCACCTGGGGCGGCAGCTGCGGGCCGGCCAGTGCTTCCTCAATGGCGCGGCGTTCAATTATCAGGCGCCGTTCGGTGGCTACAAACAATCGGGTAACGGTCGGGAGTGGGGGGAAGAGGGACTCAATGAGTTCGTCGAAGTGAAGGCGATCCAGGTGTGACGGCTGGCGATTCAAACGTTGTATGCACCGGGCCATGGCCCGGTGTCTTGCGTGGCTTTGAATTGGTATTCCATTAGCGTTTGATCAGGGGCAATGCAATGAGCGATAACAAAAACAAGATTACTCAAGCGAACCATGAATTCAGCTTCCCGCGTCGAGACTTCCTCAAGTACAGCGCGGCGGCTGCCGCGGTGGCCGGGGCGTTCTCCATGGGGCTGCCGTTTGGCGCCTTTGCCGGGGAGGCCACGCCAAAACCTGGCGGCGTACTGCGCCTGGGCCTGGCCGGTGGCAGCACCACCGACTCCAGGGACCCAGGCTCCTGGGCCGACACGTTCACCTTCGTAGGCTTCTCGGCGGTCTATAACACCCTGACCGAAATTGCCGTCGACGGCACGGCCATCCCCGAACTGGCCGAAAGCTGGAGCTCGACCCCCGACGCGCGTATCTGGACGTTCAAGATTCGCCAGGGCGTGACCTTCCACAACGGCAAGACCCTGACCGCCGACGACGTGGTCGCGTCGATCCAGCATCACCTCGGCGAGAAATCCACCTCGGCGGCCAAGACCGTGCTGGGCGACGTGGCCAAGGTCAGCGCCAATGGCAGCGACAGTGTGGTGTTCGAACTGCACTCGGGCAACGCCGACTTCTCCTACGTGGTCGCCGATTACCACCTGGCGATCATGCCGAGCAAGGATGGCGTGGCTGACTGGCAGGCGGGCGCCGGCACCGGCGGCTATCGCCTCAAGGACTTCGAACCGGGCGTGCGCATGACCCTGGAACGCAGCCCCGATTACTGGAAACCGGGTCGGGCACACTTCGCCAGTGCCGAGTTGATTGCCATTTCCGACGGTGCTGCGCGAGTCAATGCACTGGTTACCGGGCAAGTGGACGTGATCAACAAGGTCGACCTGAAAACCGTCGCGCTGCTCAAACGCAACCCGAACCTGGTCATCGAAGAAACCAAAGGCGCCCAGCACTACACCTTCCCGATGCTCACCGACAGCCAGGTGTTCCTGAACAACGACGTGCGCCTGGCGATGAAGCACGCGATCAACCGCGAAACCCTGCTGGCCTCGGTGCTGCATGGCTATGGTCTGGTGGGCAACGACCACCCGATCCAGCCCGGCAGCCGCTTCATCAATACCGCGCTGGAGCAACGCACCTATGATCCGGACAAGTCGCGCTTCTACCTGAAAAAAGCCGGCCTGGATTCGCTCAAGGTCCGTTTGCAAGCCTCCGATGCGGCCTACACCGGTGCCGTGGACGCCTCGGTGCTGTTCAAGGAGCAGGCCCGCGCCGCCGGGATCGACATCGACGTGGTGCGCGAGCCGGCGGACGGTTTCTTCTCCAACGTGTGGATGAAGCAACCGTTCACCACCTCGTTCTGGTACAGCAGCCTGACTGCCGACCGCATGTTCAGCATCGGCTATGCCAAGGGCGCGGCGTGGAACGAAACCCACTGGGACAACCCCAGGTTTAACAAGCTGCTCAACGCCGCTCGCGGCGAGATGAACGATCCGCTGCGCCGCGAGATGTACAACGAAATGCAGGCGCTGTGCCGGGACGAGGGCGGGGCCATCGTGCCGCTGTTCGCCAGTTCCGTGGCGGCGCGGTCCAACCGCGTGGTTCACGGCGGGCAGACCGCGCCCTATGGCGAGCTGGATGGCCTGCGGGTGATCGAGCGGTGGTGGCAGGCGTAGGCATTCGTCAATGATGAAGAACCACTGTAGGAGCGAGCTTGCTCGCGAAAAACGCCAAGTCAACGCGGGCACTCAGACAGCCCGCGTCATTGTTGACGTCCATCGCGAGCAAGCTCGCTCCTACAGTTGGAAACTGTGGTCTTCGTAAGGAATTGCGCGGTGAATAGTATTTTCAGGTTGCTGCTTCAGCGTTTGGCATTGGGGCTTTTATCGCTGTTCGCGGTATCAGTAATCATTTTCCTCGCCGTCGGCATGCTCCCCGGCGATATCGCCCAGGCCATGCTCGGCCAGTCGGCCACCCCGGAAACGGTGGCGGCGTATCGCGCGCAACTGGGTCTGGACCTGCCGCCGTTGACCCGTTTCGGCCACTGGATCTGGCACCTGCTGCAAGGTGATCTCGGCGTGTCGCTGGCCAACCAGCGCCCGATCGCTGAACTGGTGGGCGCGCGTTTGGGCAACACCTTCAGCCTCGCCTTGCTGGCGGCACTGGTGTCAGTGCCGCTGGCCTTGCTGCTGGGGATGCTCGCGGCGTTGTACCGCAACAGCTGGTTCGACCGGTTGCTCAACACCTCGGCCCTGAGCGCGGTGTCGTTCCCGGAGTTTTTCGTTGCCTACATCCTGATCCTGGTGTTCGCAGTGAAGCTCAACTGGTTCCCGAGCATTTCCAACCTGTCGCCGGACGCTTCATTGGGCACGGTACTGCAACGCTCGGTGTTGCCGGTGGCGACCCTGAGCCTGGTCGTCATCGCGCAGATGATGCGCATGACCCGCGCCTCGTTGATCAACCTGCTGGCCAGCCCCTACATCGAAATGGCCCGTCTCAAGGGCATCAGTCAATCGCGGATCATCTTCCGTCACGCCTTGCCCAACGCCCTGGCCCCCATCGTCAACGTGGTGGCGCTGAACCTCGCGTACCTGGTGGTCGGCGTGGTGGTGGTCGAGGTGGTGTTTGTCTATCCGGGGCTCGGCCAGTTGCTGGTGGACTCGGTGGCCAAGCGCGATATCCCGGTGGTGCAGGCGTGCAGCCTGATCTTCGCCGCGACCTACATCCTGCTCAACACCAGCGCCGATGTGCTGTCGATTGCCAGCAACCCACGCCTGATGCATCCGAAGGGGTAGACCATGAGCCTGTTGAAACAAGTGTGGCGGGCGCCGTTGAGCGCCAAGTTCGGGTTGTCGATGATCCTGCTTTACGTGCTGGTGGCCATCTTCGCGCCGGTATTGGCGCCGTTCGGCGAAACCCAGGTGGTGGGCGAGGGCTTCGCTCCCTGGGGCGGGCAGTTCCTGTTGGGCACCGATAACCTGGGGCGCGACATGTTCAGCCGCCTGGTCTATGGCGCGCGCAACACCCTGGGCATTGCCTTCCTCACCACCGTCCTGGCGTTTCTGTTCGGTGGCTTGAGCGGGCTGGTCGCGGCGATCAAGGGCGGTTGGGTCGATCAGGGATTGTCCCGGGTGGTGGACATCCTGATGGCCATTCCGCAACTGATCTTCGCCTTGCTGATCCTCAGCGTGATCGGCACCACGGCGACGTCGCTGGTGTTGGTGATTGCGCTGCTGGATGCGACGCGGGTGTTTCGCCTGTCTCGTGCCGTGGCGATGAACGTGGTGGTGCAGGACTTCGTCGAAGCCGCACGCCTGCGTGGTGAAGGCCTGTGGTGGCTGGTGACCCGCGAGGTGCTGCCGAACGCGGCGGCGCCGCTGATTGCCGAGTTCGGCCTGCGTTTCTGTTTCGTGTTCCTGTTCATCAGCGCGCTGTCGTTCCTCGGCCTGGGCATCCAGCCGCCGACCGCCGACTGGGGCAGCATGGTGCGCGACAACGCGGTGCTGATCACCTTCGGCGACATCAGTCCTCTGTTGCCCGCCCTGGCCGTGGCCTTGATCACGGTCAGCGTCAACTTCGTCGTCGACTGGATGCTGCACAAATCCAGCGGCCTCAAGGAATGCTGAACATGACGACTGCAAAACCTTTGCTGGAAATTCGCGACCTGCACATCGAAGGCCATTACGAAGACGCCTGGCATCCGCTGATCAAGGGCATCGACCTGACCCTGCAACGGGGCGAGGTGCTGGGATTGATCGGCGAGTCCGGCGCGGGCAAGTCGACCCTCGGCCTGTCGGCCATGGGCTATACCCGCGACGGTTGCCGGATCACCGGGGGCTCGGTGCACTTCGACGGCATCGACTTGCTCAACGCAAAACCTGAAGCCCTGCGCAAACTGCGGGGGCTGCGGATTGCCTATGTGGCGCAGAGCGCGGCGGCCTCGTTCAACCCGGCCCACCGACTGATCGACCAGCACGTCGAAACCGCTGTGAAAAACGGCGGCATGCGCCGCGACCAGGCCATGCGCGACGCAGTGGAATTGTATCGGGTGCTGCGCCTGCCCAACCCCGAGACCATCGGCCAGCGCTATCCGCATCAGGTGTCTGGCGGCCAGTTGCAGCGGGTGATGACCGCCATGGCCATGGCCTGCCACCCGGACCTGATCATCTTCGACGAACCGACCACCGCGCTGGACGTCACCACCCAGATCGAAGTCCTTGCCGCCATTCGCGACGCCGTCGCGACCTATGGCAGCGCGGCAATCTACATCAGCCACGACCTGGCGGTGGTGGCGCAGATGGCCGACCGCATCATGGTGCTGCGCCACGGCAAACTGGTGGAAGAGGCCGAGACCCGCCAGATGCTCGGCGATCCGCAGGAGGACTACACCAAGTCGCTGTGGGCGGTGCGCAGTTTCCGCACCGAGCCCAAGGCGTGCCCGCAACAGGAACAACCCTTGCTTGAACTGCGCAACAGCTGCGCCAGTTACGGCCAGCAACCGGTGCTGCACGACGTCTCCCTGAAGCTGTATCGCGGCCAGACCCTGGCGGTGATTGGCGAGTCCGGCAGTGGCAAAAGCTCCACCGCGCGGCTGATCACCGGTTTGCTGCCACCGACCTACGGCCAGGTGCTGTACGACGGTGAACCCTTGCCGGCGGACTTTCGCCAACGCAGCAAGGAACAACTGCGGCGCATCCAGATGATCTACCAGATCCCCGACACGGCGCTGAATCCGCGCCAGCGCATCGTCGACATCATCGGCCGGCCCTTGACCTTTTATCTGGGCCTCAAGGGCAAGGCCATGCGCGCCCGGGTTGCCGAACTGCTGGAGATGATCGAACTCGACCCGGCGACCTTCATGGATCGTCAGCCCCGGGAACTGTCCGGTGGCCAGAAACAACGCATCTGCATCGCAAGGGCCCTGGCGGCCGAACCGCAATTGATCATCTGCGACGAAGTGACCTCGGCCCTCGACCAGTTGGTGGCTGAAGGCGTACTGAAATTGCTCAACCGTATCCAGCAACAACTGGGTGTCGCCTACCTGTTCATCACCCACGATGTTGCTACTGTACGGGCGATTGCCGATGAGGTATTGGTGATGCAACGGGGCAGGGTGGTGGACCACGGCTCGCGCAGCCAGATTTTCACCCCGCCGCACCAGGACTACACCGGGCTGCTGTTTTCTTCCGAACCGCAAATGGACCCCGACTGGCTCGACCGGTTGCTGGCCACGCGCGCCTCCACACCTTCAACCGATACGCTGGAAAACGTCTAAGGAACCACCATGAAAGTACTGATCGTCCACGCTCACCCGGAGCCGCAATCCTTCACCGCCGCCCTTCGGGACCAGGCTGTCACCACCCTTGAAGCCCAGGGGCACGAAGTGCAGGTCAGCGACCTGTACAAAATGAACTGGAACCCGGTCGCCAGCGACGCGGACTTCTCGAACCGGGAAAACCCCGAGTACCTGGTCTATGCCCTGGAACAACGCCTGGGCGTGAAGAGCCAGTCGCTGGCGGCGGACATCCAGGCTGAGCTGGACAAACTGCTGTGGGCCGACCTGCTGATCCTCAACTTCCCGATCTTCTGGTTCTCCACCCCGGCCATGCTCAAGGGCTGGATCGACCGGGTGCTGGTGTCCGGCATCTGCTATGGCGGCAAGCGCTTCTACGATCAGGGTGGTCTGGCCGGCAAGAAAGCACTGGTGAGCGTGACCCTGGGCGGTCGTGAACACATGTTCGGCGAAGGCGCGATTCACGGCCCGCTGGAGGACATGCTGCGGCCGCTCCTGCGCGGTACGCTGGCTTACGTCGGCTTCGATGTGCTGGAACCCTTCGTGGCCTGGCATGTGCCGTACATCAGCGACGAAGCGCGCAAGGGCTTCCTGGAAGACTACAGCCGCCGCCTGCAACACCTGAGCGACGATCAGCCGCTGGCATTTCCGAAATTGTCGCAGTTCGATGACAAGCTCTATCCGCTGACCACCAATGCCTGACTGACATCGCAACCCCTGTGGGAGCAACTGTCTTCAGCATGCTATTTGTCAGTGCCAGGCCCGGATGCCGGGAACACCGAGTAACTCTGTGGGAGCGGGCTTGCTCGCGAAGAGGCCCTGTCAGTTAACACATGTGGTGACTGACACACCGCTTTCGCGAGCAAGCCCGCTCCCACAGGAGATCGGCGCCATCGCAGGCCAGTCGGATCGCCGCACCGCCACTCCCACAATGTCCTGCATTGTTCTGAATACGCAAACACTGAAGTCGCCGAGAATGGAATTGTTGGGGTAGTGGCGGGCTTGTAGCCTCCATTACGCCGAACACCACGATCGGCCAACGATCGGGTGGAGTCCAAGCCAGGGCTCATCAAGACGTCATACCTTGCTTTCGGCCATATGCCCCTTCGGGGGGTGGCGCCTAATAAAAATAAGGAAGGCAGGTATGAATATTCGTGCATGGGTTTGCGCAGCAACCCTGGTCGCGCCCGTACTGGGTGCCGATGTTTTTTTTCCCTCGATGGCGCGGGCGGCGGACGACCCCATGGGCTCGCTGGTGCGCAGCGTGTTCGGCGACAGCCTTGAACGTGAGCATGGCATCAAGGTCTATGGCTGGGGCCAGGTGGGTGTGATCTATAACAACAACGGCACGGATGACGTCAGCAAACAGAGCTTCTTCAATACCGACGAAGGTGTGAACCTCAACCAGTTTGCCCTGGCCGTGGAGAAGAAGCCCAAGAGCAATGTGATCGGTCGCGTCGGGCCGTTTCCCGGGGCCATGCCGCAAGAGGCTGACTGGGGCTTCAATGTCACGGCGCTGTACGGCAAGGACGCGCGCTTCTTCAAAACCTATGGCTGGGACGAGGACCTCGGCGTAAACCGCAATAACAAAGCCGAAGATCCGGCATTCACCATCGCCCAGGCGTACGCCGACTTCTACTTTCCGGTGCTCGGCGGTTCGGACCTGATGATCGGGATTTTCCACACGCCGCTGGAAAACGAAATCGGCTTCGCCTTGCCATCTCCGGCGCCGACTGACTTCTACTCGCACACTTACTCGTTCATGCACGGCCCGGCCAAACATGCCGGCGCGCTGTACTCGTTCAAACTGCCTTCGAAACCTGGCGAAAGCATGCTCGGCTTCGAGCTGGGCGTGGTCCAGGGCTGGAACAACCTGCAAGACCCCAATCACTCGCCGGACGTGATCGCCAACGTGCGCTGGCGCTCGGCGGATTTCGGTACCTGGATCGACTGGGAAAACATCTACGGCAATGGCGCCGGCGACAGCTTCGCCGAATGCAGTTGCGGCTCGCCGCTGCCGGCGGGCACCAAGGATGACGATCTCAAACGCCTGGCGTCTTACCTGACCCTCTCCCAGGTGCTGGACCCGAACAACCGCGTGGCGCTGGAACTGAACTATGGCAAGCAGGAGCAGGGCGCCTTCGCCGGGTTCGCCAACAAAAACGATGCCACCTGGTACGGCACCGACGTCAACTGGTACCACAAGCTGAGTGACAACCTGATGTGGAACAGTCGTGCCGAGTGGTTCTACACCGATGCACCGGTGCACGTGATGATGGCCAACATCGACCCGCACACCGGCATCCCCGACCCGACCTGGGGCAGCTTCTACGGCGTTACCACTAACCTGGCCTGGACGCCGACCCCCAACGTGCGCCTGCGCCCGGAACTGCGTTACGACATCCATTCCGGCCCCGGACGCGATGCCTACGCCGACGGGCAAAAGGACTCGCAACTGGTCGGGTCCTTCGACGTCAGCTTCTTCTTCTAGACCGGCTTCTTTCGTTTACCCCTGACCCTGCGTGCTGGCCCGGCCACACGTTGCGACCCTGTTCGTCCAGGCTTTTGGAGTACTTACATGACAGACAACAATGACAAGAACCTGTTTGGCCGCGATTTCTCGCGCCGTGATTTTCTGCGCAATACCGCGGTAGCCGCCGGCGGCGTGGCGCTGGCCAGCCTGCCGTTCAACTTCGCAATCGGCGGCGAGCGGGTGATCAGGCTCGGCTATGTCAGCCCGCAGACCGGGCCGCTGGCACCGTTTGCCGCCGCCGACAACTACATCATCGAATCGCTCAGGCAAGTGTTGAAAAACACGATCAATGTGGCGGGCAAGGCCTATCGCCTGGAAGTCATCGTCAAGGACAGCCAGTCCAACCCCAACCGCGCGGCGGAAGTGGCGAGCGAGCTGATTCTGTCGGACCAAGTGGACCTGATGCTGGTGTCATCGACGCCGGAAACCACCAACCCGGTCTCCGATCAATGTGAAATCAACGAGATTCCGTGCATTTCCACGGTGGCGCCGTGGCAGCCGTGGTTCTTTACCCGCGGCGGTAAACCGGATCAGGGCTTCGAGTGGACGTACCACTTTTTCTGGGGGCTGGAAGATGTGATCGGCGCTTACAGCGCGATGTGGGGCGCCATGCCGTCCAACAAGGTGGTCGGTGGTCTGTTCCCCAACGATGGCGACGGCAACGCCTGGGGCGATCCGAAACTGGGCTTTCCACCGGTGCTGGCGCAGAAGGGGTTCCAGTTGGTCGACCCTGGCCGCTTTCAAAGCCTGACCGACGATTTTTCCGCGCAGATTGCCGCGTTCAAAAAGGCTGACGTCGAGATTGTCACCGGCGTAGTGATCCCGCCGGACCTGAGTACCTTCTGGACCCAGGCCCGCCAGCAGGGATTCAAGCCCAAAGCGGTGTCGGTGGGCAAAGCGCTGCTGTTCCCGACGGCGGTCGAAGCGCTGGGCAAGGCCGGCAACAACCTGTCGACCGAAATCTGGTGGAGCCCGACGCATCCGTTCAGTTCGTCATTGACCGGCGCCAGCGCCGGCCAACTGGCCCAGGGTTTCACCCAGGCCACTGGCAAACAGTGGACACAACCGCTGGGCTTCGTGCACGCGTTGTTTGAACTGGCGGTGGACATCCTCCAGCGCACCGAAGAAGTCGGCAACGCCCATGCGGTTCGCGATGCCTTGCTCAAGACCAACCTCAACACCGTGGTCGGGCCGATCAACTGGAACGGCGGGCCGGTGAAGAACGTCGCCAAAACCCCGCTGGTCAGCGGCCAATGGCGCTTGGGCCAAGACAATAAATACGACCTGATCGTGACCGGCAATGCCACCGCGCCGGCGATTCCGCTGGGCGGCGAGATGCAGGCCATTACGTATTGATCGCGCAAAAAAGACACGGGTGCACCATGCAACAACCACTTCTGCAAATGAGCGATGTGCACAAAAGCTACGGCTCGGTGAAGGTCACGGATGCGATGAGCCTGACCCTGCAACCGGGAGAAGCCCTGGGCATCATCGGCCCTAACGGCGCGGGTAAAAGCACATTGTTCAACCTGATCGCCGGCGGCGTCGTGGCGGACCGGGGCACGATCCATTTCGAAGGTCGCGACGTCACCCGCGAACCGGTGTTCAAACGCTGCCGGCAAGGCATTGGGCGTTCCCATCAGATCCCGCATCCGTTCGTGAAAATGACCGTGTTCGAGAACTTGCTGGTGGGTGCGACATTCGGCGCGAGGTTGCGGGACAAGGAGGCCAGCCAATGGTGCGCGCAGACGCTGGAACTGACCGGCCTGATGCGCAAGGCCAACGTGCTGGCAGGCTCCCTGACATTGCTCGACCGCAAGCGCCTGGAAATGGCCCGCGCCCTGTCGACCCGTCCGCGCCTGTTGTTGCTGGACGAAATCGCTGGCGGCCTGACCGAGCCCGAATGCCTGGCGCTGGTGGAAACCATTCAGGGCATCCACAAGTCCGGCGTTGCCATTATCTGGATCGAACACATCGTGCATGCCTTGCTGGCGGTGGTCAGCCGTCTGACGGTGATCAACTTCGGCGCCAGACTGGCCGAAGGCGAGCCGCGCAGCGTCATGGCCGACCCTCGGGTCCAGGACATTTACATGGGCATCGGGAGCTGACGCATGAAAACCCCATCAAACCTGCTGTCCATCGACAGACTCTGTGCCGGCTACGGCGATTTTCAAGCGCTGTTCGATATCAGCCTGACCCTGGAACAGGGTGAAACCGTGGCGATCATCGGTTCCAACGGCGCGGGCAAATCAACGTTCCTGCGTTCATTGGCCGGGCTGATCGACAACCGGCCTGGCGCGATCACCTTCAAAGGCCAGGCCATCGGCGACATGGCCGCCAATCAGGTCCTGGAGCGTGGTATCGCCTTGGTGCCGGAGGGCAGAAAGCTGTTTGCGTCACTGACTGTGGAGGAAAACCTGCTGATCGGCGCCTACAGCAAACGCCCCGGGCCGTGGACCCTGGCGCGGATCTATCAGCTGTTTCCGGTACTGGAAAAACTGCGCATGCGCCCAGGTACCGCGCTGTCCGGTGGCCAGCAGCAAATGGTTGCGATTGGCCGGGGCCTGATGGCCAACCCGCACTTGTTGTTGTGCGACGAGATTAGCCTGGGCCTGGCGCCGACGACGATCAAGGACATCTACTCCGCGCTGCCCTCGATCAAGGCCGACGGCACCACGGTGATTCTCGTCGAGCAAGACATCAATCAGGCGCTGAGTGTCTGCGACCGTTTCTATTGCTTCCAGGAAGGGCGTGTGTCCCTGACCGGGCGCCCTGGGGATGCGGACAAAGCACAAATCAAAGCCGCGTATTTCGGGATCTAGTGATGGAATGGCTCAATACTTTGCTTCAAGGCGCGTTGCTCGGCGGCCTGTACGCGATGTTCGCGGTAGGGCTGTCGCTGATGTTCGGCATCATGCGCCTGGTCAACATCGCTCATGGCGACTTCATCGTGCTGGCGTCGTACCTGGCGCTGATGGTGGTCAGTCATCTGGGGCTCAGCCCGTTGGCAAGTTTGCTGATCGTGGTGCCGCTGATGTTCTGTTTCGGCTATCTGCTGCAACGGTTGTTGCTCAACCGCACGCTGGGCACGGACATCCTGCCGCCGTTGCTGGTGACGTTCGGCCTGTCGATCATCGTGCAGAACGTCTTGCTGGCGTTTTTCAGCGCCGATAGCCAGAAGCTGTCCCAAGGCGATCTCGAGGTTGCCAGTGTCGGCATCGGCAGCTTGAGTGTGGGAGTGATGCCGCTGATCGTGTTCGCCAGTGCGTTGCTGATCATCGGCGGCCTGCAACTGCTGTTCTACAAGACCTCGCTGGGCCGGGCGTTTCGTGCCACGTCCGATGACCAGCACACCGCACGGCTGATGGGCGTCAATAACGCGCACATCTTCGGTCTGGCCATGGCGCTGGCGATGGCGGTGGTGTCGATCGCCGGGATATTCCTGGCGATTCGCACCAGCTTCGACCCCACCGTGGGGCCGGCGCGCCTGCTGTACGGTTTCGAAGCGGTGATCATCGGTGGTCTGGGCAGTTTGTGGGGCACGCTGGCGGGCGGGGTGATTCTCGGTGTCGCGCAAGCCCTGGGCGCGAAGCTCGATCCCGGTTGGCAAATCCTCGCCGGTCACCTTGTGTTTCTGCTGATCCTGGTCGTGCGTCCGCGTGGCCTGTTTCCCCAGAGTGTCGATTGATGAATGCCTTGAACAATCCCGCGCTCATCTGGCGCGTACAACGCACCACCCTCAGCAGCACGATTGGCCTGTCCGTGCTCGGCCTCTGTGTACTGGTGTTGCTCAGCGCGCCGTTGTGGGCCGATCGGGCCAGTCTGCGACTGGTGGTGGAGTTCGCCTGTTACCTGGCCCTGGCACAGATGTGGAATCTGTTGGCGGGGTACGCCGGCATGGTCTCGGTGGGTCAGCAAGCCTTTGTCGGTCTGGGTGGCTATCTGCTGTTCATGCTGGCGAGCCGGTTTGGTGTGCCGCCATTGTTCGCGGTTCTGCTCTGCGGGGTAGGGGTGGCGTTGCTGGCGATTCCGACGGCGCTGATCGTCTTTCGCTTGCGTGGTGCTTATTTCGCCATTGGCACCTGGGTGGTGGCGGAGGTCTTCCGTCTGGGCCTGGCGCAGATGAGCAGCCTCGGCGGCGGGTCAGGGCAAAGCCTGCCGGCGGCGATTGTGCGGCAGATCGGCACTGACCGGGACGGGCGCGAGACGCTGATCTACTTCACCGCACTGGCCATCGCCATTGCCGCCGTGGCGGTGGTGTTCTTCCTGTTGCGCTCGCGGCAGGGGCTGGCCCTGGCCTCGATTCGTGATTCGGAACCGGCATCCGGCAGCCTCGGGGTCGACACGTTTCGCACAAAATTGATGGTCTATGTGCTGGCAGCCGGGTGCACGGGGGTGGTCGGGGCGTTGATCTTCCTGCAAAAGCTGCGGATTTCTCCGGACGCGGCGTTCAACCTGCAGGACTGGACGGCGGTGGTAATCTTCATCGTGATCATCGGCGGTATCGGCACCCTGGAAGGCCCATTGATCGGCACGCTGATTTACTTCGTGTTGCGCGGCTGCCTGGCACAATACGGCGCGGTGTACATGATCATCCTCGGCGTAGTGGCGGTGGTGATGATGCTCAAGGCTCCGCAAGGGGTGTGGGGGCTGATCAGCGAACGCCTGGGCTGGCAGGTTTTCCCCATGCAGCGACGGTTATCCGTTCAGCCCCGGCCATGACCTGTAGGAGCGAGCTCGCTCGCGATGGAGGCAAACGATGACGCGGGAAACCTGACTCCCCCGGTGCCCTCTGGTTTTTCGCGAGCAAGCTCGCTCCTACAGGCAGGTTTTCGCTCGGGATGTGGAGGGACAAGCTAACCTGCGCTGTTCATACAAGAACAAAAGCCTCCAGAGAACCTGCCCATGGATCGTTTACTCAGTGTCGAAGCCTTCGTGCGGGTGGCCGAAACCGGCAACTTCGCCAAGGCCGCCCAGCAACTGGGCGTGACCCGCTCGGTGATCACCCACCGCATCCAGCAACTGGAACAGTTCATCAACGCGCCGCTGTTTCATCGCAGCACCCGTCATGTACGGCTCTCCGAAGTGGGCGAGACGTACTACAAGGAGTGCGCGGACATGGTCGCAGGCTTTAACTCGCTGACCGAACACATGCGCGAACTACGGGCCAAACCCACCGGCAAACTGCGGGTGCAGATGCTACCGGGGTTCGCCATCGGTCACTTTGGCCGCATGCTGGCCGAGTTCACCCGGCTGTATCCGGACATCGAGGTCGACGTGATCGTCAACGACCGCGTGGTGGACCCCATCGAAGAAGGCTTCGATGTGGCGTTCCAGATGTTCCCGCCCATGGCCGAAACCCTGATCGAGCGCAAGCTGTTCAGCGTGCGCCGATTGTTCTGCATGTCGCCCGATTACGCTGACGAGTTCGGTGTGCCGACCCATCCCCAGGAGTTGCTGCAACACAAGATCGCCTTGTACGAAGGCTATCCGTCGCGCAATCGCTGGATCTTCACCCGCGAAGACGAGCAAGTGGAGCTGAGCCTGCCGGGCCAGGTGCGTTCGAACTCGGTGCATTTGCTGCGCGATTACGCGCAGACCGGTGTGTGCATTGTCTGCCTGCCGACCCTGGTGGCCAGCGATGACTTGCTCAGCGGCCGGCTGATACCGGTATTGCCGGAATATGCGCTGTCTTCGTTCAATTTCTCGGCGGTGTACCCCGCCACCCAGCGCCGGGCCTTGAAAGTCCGCACGTTGATCGACTTTCTGGTGGACAACTTCGGCGATGAGCCATGCTGGGACAAGCCCTTGCTGGAGCGTGGCTGGGTTCGCTGAAAGGCATGGCCTTGGCCAATACTGATCAATCAATACACCCACCCTGTGGGAGCGGGCTTGCTCGCGAACAGCGATCTGTCAGTTGACCCAGATGGCGACTGACACACCGCTTTCGCGAGCAAGCCCGCTCCCACAAGGATTAGGTTGGGTTCAGTGTTTGCGTTTCGCGAACACTGTTGTCGCCGGTCCTCTAATTGTTCCGGGATCAGCTGCGACGTACTGTTGGCTCACTGTTACTACAACAACAAAACGGTGAAAACCATGAGTAGCGCTGCAATCGAAACGGTCTTCGGCTCGCTGGACAACTACACCAAAGGGTCGGTTGAAATCATCAGCGGCCAGGCCAGCCACTACGCCTTTTCCAACATTTTCGAAGTGGCCGATCTTTCCGGCCCTTACGAAAAGGTCGTGGTCGGCTACAACCTCGGCTACGTCGTCGAAACCCTGCGCGCCGAAGGCCAGTCGCCCTGGTACACCGCAGCACACGACGAGTTCGCCATCGTCATGGACGGTGAAGTGCGCGTGGACTTCCTCAAGCTCGATGCGCCGTTGAAAGCGGGTGAGGGCACTCACCTGGCCGGTGAAATGCCGGCGGGCAAGCCGATGGGCTACGTCCTGCTCAAGCGCGGCCATCAATGCCTGTTGCCGGTCGGCAGCGCCTATCGCTTCGAAGCCAGCCGCCCGGGCGTGATCCTGCAGCAGACCATCAAAGGCCCGCTGTCGGTCGAGAAGTGGGCAGACATCTGCTTCAAGTGATCTGTCCAGCCCGACCGCCCAACCCACAACAACAAGAGGAATCCCGCCATGGCCATGCTTGAAACCGCAACCGATACCGCCCACTTTGCCGACGATGAAGTCCAGGCCAGCGCTCCCCACGCCATCACTGGCTACCGCTCATTCAAACTGGGCGCCTTCGAACTGTCGCGCGACGAGTATTTCGCCCGCATTACCTGGCCGGCCAAAGGCCAGACCCGCTCGCACCTGATCCCGGTCGACGCCTTCCTGCGCGCCATGATGCGCGATGTCGCCTGGGGCTTTTTCTATGGCTGGGTCAACTTTGACCACGTCATTGGTACCCGTAACTATTACGGCAAGGTCGACCTGTACGCCGGCACCTTCAACGGCACGCTCAAGGCGGCCGGGGTCAATTACACCGAAAACTTCGAAACGCCGCTGATCATGGCCACCTTCAAGGCCATCCTGCGGGACTGGACCAACGCCAGCTTCGACCCCTTTGCCGCACCGGAAGAAACCGGCAGCGCATTCGGCCGCAAGAACGGCGACAACATCGAAGCCATCGAGCGCTCCCGCATCGCCACCAAACGCATGCCGGGCCTGAAGGATGACTCGCCGCTGCGTGACGACCTGCCGGTCAACCGCCAGTTCATCGACGTGCCGCAGGACGAACCGGAAGTTCATGCCGCCGAAGGCTTCGAGGGCGAACTGCATGCCTTCAACCTGTTCAAGTACCTGTCGCGCTCCGACGTGACCTGGAACCCGTCGGTGACCTCCGTGTGCAAGGCCAGCCTGTTCTGCCCGACCACCGAGGAATTCATCCTGCCGGTGTTCCACGGCAACGACCGTATCGAGTGGTTCTTGCAAATGTCCGACGAAATCATCTGGGACGTCGGCGACAAGGACGACGGCAATCCCCGTGCGCGCATCACCATGCGTGCCGGCGACATCTGCGCCATGCCCGCGGACATCCGTCACCAGGGCTACTCGACCAAACGCTCGATGCTGATGGTCTGGGAAAACGCCACGCCGAACCTACCGCAACGCTACGAAAGCGGTGAACTCAAGCCGTATCCGATCGAGTTCTAGGACCTCGTGTCCGGCCCGGCCCCGCGCCGGGCAAAGCGCTCAGGAATCATTTCAGCAAACACTGCGCCAGGCGCGCGGTGCGAGGAAACCATTATGCAAAATCAGCTCTATATCGATGGCCGCTTCGTGGATGCCGTCGCCGGCGGCACCATTGACGTGGTGGCGCCCCACGACGGTACGTTGATCACCCGCATCGCTGCCGCCGAAGCCGCTGACATCGACCTGGCCGTTGCCGCCGCCAAGCGTGCCTTCCCGGCCTGGTCGGCCCTGGGGGCCGCCGAGCGCGGGCGCCTGTTGCTCAAACTGGCGGACAGGATCGAGGCGTGCGGCGAAGAACTGGCGCAGCTCGAATCCCTCAATACCGGACACCCGCTCCGTGACTCCCGTGGCCTCGACGTGCCGCGCACGGCGGCGTGCTTCCGTTATTTCGGCGGCATGGCCGACAAGATCGAAGGCTCGGTGATTCCGGTCGAAGCAGGGTTCCTCAACTATGTGCAACGCAAACCGATTGGCGTAGTGGGGCAGATCGTGCCGTGGAACTTTCCGCTGATGTTCACCAGCTGGAAAATGGGCCCGGCGCTGGCGGCGGGCAACACCATCGTGATCAAGCCGTCGGAAATCACCCCGTTGTCGACCTTG
Organism: Pseudomonas sp. BIC9C; assembly: GCF_034541995.1. Classification (NCBI taxonomy): domain Bacteria; kingdom Pseudomonadati; phylum Pseudomonadota; class Gammaproteobacteria; order Pseudomonadales; family Pseudomonadaceae; genus Pseudomonas; species Pseudomonas sp. BIC9C. The sequence continues at coordinate 38,948 of NZ_JAWDGM010000008.1, forward strand.
CGCATTGTCGAGCTGATGACAGAAGTCGGCTTCCCCAAAGGCGTGGTCAACGTGGTGCCGGGCTACGGCCATACCGCCGGGCAAGCACTGGCCGAACACCGCGATGTGGGCAAGATTGCCTTTACCGGTTCGACCGCCACCGGGCGCCGGATCGTCGAAGCCTCCCAAAGCAACCTCAAGCGCATCCAGCTGGAACTGGGCGGCAAGGGCGCCAATATCGTGTTCGAGGACGCCGACCTGGATGCGGCGATCAACGGCGCGGCCTGGGCGATCTTTCACAACCAGGGCCAGGCCTGCATCGCCGGCTCGCGACTGATTCTGCACAAAGACATCGCCGACCGGTTCCTGGAGCGTTTTATCGCCCTGGCCAAGTCCATCCGCCTGGGCGATCCGTTGGACCCGGCAACTGAAATGGGCCCGCTGACGTCGGCGCTGCACCGCGACCGGGTGCTGGCGTACATCGACATTGCCATCGAGCAGGGTGGCAAGGTCCTCGCTGGCGGCAAAGCACCGGACGACAAGGCGTTGGCCAATGGATTCTATGTCGAGCCGACGGTGGTCGAAGCCAAGCCCGGTGACCGCGTTTGCCAGGAGGAAGTCTTCGGCCCGTTCGTGACCGTGGTGCGCTTCAGTACCGACGAAGAAGCCCTGGCCATCGCCAACGATTCCGAATACGGACTGGGCAGCGGCCTGTGGACGCAGAACCTGAGCCGCGCGCACAAAATCGCCGACGCGATTCACGCCGGCATGTGCTGGATCAACTGCTACAAACGGGTCAACCCGGGCAGTCCGTTTGGCGGTGTCGGTCAATCCGGTTACGGACGGGAAATGGGTTTTGAAGCGATCCACGATTACACCGAAGCCCGTTCGGTCTGGGTCAATGTCGACGGCAAGATCCCGCCGTACTACAAACGCTGAGGCCAGCCATGAATCCATTCGTTTATCAAAGCCTGCCGACCCGCGTGGTGTTCGGCTGGGGCAAGCTCTCGGCGCTGGCGGAAGAAATCGAGCGCCTGGGTGCTCGGCGCGCGCTGATCCTCACGACGCCGGAACAATATCGGCTCGGCCAGCAGGTTGCCGCGTTGCTCGGTGATCGTGCGGCCGGGGTCTATCCCAAAGCCGTGATGCACGTTCCGCTGGAAGTGGCACAAGCGGCGCGCGTTGAGGCGGCGCGGCTGGATGCCGACTGCTGCGTGGCCATTGGCGGTGGCTCGACCATCGGCCTGGGCAAGGCGATCGCGATGGATTCCGGCCTGCCGATCGTGGCGGTGCCGACCACCTACGCCGGTTCCGAGATGACGCCGATCTACGGGCTGACCGAAAATCGTCTGAAAAAAACCGGGCGAGATCCCAAAGTCCTGCCCAGGACAGTGATCTACGACCCGCAATTGACCCTGACCCTGCCATCGCAGATATCCGCCTGCTCGGGCATGAACGCCATGGCCCACGCGGTCGAGGCCCTGTACGCCCAGGACGCTAACCCGATCATCGGTCTCATGGCTGAAGAGTCGATTCGCTCACTGGCGCAGGCCTTGCCAGGTGTGGTCAGCAATCCCGATGACCCCGAGGCGCGCAGCCAGGCGTTGTACGGTGCGTGGCTGGCGGGCATTTGCCTGGGCTCGGTCGGCATGGCCTTGCATCACAAGCTCTGCCACACCTTGGGCGGCACGTTCAATTTGCCCCATGCCCAGGCGCACGCCATCGTCTTGCCCCACGCCGCGCATTACAACCGCGAAGCGGCGGCGGGGCCCTTGCAACGGGCTGCACGCGCGTTGGGCGGCAGTGAGGCGAGTGAGGTCGGTGCCTTGTTGTACGCACTGAACCAGGAGCTGGGTATTCCACTGGCCCTGGCGGACATCGGCTTCCCGGCAAACGGCCCGGCGGAAGCTGCACAAATCGCCTGCGCCAGCCCTTACTACAACCCACGGCCGTTTGAACAAGGCCCGATCGAGGCGTTGTTGAACCGTGCCCTGACAGGTCAGGCCCCAGCCTGATCTGCCAGCCACTCCTATCCTCGTCGGAATAACAACAATGACCGATAAAGACACAGCCATAGAGTCACTGATCTCCCAACAGGCAGTGAACAGCTTCAACGACGCACCCAACGCGCGTTACAAACAGATCATGCAAAGCCTGGTGCGTCACCTGCATGCGTTTGTCAGCGAGGTCGAATTGACCGAACAGGAGTGGTTCGAAGGCATTGGTTTTCTGACCGACACCGGGCACAAATGCGATGGCCTGGTGCGCCAGGAATTCATTCTGCTGTCGGACACCCTGGGCATTTCGATGCTGGTCGATGCGATCAACCATCGGCACAGCGCAACGGCCACCGAAACGACGGTGTTCGGGCCGTTCTACATCGAAGGCATGCCCGAGCGCGAGTTTGGCGAAAACATGGCCTTCACGCCGGGCGAGCCAGCGCTGGTGCGCGGGCGTGTGGTGGATACCCGGGGCAATCCGTTGGCTGATGCGGTGCTCGATGTCTGGCAAACGGCCGAGAACGGCATGTACTCAGGGCAAGACGTCGAACAGCCGTTCGGTAACTTGCGTGGGCGTTATCGCACCGACGCCGACGGCTACTTTGCGATTCGCACGATTGTCCCGGTGGCCTACCCGATACCCACCGATGGCCCGGTGGGGCGCATGCTCGATGCCGCCAACCGTCATGCGTGGCGGCCCGCGCACCTGCATTTCATGATCGAGGTGCCAGGTTATCGCAAGCTGGTGACGCACCTGTTCAATCACGATGATCCGTACCTGGCGTCCGACGCGGTGTTTGGCGTCAAGCATTCGTTGCAGGTGATCTACGAGGACCGCCGCACCCATGACGCGTTATCCGCCCGCCTGGGTATGGACGTGCCGTTCAAGCGTGCGAGTTACGAATTCGTCATGGAGAAAGCGTGAGTCATGGGCCAGTTCTTTGCGGTATTCGCCACTGACCATCCGGACTCGCAGGCCTTGCGCCAGCGTTTGCGGCCCAGCCATCAGGCGCATTTGCGTACCACCGGGGACCATCGGGTGGTTGTGCGGCTCGGTGGCCCCATCCTTGATGATGCCGGCACGGCGATGAACGGCACGTTGCTGGTCGTCGAGGCGGGCAGCCTGCCGGAGGTGGAAGCGTTCATGCAGGACGATCCCTATGTGCAGGCGGGCCTGTTCGCCAGCATGCAGATTCGCCCCTGGCACTGGAGTCTGGGCAACCCGGAACGGCGCGGTTTTCCATGACCACCATTACCTTGTGCCAACTCGACGACATTGCCGACGGCGGGGCGTTGGGACTGCCGCAGCACCGGCAATTGCATCCCGCCGGGCTGGTGGCGGTGCGCCAGGGCGAACAGGTGTGGGTGTATGTCAACCGCTGCCCGCATTTTTCGGTGCCGCTGGACTTCAATCCCCAGCAATTCTGTACCTACCGAGGCAACCTCCTGATGTGCGCCCATCACAGTGCAATGTTTCGTTTTGCCGACGGACACTGCATCGACGGCCCGTGTAAAGGCGCGCAACTGGAGGCTGTGCCGGTGCGTCGGGTTGACCGCCGACTGGTGATGGAGACCGGCTCCACCGTCGGTCAGTAACCGGGTGGCTGACGGGAGCTGATCTAAACTCCTTGGGGGGTGAACCACGGTCATCCGGAGATCATCATGAAAAGGTTGTCACCTATCAGCTTGTGCCTTGCCTTGTCGGTATTCAGTGCCCCGGGATGGGCGCAAACGGTGGTGCCGCTGAAAGGGCAAAGCTCGCAACAAACCCAGGCCGACATCAACGAATGCAACAGCATCGCCGCCAGCCAGAGTGCCTCGACGACTTCCACGCCTTCCGGCGGGAGGGTCAAGGGCGCTGCTGTCGGGGCCGCTGCCGGCGCGACCGCGGCCCAGGTGCGCGGCAATCAGCACGACGAGGCGTATGACCGCGTCGATAGTGATGTGCAACAGCAATACCGCCAGAACCGCGCCAAGGAGACGGCGGCGGCCGGCGCCGTGGTCGGTGCTTCACGTCAGCGCCAGGAACGCCGGGAGCAATCGAAAACCACCCAGGCGAACACCGCGACGGCCTACACCAGTTGTTTGCAGGGCAAGGGTTATCAGGTCAACCCTTGAGTCAGGTACAGATCACACTGTAGGAGCGAGCTTGCTCGCGATGGTCGTCAACGATAACGCTGGTTGGCAGGTGCCCCGCGGTGCTCTCCGGTTTATCGCGAGCAAGCTCGCTCCTACAGGATCCTTGAGCTCGCTGTTTCAAGGAAACAGACGGATAAGGAAACTGCCTGTAGCTCAAATCTGACAACCGTTCATCGGTGAACTACGCTGCGGTACGTACCCTCGACCTGAATTATGTGAAGTAAGGATCCGACACATGCGGAGCAGGCTGCTCGCGGTAATGTTGAGTGTTTTCGGGATGTTCTGGTCGGTGCAATCGTGGGCCGAAGACCCACCGAAAGTGGTCGATGCTCCCGTCGAATTGAAAGTGGCCAACCGCAGCATCATGGTGTTTCGCGCGAGCATCCTCGGCGAAGCACCGGCCTCGCGGGTCAAACGGGCGAAAGCGGTCATCGGAGAGGCGCTGGATGAAGAGGACGACCTCAAGGTCACCCTCGACCCGATCTCGAAAAGCTACATGGTGCTGCTGGGTAGCCGGCGTGCCTTTATCGTTACGCCCAAGGACTTCGACGAGACCGAATACGATTCGGTCCAGCAGGCCGCCGAAGCCGCAGCTGGCAAGCTGCGCCAGGTCGTGGCTGAAACCCGGGAAGCTCGTAGCCTGCGATTGATCCTGCGTTCCACAGGCGCCGCGTTGCTGGCCACCGGCGTTTACATCGGCCTGCTGTTCGGCATGTCGCTGGTGCGGCGTAGAGTGCTGAAGAAACTGCCCGAACTGATGCATCGGCACACCCAGGCCCTGAAAGTCGGAAGGGTTCCGCTGGTCGACGCCAATTACCTGTATCCGTTGGTCAGCCGATTGCTGGAACTGGTGCGTTGGCTCGTCGTGTTGCTGCTTACCTATGAATGGCTGGGCTTTGTCCTGTCACGCTTTCCCTACACCCGTCCCTGGGGCGAAAGCCTGAATAATTATCTGTGGGAGCTCGGTGGCTATCTGCTGCAAGGGATCGTCGGTGCCATTCCCGGGCTGGGCGTGGCGCTGGCGATCTTCTTTATCGCCCGCGGCGCCACCGCGTTCATGCGGCGGATACTGCGGCGCATGGCGGCACCGGGAACCCTCAGCTGGCTGAACCATGAAACCCTGCAACCGACCCAACGCCTGACGTCGCTGGCGATCTGGCTGTTTGCCCTGGCCATGGCCTATCCGTACCTGCCGGGTGCCGGCACCGATGCTTTCAAAGGCTTGTCGGTGTTGATCGGCCTGATGATTTCCCTGGGCGCCACCAGTGTAGTGGGCCAGGCGGCAGCGGGGTTGATCCTGACCTACACCCGAACCCTGCGCCCCGGCGAATTCGTGCGCATTGGCGACTACGAAGGCACGGTGACCGAACTGGGCATGTTTACCACCAGCATTCGCACCGGTCTGGGCGAGGTGCTGACCCTGCCCAACTCGATGATCACCGGCACCGTCACCAAGAACTACTCGCGGGTCGTACAAGGCCCTGGTTACGTGGTCGACACCGTCGTGACCATCGGCTACGACACGCCGTGGCGGCAGGTGGAAGCGATGTTGCTGGAGGCCGCAAAACGTACGCCGGGGATTCTCGAAGTGCCGCCGGCCCAGGTGTTTCAGACGGCGTTGTCGGACTTCTATCCCGAATACCGCCTGGTGGCCCAGGCCATTCCCAGTCAGCCTCGGCCGCGAGCGGTGCTGCTGAGCATGCTGCACGCCAACATCCAGGATGTGTTCAACGAGTACGGCGTGCAGATCATGTCGCCGCACTACCTGGGCGATCCGCAACAGGAGAAATGGGTGCCCAGGGACAAGTGGTACCCGGCACCTGCGCAAGAGCCGAAGGAGACGTTGAAGTAATGGCAGGGGGCTGACAGGGCGGGGACGAGCGTTGCACAGAGTGCGTTGAGCGACCGGTGAAGGCCGCTCAGTTGCAGCGGTGTTAAAAAAGAATATAGGCGGATGCGGTCGTCTGATTCAGGTCGATCTCTCCGACCTCCAGAACTTCGTATTCAGCGCGCAGGCCGATGTTGCGAAAGACATCGACCTCAAGGCCCACACCGTAGGTCAGATCAACCCCGGTATCGTCGTCGGTGGCATTGCCGTCGGCGTCCCAGGCGTGAGCACCGACACTGCCGAACACCCGCAACCGATCACCTATTGGAAAACCGACATGGGCGGCAGCCTGGGCTGACTTGCCTTCGAAATCGATATTCTTGTCCTTGAATTGACCAAGATCGACGTAGGCACCTTCGAAGGCCAGGTAGCTATTGACGCGATACCCTGCATAAACCTTGTAGCTGGTGTCGTCGTCGTCCAGTCTGGATTCGTCGCTCTGGATGCTGCTTACGCCAGCTCCAAGATATAAACCTTTGTCATCAGCGAGCGCCTGGAAAGACAGCAGCGATAGCAAAGAAGCGAAGCCAAGGTTTCGAAGTAGCATCTGTAGTGGAGTCCTTGTACAGGTTTGGGTGTTAGGGTTCGGCGTGCATTTGAGGGGCCTCGAGGGGCTAATAGAAGTCATTGATTGTTATTTTCGAGTTGTAGGGCGGAATGTTTGCCGGGCATTGAAAGTAGCGTCTTGCCAACGCTTGAATCGGCAGCTCTTTGGAGAACAACCAGCCCTGTGCCAATAGAACGCCCTCCGAAACCAGGTGCGGCAGTTGCTCCTGAGTCTCGACACCCTCGGCGACCACCTTGAGTCTTAGCGACTTGGCCAACCGGGCAATGTGTCGCCACATGGCATCCCTGGCCGCGATCTTGTCGTCGGCGATGAATGAGCGATCTATTTTCAGAATATCGAAAGGCACTGAATCCAGGAGCGAGAGGTTGGAATAGCCGATACCGAAGTCGTCCACGGCAATGCGATGGCCGCACGCACGAAGCCGTCGCAATTGCATCGCGGCAGGCTTCTGGTCGAGCAAGGTACTTTCGATGATTTCAAACGTCATGGCGGACGCCGGCATGCGATAGGTTGCCAGCAGGCTGGCGACAAAGTCTGGAAAGGTCGGGTCCTGAATATCCTGGGCGGAAAGATTGACCGTAATGTAGAAGTCCTTGCACGCCCAAAGGTAAGTGCTGTAGTCCTCCGCCACTTGTCGAATCACTGAGCGCGTAAGTTGGCGGATCAGGTCGGACTTCTCCGCCACCGCAATGAAAACATCCGCAGGCACAGAGGTGCCGTTGGCGTTCCAGCGTGAAAGCGCTTCGGCGCCAACCAGGTAACCCGTGGTCAAATTGACGATAGGCTGATAGTGAACACCCAGCGTGTTGGCTTTTATGGCGTTGCGAAGCCGTACCGCAGTAGAGGTGTAATGCCGTCGGATACATCTTGCGAGGAAGAGCAGCGCTGCGAACAGGCACACAAGGCCAATGAATAATTTGAATTTGAGACTTGTCAGGTAGCTCAACGGAAGCGAAATCACGGCGATCAGTTCATTTCGATTGCCCGCAAAGGCGATGAAGACCTTGTCTGCCGAGGTAACGAGTTCTTCAAGGTGGAGCGGCTTCTGCGTCGTCAGGGCCCTGGGGCTTGTAGAGGCAATGGGCACTGCGCCGCCGGGCCCGATGAGGTCCAGTTGCAGGTCCTCGGGAAGCTTCAGATTGTCGAGCAGGAGCTTCTTGTTTGCCCAGACGTAGGTTGACTGTTCCGACACAATGATAAAGTCGGTGTCCGCAGAAACGGCGTGGCCGGAATCAACCCAATAGGTTCGCTTTCCAACGGAGAACTTGTGCTTCGCGTAATCGGTCAGTATCGACGGGAGCTCTTGTCCGTAGGAGGAGCAGATCTTGCCATTCGATAGCTGGATGGCCGCCTGATCAACAAATCGCAGGTTTTTAACCAGGTCGGCCAGTTGTGAATATTGCTCGTCGGAGCATTCCCGGCCCGAGCGATCAAAACCGCCGAGGGTTCCCAGTACCTTGTCGATCTGCGCATTAGGCTCGACTTGAGCGGCACGCAGATCGGCATAAACGTTATTCAATTTCCGTGCAATGAATGGCTCGGCCAGTAATCCGGCACAGAACCATGCGGCCCATCCCGCTGCAGCAATCAGACATACAGTGACTGCGTGCCTTCCAGGTAACGCTTTATATATGGCAACCATCGAAAACCCCGAGGTATCATTATTTCACTGTGCACCTTGTCGTCACGTATTAATCGTCTTCAGTACCAGTCAATTGCCCAGGCCAACAAGATGCCGCTGACGTAGGCGGTAATGCACAGGATGATCTTCTGCTTGAGCCGCAGTGTGTTGATTCGATGATGCATGCTTATCTCCTTGAGCGGGCAAATAAGCAATTGTGAGTACCTATGCCTGGTAAAACGTAATTATTAATCGTTATTTGCAGGGTTTTGATAAAGCCCCGCCAACGACCTGATTGTAAACGGAGGCGGTGGTGTTCCTGGGTTTGGTTGAACTGCGCCTGGCCGTTTCTGACGGTGTCTCTCCGTAAGCAATCTGATATGCCTTGGAAAACCGACCCAGGTGATGAAAGTTCCAGAACATCGCGGTTTCTGTCACGGTAGGCCAGGTTTTATTAATCAGATCGCGACGGGCACTGGCGAGTCTCAAGTGTCTGATATACGCGATTGGCGACATTCCGAACGTTTCAATAACGCCAAAATGCAGGGTGCGGGTTGTGGTTTCAAGTTGCCGTACGAGTGACTTTATGGTGAGCGTCTTTTTTGTATTTTCATGAATGTACTCTATGGCTTCTATTGCCACCTTTCTTCTTGTCGGGACTTTACGGCTGAAGCCGCCAGCGGGCGTCAACGCCTGCAATAGAGGAGCAAGTACCGCATCAGAATCATTGATGTCGACACAGGAAGCGCTGATGGCTTGAATGGCGGATCGTATGAATTGAAAGTTTTCAGCCTGGAAACTGTGTTCTGTTCTGTTTGCAAGTATATCGATGACCGAGTGACGTTGGCGGCACCGGTCATAATGCTCCAGTGTTGTGGTCAGGGTGAAAAGTGTTTCATTCGGTTCGCAGGTGTAATGCACCGATTCATTGCTGTGCAGTACGACGATTTCGTTGGGTCGTAGTCTGTGATTGTTTACGACAGGGCGACCAATCGGGGCCTGCGAGATGGCGAATGTTACGCATCCGGCAGGTACAGCGCTGACCAGAGTGACGGATGAGTCGAACTCAAGACGACTGCACTGGAGTTCGGGGCTGTGAAAGAGCTTATGTTGGCGAATGTGCGCCTCATGCTCAGTCGGGATAAGGCTCATTTCCCATTTGCCTATCGTTCTGTTCAGTTGGCTTGGCAAGGCAGAAGACAAATGAAAGATTTCATCGGGCGGTGCGATACTCATGAAGTTGAAAGCTCATCTGTTAAATGATTAGGGTCATGCAATGACTGTCCGCGCAGCGTTGTCAGAGCCCCCGGATCAGTTCCAGTTCCGCCGAAAATGCGTACTTGCTGTCCGATGGAGAGTCGTCCATGTGTTGGACGTTGCGCGGGTCAACCTTCGCACTGAAGATTTTCGATTGGGGTTTCATCGGGTTAATGGCTGCAGCCGAAAATGAATGAAAGTCGTCAATGCGATAACCCGTTTTTACCTGATAGCCAGTTTTCACAGCATTCAGGGCCTTCTTGTTGGTTTCGGCACAGGTCAATTTTGCACTGTAGATTCCCTTGTCGTCGGCCATGGCCTTGAGAGAAAGCAATAATCCAAACGACACGGTGACGAAATTTTTCAGCAGCATCGAGGTGATTTCCTTATTAGCAGTTGTTCAGGCAGAACGTAGTGTCAGCTGCAGCCCTGCCACGGATTGGTCTGCAAACAATCTCACCTGGATTGCACTTGCCAAAATCAAAAACTCATATTTGTCAGGTCGTCAGAAGGGGCCAGTCACCGCTTGCGTCGGCCTCATAGCAATATGCGCGAGTTGGCGTAACTGGTGCCGGTATCACCTTGTGGTGGGCCAGAGAAAGGGAAATCACTTTCCTGCTCGTCTGCGTGATACTCATTCTCGGTTTGAATTTTCAGATGCGACATTTTCTGGCTGGCATCGGGGCTTGTTTCAATTTCAAAATATTCGATTGTCGTGCTTTCGACGGCGTGCTCGTCGTGCGCTAGCGAATAAAGTGGCATGGCAGACAAAAACAGAATCGCCAGGAATCCGAAAGTCGGCGATTTACGGGTTCGCAGGAAGTGCATGGCTTTCACTTGATTCCCCTGTGTAGGGCATTGTCCCGGACGGGAATCAAGCAGGCTCGATTCCAGAGATTATCGGCGGGGGATTTTTTGCTGGGGCACCATCTGATTCAAATCAATAACTGTTATTTTTGCCTGGAAGATTCTTTGACATGAATCTGTGCGAGGCCGGTATGGAGTCAGTACGGGAGGCCGATTAATGGTTCATGCAGCGCAGGCGGCCAAGTTCATGCAGGTAAAAACACACGGCATTCTTGTTCTGCGTCGGAATCAATTCGTAGTTTAGTATCGCGCCTTCTTGCAAGACGTATTGGCGTCTGAAGAACAGGTCGGGGGTCTTTTCAATGGCAAAGAGTTCATTGTCCTGACTGAGTTTGACGTTCCTGACTTGAATCTGCACGTGTGTTTTGTTTTCTCCGATGATATTCGCCGAAATGGTCGCATTGCGGATTTGTCCATTCAGGCTTTCCAGCGTGGTTCCAGTCAGTCGACCATGCCCGATGGTGAGGTATTCTTCGGTGTTGAGCTGGTTGAGATCCTCCAGCCATTGCCGGGTTTTTGTTTGATAGCTGGTGTTTTCCATGTAGTGCGAAGGAGAATAAAAAAAGGAGAAAATGCACAGTGCATTGATCAGGGCAATAATCGGCCAGTGAACAACTTGCGGGATTTCAAACTTCATAAGGTGACTTCCAGGCATTGGCGAATCATCAAGGCGAGGTCTCTTTCACTGCTGTTCAATTGCAGGTTTGCGGTGCTTAGATCCGGGCGAATGCACGAAACGGAGTAGTTGGCTTTATACAGGTTGATCCAGACTTGACCTTTCAGGCTTGGCGGCAGCTGTTCAGATTGTTTGGCCGACAGTTCCATCAGCGCTCGTGCTTCGGCCAGATCATTGCCTACGGCGTGGATGACCAATCCATTCTTGTCGACGCTGGACACTTCAATTTTTGGCGCGTCGAAATCGAATTGAAAAACAGTAAAGGCAACGACTGCCAGCGTAACGATGTAAGCGATCAGTTGGGCCTTTGTAATGCCGATGGTTTTTCCGGTTTTACCTGAAGGTGTTGGCGGCTCATCACTACCAGGTAGCGGCAGTTGTCCAGCGTCGGGAACAGGCGGCTGCGCAATTTCCACCAAGGGAGTTGCTACATCTGCTGCTGCATCGACTATGCAGTTGCGGTTGAAACAATATCCTCGTCGAGGAACAGTCATCAAAATCTCGTGATCCCGACTGTCATTAAGAATATTGCGGAGTGAGAAAACGGTTTGATTCAAACTGCCGGAGGCAACCACGCGGTCATTCCAGGTGTAGTCGATGATTTCGTCGCGGCTTTTAGTGACACCTGGCTCCATGAGCAGCAGGTCCAACAGGCGTGACTCGGCTCTGCCTAGCGTGGAATTTTGTGCATCTCCATGGGGTGTTGTAATGGAAAGCACGGCGCTGTCTGGGTCAAATACTGCCACAGCGCCATTTTTCAACTTGAAGGTGTGGCTCATAGAAAACTTCCGTCAGGCGATACTGGCCTGAGTATAGGGGCCGGATTTGGCTCGGTACATTCTGGTCTTTAAGGTGAACGAAGATGAGGGCCAGGCGGAAGGGGCGCAGTGTGTCGCATTTACAGTGCTGCGATGGCTCGTTTCAGCGGCATGCAGTGTGGGCAACAGCCCTGGCTGCCAGTGGCATCGGTTGAATAAAACGAAGGAAAAGCATTGCTGGATGACCCATGGTTTTTGATTTTGACACCACGAATAATGCTTGGAGTGGACTGTTTGCGCTATCCGAAAACTGCAAGCTCGGGCAGGTGGATTTGCACGCAGGCAAGGTCTGAGTGAACCGCCTCCGCTGTCCAGACAAGGCATGAGTTGCTACTTGAACGGGTAGAGAGTTTTCCCAATACAAGTCAATGATTGTTTTTTGTGCGCCTGGTTGATTGTAAAGCATTTTTGATTCCAATTAGCTTTGAACCAGGCTCGATACAGCTTTAAATGGATCTCGAGGAGCGTTGATACATATCGCGTTCAGGGTCTGCCTGTCGCGACGTAAACGATCCTCACCTCTCGTTCAACGGCCTTTGCCCCGCGTCCTTTCATCAAGGACGCGGGGCTTTTTTTGGGCTGGTCAAATACCTGAACCGGAAAGTCGCTGGCTGGTGCTACAGGCATTCCTGTGCGGTGCGCTCGAAACTCGATGGCTTGAAGGTCGAGGCCAGCAATTGGCGCTCGTACAGATACACCTTGCCACCGTCCTGTGCCCTATGGGTTTCCAGCACGGTGTCTACGGCAACTTTGCTCGAAACGACAACCCGGTAGCTGCGTTCGTTCCCTGACACCAAAGGGCTCATCTCTTTGTCCTTTAACTTCGGTACGAGGCAGTCGACATACTGCTCGGGCGATTTGTCCGTTTGCAACGTTGAAGTCGGGGTGTTCGGGGAGGTGGCGCAACCGGCCAGGAGCCAGGAAGCAAACATCACGACAGGAACACATACAAGGCGCATGGGTGGAGCCCTCAGTTCAATTCGGTTTGATTCGTTGAGTCATGGACCGGAAGGTCGATAAAGGTTTCGGGTCATCTTTGCCGCCGATCAAGGCAAAACATCGTAGCCTCGTTGTTGCAGGCAACTGCTATAGACCGAGTTGCTGGCAGTGGTGCTTTGCTGGCTCGCATTGAGGTTCTGCCGGCGCTCCTGTCGCTGCCTGGAAGCCCCCACGACGGCGCCCGCAGCCGCGGCGCTGCGTGCCCGGTTCTGGCGATAGTCTTGCTTGGTGTCGTCGTCGATCTGGTCATAGACGTTTTCATGCTGGCGGCCCCGGACTTCTGCCGCGGCGGCCCCGGCTACCGCGGCGGTTGCGGCGCCCTTTACCCGGCCGCCGGAAGGCACGGTGCCTTGTACCGGATATTGCGCGTTGGCCTGGGATTGGCAGGCACTGGTGTCCTGCTGGATGGTCTGGGAAGTCTGACCTTTGAGGGGGATCACCGTCGCCGCCTGGGCGCCGGTGCTCAGTAACACCATAAGGGCCGCTAAGGTATGGGCCAGTATTTTCATCATTGAACCTCACGTCAGGCGTCGGCGCGGCTAACGGTTTGTCAGAGGGTAAACGCGGCTTGGCGCCACTTCGAAACCCCATGCCGGTCTGCTTGCCATGCCTTCCAATGCCGCTGGACGGCAGGCACTGCGACGTTTGCGATGGGGTTTGCTTGAGCGTCAATGCTTGAGGAGGAGGGCCTGCATATCGTCGGTCATGCCTTTGAGTGCAACCTTGAAGTCATTGGCGACAATCGGCTGCTCGGCGTTATCGAGTGTCCCACCGAACACCTTGCGAACGACCTTCGCGACCGGCAAACCGGTCTTGGAGTCGATCAGGTTGGCTTCGATGTACATCTCGGCGGTCTGGTCCCGATGCCCGGTGGCTGCTTGTGTTGCCCCGACAATGGCCCCGATTGGAACGGCCTCATACCAGTGCATGCCTTCGTTGTTGGCGCTGACGTGAGTGATCGCCGCCTGCAGGATCAGCGATCGCGAATTGGTTGGCGCCAGCTGCGGATAAGGGACGATTGTGTAACGACGGGCAAAGGCGGTCTTGACGCTGTTGCTGGCCATCAATTGCAAGTCTTGCAGTGTCTTCAGGCTGACGCGCGCGGTCGGCTTCGGCGCTGGATACAGCTCCATTTGCCTGAACACCACTGTGGAGTACGCGCGAGGATCGAACCCCGGCGATACCCAGCGCAATACCTTCTGCTCACTCGGTGTAGTTTGCTCCTCCAGGCCTTGGTAGTTGCCCAGGAAACCCGAGTATTGCTCTTGCTGCGCCACTTTCGAGACACAGCCGACCTGAAATACACAGCTCAAAGCAATACCCGCAATCCATTTATTCGACATGCCCATGTGTTTGGTTCTCAAGTGATGAAAATTGTCATTCGGGTTCCGATCTGGCGCCAGGTATTGGTCTGGGTGCCTTGCATTCGGGCACGGGTACTCGCCAGTCGGTTACGCAAAGCAGGTGCTTGCACGCCGTCAATGCGGGCCGAATGCTGCCTGCAGCAGCGGGATAATCCGAATCAATAACTCTCAAAAACTGTTAAACACAGGGGAGGTGAGTGGCCGTGCCGGGCTGGACGTGGAGGCGTTGTGTCGGCATTGGCGCATCCACCACCCTTGGCCTGACGACCTTGGGGTGAACACCGAATCGACCTACAATTGGCAATCGCGCGAATGGCCGGTACCGATCAGGTTGACGGTGTGGTTTCAGAGGAGACACTGCATGGACCGATTCACCGGTGGTTGTTTGTGCGGCAAGGTGCGCCTGGTCGCGTCAGGGCGCCCCTTCCGGGTTGGCGTCTGTCACTGTCTCGATTGCCGCAAGCATCATGGGGCGCTGTTTCACGCGTCCGCGATTTTTCATCAGGATGCCGTGACGATCGAAGGCGAAACACGCGACTACGCCGGGCGGCATTTCTGTCCGCACTGCGGTTCGTCCGTGTTCGCACGCAGCGCAGACGAAATCGAAGTGAACCTCGGATCCCTGGATGCCCCAGACCAGCTGACGCCAACCTACGAGAGCTGGGTCGTGCGTCGCGAGGCCTGGTTGCCGCCGTTTCCGCTCACACGACACTACGAACGCGACCGGGATTCCACGGGGCGATTTGAGGACTAGCGGGCACAAGTTGCTGTACGCCATGGTCTTCATCGGGAAGCCGCAACCCAATGCGGACATTCGGCTCGGCTCGGGATAGGAACAGGGCTGGAAGTATTCCCGTCGTCCATCCCATCCCTGCGGAGATCCGACGGTGACCACCACTTTTCCGATCTGCTGATTGGCTTCGAGGTAGCGGTGGGCTTCCTGGATGTCGTTACAACCCTACCAATTTCAGCTCGGTCAGTTTTGATGGAGATTTCACCGATCTCTTTAAAACCGAAATTCTCACCTTTCAAACACCACCATTTTGATACACCGTCGCACTCCAATATTGGCTGCCGTTACGTTTTTGGCGAGTCCATCCATCTGCCTCCAGTTGTCTGGCGATCATTCGGTTCATAAAGCCATGACCGAGCAGCAAAACCGGTCCTTCGCTGGCAAGGGACTGAAGTCGATGCGCTGCCGTGCGGGCGCGCACCCTCGCAGTGCCGACGGATTCGACACTGCGTGAATAACCGCACAGCCATAGGATTCGAAGGATAAATGCCCAGGTAAACGGCGATAGCCGTGGCAGTTTCCAGTGACCATAAGGCAGTGGCGCTTCACGGAAAAGCGCGTCGACGAGGGTGGGCTTCAGGCCAAGAGCCTGGACGGAAGTCAGCGCGCGAGGCGCGTTGCTCGAGACAATCACCGTGGCGGTTGCGGCGAGCTGCAGGCTGGCATCCGGGACGGGTTGGTTGGTAATTTCGGACCGGTTGTATTGTTCGATCCAGTCTTTCATATCGAGCGCTGACATTTTGTCGGTTGCGACCAGCTTTGGCTGGCCGTGACGCATCAGGATTATCTTTCTGCTCACTGTCTGCTTGCGTCCTTGTCCTAGTGTGTTTCAAACCAACCGTGATCACGGTACCACGCCACGGTGTCGGTGATTGTTTGCTCCAGCGCCCGGAAACTCAGGTCAAGCTCTCGTTCACTCTTGCCGTGATTGAAACAGGTGCGGTCCTTTTCTCGTACCAACAGGCGCAAGGTGGCCATGCTCAGCAGAATGGGTTTGCCGGTAATACGCGCATAGATTTCCTGCACAGCCGCCAAGGCATATAGAAAGGGCAGCGGTAGTTGTCGAACGGGTGTCTTGACGCCTGCGATACGCCCAAGAACGGGCACCAGCTCACGCATTGTCATAGGCCGGCCCGCCGCGAGATAGCGCTCACCTCGGCGCCCATGCCTGGCTGCGGTGATCTGCGCCAATGCCACATCGCGGGCATCGACAACGGAGAAGCTACCGGGGATCAGTCCGGGCAATTTGCCGCGTACGACATCGTTGACCAACTGTCCCGAGGAGGTCGGGCCAATGTCGGCAGGCCCCCACATCCAGCCAGGCAGGACCATACAGGCATGCATCTCGGGATGGACTTCCAGGAATGACAAGACGATACGGTCGGCGAGGATCTTGCTGCGGTAATAGTCATCCGCGTCGGCGTCGGCCCGCAGGCAGGTTTCATCGATTGAAGTGCCGGGAGCGCCGTCGAGCACGGCAATGGAAGATGTATGGACGAACCGTCGTATACCAGCGCGGTAGGCCTGACCAAGCAGGCTCCGTGTACCGGACACATTAATCTTTTCAAGTTCCTCCCAGTGGCTGCCGCCCTTGTAGTTGTCGCGAAAGAACGCGGCGGTGTGGAACACCGTATCGCAGCCTTGCAGCGACGCTGCGAACGCGTCGACATCGGCCATGTCACCCACCACCAGTTCCACACCCGGCAAATGCTTGAATTGTTGTTCACCTTTGGCTCTTGAACGGACCAGGGCTTTGACCACGCAGCCACGAGCGACCAATTCGCGTACCAGGTTGTTGCCCAACAAGCCGGTCGCGCCAGTGACGAATGTGTTATGCATGTGTCAACCCTCACGCTGATCGGCTAACGGCATCAACACCGCACTGTCAAAGAAGGCCTCTTCACGTATGGCCAGCCCGTCTCGGAAGGTGAAGTGTGCGGCGTAGTACGCGGCAATGTGGCGTCCATGGGGTGGAATCACCCGGTCCGACAGCACTAATGGTGCAGTGAAGGTGCCGGTCAGGAGGGCGGTCAGTGCCAAACGATCGTCAGTGACGATAAATGGGCTCAAGGTCACCCTGGCATCGGGGAACGCTTCGAGTAATGCGCGCTCTCGCTTGTGCATGGCCTCGCGACCGGTTTGTATCCCCATGCCATCGAAGTAGATGAAGTCTTCGGAAACCAGCGCAAGCATCGCCTCCAGGTCCCGGCGATTAAAGGCGCTGGCGGCGCGTTCCGCATAGTCGTTGGGGCCAGTGGTCATACAGTCCATTCCATTCTTTTCGAGGGGGTGTAGATATACCGTTGACGCCTCTGCCGAAAAACAGCGACTGCTGCATAATGGATTTGCAAATTTGCGGATCAGGGAAGATATGAAGCATGGCTTTGCAAGCAAACTGGGACGATCTTCGCCTGCTGTTGGCAGTCTCGCGACGTGGCAGCTTTCTTCAGGCCGGCCAATTGCTGGGGTCGCTGCGTCTACTGTGGCGCGACGGCTGACCCAACTTGAAGGCGCACTTGGCGAGCCACTCGTCGAGCGGGGAGTTGAAGGGTGCAGGTTGACCCCGCGAGGCCAATCCCTCGTGGACGTTGCCCTGGCTGCAGAAGCGGGCTTGAGGCGTCAAACCGTTACGGGCATGTCCGAACTGCACACAGAGCTGTCTGGCAGTGTCGTGGTCAGTGCAGGGGAGGGGTTCTCGTCTTGCGTGCTGGAGGCCGCGAGTCGCTTCACCACTCTGCATCCGCGATGCTCGGTGGAGTTGCTGATAACAGCCGACTTTCACAAGATCGTCCGCGGCGTCGCAGACATTGCTGTACGCACGACTCATCTGGGCGAACCGTCGCTGATTTATCGCTCCATAGGCAGGCTCGCTTACGGTGTCTTCGCCGATGCAGGTTATGTGAAGCGGTTTCCAGGGCTGACTCCGGCCACTGCGGTCAATATTGGCTTGCTGCCTCCGCTGGACATGTTGCCGCAAATGCGTTTGGCAAAGGCCGCGGGTCTGGACCGCACGCAGATCAGCGTGAGCTCGTTCGCGGTTCAGCTCGAATCGGTGAGGCGAGGTATGGGCGTGGCGGTGCTGCCCCGTATTCTGGCGAAGGATCTGATCGGGCTGTTCCCGGATCTCCAGCTTCCAGATATGGAAGTCTATCTGGTGACCCGGCCGCAGGCATTGAAACAGGCTCACATCAAATGTTTTTTTGTCATCCTGGAGCAGGTGTTGCTTGAAGCCCTTTCCATGGAAAGTGACGAAGGTTGCTTCTTGGTGGGTCGCCCCGAAATGGGCGTATAAGGCAGCTTGCAGGTTGTACGGTAATGGTGGAAAACAATCGGAACTGCGGTCGCAACCTTAGTCTGGCGAGAAAAGAGAAGGACCGCTTTCGGCCGACTGAAGCCTGCCGCGAAGGACCGCGTACAACTGTGGATTCAACCGGTGGACGCAACAGATTGACTAAATCGTTCAGCGGGCGTTTCGAGGGTTGAGCCAGCGCCTTCGAGCGACCCTGCGGTCGCTCGAAGGCGCTGCGGTTACTTCAGGTTGCCGCTGAGGAATTGCTGCAAGCGCTCGCTTTTGGGGTTGCCCAATACGTCCTCGGGCGCACCTTGCTCTTCGACCCGCCCCTGGTGCAGGAACAGCACCTGGTTCGACACTTTGCGCGCAAAGCTCATTTCGTGGGTCACCATGATCATGGTCCGGCCTTCTTCGGCCAGGCCCTGGATCACCTTGAGTACTTCGCCCACCAGTTCCGGGTCCAGGGCCGAGGTCGGTTCGTCGAACAGCATGATCTCCGGTTCCATGCTCAGGGCACGGGCAATGGCGACCCGTTGCTGTTGACCACCCGAGAGAAACGCCGGGTATTGATCTGCAACCCGTGCCGGCAAACCGACCTTGTCCAGGTAACGCCGGGCGCGATCCTCTGCGTCCTTCTTGCTGACGCCCAGCACTCGGCGCGGGGCCATGGTGATGTTTTCCAGCACGGTCATGTGGCTCCACAGGTTGAAGTGCTGGAACACCATCGCCAGGCGCGTGCGGATGCGTTGCAGTTCATTGGCGTCGGCCACACGCATGCCGTGGCGGTCATGGACCATTTTGATCGGCTGGTTGTCCAGGCTCATGGCGCCATCGTTGGGCGTCTCCAGGAAGTTGATGCAACGCAGAAAGGTGCTCTTGCCCGAACCACTGGCGCCAATCAGGCTGATCACATCGCCGGTCCTGGCGTTTAGCGAAACACCCTTGAGGACTTCATGGTTGCCGTAACTTTTGTGCAGGTTTTCAACGGTCAGTTTGTACATGAACAAGTATCCTGAATTAGTGAGCCGGGCCGAGGAAGGACAACCAACGGCGTTCAGCCAGGCGGAACAGACCGACCAGGGAGAAAGTGACTGCCAGGTAGATCAACGCGGCGATGCCGAACGACTGGAAGGTCAGGAAGGTCGCCGAGTTGGCGTCCCGCGCGACTTTCAGAATGTCCGGGATGGTCGCGGTGAAGGCCACGGTGGTGGAGTGCAGCATCAGGATCACTTCGTTGCTGTAGTAAGGCAGCGAGCGACGCAGGGCAGATGGCATGATCACGTAGGTGTACAGCTTCCAGCCGGTCAGCCCGTAGGCCTTGGCCGCTTCGACTTCACCGTGGTTCATGCTGCGAATCGCCCCGGCGAAGATCTCCGTGGTGTAGGCGCAGGTGTTCAGGGCGAAGGCCAGGATGGTGCAGTTCATCGCATCGCGAAAGAACGCATCCAGTACTGGCTGAGCACGCACCGCGGCCAGGCTGTAAATGCCGGTGTAACAGATCAGCAGCTGAATATAGAGTGGCGTACCCCGAAACAGATAGGTGTAGAACTGCACCGGCCAGCGCACCCAGACATTGGTCGAGACCCGGGCAATCGACAGCGGGATCGACATCACGAAGCCGAAGAAGATCGAGGCACTGAGCAGCCAGAGGGTCATGGCCAGCCCGGTGATGTGATTGCCGTCCTGGAACAGGAAAGGTTTCCAGTATTCCTGCAGTAGCTCGATCATCGCACGGCCTCCCGGGTGCCTGCGGCGTAGAAGATTTCCATCCGGCGCAAGACGTAGTTCGAAACGGTGGTGATCACCAGATAGATCAAGGCGGCCAGCATCAGGAAGAAGAACAGCTGATAGGAGCTCTTGCCCGCGTCCTGAGCCACCTTGACCAGATCGGCCAGGCCAATGATCGACACCAGCGCGGTGGCCTTGAGGATCACCATCCAGTTATTACCGATGCCCGGCAGGGCAAAACGCATCATTTGCGGGAACACCACCAGGCGAAAGCGCTGGGCGCGGGTCAGGCCGTAGGCGGTAGCCGCTTCCATCTGCCCGCGGGGTACGGCAAGGATGGCGCCACGGAAGGTTTCGGTGAAATAAGCCCCGTAGATGAAGCCCAGGGTAATGACCCCGGCGCTGAAGGGGTTGATTTCGATATAGTCCCAGCCCAGTGCTTCGGTCAGGCCGGTCAGCCAGGTTTGCAGGCTGTAGAAGATCAACAGCATCAGCACCAGGTCCGGCACCCCGCGGATCAGCGTGGTGTAGGCCTGCGCAGGGACGCGCAGCAGTGCCGATTTCGAAAGCTTGGCGCTGGCGCCGATCAGGCCCAGGCCAACACTCACCAGCAAGCACAGAAAGGATAATTTGACAGTCATCCAGGAGCCTTGCAGCAACAGCGGGCCAAAGCCCTTGAGGCTGAAGCCTGACAGCCCCAGGATCATCAACAGGTTTTCTAGCATTGGGCAGCCCTACGTCAATCCAGAAAGCGCCCATCCGGAAATGGGCGCAGGGTCATTATTTGCCGCTGTAGAGATTCAGATCGCCAAAATGCTTCTGCTGGACGGCGGCATAGGTGCCATTGTCGTGCAGTGCCTTGAGACCTTTGTTCAGCAAGGCCTGAAGCTCGGCGTTGCCCTTGGTGAGGCCCACGGCGGTTTTGGCTGGCAGCAGGGGGCTTTCGACCGGCTCGCTGACCTGGAAGTCGGCGCCTTGTGGCGACTTCAGGAAGCCCAGTTCGGCTTGCAGCATGTCCTGGATCGAGGCATCGAGGCGTCCGGTGATCAGGTCGGCGTACACCTGGTCCTGGTTGGCGTAGGCCTGGGTTTCTACCCCGGCCTTGTCCAGCACGGCCTTGGCGTAGGCTTCCTGGATGGTGCCTTGCTCGTAGCCGACTTTCTTGCCCTTGAGGGAGGCCGGATCGGTGCCGATGGCTGCGCCTTTCTTGAATACCAGCGCGGACGGGCCAGAGAACAGCTCGCTTGAGAAATCGATGACTTTCTCACGCGCCGGCGTGACGGTCATGGAGGAGATCACGCCATCGAACTTGTTGGCCTTGAGGCCGGGAATCATGCCGTCGAAGTCGCTTTCAACCCACTTGCACTTGACCTTCAGCTCAGCGCAGATCGCGTTGCCCAGATCGATATCGAAGCCCACCAGGCTGCCATCGGCGGCCTTGGATTCGAACGGTGCATAAGAGGGGTCGACGCCAAAGCGCAACTCCTTGTACTCCTTGGCCAGCACAGAACCGGCAGCCACACACAAAGCCAATGCAGAAAGGGTGAGAAATGCTTTTTTCATTATTTTATTCCCAAGGACCATCGGAAGCGCTTGTGCCGCAAGAGCGCGTGTACTGCGTGGCGAAATGTCCTATGCACACGCAAGTACTTGTACAGACAATCATATGCAATCACCCGGCCAATTCGCGGATTGGGCGATTGAGAAAACGCGCGCAGCGCTCTGGGATGGGCTTGGCAGGCAGGTGAGCGAAGGGGGGAGGCAGCCAGCGAGGTTGTTACCAATGCAGGTTTTTACACCCGGCTGGGGTATGCGGTAACAAAGTGTGAGATCAAGGGCGCCGACTTTCCTGGCTCAATCCTTGATGCGCCAGCAGCATCGATGATCGAACACGTATCGTAATGCTGTTCACTTTGGCGCATCTGCCCCATGAAAGCACTTACGGCCAACTTACAGGACTCGGTCAACGTCTCTGTAGGCGACTAGTAGCTCAAGCGTGCGCCCCGACTCAGGGCGGCCGGCGATTATGTTCCGGCCCGAACCCGGGAGTTCATCGCCTTTATTTCAGAGCACCTGCGCATTCAAGACCTGCAATGAGACAAGACGATCTGCACTGAACACAATACGTTCAGAAGCCATGAGCGTGGAATCAACGGCGACACTGTCTCCACTCCCAACGCACACCGCGCCGGGTTGCTGACTAGCGTTCCTCACCACACTATTGGAAGCCTTGATCATGAAAACCTTGAGTATCGAGAACTACAGAGCCAACAACGCACAAAACCATTCAACACTCGGGATCAAAACCATGGCGCTTGGCACCTACGGTGCTTACTTTGCGCTCGCCGTCATTTACTTCTGGTTCGGCGGGATGAAGTTCACGCACTATGAAGCCGTCGGACTGGTTCCGCTGGTGAGCAACAGCCCTTTCCTGGGTTGGGTTTATGAGATTTTCAGTGTCGATACCTTCTCCAGTCTGCTCGGCGTTCTGGAGGTCTCGATCGGTGTTCTGATTGCAGGTCGCTTGCTGTCACCCAAGCTTTCATTGATTGGTGGTGCGCTGTCTGCCGGACTGTTCTTCACGACCTTGAGCTTCATGTTCTCGACTCCCGGCGTGATTGAACCCGGCCTCGGTTTTCCAGCCATTACGGTGCGCCGGGCCAGTTTCTTCTTAAAGACATCGGGTTGCTTGCCGCTTCGATATTTGTGGCCGGCCATTCTCTGACTGAACTGGAAAGCCGTTAAACCGATGATCGACCTCCCGGGATGGCCTGAAGCAGTTCGATAGTTTCAGGCCATTGCCCCATCATCTTCTCCTGCCAGATCTTTCATCCAGTCCCGAGGGCTGTAACCCGTCTTGCGTCGAAACGCGCGTGCAAGTGCCGAAGGACTTTCATAGCCGACCTCGGCGGCGATCAGCGTAATCGACCGTCCTTCGCGCAGACGCTTCTGCGCCAGACTGATACGCCAACTCAACAGATAATCGGCAGGCGTCTGCCCGATAACAGTCCGGAAATGCACTGCGTAGGCCGCGCGAGACATGTTCGACTCGCTCGCAAGTTCCGCAATTGACCAGGCACGATGAGGTGCGTTGTGAATTTGCACCAGAGAGCGCGCCAGCCGCGAATCGGCCAGTCCGGCCATCATTCCGGTACGCAACTGTTGATGATCGAGCAGATGCCGAAACAACAGAATGATCAGCAGTTCAAACAAGCGATCCAGCGCTGCCTCCCTGCCACAATGCGCACCCGCCGCCTCGCCGAACATCCATTTCAGCGTATCGGCCAGCATTGGCAGCTCATCCAGGGACAGCACCAGACAATCGGGTAACGAAGTGGACAACGGATTATCGACCCCGCCCCCGAACTCCATTGACGCACACAACAGTTGAGCACCCTCGGACTCACCGGCCAACAGTTGATGCCTGCAGGGGCGTGGCATAAAAATCAGGCTGGGCCGGGTCAGTAGCAAACCCTTGCGATCGGGCCCCAGCAAAGTGACGCTACCGGCCTGCAGCAGGTGGATATAACCACGTCGTTCAGCGCCATCGTAGGACGCCAGGCCGCACAGCTTGCCGTTGTAAAACAGGTTTGCGCGCACGCCGAACTGCGACAACAACGTAGACAAGCGATCCATGGGCGATCTCTTGGCGAGATATAGACGCCTGGATCATATCATCGACAGCTTGCGGTCCGACGTGGCTCAAATGCTGTACTTGTTGACTGGCCACTATCGGTGCATCTGCGCCTGAAGCGACGGGCTGCTATGGGTTGATTTCTGCCCGTCACGGTAGGCAGAAACCGGCTATGTGAAGTCATTAGTAGTTGCCACGTAACCAACATAAAAAGGGACAGACCACGATTTCAGGTAAATGCCGAGCCGTCGTGATCTGTTCCCTGTTTCCGCGCGGCCGTGTTCTATGTCTGGCACAACTACCCTGACATCGGTGGGCCTATACTTTAACGATCGGCACACTCGATGTGGCATGCAGTCGTGTTTGATCTATGGGGGACGCGTCGAGCGATCGTTCACGCAGGCCACGGCCTGCCTTCGTCGTAGGGAGGAAAACATTCATGGCGCGTAAATACATCGACTGCCGCGAGTTTCCGAGTGATTCCCACTGCTCAATCGCACTGTCCGCAGACTCTGAAAACGAACTGCTCGAGGCCGCCGCGCAGCATGCGGTCAGTGTTCACAAGCACACCGACTCACCAGAACTGCGTGCTCAACTGAAGACGATGTTTCACGACGGAACCCCGCCTGTTGAAGCACCGCGTCCTGCTTAGCACCCAGGGGTTTCAGAGGAGTGATTGTCATCGATAAGCACCTACAAGGCTCATTTCGATGAGTTCCGCAGGCCTGAGGGTAGTTTTTTATGCCTGGCACAATCTGAATGACGAAGGAGATCCCCAAGGAACTGCCGATGGCTGCTCCTTGGGGCTACTTTGGAGAGCTTGTTTAATGTGGCTGCGTGTTCATTCAAGCCAAGCTCAAGCTGATTCAACAGACTGCTATCGGCCAGAAGCAATGGGATGGACCTGGCCGTACTGCAATTAAACAAATTGCGGTAGCTGATATTGCAGGCTATCCGTCAGTTAAATGTTCAACAGCACCTCGCAGCGACAGGACCTCATTCCAGCCCTTCGACCTTGAGTGCCTTTTGAACTGCTGGCCGCTGACGCACCCGAGCGTACCAGGCCTGGAGATGTTCAAGATCGTCGAAATAAATCCCGGCCTTGTAGTAAGACGTCAACCAATCCGCCTGCCCCCAGCCGGTCAGTGCAAAGAGGTATGCATCAGCAACAGTGAACGTGTCACCGAGCACAAACTGCCGGTCAGCAAGTTGCTTGTCTATCCACTCAAAGCGGGCCTCCAGCTTCGGCTTGGCAGTGTCCACATACCTGCCGGCCAACCCGGCGTAAAGCAGCGGAATGAAGCCCTTGTGGATTTCCGATGTCAAAAAGCCCAGCCATTCTTGCAGCCGATACCGTTCCAGCGTTCCGTTGGGTGGCGCCAACCCCATTTCGGGTTTTTGGTCAGCAAGATACTGCACAATCGCCGAGCCCTCACGAAGCCTGGTTCCTTCTGCCAATTCAAGAACTGGCACATAGCCGAGAGGATTTACGTCGTAATAGTCGGCGCCACCGTCCAGGGTGTGCTCCCGGTGATCGACCTTGAGCAGCGTGACATCAAGACCCAGTTCGTTTATCACAATATGAGGTGAAAGCGAGCAACTGCCTGGGATGTAGTAGAGCTTCACGAGCGATCTCCTAATTGGTCTGGTCATCACCTCCATCCAGGAAGTGATGAATGACCATCTTAGGAATATGGTATATAAATGGAAGAAGGCACTTTTTTATCATCTAGGTACATAATATATACCTGGAATATCCAACGGAGACTCCATGAAAAAGAACGTGACAGGCTGCTCAGTGGAGGAAGCCATGCGCCTGCTGGGTGGCCGGTGGCGCCTTCTGCTGGTGTCCTATCTGCTCGATGGGCCCAAGCGCTTTAATGAGTTGCGGCGGGATGTACCGGGTATCTCGCAGCGGATGCTCACGCTTGACCTGCGAGCACTTGAGGAAGTCGGTCTGGTGAAGCGCACCGTGTACCCGACGGTGCCCGTCAAAGTGGAGTACGAACTGACCGAGGACGGCAACAGGCTCAGGCCCGTCGTCAGCGTAATGAAAGACTTTGGTTTGTGGCTGAAGCAGAGTGGGAAAACGCTCTTGCCACTGGATGAACAGAATCAGGTTTAATCAGTGCCTGCGTGCAAGGAGCAATATCCGCAAAGGGTCGATTCTGTTGAAAAAGTCGGTTTTCTCAAATTGCCAGAAGACTGATCGGTGAAAGCGCCCTTCGAGACAGGAAAGCAACGACGTCAAACAGAGAACGGTCGGCGAGCGTTGTAGGGCCATGTTTTGTTATGGATGCTCGGATCGTCCCAAGGTAAGGTTAGCGTTACCACTCTTGCGTTGATTTTTTCACGCAAGGGAGTGGATGGAATGAACTTCACAAGGAATAGACAGTGTACCCAACCGCCTTCCCTCACGACCCGATCACCCCCATTTTCGAAAACGTTTATCTAGTACATGGCAGCATCAGGATCGGCCCCGGAATGCGCATGAACAGGAACATGGTCATCGTCAAAAATGGGGACGAGCTGACCCTCATCAATCCTGTGCGCCTGAACGATGAAGCACTCATTACGCTGGAACGCTTGGGCTCCATTAGCCATGTCATGCGCCTTGGTGATTTCCATGGTCTAGATGATCGATTTTACGTGGATCGATATCAGGCAGAATTCTGGTGCCAATCACCACCGGATACTTACAAGCTCCCCATAGCAAGTCATGTAATCAGCAGCGCAGCAATTCCACCGGTGCCAAATGCGCAGTTTTTTGTGTACGAGGCGGCGAGGTTCCCGGAAGCCTGCCTGCTTCTGGAGGATCTGAAATTACTGATCACCACTGACAGCATTCAATATTGGGCCGACTGGAGTTACACGACTTTCCTGACCCGATGCATTCTGCGGCTGATGGGTTTTGAGCTGACATTACTTATTGGTGGGCCATGGTTGAAACGGGTTACTCCGCAGGGTGGGAGCCTGGTCCCTGACTTCGAGAGATTGCTGGCGCTTGATTTTGAACATGTTGTCGGCGCTCATGGCCAGCTATTGCGTGAGGCAGCAAAACCTATGCTTAAGGTGGCAATCAGTAAGTCGTTTGCGCAGTGAGAAAATGAGTGACTACTTTTGGCCGATTCTGTTGAAAGCGTAGCTCCCCTGTCTGGCCTGCGGCAAAATCTCTGCATCGGCCAGCAGGGAAGCACGCAGCATGATGGGACAGTTATCGAGTGGGCAGGAACGGCTGTTTTACTCGTTCAATCTCGACGATCACATCCCCGCCAATCACCTACTGCGCAGCATTGATCAGTGTCTCGATCTGAGCGAGCTGCGCCATTACCTCGCCGATTTTTATAGCCCGATTGGACGTCCTTCGATTGATCCAGAACTGATGATCCGCATGCTGATCGTCGGCTACTGCTATGGCATCCGCTCTGAGCGGCGACTGTGCGAAGAGGCCCATTTGAACCTGGCGTATCGCTGGTTCTGCCGGTTAAGCCTTGAAGATGAAATCCCCAATCACTCGACCTTCTCCAAAAATCGACACGGCCGTTTTCGGGACAGCGAGCTGTTTCGCTGGCTGTTCAATCAAGTGCTGCGTCGCTGCATGGACGCAGGCTTGGTCAAGGGTGAAGGCTTTGCCGTGGACGCCAGCATCATCAAGGCGGACGCCAGCCGGCAGCGCGGTGTACCGGGCGATGAACAGGTCAACTGGAGCGATCCGGCCTTGAGCACTCGCGCCGTGCGTGAGTATCTTGAGGCGCTTGATGAAGAGGCTCTGGCCGAAACGCTGCCGAAACGTCTATCGCTGACGGATCCTCAAGCCCGCTGGACCGCTGCTTCAGGTGGCCCAGCGTTCTACGCTTACTCCACGAATTATCTGATCCATGCCGCTGCCGGTGGTGTGGGCAGCATGGCCGTGCAGATTGCCAAATACCTGGGCGCTGAAGTCTACGCAACGGCCTCTGCGCACAATCATGCCTACCTGAAGGACCTCGGGGCCGACTACACCATCGACTACAGGACCCAGGCATTCGACGAGCTGGTGGCCGGTGTCGATGTCGTACTGGATCTGGTAGGCGGCGAAACGCAAAACCGTTCGTTCAAGGTGCTGAAAAGAAACGGTGTGCTGGTATCGCCGGTGAGCCTGCCGAACATGTCGCTGGCCAACGACTATGGTGTGACCCCCGCGAACTTTGCCACCCGTTCCGATGGCCGACAGCTCTCGCTCATTGCCGAATTGTTCGACAAAGGCCACCTCAGGGTCGACGTCGAGGCATACCCGTTGAGCGAGGCCAAAGTGGCGATCGAGAAAAGCATGGGCCGTCATTTACGCGGCAGGCTTGTCCTCGATACAACCCGATAAGTCGTAGCCAGTCAGCCCCAACAGGATCAGGCAAGTTGTCAGAAGGATCTGACTAACTGGTTGTCCGCCGTTCTCCCTGATCTGATCTGGACTGGCAGCGAGACATTGCTCTCGCGTCACCAGGATCGAGTACGTTGATGACACCGGGTTGCCGGCATTGGGGGCGGTTACTGATACACCTGCGGTACATCTACCGCATTCATTTTCCGAATCACCAAACCGATGAACGCCGACACAGCGGGCGGAAGCTGTCGGCGGCTCGGATACAGCACGTTCAGGCCGTAGCCGTTGGGCTGGTATTGAGGTAACACCGGGACCAGTACGCCAGCATCCAATTCGAGCTTGGCCATCAGCGGCGGCAGCAGCGCGATGCCGAGGCCCGCCACAGCGGCCTTGCGCAGCGACTGAGCGGTATTGCCGCTGAAGCGCCCGGTCACTTGTATTTCTTCCTCACCCTTCGGGCCGATCAAATGCCATGTGGCGTGGCCGCCGGGATGCGCGGAAATCACGCAGTCGTGGCTCGCCAGGTCCTGCAGCGTGCGGGGTGAGCCACGCGCCGCGAGGTAGTCGGGGCTGGCGACCATCCCGACGCTGCGCGGGTCAAGGATCTGACGACCGACATAGCCTGAATCGCGCAAGGGGCCGCCGCGAAAGGCGACATCGATCTGCTCGGCGATCAGGTCGGCCTTCGCATCGCTGAGCACGAAGTCGAGTCGCACCCGTGGATACGCGGTCAGAAACTCGCTTACCCACGCCATCTCGAAGAAGTCGAAAAAGTCTGCCGGAGCCGCCACGCGCACCCGACCACTGGGCTCGCCACTGCCCGTGATCAAATCCTGTCCCGCTTCAAGCAGGTCATCGACGGCACCCACGCAACGCTCATGAAAGCCCTGGCCTGCACTGGTGAGCGTGAGCTTGCGAGTGGAGCGTTGCAGCAGCCGAGTGCCGAGCCGCGTTTCAAGCTGCTGGATGCGCCGACTCACGGTATTGGGTGGCATGCCCAGCCGTCGCGCGGCTTCTGCAAAGCTGCCGCAGTGTACTACCTGCACAAACATGGCGATGTCATTGAGGTCGAGCATGGCGGGGCATTCCTGATGCTGGTGGATGAGTGCAATCCAATTGTACCGCCTTATCAAGTAATCGGGCCGGGCCTATTGTCTGGAGCATCGGGCCGAAAGGCCGCCAACTTCGAGTATTCACGATGCCTTTCCAGCAACAACCGCATATCGATACACAAGACACCGTTACCCAGCGGGCCATCCGCTACCGCACCACCGGCAGTAGGCATGGCGCGATTGCCCGGTTGATGAGCCCTTCGGACCTCGGCCACCTGATCAAGCCTTTTGTGTTCCTTGACCTGTTTGAAGGCGAGAGCTCATTCATCAACGGCATGCAGCTTCATCCGCATTCGGGCATCGCCACTGTCACCGTCATTACCGAAGGCAATTTGCGTTTTGAGGATGCCGATTCGGGTACGGGGATGATTGATTATGGCGGTGTTGAATGGATGCGCGCGGGTGGTGGAGTCTGGCACGGCAAGGAAATGTCGGTCGGTACATCGAAGCGCATTCAAGGTTTTCAACTGTGGGTTGCACTACCGCCGGCGCTGGAAAACGCCAGTGTCGATAGCCAATATCTTGAGTCAAGCGTGATGCCGCAAACGGGACCGGCGCGTTTGGTCCTGGGGACGTACCAGGGTGTGCAAAGCCCGGTCCGCGCTCCCGCTGGCATGAATTACCTGCTGGTCACGCTGCCTGCTGGAGAATCCTGGAGCTATGTTCCACCCAAGGGGCATGAGTCGTTGTGGTTGAGTGTCAGTCGCGGATCCCTCAGCGCACCGGAGGTGATCATGGCGGGAGAAATGGTCGTCTTCGAGCCCGGTAGCGGCACCGTTACGCTCAAGGCCATGTACAACGATACGGTCTTCGTGATCGGCTCCGCGGAGCCTCATCCTTACGATCTTGCGTTGGGAAACTACTCGGTGCATACCAACCCGCAAGCCTTGCGTACCGGGGAGGCGAAAATTGCCGAGATGGGTGCCCGGCTGCGTGAATACCTGAATAAGCCGAACGGGTCAGCCAGCGTGCCCGTGTTCAAGTAACCAGAGCGTCAATGTGGAGCCTATTTCAAAAAAAAGCCCGGCAGTGTTGCACTACCGGGCTTTGTTCTGAGAACCGTACTCAGAATCGGTAGTTGGTGCTCAATTCCAGAGTCCGTGGTGCACCGGGTGTGATCAGATCCACGGAGCCATGCGCCGAGGCGTAATAGTCCTTGTCGAAAACATTACGCAAACGCAGGGCCAAGTCCCATTTCGGCAGGTTGTAGAGCAAGGCTGCGTCCACCGTGGTGTAGGCCGGCATGACCACCTGATTATCCAGGGAGGTGTAACGGTCATCGACATAGTTCGCCCCCATGCCTACACGCCATTCCTGTGTCAAAGAGCGTACCAGCCACAGATTGGCACTGTGGCGCGGGGTCAGGGTCGGGGTCTGACCTTCGTTGGCGACACCGTTGGTACGGCTGTTGGATTGGGTGATCTCGGCATCCAGATAGGCGTAACCGGCATAGACCTGCCATTTGTCGCTCAACTGTCCGCTGGCGGTCAGTTCGAGACCATCGGTACGCTGCTCACCCGCAAGTACCAGTTTGCTCGGGTTCGCCGGATCGGTGGTTTTCATATTGGTGCGTTCCAGACGGAACAGCGCCGCCGTCAACGCCAGGCGATTGTCGAGCAGGTCCCATTTGCCGCCGATCTCGACGTTGGTGGTCTCTTCTGGTTCCAGGTCCTGGTTCGTCGTACTCAGGGCGAACATTTCAGCAGAAGGCTGGTAGGAACGACTCACCGAGACGTAATAGGACTGAACCTGATCAGGCTGATAAATCAGGCCGACTCGCGGCTCCAGGTGGTATCGGTTCGGGACAGGGAACTGTGCGTCAGGTCGTCGGAATATTCCTGGTCGAACACGTCATAACGCACGCCCAGCAGCGCCTTCCACTTTGGCGCCAACTCGATAAGATCCTGGACGTAGAAACCGGCTGTGTCCTGGGTATTGGTGCCCTTGGCAGTTTGCCGGTTGGCCTGGAACGGCACGTCGACCAGTCCATCGCGGTACACCGGTACTTGCGCCACGTTGTTCTGGCTGAACACGGACTGATCCTTGACCTGGCGCCCAAGTTCCACGCCATAGAGCAGGCTGTGGTTCATTCCCGCGAGCCTGGCCTGTTGCTTCAGCTCGGTCTGGTTGAACCAGCCATCCTCCTTGCGCTGCACATTGCCACGATTGAGCTTGACCAACAGTTCGCCGTTGGCGGCGGTGACGAAGCGTGTCGGGCTGGAATCGGCGAGTGTATTGTTGCGATCCAGGTCGTAGTGGTAGTAGCGGCTGGTGTTGCTCAGGCTGAAGTCGTCGTTGATCCGGTAGTCGATACCGGCCGTGAACGAAAACACCTCGCTGCGGGTGTAGTCGTCATCCGGGTCGGCAGCACCGAAGCGTTTGTCGCGGTCCACATCGACCGGACGATCGCCTCGCGCCGGGATGCCGAAGTCGATCAGGCGCCTGTCATACAGATAGCTGGCACCCAGGTTCAGCTCCAGATCGTCGGAGAGCTTGAAATAGGCCGAAGGTGCAATGGCCTTGCGGTCGATATAGCCGTCATCGCGGAAGGTATCGCTGTTTTCCAGCGCACCGGTCACCCGGAATGCCTTGTCGGTCTGCTGTTGATCGGCCCAGCCAGCGTCGAACTGCGTGCGCTTTTTACCCTCGCTGTCGAAGCTGACACCCACTTCCTGTTTGGGGGCGAAGTTGGGCTTTTTGCTGATGCTGTTGATCAGGCCACCGGATGAGCCGCGGCCATAGAGCACCGCTGCGGGCCCCTTGATCACTTCCACACGCTCGACATTGGACAGATCGCGGAAGTACAGGGCGTCGTCACGGATACCGTCGATGTACATGTCGCCGATGGCACTGAAGCCGCGGATGGTGACCTGATCGCGCTGGCCATCGCCATTGGACAGACCGATCCCCGGGACATTCTTCAGCACGTCTTCCATCGACTGCGCGCCCTGGTCCTTGATCACGCTCTGGGGAATCACGTTCACCGTTTGCGGAATATCGCGTAGCGGGGCATCGATCTTCAGCGCACTCCTGCTCTCGGTCGGCATATAGCTCTGCTCGTTGTACTCACTGGTTACGGCGGTTGCCGGCAGGGTCAGAGCAGGCTCGGTATCTGCCTGTAGATCAGGTACGACGAGAACGCCCAGCAACGACAGAGAGGCTGGGTAAATGCGCGATAGAGCCACCATGGACACCTTGTGTGTGAATTAGCGCGCGAATAATAACGATTATCTTTTGTAAGTAAATACATATCATTTCGATACAGGCGGCTGGCTCAAATCAGAACAATCGTCTCAACTTTCTCTATCGGCTGTACTTTCAGAGGGAGGTAGGTGCTTCGCCGCACCAGGTTTTGTTGGGGTACAGGCACTGTCGGCACGAACAAGGCATCGCGCCGACAGTGCAAATCTCAGTTGATATGGCTGCCCACGACTTCAACAATTCGCTGAGCAATATGCTCGGCGTGGGTCTCCAGCGCGAAGTGGCCAGTATCCAGCAACTCGACCACCGTATTCGGGTTGTCACGCCTGTAGGCCTCGGCGCCTGGCGGAATGAAAAACGGATCGCCCTTGCCCCAGATCGCCAGCGTTGGCACTTGGGTATCCCGGAAGAATTGCTGGAACGCCGGATACAGTTTCAGGTTGTTCTGATAGTCATAAAACAGATCGAGCTGGATGTCCTTGTTACCGGGCCGCTCCAGCAAAAGCGCGTCCAGATAATAACCCTCGGGTGCAATGAGTTCAGGGTCGCTCACGCCTTCCACATACTGCCAGCGTGTGCCTTCCAGGTGCAGGATGGCATCGTTGATCACCTGGCGATTGGCTTGTGACGGCTCGGCCCAATACACACGGATCGGCGCCCAGGCATCTCCCAGGCCTTCGAGATAAGCATTGCCGTTCTGCGAAATAATCGCGCTGACCCGCTCCGGGTAGGCCAGCGCCAATCGCAGGCCGGTGGGGGCGCCGTAGTCGAAGAAATACATCGCGTAACGCTTGAGTTCCAGCACATCGACAAACTGCCGGATCGTCTCGCCGATGGCATCGAAGGTGTAGACGTAGTTGCGTTCGATGGGAACCTCGGTAAAACCGAAACCGGGCAGATCCGGGGCAATCAGGCGGTACTTGTCTGCGAGCAGCGGGATCAGTTCTCGGAACTGGTGCGACGAGCTGGGAAAGCCGTGCAGCAGCAAGAGCACGGGTGCATCGACAGCACCCGCTTCGCGGTAGAAAACCTTGACGCCGTCGGCTTCGGCGAATTTGCAGGCAACGTTGGTGTGCTGGGGCGTGGCCATGGCTCATCTCCATTGTAACTTGTTAAATTAGTAATACTGGTTACACGATTCCATTTTGCACGAGTTATGTAACTGGTCAAATAATTTTTGTGGGTTACAATCTGCGCATTGATTCCCGGGAGATTGCCATGTCTGACTCAGTCACCACTTTTGTCCTGCCCGCGCCGCTCGTACTGGCCGACCACCCGGCGCTGGATCTGCTAAACACCCGAATGATGGTCGAAGGCCAGCGGCGCGACCTGCTCAACAGCGATGCCGACGTGGCGCGCTGGCTGGAGCAGATCGGTTTCGGTTCGGCGACGGAAGTGGCGGTGGGTGACGGGCATTTGCTCGATCAATTGCGCAAGCTGCGCGACTGCATCGAGAGCGGGCTTGTCGCCCGTCGAGAGAACCGCGCGGCTGATCCGGCGCCGCTGAATGCCTTTCTGCTGCGAGTAGTGCCGCAACTGGTGTGGGAGGAGGCGGGCGCGCCGGTGCTGGACTGGTTCCAGCAGGGTGATGCTGGCCACCAGCGTCTGGCCAGGCTCGCTTACGCCGCCGCGGAGTTGCTGGCCGAAGGCGATTTCAGCCTTGTGCGCAAATGCGAAAGCCCCGAATGTTCATTGATGTTTTATGACCGCACCAAGTCGCACAAACGGCGCTGGTGCAGCATGGCGCTGTGCGGAAACCGGCATAAGGTCGCCGAGTTCCGCAAGCGACGTCAAAGCGCTGCAGACTGAGGCCCACAACGCTTCAAGGTCAGCGCAACGATTTCTGGTAATAGAGGCGGGTATGTCCTGGTGGATAATCTTCCAGGCGTCCAAATTCGGAGTAGCCAAGCTTTCGATAAAAACCGGGTGCCTGAAAACTGAAAGTCTCCAGCCAGATACCAATGCACTGCTTTTTCTGCGCGACTTCTTCGGCCATGCGCATTAGCCGTTCTCCGATACCCCGGCCACGCATCGATTCGGGAACGCTGACGAGGTCGATGAGCAGCCATCGATAAGAGACCTTGCCGTACAGTCCGCCGATGACTTCGTTGCTGTCTGGGTCTCGTAGCAACAGCGCAAATGTTTCATGGGCGTCGTCTCCACCGTTGGCCAGGTTATGGGCCAGCAACGGGGTCAAAATTCCCAGCCGTTCTGCTTCACTCACATTGTTCGAAAACTGTATTTTCACAGGCATGGTGCTCTCCCTGAGCGGTGAGTAACTGGGTCAACAAGGTATCCCGTCCCTGTCACCCCTTGGTGAATCAGTGATTACATCACGTCCTCCGTTTTTGGCCGAATTCTGCTGATCACAACGGGCTTCTATCGACCGATTCTGTTGAAAAAGTAGCTCCCCTGTCTGGCCTGCGGCAAAATCTCTGCATTGGCCAGCAGGGAAGCACGCAGCATGATGGGACAGTTATCGAGTGGGCAGGAGCGGCTGTTTTACTCGTTCAACCTTGAAGATCACATTCCCGCCAATCACCTTCTGCGCAGCATTGATCGGTGTCTTGATCTGAACGACCTGCGCCATTACCTCGCCGATTTCTATAGCCCGATTGGGCGTCCGTCGATTGATCCTGAACTGATGATCCGCATGCTGATCGTGGGCTATTGCTACGGCATTCGCTCCGAGCGGCGGTTGTGCGAAGAGGCCCATTTGAACTTGGCGTATCGCTGGTTCTGCCGGTTGAACCTTGACGATGAAGTCCCCAACCACTCGACCTTTTCCAAAAATCGACACGGCCGCTTTCGGGACAGTGAGCTGTTTCGCTGGTTGTTCAATGAAGTGCTGCGTCGCTGCATGGACGCAGGTCTGGTTAAAGGCGAAGGCTTTGCCGTGGACGCCAGCATCATCAAAGCGGATGCGAGTCGGCAGCGCGGCGTACCGGGTGATGAACCGATCAACTGGAGCGATCCGGCCCTGAGCACCCGCGCCGTGCGTGAGTACCTTGAAGGCCTCGATGAAGAGGCTTTGGCCGAAACGCTACCGAAGCGCCTGTCGCTGACGGATCCTCAGGCTCGCTGGACCGCGGCTCCAGGCGGCCCAGCGTTCTACGCTTACTCCACGAATTATCTGATCGATACCGAGCACGGCGTGATCATGGATGTGGAACCCACACCGGCTCATCGCACCGCAGAAGTCGAGAGCACCAAGACGATGATCGATCGGGTTGAAGCGCAGTTCGACATCAAACCGGAACGCCTCATCGGCGACACCGCTTACGGCACAGCGCCGATGCTGGCCTGGATGGTGGAGGACAAAGACATCGAACCGCATGTGCCAGTGTGGGACAAAACTGAGCGCAAGAACGACAGCTTTTCGAGTAACGATTTCCACTGGAATGAAGAGGCTGAGGAATACCGCTGCCCGGCCGGCAACGTATTGCGCAGCGAATGGCGAGCCTTCAAGAACGAGCGTTCGCACGTCACCAAAGCCAACACCATCATCTTCCGATCCCGGCAGACCGACTGCGTTGCCTGTCCGATGAAAGCCAAGTGCTGCCCGAACACTTCGATTCGCAAGATCGTCCGCAGCGTCCATGAAGCCGCGCGTGATGTGGCTCGACGCATCGCAGCGACGCCGGCGTATCAGCGCTCTCGCCACGAACGTAAGAAGGTCGAAATGTTGTTTGCCCACCTCAAGCGCATCCTGAAACTGGATCGCTTGCGCCTACGTGGTATGAGTGGCGCGTCCGATGAGTTCACGCTGGCCGCCGCGGTGCAGAACCTGCGACGGCTGGCCAAATTTACCTCTCAAGGGCCACCTGCTACGGGATAGGTGCGTCTGCACGAAGCAAAAAACCTCAAATTAACCCAATAACCGAGCAGTAAAGGTTAACGAAGGGCCGAAAAACCACGCAACGTGGTGAATAGGTTCTCCAGAGGTGGCCGAGCCTGAGTTCAGGCGAGCTGAAAATCCGACTTTTTCAACACAATCGGCCAGAAACAGGCATTCGGTAGCCTCCAGGAAATCAGCGACAATTCATTTGGCATTGCCGGGGACTTCTTGTAACAAGGGCGATGGTGATCCTGTCCATGCCAGGAAAACATCGCTGCGTTCCGTGCCACATGCTTACGCCCGAGTGGCCTTTTCAAGACTGGGCAGCAAGGGACTGCCCGTCACTGATGAAGGGGTATGGACAGCATCCACCTGTACAACTTCAGGCTTCTGTTCTTCTACCTCGCCATTGAGCGCCTTGTGCATTTTAACCGTGTCCAGCGCCCCGACCCATTTGGCAATCGCCATGGTGCCGACACCGTTGCCAATGGTATTGGTGATTGCACGGGCTTCCGACATGAAGCGGTCGACACCCAGCAGCAGGACCATGCCCGCCACCGGAATGGTGCCGAGGGATGACAGCGTGGCCGCCAGAATGATGAAGCCGGAACCGGTGACACCCGCCGAGCCCTTGGAGGTGAACATCAGCACCGCCAGCACGATCAATTGATCGGTCAGGGTCAGTGGCGTGTTGGTCGCCTGGGCAATGAAAATCGCGGCGATGGTGTAGTAGATCGCCTGTCCGTCCGGGTTGAAGGTCAAGCCGGAGGGAATGATCATCCCCGCGACGGGTTTGGACACGCCAGCCTTTTCCATCTTGGAAATCATCTGCGGCAGCACCGATTCCGAGGAGCTGGTGCCCAGCACGGTGAACAGTTCTTCCTTGATGAACTTGAGGAACTTCCACAGGCTGAAACCGCTGTAGCGACAGATCGGCCCGAGCACGAAGATCACGAATACGGCGCAGGTCAGGTACACACAAGCCATCAGCTTGCCAAGCGAGAACAGCGAGCCAAAACCGTATTTGCCGATGGTGAATGCGATGGCGCCGAATGCGCCGATCGGGGCCAGGCGCATGACCATGTTGACGATGCGGAACATGCCCTGCATCAGGCTGTCCAGGGTGTCGACAAATGCTTTGCCGCGCGGACCGACGTGGGCCAGGGCGATGCCCAGCAGTATGGAGAACAACAGGATTTGCAGGACATTGCCCTTGGCGAAGGCATCGACAATGGTATCGGGAATGATGTTCATGACAAAGTCCATGAACGAGGCATGTTTCACCGCGGAGGTGTAGGTAGCCAGGCTGGAAGTGTCGAGGGTGGCGACATCGATGTTCATGCCCGCGCCGGGTTTGAACACATCGACCACCACCAGTCCGACCACCAGCGCCAGCGTCGACACCACTTCGAAATACAGCAAGGCGCGAAAGCCGACCCGGCCCAGTTCCTTCATGTTTTCCATGCGGGCGATCCCTGTGACTACGGTCAGGAAGATCACCGGTGCGAGGAGCATTTTGATCAGTTTGATGAAGGCGTCGCCCAAGGGTTTGAGCGCAGCTCCGGTTTCAGGAACGAACACTCCGACAATGGCGCCGAGGATGACCGCGATGAGCACTTGTACGTAGAGTTTGCCGAATATTCTTTTCATGACAGGGCCCTGATTTTTTATTGTTGTCAGGAAATGCCAAGGAGTCGGATCCAGTGATCTGCCCCTTGGCGTTGTGCCGCAGTACTACTTTGAATCGCTGAAAAACATCAGCGGTTGATCAACGCGATGACCGCATCCGTGATCTGGCGGGTGGTAGCCGTACCGCCCAGATCAGGGGTATGCAGACCGCTTTCGGTCACGGCTTCGATGGCTGACATCAGCTGTTTGGCCGCAGCGGCTTCGCCCAGGTGTTCGAGCATCATTGCCGCCGTCCAGAAGGTTGCAATCGGGTTGGCTACACCTTTACCGGTGATGTCGAAAGCCGAGCCGTGGATCGGTTCGAACATCGAGGGGAATTTGCGCGACGGGTTCAGGTTGGCGGTCGGCGCGATGCCCAGACTGCCGGACAACGCAGCGGCCAGATCGGACAGAATGTCAGCGTGCAGGTTGGTGGCGACGATCACGTCCAGGGTCGAGGGTTTGAGCACCATGCGCGTGGTCACGGCGTCCACCAGCTCCTTGTCGATCTTCACGTCCGGGAAGTCCTTGGCCACTTCGTAGAAGATCTCGTCCCACAACACCATGCCGTGACGCTGGGCGTTGGACTTGGTGACCATCGTCAGGTGTTTGCGCGGGCGGCTTTGCGCCAGTTCGAAGGCAAACCGGTGAATGCGCTCAACCCCTGCACGGGTGAATACCGACACTTCAGTGGCAACCTCTTCCGGCAGGCCCCGGTGCACACGACCGCCGTTGCCGGAGTACTCGCCTTCGGAGTTTTCTCGCACCACCACCCAGTCGATCTGGTCACCGTTGAGCAGTGGGCTTTTCACCCCAGGCAGCACGCGCGCCGGACGCACGTTGGCGTATTGATCGAAGCCCTGGCAGATCGGCAGGCGCAGGCCCCACAGGGAAATGTGATCCGGTACGTTGAGGGCTCCCACGGCACCGAAGAAAATCGCGTCGAAGGTTTTCAGTTCTTCCAGACCCCCTTCAGGAATGTAGTAACCGTTTTTCAGGTAGTTATCCGAATTCCAGTCGAAGTGTTTGAAATCCAGTTCGAAGCCGGATTTCTTCGACAGGGCTTGCAGCACCTCGACGCCTGCGGCGATCACTTCAACACCGATGCCATCACCTGGAACCGCTGCAATCTTGTATGCGCTCATGGTCAACTCCACTCTCGTAACGTTCTTGTTTTGCCTGTCGAACGGGCTGTTCAATCAGGGTGTGAGCGGAGTATATGTAGTGAACAAATAGGTGTGAGTTACTCAGAATCACTACATAAATAACTTTGAGTTACGAATGAGCCAGACTCTGGATTTGTCATTTTTCTACCTCCTGGCCAATAAAGGCAGCCTCGCTGCCACGGCGCGGGAACTGGGCATCACACCGCCGGCGGTGAGCAAGCGTCTCTCCTCGCTGGAGGCTCGATTGGGCATCCGCCTGGTCAATCGCACCACACGTTCAATGAGCCTGACTTCAGAGGGCGAACTGCTTTTCTCCCATGCCGCTCGCATCCTGACGCAGATAGATGAGGTCGAGCAGTTGATCAGCAGCAGTCGGGCTACGCCTAAAGGCCTGATACGGGTCAACGCATCGCTGGGGTTTGGTCGCCGTTACATCGGCCCGGCGCTGGGCGCGTTTTTCGCACAGTACCCGGAGGTGGAAGTGCAGCTGGAAATCAGCGATCACCCCCTTGACCTGACGACGCACGGGTTTGATCTGGGCATTCGTTTCGGTACGCTGCCGGACGCTGCCTTCCATGCACGCAAGATCGCGTCCAATCGCCGATTGTTATGCGCCTCACCGCTGTACCTGGAAAAACACGGCGTGCCGCAACGCCTCACGGATTTACAGCAACACAACTGCATCTTTCTGCGGCAGAACGAAACGCCTTACGGGGTGTGGAGCTTTACTAACGGTGGGCGTACACAAAACATCAAAGTCCGTGGCGCATTGGGCTGCAATGACGGAGAAGTGGCCCTGAACTGGGCGTTGGAAGGCCACGGTATTCTTCTGCGGGCAGAATGGGATATCGCCCGCTATGTGCGCAGTGGCCGCTTGCGATTAGTGCTGGAGGACCAGACACCAACTCGCGCCGATGTTTTCGCGGTCTACCCGCAACAGTTACACCTGTCGGCGCGAGTGCGCAGCCTGATCGATTTTCTGGTTGAGCGCTTCAAGCACATTGATCACCTGGACGAAACAGAACCTGCGTACGACTGAGCAGGATCAGCGAGGAGACGCTTTGGCAGGTGTGCTGGATACTGTGGCAGATTCCTGAATGTGTCCTGGAGCTTGCATGAAAGTTGGCGTGATTTCCGATACCCACGGCTTGCTGCGTCCCGAAGCGTTTGCCGCCCTGCAGGGGTGCGAGCGAATCATTCATGCCGGCGACATCGGTGCCCCGGTAGTCCTTGACCGACTGGCCTCTATTGCGCCCCTGCACGTCGTGCGCGGGAACAATGATCAAGACCTGGCATGGGCAGAACATCTCCCTGATTTTCTGCGTTTCGACCTCAACGGTTGGCAGGCGTTGTTGGTGCATGACATTGCCGATGTCCCGGTCGAACTGGAGACAGGCGTACAGCTGGTGATCACTGGCCACTCCCACAAGCCACGCATCGAGTGGCGCGGGGAACGATTGTTTCTCAATCCCGGCAGCGCGGGGCGACGACGCTTCAAGCTCCCGGTGACGCTGGCGCTGCTTGAGGTATCGGCGACTTCAATTGAGCCCCGGTTGATTGACCTGTTGGAGTCAGCCCCGTAATGGGTTGAACCCTTCGTGATTTGAATCAGCGCAGCCAGCGTTTAAAAAACACAAATCAGATTACGTATGAAAAACCAGTGATCTGGCCTCCCGTTTGGCTAATCTCTCAAGGTTTATAGGTACGTCGTACTCTGGTGTCTAGGCTGCCCAGCGCAGCCCGGTGACGCTCAGCAGAATCAAGCCGACCCAGAACAACCGCCAAAGCGAAACCCCGTCACCGAGCCAATACATGCCGACGATGGCTGTACCGGCAGCGCCGATACCGGTCCAGACCGCATAGGCGGTGCCCACGGGCAGGACCCGCAATGCCATCGTCAACAAGTACAAACTGCTGGCCAATACCACTAAGGTGCCGGCCAGGATGCAGGGCCGATCCAGGCCATTTGCGGATTTCAATCCAACCGCAAAGGCGATTTCCAGGAAGCCGGCGACAATCAGCAGTAACCAGGATGTGGTGTAAGTCATTCGACAAGACCTGTGTTGGCAAAAAAAAGCGAGCCGGTCAAGGCTCGCCAAAGGGAGGTAAACGTCAGTTCGCCAACAGTTTGCCGCTGAACAGACTGGCCAGGGTTTTCACGGTCAACACAAACAGGGCCACAGTGAGGAACAGCAAGATCACTGCCGCGATGGCCGTCAGCAACGTGCTGTCCTGGGCATGGGCATACTTCAGCGCAGCATTGCTCAGGGCCGCGATGGGAAAGCTGATTGCCCACCACGAAGGGGCAAAAGGCACATCGCGACGGAACACTTTGAAGCTCAGTACCACGAACAGGAACAGGCCGAAGTAGAACAACATGCTGGCAAATCGGTCGATCTCGCCGAACACGTTGGTGTACGCCAGGAAACCGACTTCAAACGGTGCAATCAAGACCATCAGTGAAGGCACCATGCCTTTGGCCAGAGCGGCCTGATGCACCAACCGCGAAAAGATCCGGGTAAAGAAAACCAGTGCCAGCACCGCACCCACGGCAAGCGCAAACAGGTTGAACTCCGCAGCCCAGGCCATGGGCATGTGCGCACCGGTTACCGCGATATCGAGGGTGGCAACGCCCGGAATCAGCCAGGCGGGTACGGCATTGAGTTGATCGTGACTGCCCGACAACAGGCGCGAAACCACCAGGCCGGCAAGCAACACGGTCAATACGCTGCCCAGTATCCAGAGTGCCTGTCCAAGCAGTTGGCTGTGGGGCGCTGCCACTGCGGAAAGCAGCAGCAGGGCGATGGTGACGGTGCCGAAAAAATTGCTGGCGACCGGATGGTTGAATTCGGCCCGTACCGCTTCGGGATGCTTCACCCACTTGCTGAGGTAGCCCAGCGTCAGCAACACGAATACCAGACCG
This sequence comes from Pseudomonas sp. BIC9C, assembly GCF_034541995.1. Taxonomy (NCBI): domain Bacteria; kingdom Pseudomonadati; phylum Pseudomonadota; class Gammaproteobacteria; order Pseudomonadales; family Pseudomonadaceae; genus Pseudomonas; species Pseudomonas sp. BIC9C. Next base: position 80,839 of record NZ_JAWDGM010000008.1, read on the forward strand.
GCAAATGCGCCAATCGCTTCACCCAGCAGGCCTCCGACGCCGTAATGCTGAGCACTCAAGCGCCAGGCGAGGCCCAGGCCGGCCAGGCCCATGACTGAACCGAACAGATTGATGGGCAGGTTCTTGATGGACGTCTTGCTGGTCGATACTGATTGAGCTGCAGCGACGTTGGGGGTGTATGCAGTGTTCATGGGTGTCTCCCGTTTGACTGAATTTGCTGTTAGAGCTATTTTCAGCCAAACAGTCGCTGGCTGAAATAGTACGCTTCCGACGTATTCAGCCAATGATTCGACGAGGACAGACATCATGCGCATAACCCTCCTGGCATTCCCCCGCGTGCAGCTGCTGGATGTGGTCGGTCCGGCTGACGTCTTCGCCGAGGCGGCCAGACAACTTGGCAATCCACGCGCCTACCGGGTCGAAGTCATCGGGACCGACAAAGGGATGATCAAAGGCTCAAGCGGTCTGAAGCTCGGCATCGACGAGACCTTCGAAACCTATAAAGGCCGGATTGACACGTTGCTCGTGGCCGGCAGCCCGCACATCGACGAGATTGCCCTGAACCCCGCATTGCAGGAATGGCTGCGACAACAGGCGAAATCAGTGCGCCGTATCGGTTCGGTCTGCAGCGGTGCCTTCCTGTTGGCTGCTGCGGGCTTGCTCGACGGGCGCCGTGTTACCACTCACTGGAATTCCAGCGCGAAACTCGCAAGGGAACATCCCCAGGCCCACGTCGATCCCGATAGCATTTTCATCAAGGACGGCAACCTCTACACCTCGGCGGGCGTCACCGCCGGCATGGACCTGGCCCTGGCGCTTGTCGAAGAGGATCACGGTAGGGAGCTGGCGCTCAGCGTTGCCCGTGAAATGGTGATGTTCTTCAAGCGACCTGGCGGACAATCACAGTTCAGCGCGCAACTGGCAGCGCAAACCGCCGAGCGGAGTGTGATCAGGGATGTGCAGGAGTATGTCGTGCAGCACCTGAAGGCCGATTTGAGCGTACCCATCCTGGCCGCACGCGCCGGCATGAGCGAACGCAACTTTGCCCGTACGTTCAAGGCCGAAGCCGGTTCGACGCCGGCCGAGTTTGTCGAACTGGCCCGCATCGATGCGGCCAGACGGCTGATTGAGGAGTCGGACGTATCACTCAAGCGCTTGGCCGATACCGTCGGCTATGCAAACATTGATGGGTTCAGAAGGGCGTTCATGCGGCGTCTCGGGGTGGGGCCGAGTGATTATCGCAAGCGGTTTTCAACTGGGTGACGGGGAAGGGGGTCATCGTCAAAACGTCATCAGGCACTTCGGTGCCTGATGACCGCTCCTGGCCGATTCTGTTGAAAAAGTCGGCAATGGTTTGGGCATCAGAAAAGTACGCGTCCGAGATTGAAATCTTTACTTTTGGCAGAGGCTTCCGGACTCGGATTTCACGTAGCAGCGTGCAAAAAAGGCGTTTTCACCAGTCAATGATCAGGCAGTTTGGGCAGACCGACTTTTTCAACAGAATCGGCCGGGTGCAGTCACTCCGGCGCCATCAACACCGCGAGCGTCATCTGATGAACTCTTCATTGCGGTCAATTGCTTCCAGGGCGTCGCGCACGTTTTCGGCGACCTCAGCTGACCCGCGTTGCTCGACCCAGTCGGAGAGTTCAAGAATTGCAGCCTCAAGGGCAAGCTGGTTTTCGTTGATTTTGAAAAGCAGGGAAGGGAGTAGGTCAGAACTTGGCTTAGCAGTTCCTCGGGTATGAGGTCAGCGTAGCACCAGACAGAAAAAGCAAAGCCCCGTAGGTTCGCGGCCCCGGGGCTTCTATTTTCGCCTACATCCCTTAATGTCGAGCGAACGTGGCGGCGAGACTACCAGCGATTTTTTGATGGTTCACTACTGCGAAAGATGGATTGTGTTCGGTCGGCAGGACGCCGGAGGAAGGTAAATTTCAGTTGTCTTGGATTGAACGGACTTTCGAGGAAAGGAGGCCTGGCGGTTGCAGGAGCTGAGTGCAACACCGCTATTGAGCTGATTTGAACATGCATCTGCATAGTATTTGACCAATCACGTATCAGGATTAAAGTCTTATTGTCTGTGAGTAGCGACACAATAAAGGTCAGCCCCGTCAGTCTTTGATCCGCAGCGACTGTCGTCACTCAGGCTCCTCAACGGCAAGTGCAGAAACGGAGTATTTCTCATGGTCAAATACCTTCGAATGATGGCAATGATTTCAATTCTCGCAATCACTGCGGGCTGCCAAATGGATCAATCAACTTCCGCCTCTGGTACAAAGGCTGTGGACGCTGCGATGGACCAGGAAGCGAAAGCGGCGTTACAGAGTTTGTACACCAATACACCGAAATCGCGCGCCCTGGCGCAGCGAGCCAAGGGTATCCTCGTTTTCCCGGATGTGGTGAAAGCGGGGTTCATCGCCGGCGCACACCATGGCAAAGGCGAATTGATCGAGAACGGCAAAGTCACGGGGTACTACTCGACTACAGCAGCCTCATACGGCCTTCAGGCAGGCGTGCAGAGGTTTGGGTACGTGATGTTCTTCATGAGTGATTCTGCGCTGAAAGATCTGAAAACTGGCAGTGGGTTTGAGGTTGGCGTGGGCCCAAGCATCGTGGTCGAAGATGCAGGCGTGGCCAAGTCGCTGACTACGTCAACGATTCAGTCTGATATCTATGCGTTCATCTTTGATCAAAAGGGCTTAATGGCTGGGGTGGGATTGCAGGGTTCAAAGATTAGCAAGCTCAGTCGCTGAGACCGTCGGCTATGCACCGAGCTGATTTTTGGGAGGGTGTTGGTTCGGCTGAGCACCGGGGATGGCTGGGCCAATTCTTGGGCCAATCTTTCGGGGCGGGTCGGGGGTAGTTCGGGGAATTGCGAGGGTTTGACGGCATTCACAAGCTGGCTACAACCCCGTGTTTCCCCGTGATGCCGTAATAATTAAATGTCACATCCACCCTCGGCGAAGGGCTGTAATCGATCCCAAGTTGACGGTGACGGCAGCCAAAAGCCAATCCCAAACAGGTAATCCGGCTAACCGCTTTTGGCCGAAATGAAAAAGCCCGCATGGGCGGGCCTCGGGACTCACAACGAACGGCGCTGCTCCATTAGCTGGTGAAAAGTCTAGATGACGTCTGCAAAGGCGCAAATCGACTGTGGATTCAACCGGTCAACACCGGCAGCTATGGGATGAAAGCCACCTCTTACGACTCGACTGCGTCGGCCAAAACCAATTGCTTGCGGCACGGAACCTCTCATCTTTGGCATGACGCACACGTCCACATTTTAAATGTTTAGCTTCGAAGCAGGAAAGGCGTCACCTTCGCTGATCGACACGGCGAAACGTGTGAACTGCGGCAAGCGGCGTTCCAACAGGCCATTCGTCTCACCAGGGGCTGTTGACGTTTCGCTCCGAACCGCCGCGATCAGGGAAACATGACCGCCGCCGCGAGATACAGCAGCAACGCCAGCTGCAACACCACGGTGAAACCCAGGTGGATCGCCAGCAGGGTCGCCAGCACGGCCGCCACCACCGATACGCTGGCGTTGACGCCCCAGGCGATCGGCACCAGTGCTTCGGCGCACGCGGAGACGCGCCCGAGTCCGAGCGGAAACGGCATGCCCATGGCGAACGCCAGCGGCGCTACCAGCGCGGCGCAGATGCCGAACCTGGCGAGGGTCTGCACCGGCGCCAGCAACTGGAACAACGGGGGCAGGACGATCAGGTAGAGCAGGACGATCGCGCAGATCGCCAGGACCGGACGCGCCAGCGGATGACGGGGCCCCACACCCGTTCCACTGCCCGCCCGCCGCCGGCCGGAGTAATGGCTGCCGAGGCCAGCGAAGATCAGGAACGCGCTGAGCGTTACCGCCACCGAATACAACGGGTGGCTGAGGAACAGGGTGAACTTCTGGATGAAGGCGATTTCCACGAACATGAAGGCGAAGCCGATGGTTGCGAAGTAGGACACGACCCGAAGTTCGAACCTGGCCAAAGCCGCATTTCGAGACCGCCGCTGGCGCCGCCGCGCCACCCATAGCGGCGCCAGGATCAGCAGCACGGCGGCCACGCCGGACTGCAGCAGCGTGGCGATCAGCACCGGATAGCCCCACTCCAGCATTGACAGGCCGCCCTGCGCCTTCAGCGCCAGCAGTTCCGGCAGCGAGCGCCACTTGAAGAAGTGGAAGAAATACGGCCGATCATCCGTGGTCGGACGCACGTCGAACTTGTAGCGCGCCAGGAACTCCGCGCGCTCGCCGGACAGCAGGGCCTGCGCCGCGTCGAAGAACCAGGGCCGGTCGAGCAGGTTGTAGCGGTTCGCCTCGGTCACGGTCATCCCGGGGTAGTAGGCCAGGTCGAAGGAGCGCGCCCGGCAGAACTCCCGCAGCACGGCGATGCCGGCGTCGTCGAAATCCCTGTTGCTGACCAGCAGCGTCGCGGTCTTCCAGCCGCGGATCATGACGATGCGGCGCGCCGCGCTGGCCTGCCCGTCACGCTCGATGGCCACGGCCGCGGTGGCCAGCAGCCTGGGAATATCGCGCGGCGGCAGGGTGACCCAGCGGGTGATGGCCAGCAGGCCGCCCGGCGCGAGATGGCGCAGGTACTCGGTGATGGCCTCCACCGTGTACAGGTAGTTCTCGGACAACGCATGCAGGCCGCCCGAGGCGGTGCCGAAGGAGTCCAGCAGGGCGATCTGGATCAGGTCGTAAGGCTCGCTGCGCGAAGCCACCAGGCCGCGCGCCTCGCCGATCAGCACACGGACGTTGGGCCCGCTGTACGGCTTGCCGGAGAAGTCGGCGAAGCGGCGCTGGACCAGATCGATCACCTGCGGGTTCAGTTCGATGGCATCCACCGCGCTGGCGCCGTGGTAGATCGCCTGCAGCACATCGGCGCCGGCGCCGCTGCCCAGCACCAGTACACGGGGTTGCCGCAGCAGGTGATAGGGCAAAGCCGAGGTCAGGTAGTCCAGGTAGGCGAGCGGCTCGCGGCGCCCGTCATAGCGGTTCAGCACGGAAAGGCCGTCGCCGTCGGTGAAGATGGCCAGTTGCACGGGCGGTTCCTGAGTCGCGTTGAGGCTCAGGCCCGGCGCGTGGCGCAGGGGAATGGTCGGGCTGTCGACGACCGTGAGCAGGCCCAGCGGACTCCAGGTCTGGGCGATTGCGCGCGCATCCTTGATACGCAGCGTCTGGCTCAGTTCCTTGTACTCGGAGGGCGACAGGGCGATCCAGCGCCCGGGCACGCCGGCGGGCACTGCGACCGCCGCCGCCAGCAGCAACGGCACGAGCCAGTGCCTGCGCCCGGTACAAGCCATGCCGGCCAGCGCCCCGGCGGCGATGCCGGTGCCACCCAGCAGCCGCAGCGCATCAACGGGCGTCAGGGCGAACAGCGCGGCGACGATCGCCAGGCTGCCCACGCCGGCGCCGAGAATGTCGAAAGCGTAGATCCGGTGAATCTGTTCCTGAAAGCAGGTGAAGGTCAGGCAGATGCACACCGCCGCGCAGAAGAACGGCACGAACAGCAGCAGGTAGATCAGCAGCAGGCGCGCCGGCTGCCGCGCGTCCCAGAGGATCTCGAGGGGATTGAACGGAACCTGCTGGGCCAGGCTGAAGCAGGCGATGGCGCTCAGCCCGAACAGTACAGCGCCGCCGATGAACACGCCGTGGAAGCGCGGCGCCAGCACAGGCCGTGCCAGCGCCACGGCGGTGCCGGCAGCGCCGTAGCCGAGCAGCGCGACGCTGATCATCATGTAGGCAAAATGATGCCACTGGATGATCGAAAGCAGACGCAGCAGCAGCACCTCATAGCCGAGCACGGAGGCAGACAGCAGCGCCAGGGCGAGCAACGGCGGCGAATGCATGTTCAACCGCCTCCGACCAGCGGCACGAAGCTCACAGGCAGCACCTGCCGGGTGGACACACTGCCATCACCGGCCTTCTCGATCAGCAGCAGGTACTGGACCATGAACGGCGCGCCGACCGGGATTACCATCCGCCCGCCGGCCTTGAGTTGGGCGATCAGTGGCGGCGGCACATGGCTGGCGGCGGCGGTGACGAGAATGGCGTCGTAAGGCCCGTGCTCGGGCCAGCCGTGGTAGCCATCGCCCAGCCGGGCCTGCACCTTTGCATATCCCAGCCGGCCCAGGCGCTCCCCGGCCTGCACAGCCAGCGGCTCGATGATCTCCATCGTGTAGACCGCCTGCACCAGCTCGGCGAGGATCGCCGCCTGGTAGCCCGAGCCAGTGCCGATCTCGAGTACCACGTCGCCGGGCCCGACCTGCGCCAGGTCGGTCATCAGGGCGACAATGTAGGGCTGGGAGATGGTCTGTCCGTAGCCGATCGGCAGCGGCCGGTTCTCGTAGGCGTAGGGCACCTCGTCGGGCGGGACGAACCTGTGGCGTGGCACCCTGGCCATCGCGGCCATCACCGGCGCGGAAAACTCGGCCCTGCCGGTGTCGTCGCGGGTGACGGACGACAGGTTGGCGATCTCCCGCACCATGGCGTCGCGCAACGGCGCGAACGGGTCGTCGGCATGCAGGCCGGCAGATGCCAGCGCCAGAGCGATGGCAGGCGCCAGAGCGATGGCAGGCGCCAGGATGCGCGTCAGGAGCATCACCGGCTTCACAATGACTCCTCCGCCTGAGGAATAGTCGAATCGTATGGCCGGCGGGCTGACTCGGCAAGTCGGGGTTCCGGCGACCAAACCAGGCTGCGGCGACTGCCTGAGAAAATATCGCAACCCGTCACTGCACTGATAGCACCCAGCCAGTTCAAGCGGTGATAAAAAGGTGAATGCGATTGTCAGCTAGTGGCCGATTCTGTTGAAAAAGTCGGTCTGCCCAAATTGCCTGATCATTGACTAGTGAAAATGCCTTTTTTGCACGCTGCTACGTGAAATCCGAGTCCGGAAGCCTCTGCCAAAAGTAAGGATTTCAATCTCGGGCGCGTCCTTTTCTGATGCGCAAACCATGGCCGACTTTTTCAACAGAATCGGCCGGTAGTTGCCTGTTTAAAGGACAGCTACCGACTGTGAATGCACCGGTCGAGGCAACACTCGTTCCGTGTATGTAAGATGAGTGATGCAGGCGTGGCTTGGCACTAGCGACGATAGTAGCGGCGATCGTCCTCGTAGCGGTATCGCATGTCCCGATCCTGGTGTCGCTCCCAATAACGATCGCGCTCGGCTTCTCGGCGGGCCTGCTCTCTACGCCACTGATCTCTACGCCATTGATCTCTACGCCAGTCGTCTCGGCGCCAATCATCTCTGCGATAGTGCCAACGGCCGTCATGCCAGTATCGGTCGTCATGGGCCAGCAACGTTCCTGTCTGCTTGCCGGCCATGCTGGCCAAGGTCGGCCAAGGGTTGTCGGCCGCCTTGACCGGAGCCTGAACGGCTGCGACTTCAGGGGCGAGAACAGGGGTTGGGGTCTTCATTGGTGTTGCTGATGCCGAGCCCACTGCGGCGAGCGCGAACAGGCCGAAGAGCACCATCCGTGGGTCATGGAATTTCATGAACGAAGACAACCTCTGATTGACAATTGGACGTGTGGCCATCTGGCTGCGGGTTCGCGCTTGCCGGGTGGATGGGCCTATCCACATAGACCGATAAATAGGGAAAAGTTCTAGAGAGCCGCTGTTTAAATAGCCGATGGCCCCAGTGTTCGGCGCCTTTGAGGTATTGGCCGCGACGGCCTTTACAGCGGGAACTTCAGGGTACTGGCCAGGTCAATAGGGGCCCTGTACCGCAGAAGGCGAACAGTGCTGGTGGCCTGTTTTCGGGCAGTGCCGTCCGAGATCAGTCGAGTCCGTCCCCTGATGCCAACCAAGATTTTTCTACCGGGTGTCCTTTTGGCGTTCTGCGCAGTCGCGTCGCAGTGTTCCGTTGCTGCCGAGCGTAGCGCGCCCACGCAAAGTAACCGCGCGTCTACCACCCTGATCGAAACCGCCTCGCGGCAGTATGAAAATGGCCAGCTGGACCAGGCCGCTGCCACGCTGGAGCGTGCCCTGCATATTCAACCGAACAATCCCGCGACGCTGCATTACCTCGGCGTGTTGCGTCTTCAGCAGGGGCAGTACCAACAGGCTGAAACATTGGCGCTGCGCTCGAACGTGCAGGTTGGAAGCAACGTCGAGTTACGCAACCGCAACTTCCAATTGATCCAGGCGGCCCAGCAGGCCCGGGCTTCGAATACCCCACCCCAAGCCAGAGAGGGCCTGGTTGCCGTACAGAAGGGGCAGGATGAGCAGATCCAGGATGCACAGTTGGCGCCTGTTGAACAACCGGCAGCGGACACTGGGCAACAAGCTGGCATTTTTGATCGGGTAAAGGCTGCGTGGGCATCGATTTCGCCGACGGCTGACAGACCACAGCCTGAAGTAGCAGTGCAAATGGCTTCCGTCGCGCCAGCGCCCGCGTACGATGAGGTTGTGATTCCCCGTGGCCATTTGCCGCCGCCGGGGAAATGCCGGATCTGGTTTCCCGATCGCCCGCCCGGGCATCAGCCGGCACCCGGTCGCTGCAAGAAGCTGCGACATCGGGTTCCGCCGGGAGCCTTTCTGTTGCACGGTTGAGGCTGCGGGCGAGCCGCTATTCAAGCAACTGATCGATCAACACCGCGTTGGTATAGATCAGGCTGCCATCGCTCGCACGGTGCCCCACCAGGTGAAACTGACCGCGTTCGTGGTGCAGATAGACGCGCATTTTACAGTCGGACAGCGGGGCGTATCCCTCGGGTATTTTCAAATCCATCGTCTCCATGTCGACATCGACCATGGCTTCAGGCTCGTGAGTCTGCTGCAAGCGCTCTTCGGCCTCCTCCAGACGGACATGGAGAGGTCCGTCGACGTAGAAATGGACTTCCCCCATCGGGGTGGATTTTGGGGCGCCGCTGGGTTTGCACCAGCCTTCGATCGTCAGGGCACTCATGACGAAACCTCCCATGTGGGTTGCCGGAATCTATTAGCTATCGTCCCTGATCATTGCGATCACTCATGTTTGACGACTGCACAAGGGCAGGGTTCGCACTTTGGGGCCGCTTCTGGCCGATCGCTGCCGTCCGCTGTCAGAAACCAAGTATAGCTGGCAACCGGAACTGCCTTGCCAGCCTCGCGGTACAAGCCGATGGCTCTATACTCCTTACTGACTTTACCGCCCGGACGGGTGGTATTTGTCTGGCCTGCTTGGATGTCAGTGGCGATGCTTTTGCATAACCAATGAACATCAGGAATAGGATGAAGAGCAAATGGCAATAGCAATTATCCTGATACTAATCGTTATTGCATCAGTGCTATTCCACATACTCGCGCCCTGGCATGCGACACCGGCCGCGTCCAACTGGGGGTCCATAGACACCACCCTGTTCATCACCCTGATCATCAGCGGAATATTCTTCATTGCCATCGTCGTATTCATGGCAGTCGCGGTGATGCGGTTTCGTCACAAGGAAGGTGCCCGGGCGGCCTACCAGCCAGAAAACAAAAAGCTGGAATTATGGTTGATCATCGTGACCTCGATAGGCATTGCCGGGATGTTGGCGCCAGGCCTGGTTGTTTACGATGATTTCATCCGGGTGCCGAAAAATGCCTACGAACTTGAAGTAGTCGCCCAGCAGTGGCAGTGGGCCTTTCGTTTTGCCGGTCAGGACGCAAAGCTGGGCAGATCGGATATCAAGTTTGTTGATTCATCCAATCCCCTCGGCCTTGATCCCAAAGATCCTCTAGGGCAGGACGATGTGCTTGTAATGAATAATGAAGTTCACCTTCCGCTCGATCGGCCGGTGAAAGTCTTACTGCGCGCTAAAGACGTTCTGCACGATTTCTACGTTCCGCAAATTCGCAGCAAGATGGACATGGTGCCAGGGATGGTGTCGTACTTTTGGTTTACGCCGACTAAAACCGGAAAGTATGAAACCCTTTGCGCTGAATATTGCGGCGTAGGTCATTACAACATGCGCGGCCATATGATCGTGGAAGAACAGGGCGTCTTCGATCAATGGCTGAAAAGCCAACCGACTTTCGCGCAGACATTAACGACGGCCGCCAGGCCCGGTCGGGACGGCCTGGTGGAAAAAGGCCGCCTGCTGGTCGAAAAATACGGATGCAGTGCCTGCCATAGCCAGGATGGCAGTACCAGTCTCGGCCCAGGATGGAAGGCGCTGTACGGCCGCGCTGAACAGCTGGCCGATGGCTCCAGCGTGCAGGTCGACGAGGCCTACCTGAAAGAGTCGATTCTCGATCCGAAGGCCCGCCTGGTACAAGGCTACCCGCCGGTCATGGTGGCCTATACTCTCTCTGACGATGAACTGGGTGCGCTCGTCGCCCTGATCAAATCACTGGGTGCTGCGCGGCAGGGCGATGAAGCTTCTACTGGCCAAGTATCGGGCCCAGGTGAGGACCTGGTGGCGCAGGGGCAGCGGCTGGCCGGGTCGCTTGGCTGTCTGGCCTGCCACAGTGTCGATGGCAACAAGGGCGTCGGCCCCAGCTGGCAGGGCCTGTATGGCAAGACCGAAACCCTTGCCGACGATACGAGCGTCAAGGTCGATGAGGGTTATCTGAAAGAATCGGTTCTTGATCCCGCTGCCAAAATCGTCAAGGGCTACGCAGCCATCATGCCGGCCTTGAAACCGAGCGACAAGGAGTTGGACGCGCTGATCGCTTTTATCAAATCCAAAGCGAATGCCAACGCTGATGCAAGCAAGGCGGAGCCAGGGAAGTAGCCGCAAAGCAGCCAGCAATACACTGAAACTTCGACAGGAGGATGATGTGATGGCCTATGCGGAGCAAGCCGAAACAGAAGCACTGCACGAGCCCAAGAGCTTCCTGACCAAATATATCTGGAGTCAGGACCACAAGGTCATAGCCATTCAATATTCCTTGACGGCTCTGTTCGTGGGGCTTATCGCCGTGGTGTTGTCCGACTTGATGCGCATGCAGATAGGCTTCCCCGGCAGTTTGGCGTTCATGGATGCCAGTACTTACTATCAGGCGATGACCATGCACGGCATGATCATGGTCATTTACTTGCTGACGGCCTTGTTTCTGGGGGGCTTCGGTAATTATCTGATCCCGCTGATGGTGGGCGCCCGCGACATGGTCTTCCCCTATGTCAACATGCTCAGCTATTGGTTCTACCTGGTGGCGGTAGTGGTGTTGCTCTCCAGTTTCTTTGTCCCTGGCGGACCCACAGGTTCCGGCTGGACACTCTACCCGCCACAGTCCATTGCCCGGGGGACACCGGGGGTCGAGTGGGGCATCGTGCTGATGCTCGTCTCACTGGCGATTTTTATTGTCGCCGCCACCATGGGTGGCTTGAACTACGTCACCACGGTGTTGCAGGCGCGCACCCACGGCATGACCTTGTTTCGCATGCCGCTCTCGGTATGGGGAATCTTCATGGCCTCGATCATGGCCTTGCTGGCCTTCCCGGCGTTGTTCGTCAGCGCGGTCATGATGCTGTTCGACAAGCTATTGGGCACCAGCTTCTTCATGCCGGCGATGATTTCGCTGGGGCAGCAGCTCGATCACCAGGGTGGCAGCCCGATATTGTTCCAGCACCTGTTCTGGTTCTTCGGCCACCCGGAGGTGTACATCGTTGCGCTCCCGGCGTTTGGCCTGGTCTCGGACTTGATCAGCACCCATGCGCGTAAAAATATCTTCGGTTATCGAATGATGGTGTGGGCGATCATTGCGATTGGCGTACTCAGTTTTGTGGTCTGGGCACACCATATGTACGTCAGCGGAATGAACCCGTACTTCGGCTTTTTCTTCGCCGTCACCACCTTGATCATCGCGGTGCCGACCGCGCTGAAAGTCTACAACTGGGTACTGACCCTGTGGCGCGGCGATATCCATCTGACCGTGCCGATGCTGTTTGCCCTGGCCTTTATCGTCACCTTCCTGGTCGGCGGACTGACCGGCTTGTTTCTCGGCAATGTGATCGTCGATATACCGCTCTCGGACACCTATTTCGTCGTGGCTCATTTCCATATGGTCATGGGCGTCGCGCCGGTATTGGTGGTGTTCGGCGGCATCTACCACTGGTTTCCGAAAATAACCGGGCGCATGACCAACGACATCCTGGGCAAGCTGCATTTCTGGATTACCTTCCTGGGTACCTACGCCATCTTCTTCCCCATGCACTACCTGGGTTTCCAGGGCATGCCGCGCCGTTACTACGCCTATGAAAACTACGCGTTCATCCCGCAGTCGGCGCAAGAGTTGAATGCCTTCATTACCGTGGTCGCATTGACCGTCGGCGTTTCCCAATTGCTGTTTGTGTTCAACCTGGCCTGGAGCGTATTCAAAGGCAAACCCGCGGGCAGTAATCCCTGGGGCGCGGCCAGCCTGGAATGGCAAACGCCGGACACCCCACCGGTACACGGTAACTGGGGAGCGAAGCTGCCGGTGGTGCATCGCTGGGCCTATGACTACAGCGTGCCGGGGATAGAACAGGATTTCGTTCCGCAAACGGTCTCCGCCGAGGAACTGGAGCAAATGCGGCAACTCGGTGCCGGAACCAGAATAGCGGACGTTAAAACATGAACAGACTGCTATTGAGAAACGCCGACGGCGCTGACCCCGGCGGCAGTTGGAATCGCGATCCCGAGGGCATTCAGGCCGGCGAGGGTGCCGATGGAAGCCAGACCGCAAGGCTAGGCCTGCGCTTGTTTCTGGTAGTGGTGAGTTCGTTATTCTTTCTCTTTCTGCTCGCCTTTATCGCCCGCTCGCAAATGGTCGACTGGCTACCCCTGACAGAACCCATGGCGCCGCTGGCCAATCCATGGCAGCTGTGGGTCAATTCGGCTTTCCTGGTATTGAGCTGCATCGCACTGCAGTGGTCGCGCATGGCCGCCCGCCGGGCTCGAATGGACGCAACGGTCATTGGTTTTGTATTGGGGGGAGGATTTGCCATTGCCTTTCTGGCGGGGCAACTCTGGGTCTGGCAGCAGTTTGTCGCCTGGGGCTACTTTGTCACCAGCAATCCGGCCAACAGTTTCTTCTACCTGTTGACCGGTGTGCACGGCTTCCACCTGTTGGGTGGGTTGATTGCCTGGGCCAGGACCGTCGCTAAAATCCTGCGTCATGTGCCGTTGCCGCAACTCAGCGCCAGCGTAGAGCTCTGTGCCATCTATTGGCATTACTTGTTGGGTCTCTGGTTTGTGCTGTTCGCGCTGCTGACCAGCACGCCGCAAACCTATGAAGCCATCGCCAGATTCTGCGGCCTGAGGTGAAAAACCATGGCATCGCACCCGCAAGCCCACGCCCAAGCCGAGACCAGTTCAGCCAATCCACCAGGCTCGCCACCCGCACCGGGATGGGCGGGCATCGCCAGCGACTGGGCCTCGGATAAAGAGGCCTTCAAGCAGGTCCACTGGGGCAAGGCGATGATGTGGATATTCCTGCTCAGCGATACTTTCATCTTCACCTGTTTTCTGACCGGCTACATGTCGGTACGCATGACCATCACCACCGCCTGGCCGAACCCCAGTGAAGTGTTCGCCTTGACGATCGGCGGCAGGGAAATCCCGCTTATTCTGATCGCCATCATGACTTTTGTGCTGATCAGCAGCAGCGGCACCATGGCCATGGCCGTCAACTTCGCCTATCGCCGTGATCGCGCGAAAACCACGGCCCTGATGCTGGCGACCGCGGCCTTGGGTGTGACCTTCGTCAGCATGCAGGCATTTGAATGGAGCAAGCTCATCGCAGAAGGAGTGCGCCCCTGGGGGAACCCCATGGGGGCGGCGCAATTTGGCGCCAGCTTTTTCATGATCACCGGATTTCACGGACTGCACGTGTCAATCGGCGCCCTCTACCTCAGCATCGTGGCGCGGAAAGTTTTGCGCGGAGATTATGAGCGCTCCGGAAATTATCAGAACGTCGAGATAGCAGGGCTTTACTGGCACTTCGTGGATTTGGTGTGGGTGTTTATTTTTGCTTTCTTCTATTTGTGGTAGAGGAGCACGAGTGATGGCACATGCTCAGGGTCAGCAACATCCAATCAGTTTGTACCTCAAGATATGGGGACTGTTATTCGTCCTCAGCACGATGTCGTACCTTGTCGACTATTTCCACTTCCATGGCTACCTTCGGTGGTTCCTGATTATCACGTTCATGTTGTTGAAGGCGGGTTTGATTGTCTCCATCTTCATGCACATGGCCTGGGAGCGGTTGGCCATGGTCTACGCGATATTGGTGCCACCGTTGTGTTTACTGGTGCTCGTCGGACTGATGGCCACCGAAGCAGATTATGTTTTCCTCAGCCGGGTCATTTTCTTTGGTCAATAACCAGCTTTCGGATGGCCTTGAGTCTCCAGGAACTAACCCGATATCACTCGTTTGAACTGATGCCATTTGTGCTGCCAGGCTACAGTCCAGTGGGGGGCTGCCGCTCCCGTGCCGGCGATTTTCAGCATTGGATGATGTCCGATGACCTGGTCCAGGACCGGTTCCTGATTCGGTTCAACATCCACGAAGAAGATATGTTTGCCTTCTTTTACCGCCTGACTGAAATTGCGGAAGTGAGTGTTCGGCACCTGGAACCCGAAAAAACCGCCTTCCCAGATGCAGAAACCAAAAACAACAATGGCAAGGAAGATAAAGGGCATCCAGCCTACGGCGGATTCGGTCCAGCCCATCCAATAGGCGCCACCCAGGACCAGCGCTGCGAGTGGTACACCTATCACCGCACCAATCTCACCGGAATGAACAGCATCCTGTTCCATTAACGAGCTGATCTCGTGGAGGTGATGTTGTTCAACATCAGCAACTTTCTCACTGAGCACATGAATCTGTTCGGAATTGATGCCGCTGGCTTCCAATTCATTTTCAACGGTTTCAAGTTCGTTGAGATTGTCACTGATGTAATAGTGTCGATTCATGCCACACCTCCGATCTAGAGTTTGCTGTAGACCTCCTTTGTCCGGCAGCCGTTAACCAGGATTTTGCAGTTGGTATCTGTACCAAGGGGAACGTTGCACACTTCATGCAATCTGAGCGAAGTATAGCACTCGCCGGCAGGCGGACCGGCCGGCAACTTGCGACACCGCCAGTGTCGCGAGATCAACCGCAAGGGCACGCTAGTTGATCTGCACAATGACCGGACCTTCGGTTACGATCGGCGGGTTCGCCCGGATATTCGAGGTGTTTTTCTGAATCCACTCACGCGCGACTTTCGAGCTCGCATCACTGCCGGCCTTGTCCTTGCAAACAGTCACCGACGTACCACCATCTCCCGTATTCAATAGTGTGTAGCTGACCAGGCCAGGTACTGTCCGCAGGGTAGCGTCTATGTCGACATTGCGTTCTTCCAAAAGCTTGAAAAGCTCCTTTGCTCCAGCACCCAGGTAGGTTCGTATAACCGCATACATGGTCGTCTCCTTTGGGACTACCGATCTGTTGATGGTCGCAATCACTCAGGTTTCAGTTCGCCCTGATTTATTAAGCTTAGCCAAGCACCGGCGACAATCTGAATGCAACGACCACCGGCCACTTCTGGGCGTTTTCTGCCGATCGCTGAAGATTTCATGCGCCGTAAAAAGCGGCTATTGCAATGAGCGCAAGAAAACAGACCAGTTGAACGCAAAAGAAGGTAAACCGGACTGCGACGAATGCATTGGTCTGCACATGGGATACGTGAACCAGTGACTGGCACACGCGAGCGATCAGGACGAGTGTGGACAAGGAGTTCACTGCTGGACCGTTGATATCAAGGGCTGAAATCACGAACACGATGACGGCAAAGACAGGCAGGTTTTCCACACAGTTGGCGTGTGCCCTGGTCCCGCGCTGGTACCAGTCTGCGCCTTCGAGCTGATCGCTTCGGAAAGAGGCGATCGGAGCACTCGAGAACAGGATGGCGACCCAGCGATAAACGCCGACGGTTGCCATCAACAGCAGCAACGTCCAGGTCGCAAACCCAAGCAGCATCCACATCGGTATCGTCATGGCCGCCATCCTCGATAGATTGTTAACAGCACGTCTTCCCACAGCGCGCGGCCGACGAGCAGTCGGTCGCGCGCGGTCACTCAATTGCTCATGATCGGGGCCAGCGCGGCCTGAATCCTGGACATCTGTGCAGGCGTTGCCATCTGCGTCAGCAGCCGGCCAAAGTGAGGATGCTGCACGCCCGAGGCAATGTATTGCCAGCGGTACGCGCCCAGCACACTGGCCTTGATTTGCGCGGCCTCGTCGGCACTGAATGAACGTGAAACATTACCCATGAAGTAGTCGGCATCGGATGCCGACTGTGCCAACAGGATTGCGTCGACGGCCGATACCAACGCAATCAGGTCATTCACCGCCTGGTCGCGCTCGGCTGGCGAGAGCTTCGCGTGCTCCGCCTGCCACTCCAGTTCATCGAGTACGACGTGCCGGCTTTCATCCTTCCAGTGAAATTTGAAGACGTCCTTGAACAGCGGGCACAACTCCTCGCGCGGTGCGATGCTCTGTACGTAGTGCGACTGAACGAACAGCTCGATATGACAGGTCAGCGCCAGCACTGACCAGGTGCTGGCCGCCAGTACCGCGCGCGCCACATCGTTTGGATCGGCAACTTGACGATAGCCCGCAGGCAATTGCGAACCCATCATCGTCTCCATGCGTCGGAACAACGCCTGGTGCTTGATCTCGTCGTTGGAAAAACGCACCAGCGCTTCGAGTGCGAGTTGATTGTCAAATACATGGGCCCGACCTTGATCGAGCATTTTGGCACTGATAAAGCGCTCCACCAGGCCAAAGAGATACGCATAGGTCCGGCCCTGAATCTGACTGAGCAGGCGTGCCTCGGCCGGGGTGAGAAAGGTCAGGCGGTCGATCTGCGACAGTCCGTCGGGCAGGAATTTGCACGAGAAGTCGAAACTCCGGTCCCGCAGCAGATCGCGATCGATCTGCCATTCGGTTTTTTTCGATGACCTGACAATCCGGGCATAACGGGCGGCGTTGCCCGAGTCTGAGCCGGGTAGGGTAACGACGGTGTTCATAGGGTTCTCCTGTTGTGGAGTCGGGCAATTAGGGTTGACGCCGGAGCCAATGACCTTGGGTTAAGCCTCTGGGAACAGTCTCGATCTCTGAATCCGCGCTGGTGCTAATCTAGGTCTCGCGGTTCAGGCGGCAAATGACCGGCGCGCCTGATTACATGCTCCGGACTCCGGAAAGGAGGGCTGGCAATTGCTGGATGCGCTTTCTGATGTATTGCGGGTGATTCGGCTGTCTGGAGGGGTGTTCCTCGAGGCGGAACTCACTGCGCCCTGGTGTATCAACGGAAGGCTTTCGGCGGATGATTGCAAACCGTTCCTGGCGGTACCCCGGCATATCATTGCGTCGCATTTTGTCGCGGCGGGGCGCATGCAAATACGCATCGATGGTGACACCGCCATCGATGTGGGGGCGGGCGAACTCGTTCTGCTGCCTCGCAATGACGCTCACTCTTTTGGCAGCGACCTGAGCGTTGCGCCCATGCCTGCGAGAGAAGTGATTCAGCCACCGCAAGTTGGTGGAATTTCACGGATCAAGTACGGTGGGGGCGGCGAGGCCACGCAGTTGTTGTGTGGATTCCTTGGCTCTGAAACACCCTTCAGTCCGTTGCTTTCGTCGTTGCCGTCCTTGTTGAAACTGGACGTACGCGCGACGGCTTCAGGCGCCTGGATCGAAAGCTCGTTCCGTTTTGCTGTCAGTGAAATCGCGGCGGGCCGCGTCGGTTCGACAACGGTCATCGCCAAGCTATCCGAGCTGCTATTCGTCGAAGCCGTCAGCCAGTATGTCGCCAGCCTCCCCGCCGAGCGGCGCGGGTGGTTGGCGGGCTTGCGGGATCCGCATATCGGGCGTGCGCTGGCGCTACTCCATGCTCGTCCGACCGAAGGCTGGACGGCTGAAGCCCTGGCGCTTGAGGTGGGCATGTCGCGCTCGGTTTTCGCGGAGCGATTCACGGCGTTGGTCGGACAGCCACCGATGCAATACCTGACACTCTGGCGTATGCACGTGGCGGCTCAACACCTGCGCGAAGGTCGCGGCAATGTGGCGCAAGTCGGCTTTGCAGTTGGCTATGAATCCGAAGCCGCGTTCAGTCGCGCATTCAAACGCCAGTTCGGCACATCCCCCGGCACTTGGCGCAGACAGTCAGCATGAGAAGGTCCGGTGCCGGTGGACACCCTGAAAAAGCCAGGCAGCCAATGTATGGCCATCGACCCAAAGCCGACTGTGATCTCAGGCGGCTTTGGGTTGAAAGGGTCATGCAAGCGTTTTTTTGCGTTTGCTGACGACTAGATCAGCCGGTTGATAGACGACGCTAGCCCTTGCCTTTGCCTCCGCTACCGCTACCGCTGCTGCCACTGCCACTGCCACTGCCACTGCCACTGCCACTGCCGCTGTTATCTCCCGGGTTATTGTTGACCTTGACCTGTGGCCCGACACCATCTCCCGTACGGAATGTCGGTAACGCAACGGAGTCCACGAATTTCACGCCGTCCCAGCTGGGCAATGGCGTGGGCATCAACTGGAACTGGCCCGGGTGCTCGGAGTCCCAGCGCAACAGCATCGACGTGTCCTCGTGCTGGGTGTTGTGGCAGTGCTCCATATAGGTACCGGCAAACTCACGGATGTGTATGGCCATTTCGACACTGTCTCGGCTCTCAGGATGGCGGCCTATATTGTAGGTATCCTTGCGCGCGCCTTTTTCCCATTCAGGTGGTGGTCTGCCACCTCGAGTGAGAATGATCCCTTCCTCGAAGTGCACATGCACCGGGTGACTCCAGCCATTGCCGCCGTTCTGGATCTTCCAGATTTCCAGCGTACCTTCACCCTTGAACCCGGCCGGTGTCGGGCCAGTGGCCAGTTGTGGCGCGGCGGAAATCCGGCGCGGGTCCATGTTGAAGCCTCGGCCGCCATCGGTCTTGATCGTCCAGGGGGTAAAATCCGTGCCGTTGGAGCGGCCAAAGATAAAGGTGCGGTGCCGCGCCTGGGCAAGCCGGGCGATATCGGCAGGGTCATCACGGTGCAAGGGCAGGGGGATCATGAACTTGCCCTCGGGCTTGCCAGGCTTGGCGGGCTCGAAGTCGACCGGATTCATGCTGACATCCTGGCCGGTGTAAGGCTGGACGTTCAGTTGCAGGAACAGGCCCACGCCCGGGTCACCGTTGACCCACTGTGGCCCGTGGCTGGTTTGCCTGACCACGGGCAGGTACTTCTCGGAGAGTACATCCGCCAATCGAATGTCACGTTTTGGACGCTTGCCGTCTTCATGCTCCTCGATGTTGACGAAGAAAATCCTGTCGCCCGGCTTGATGCCGTTTGCCGCGAAGTCGATGACGATGTCAAAGCGCTCGCCAATGCCCTGTATCGGCAGAATGGCATTGTGGTTCTGTGTGTCGCCGTCGCCATCGAGGTCCAGGCTGCCATCGAACGGCACCGCGTGTTCCATGATATTGCCGTCGTTGGCAATCATGTGGAACGGCACCCGGTTATAGGAAACCCCGGAGTTATTCGGGCCAGGAAACTCGCCACCATTACCATTGACCTGACGCACCACCGCCAGCTTGAAGTAACGAGAAACCGATCCGTTGAGAATACGGAAACGGATGCGGCGGGCACGTACGTCCAGGAAGGGCTTGTATTCCCAGTTGGTCAGCACCTGGTCACCGAGAAAACCGTCGGTGTTGAACGGGTTGAACCACAACTGGCCGGTCTGGTCCCAGGCCTTGTCGGCGATCGTCAGGTTGATGTCATAGTCGCGGTTACCCCAGCCCAGCGCCGAACCGCTGGGCAAGCGCAGGTTGACCCCGTCGTCGACCGCCTCGTTGCCCCGGTCCACGGCGCTGTAGTAGTTCATCATCGTCGCGTTGCCCTTGTAGACATTCTGCGCGGTGAAATCGAGCATGTGGTCGTGGAACCAGTGGGTGCTCATGGTTTCGCGCCAGTCGCCACGGATCTTGATGGTGCCGTGGTCGCAGGTCTTGAAGCCGGGGGTGGCGTCGTTGACGAACAGGGTTTCACCGGGGTCGCAGGGGAACGCCGCCCGTGGGTCCTGCGCCGTGGTGTTGATGGTGTCGTAACCGGCCAACTGGATCGGCCAGCGATAGTCGTAGTACTGGCCCGGGAAGAAGAACGCGTTGGTAAAGCCGTCGCTTTCCGCGGGCGAGTGGCCGTTGTGTTCATGGGTGGTAAGGGTGTGCAGGCCAAAGCCCCGGTTGGCCGACGGGTCAATGGGCAAGGCATCGTAATGACGCATCAGCATCGCCTGGCCATAGCGTACCAGGAGCAGTTTGGGCGGAAAGGTGCCGTCGAAGGTCCACAACGCATTATGGTCCTGGACAGGAAAGTTTTCGTGAAACTGCACTTGAATGCCCTTGGTGGTGCCCTCGTTGGCCGGGGTGCCATTGGTGTTGTGATAGAGCCCGCCTGGCGCAAATTCCCCCACGGCGTAGTTATGCCGTTGCATGTGATCACGCAAGCCGCTGTTGACGTGCGCGCCGGCTTGCACAGTCTTGAAGTCGTCGCGCGGGAAAAACTCATTGAAACGCTGGTGCGACCAGCCTTTTCCCGGTGGCCGGCCTTCTGCGGGCGAATCGACCCGGCGATTGAGGAAGTCCTCGATCTGCGCCTTCCAGGGGTTGCGGTCCAGTACATTGGAGAACTCTGTCGGGAAGGGCGTCAATGCCGGCTGCCTGAGAAAGGCATCCAGCGCATCCGGCGACGGGCCACTACGCGCTACCCGCAATGGATCCTGCGCCGGTGCGGGGCCCACCGTCGGGACCGGAAACGGAACGGGGGAAGGCGGGTCGGTCGCATCCAGTTTGTTCGAGCCGAACTCCTCGAACAGTTCAAGCTTCTGTGTGAACGGTTGAACCCCGAACACCGGGCTGGCATTACCGTTAGTGGGGATATTGAAGCTGGGTTGCAGATCGGGTGGCAGCACATTGTCGACCAAGGGGGTTTGGCGGTTACCGACTACTCCATTGGGCAAGTCGAAGGCGCCGACGTTTGCCGGCGGCAGTTTGAGCAAATCCCGCGATGCGGCATTGGGGTCGGCAGGCGGATTGGTGAACGCCGATGGGTCGGTAGGAGGCGGTGGATCGGTGTTGTCGAGGGGTGCAGCCTGGGTGTGGGACAAGCCCAGCCCCAGCATGATCGCGGCAGCAGAGATACTCAACGCCAGCCTGGTTTTGAACAATGGACTAGGATTCAACCTTCCGGTTTCTAGTTTCATCGCAAACACCTCTGACGGGATCCCCGGAGCGCGTGGCAATACCTGGGTAACGAGCCACGGCTTCCAGGCCGACTGGCGAAACGTTTTATTTCGAGCCGGGCTGTTGACGACGCAATTTTTCTGCCAAAAGTGAAAGGAATTGATTAATGGCTCTGCGCCACATCTCTATTGCTTGCGGGCTTTGAGCGGGCGTATCAGGAGCTGGGGGAAGGGCCCCGATAATGGGGAATACCCCCCCAATAAAGGGTAATGGTGTTAAGTCAAGGGCTCTTCTGTAGGAGCGAGCTAGCTCGCGATGGACTCAAGAGCGCTGCGTTCAGTCAGGAAACACGCGGCATCGTTAACGACCATCGTCGGAACGCCGCCCGGAGCAAGCTCGCTCCTACAATGGATCATGCTCGCATTACCCAATACAGGTTGCGATTGTGCGGGGTATTCGGGATAAGAGATGTGGTCGTTTACTGCCTGTCCCATTGTGCCTGCCGTCATTATTGACTGGATCGAACGGCTCCTCCGTCGATCAACAGGTTCTGCCCCGTCAGGTAGCCGGTATGGCTGCTGCAAACGAAGGCGCAAAGCGCACCGAACTCCTCGGGTGAGCCAAAGCGTTTGGCAGGAATTTCGGCACGGCATTCGCCAAGGAATATCTCACTGTCTTGCCCCGACGCTTCGGCGGCAGCGACCAGGGTGTCACGCAGTCGATCGGTATCGAATGAGCCCGGTTGCAGGTTGTTGATCGTCACATTGCGACTGGCAATGTTTTCCTGTCGGGCAAGCCCTGCGATGAACCCCGTCAGGCCACTGCGCGCGCCATTGGACAGGCCGAGGCTTTCGATAGGGGACTTCACGGCACTCGACGTGATGTTGACGATTCGGCCAAATCCGCGTGCCGCCATACCGTCTACCGTTGCCTTGATCAATTCGATAGGGGTCAGCATGTTGGCATCCAGCGCCTTGAGCCAGGTGTCGCGATTCCATTCGCGGAAATCCCCGGGGGGAGGGCCTCCGGCGTTGTTGATCAAAATATCGAAATGCTCATGGGCCTCGAGCGCTGCCGCCCGACCCAAGGGCGTCGAAATGTCTCCGGCCACGGCGATGACAGTCACCTCAGGATTTATCGCTCTGAGCTCACGGGCTGTTTCATTGAGCGTGTGTTCGCCCCGTGCGGTGATCACCACGTTCACGCCTTCGCGCACGAGTGCCTGTGCGCAGGCTTTGCCCAGGCCTTTGCTGGCGGCGCAGACCAGCGCCCAGCGTCCTGCTATTCCAAGATTCATGGGTGTTTTCCTGAAAGAAGTAAGCTCAAAGAAAGTAGTCGCTTATTCATGCAGGGTCCATCGTTGCAGACAGGTTTGGCGATTGAGCACCGATCCCCATAAAGCGCCGCACTCGCTCTCCCTTGGCATCGCATCGTATGGTTTCAGGTGCGGCGTCGAGTTGAATATTGCCGTTCTCCATGAAAATCACCCGGTCAGAAATCGACATGGCAAAGTCCATCTCATGGGTCACGATCAGCATGGTCATGCCTTCCTTCGCCAGGTCGCGGATCACGTTGAGCACGTCGTTGACCAGTTCCGGATCGAGGGCCGAGGTCGGCTCGTCGAACAGCATGATCTGCGGCTCCATTGCCAGGGCCCGAGCGATCGCCACGCGCTGTTGCTGCCCGCCGGAGAGCTGGTGTGGGTACTTGTGGGCATGGGCCAGCAGACCGACCTTGTCCAGCAGCGCATACGCTCGATGTTCACTCAGCTCGCCCGGTTGGCCGTGGTAACGCGGTGCCAGCGTGACGTTGTCGAGAATGGTGCGGTGCGGGAACAGGTTGAAGTTCTGGAACACCATGCCGATGTGCCGCACGCCTTTGCGCAGGCGGGAGCTGTTGGGTTTGTCCGATGCTTCGATGAATTTTTCGCCGAACAACAGAATGTCGCCGGTATCGATGCTTTCCAGGCCGTTGACCGTGCGGATCAGCGAAGTCTTGCCGGAACCGGATGGCCCGATGATCGAGACCACCTGGCCGTAGTCGACATTCAGGTCGATACCCAGCAGCACCTTGTGCGTGCCATAGCTTTTCTGGATGTTCTTCAGTTGCAGGATAGGCGTCGCGTTGTTGCCGGCGGCTTTGCGCGCAGTGTCTGGCAACGCTTCGGCGCTGGCCTTCAACCTGGCAATGGTGGCTGCGTCGAGGGTGTGCGGCTTGCGGAAGTTCAGGTCCAGGTAGCGCTCCAGGCGCTGCAGGAAATAACCGAACACGGTGACGATCAACACGTAGTAGACGCCTACCGCCGCCAGGGTCTCCATGACCAGGAAGTTGGTGGCATAGAGGCGTTGGCCGACCGTGAGGATTTCGGTCAGGGAGATGACCGAGACCAGCGATGTCAGCTTGACCACAGTGATGTATTCATTGATCAGAGTGGGCAGCGAAATACGGAAAGCCTGGGGGATCACGATCAGGCGTTGCATGCCGAACAGGCCGACACCCAGCGCGCGCCCGGCTTCCTTTTGGCCCTTGGCCACGGAAATCAGACCGCCACGATGGATTTCCGCCATGTACGCCGCCTCGGTGACCACCAGGGCCAGCAAGCCGGAGTAGAAGGGGTTGGACAGGATCGGTCCGCTGCCGGGAAACAATTGCGGCAGGTTGTAGACGAACACCACCAGCACCAGCAACGGGATGCTGCGGAAAAACCAGATGTAGACAGCTGCCGGAATGCGCAGCAAGGGCGATTGGGACAGCTTGGCCGTGGCCAGGACAAAACCCAGCAGCATGCCGATGAACCAGGCCAGGGCACTGAGTTGGATCACCGTGACGCAGGCTTTCCAGAAATCTGGCAGGGAGAACAGGGAGAGAAAGTACGACCAATCGAATTGCATAGGGCACCTCGATCTGCCGCCCCGGTGCAAGGACAGCAGATGACCAGACTACAAGGACAGGTTTTTATTGGGCAGTCGGCTCTTCCAGGCCATATTTCTTAAGGATAGCGGCGTATTCACCGCTCTTTTTCGTCTCCTCGAAGGCCGTTTGCAAAGCCTGGAAGGTTTCGTCGTTGCCTTTCTTGACGAAGATGCCCAGGGTTTGCTGATAGATCGGGTGCTCGGTGGTGATCACGACCCGGCCATTGGTTTTTTCCGCGATCATTTTTGCGGCGCCGGCGATTTCAACCTGGGCCTGGATGTTTTTGGACAACAGGGCCTGGGTCACTTCGGGCGCCGAGGGGTACTCGCTGACGGTGATGGCGCCTTTGTTGTTCGGCACGCAGTAGTCGTCGGACAGCTTGCGGAATTCCTTGACCCAGGTAGTGCCTTGTTCCAGGCCCAGTTTCAAGCCGCACAAGTCCTCAGGCTTTTTCGCATTGATCTCGCTGCCTTGGGGCACCATGACCGCAGCACCGGTGTTGGCATAGGCGATGGTCTGGGCTTGAGTCTGGCGCTCCGGCGTGATGTACATGCCTGAAATGACTGCGTCGTACTTGCCGGAGTTCAAACCCAGGATCAGGCTCGGGAACTTGGTGTCGACGAACTCCACCTTGCCGTTCATGTGCTTGGCCAGTGCCGCCGCCAATTCGGGGTCCGAACCCACCACGTTCTTGTCCTTGTCATAGGACTCGAAAGGAGGGTAAGTGATTTCCATGCCGACCTTGAGTGTGTCTGCCGAGGCCATGCTCAGCGAGGCACCGAGCATGCCGGCTGCCAATACAGCGAGGCTCAACAGGTTTTTTTTATTGTTTTTCATCTTTTACTGACTCCGGCGTAGGTAAGGGTTTAACTGAAAACTTCAATCAGGACGGTTGAGCCTGATTTTTCAAATGTCCGAAACTGGCGGGCTTGCGTGCCTTGCCTGGCAGTTGAACTTCCCCATTGGCCACCCTCTGGCGCAGATACTGATAGGTCTGCAGCGCCTGGCCATACATGTGTTCGCCGATCGTGATTTCTTCGTAGTCGTTGCCGGCCTGGGCGAACCCGGGCAGCGGTTTGATCTGGGTGTGATAGTCGCAGGCATAAAACAGCGGGAAGGAATAACGCTCTTCCTTCACGCTGCGCACCCGGTGCGCAGTGGCAACGAATGCGCCTGCGCTCATCACCTCCAGCATGTCGCCGATGTTGACCACAAAGGCATCGGCAATCGGTGGTGCATCGATCCATTGGCCAAGGTTGTTCATCACCTCAAGGCCAGGTTTGTCGGCCAGGAGGATGGTGAAGCACTCGTAATCAGTATGGGCGCCAAGACCCGGTGCGTCATGGGCGGCACCGTCGTAGGGGTAGTGGATCAGGCGCAGCTTGGACGGCGGACGGGTGACCAGGCTGTCGAAATAGTTTTCTTCCAGGCCCAGGGTCAGGGCGAAGCCGCCGAACAGGCGCCGGCCCAAGGCGAAGATTGCTTGATAGTAGGCCTGCACCGATGCCTTGAAACCTGCCAGCTGCGGCCAGTCGTTGGGCCCCAGCAATGGGGTATTGGCCAGCACCAGCGGGTCATCGGCCGGCACTTCGAAGCCGACGTCGAAGGCTTCCTTGTGGTCCGGCTTGCCTTTGGAATAGACCTCTTCGCCTTCGGGTACAAAGCCCTTGTGGGTTTGCGAGGTACCGATGTAATGCCGCATCTTGGTGTCGAAGGGCTGGTCGAAAAAGTCCTTGGCCGCCTTGCGCAGGTTGGCGATCAGTTGCGGGTCGATGCCGTGATCGGTGATATAGAGGAACCCGACTTCGCTGGCGGCGCGCCCCAATTGTTCGGCCACGGCCAGGCGGTGTTCCAGTTCAACGCTGAACAGACCGGCGATGTTGACCACCGGGATGCTATTGAAGTTGGCTTTGTGTGTGTCAGTGCTGGCGCTGTTGTTTTTATTGTCAGGCATGACGCATCGGCTCCCTAAGGATGGCTTGAGTGGTGGAAACGCTCGAAGTGTTCGCGCTCGGCCTGGCCCATCCACACGTTCAATGACCACAGGTCGGCGACCGGGAGATTGGTGAAAGGCAAATGATGCAGGTAACCGTCGGCGCCGAATTCCGGGGTCAGGGTGCTGACCTGGTAACCGCGGGCTTGCTGCGAGCGCCAGATGCTTTCCCAGTGCTGCTGATGGAACGCCAGTTCTTTTGCATATTCAGGAGCCGCCGGGTGCGGAACTTGCGGGCCCTGGTCGTAACCGACCCGAGCCTGGATATGGTGAACCCGCTCGATGAAAGCGCTCAGGTCATCGGCCGGATCATTCAACAGACGTTCGCAGGTCACGACCCAATGGCTGATGTCACTGGTGAACAACAGATCGGGCAGTTGCCGGATCAACTCCAGGGTCACCCAGGGGTTGAACAGCGAACGTGAGCGGTGAGTTTCGAAACTGCAGACCTGGCCGTGCTTGCGCGCCAGATCCAGCGCCTGGCCAAAAAAGTCCACTTGTTGTGGCAAGGACCAGCGGTCATTGCCCGCCAGTACGTTGACGAAGCGTGGAGCGAGTTCGGCGGCCAAGGCGAGCTTGCGGTCCAGGTCATTGAGGTGGACGGCAGGTGTTGCCGACTGGTCGGGCAGCACGTCGTACGCGGTGAAGACAGTGCTGATATAGCCCAGGCGGTTGGCCTGGAGAAACGCGCCAAACTCGGCCCGTTCACCGGCGTCCAGTGGCAGGCGTGCTTCCATGCCATCAAAGCCCGCCCGCAGCAACTCATCGAGCGCCTGAGCCTTGCTGGCGGTGTAACCCCACAGCGTGCGAAAGATTTCCAGCTTCATCGGTGATCCTCAAAAATCCCAGGGCCTGGTGCAAAAGCACTTCGACGGCACCAGACGGCTTGGCGATCAATGGTCAGCGGCAGCAGGGGACTTTGGATCCGGGTCTCTGCGTCATCTGATCCCATTGAGCGATACCGGGACTGGTTCGCTGTGGAGTCGATGTTAGGCACAGGCCGCACGGCGAAAGAATCTGAAAACTCAAATGAATACTTCAGGTTTTCGTTAACAATTAGCTGGCTACTTATCGCGCTTGTCAGGAGGGATTTTTGCGGCGAATACGTGTCTACGCTGGCTATTAGCGAGGTGTGCCTGCATTACGGCATCATTTTGAAGAGTCCCAAGCGACACCGGGCAGCTTAGGGGGGCTCCTGGCCGATTTCTGCCTGTCGTGAAGGGTAGAAACCGACCCATAGCTGTCCGGCTGAATCCTCTCACCTGCATTCGCGACTAGAATTCCACTGCCGACACTTCTAAAGCCCTGCCAGATTTCAAACCTGCAGCGTCAGGTCTCGAGCGTTGTTTCGGTCTATGGGAAACCGGTATGACAAATCCGCAAGATAAAACCGAATCCGACGAGGATTTAGCTCAGATGGTAATAGGGCGAGGGCCCTGTACCTATCTATTGCTGCTCTTACTGGGATTGATCCTCCTGTTTCCCTTTCTTGAGGAAGGTATATTTGCTCGCACGTTGCTCGGCATTCTGTTTTCAATCGTGCTGCTCGTGGGCGCTTTCGCCACCAGGCAGACTCGGCAGGGGTTCATCTTCAAACTGGGCCTGGCGTTGCTTGGGGTTGGCCTTCAATGGGCGGCGTTGTGGACTGAGAGTATCGCCATTCTTGAGCTTGCCGGGATGTCTTATGCGGCGTCTCTTGCAGTCTCGTTTAGCGGAGTGCTTCGCTATATTCTCAAACGCGGGCCGATTACCGCCGACAAGCTGCATGGCGCGCTTGCGGGTTACATCATGCTGGCCTTCGTATGGTCCTTCGTCTTTGCCCTGGTCGAGATATCCAGCGCTGGTTCATTCGGCCCTGGCCACCTCGACTTCGGACAGCCCGGCACTTTCTTCAAACTGATCTATTTTAGCCTCACGACGCTCACAACCACCGGTTACGGTGATGTTATCCCGTTGACCAACCACGCCCGCTCACTGGTGATGGTCGAAGAATTTTCAGGCGTCTTTTATGTGGGTGTTGTGATTGCGCGGCTTGCCGGTCTGTATCCGTCGAATCAGGCTAAGTGACTCTCGACTTTCCTGAGCCGCCTCCGGGCATTATCGATTGAGTCGTCCCTGATTTAGTGGAGATCTCCGACCGACTGCTAATAGCCGATTCTGTTGAAAAAGTCGGATTTTCAGCTGGCCCGAACTCAGGCCCGATCACCACCGGAGAACCCACTCACCACATTGAGTGGGTTCTCCGCCCTTCGTTGACCTTTGCTGCTCGGTTATTGGGGTGGTTTGAGGTTTTTGCTTAGTGCAGACGCACCTATCCCGTGACCGGTGGCCCTTGAGAGGTAAATTTGGCCAACCGCCGCAGGTTCTGCACCGCAGCGGCCAGCGTGAATTCATCGGTCGCGCCACTCATGCCCCGTAGTCGCAAGCGATCCAGTTTCAGGATGCGCTTGAGGTGGGCAAACAACATTTCGACCTTTTTACGTTCGTGGCGAGAGCGCTGATATGCCGGCGTTGCTGCAATGCGCCGAGCCACATCACGCGCGGCTTCATGGACGCTGCGGACGATCTTGCGGAACGCAGTGTTCGGGCAGCACTTGGCTTTCATCGGACACGTAGCGCAGTCGGTCTGCCGGGATCGGAAGATGATGGTGTGGGCTTTGGTGACGTATGAACGCTCGTTTTTGAAGGCTCGCCATTCGCTACGTAATGCATTGTCGGCCGGACAGCGGTATTCCTCAGTCTCTTCATTCCAGTGAGAATCGTTGCTCGAAAAACTGTCGTTCTTGCGCTCGGTTTTGTCCCACACCGGCACGTGTGGTTCGATGTCTTTGTCCTCCACCATCCAGGCCAGCATCGGCGCTGTGCCGTAAGCGGTATCGCCAATCAGGCGTTCCGGCTTGATGTCGAACTGCGCCTCGACCCGGTCGATCATGATCTTGGTGCTCTCGACTTCGGCCGTGCGATGAGCCGGTGTGGGTTCCACATCCACGATGACACCGTGCTCGGTATCGATCAGATAATTCGTGGAGTAAGCGTAGAACGCTGGGCCACCTGAAGCAGCGCTCCAGCGGGCTTGAGGATCCGTCAGCGATAGACGTTTCGGCAGCGTTTCGGCCAGAGCCTCTTCATCAAGCGCCTCAAGATACTCACGCACGGCGCGAGTGCTCAAGGCCGGATCGCTCCAGTTAACCGGCTCGTCACCCGGTACACCGCGCTGCCGGCTGGCGTCCGCCTTGATGATGCTGGCGTCCACGGCAAAGCCTTCACCCTTGACCAAGCCTGCGTCCATGCAGCGACGCAACACTTGATTGAACAACCAGCGAAACAGCTCGCTGTCCCGAAAACGGCCGTGTCGATTTTTGGAAAAGGTCGAGTGATTGGGGATTTCATCTTCAAGGCTTAACCGGTAGAACCAGCGATACGCCAGGTTCAAATGGGCCTCTTCGCACAGTCGCCGCTCAGAGCGGATGCCATAGCAGTAGCCGACGATCAGCATGCGGATCATCAGTTCTGGATCAATCGAAGGACGTCCAATCGGGCTATAAAAATCGGCGAGGTAATGGCGCAGCTCGCTCAGATCGAGACACTGATCAATGCTGCGCAGTAGGTGATTGGCGGGGATGTGATCGTCGAGATTGAACGAGTAAAACAGCCGTTCCTGCCCACTCGATAACTGTCCCATCATGCTGCGTGCTTCCCTGCTGGCCGATGCGAAGATTTTGCCGAAGGCCAGCTAGGGGAGCTACTTCTTCAACAGAATCGGCCGTTCTCTGCCGGTCATTGCCACGAAGCATGCTGGTCAAATCCGATGCAATTGGTGGTCAGAACGAATGCAAACGGGTGGTCAAAAGGGAGTGCAATTTCGCAGGGTCACACCTTAAAAGGAACAGTGTTTGCACAAACTTTCGGCGTTTCTCTGACGAGTTTCGCCATCAACTCGCGCACGCTGTCGTGATCAATCAGAGGAGCGGACCTGCTGGCAGAGAAACGAAGTCATGTTGGCCTTGTCCCAGCTCTGCGTTTCCTGGCTTCCCCATCAACCGGACCTGGCCAGGATAGGGCGCAATTGGCCGACAGTTGCCCTTCGTGAGAGTCCGCTTCCGACTGTGGATTCAACCGGTCGACGCAACAGATCGGATAATTCGTTCAGGGCACTGTTTCACGAGCGGTAGATGATTGGTTCTTCCGTGAGTTTGCAACCGGTGGCTTGAGTTGCCTGCAACGCACCGTGGAGGGCCCCCATGACTATCTCATGTAACAGCTTGCGCCGTGCTCCCTTACTCGTCTGGGATTCTCCAATCCAGGCCGGCAGTTGGTTGAGCAGGGAAACGATGCTGCTCAAGGTATCACGCTGGGTGACGCTCAGCGGTGTACCCGTTAGCTGCTCTATCGTTCCCAACAGGTGTTCCTCATAGCGCTGACGTAAAGTCATGATCAAGGCTTGCTGTTCGCTGCTTAGACAATGGAGGTCATACTCCGCCAGGCGGAAATGCGCCCCCATACGCTCATGCAGCAAGAGGTGCGCCTCAAGCAGGCCATGCAGCCGTACGGCGGGTGCGGATTTGCGACGGTTCACCAGGCTGGCGCCATGAAGCAACTGTTCGTAGAGTTCCTCGATCAGTTCGAACAGCAGTGCCTCCTTGCTTTCGATGTGGTTGTAAATGGAGCCGACCTTGATGCCCAGATAAGCGGCCAGGTCGCGCATGCTTACTCGGCTGAAACCACATCTGGCGAATAGCTCGAGTGCCTTGTGGCGGGTTTCCAGGTAGCGCGAGTGGTGCACTTGTTCGATGGGCCCCGCTAAAAGTGCGTTCGGGCTGGCGCAACGGGGCGTGACTGGCTGGGGGGCAGTCATGGAATCAATACCTCCAGCGTTGCTCCTCCACCTCATACGCGAAATTGCCCCAATAGCCGATTGAGCTGGCCCGCCAGCTGGCCCAATTCCAGGCTGGCCTCGTTGGACCGGTCTGCTGCCAGGGCATTCTCGTGGGCCAGCGAGGCTGCGCGGGTGACATTCTGGCTAATGTCCTCGACCACGTGGGACTGTTCCAGGGTGGCACTGGCGATCGAGGCGTTCAGCTCAGTGATGTTACGCAGCGCAGTGATGACCTGGTGCAGGCTTTCACCGGTCTCGCGGGCCTGTTCCACGGTTTGTTGAGCGGCTTGACTGCTGGCTGTGATGACATTTACCGCCGCTTCCGAGTTGCCCTGCAGACGTTCGATCATGCCCTGGATTTGCGCGGTGGACTGCTGGGTGCGTTGCGCCAACAGGCGCACTTCGTCTGCCACCACGGCAAAGCCGCGACCCTGCTCGCCAGCGCGCGCCGCCTCGATTGCAGCGTTCAACGCCAGCAGGTTGGTCTGCTCGGCGATGGCGCGGATCACTTCCAGCACGCTGCCGATCTGGGTGCTTTCCTGGGCCAGGCTCTGGATCACTTCGACAGCCTGGCCAATGGTCACGGACAACTGGTCGATCTGGTGCAGGCTGCTGTCAATGTTGTGCTGACCCTGGCGTGCCTGCTCATCGGCCTGGCGTACTTCGTTGGCGGCGTGTTCGGCGTTCTTCGCCACTTCCTGCACAGCGTAGGAGACCTCCTGAATGGCGGCGGCCACCAGTTCCATCTGCTGTGACTGCTGCTGGCTGTGGCGCTGGCTGTCGCTGGCAATCTCACCGAGCGATTGCGAGGCCTTGTCCAGGCTGCCGGCGCTCTGCATGGACTGGCCGATCACCGCGCGCAGCTTGCTGGTGAACGCGTTGAAGTGGCCACTCAGGGCGGTCAGCTCATCGCGCCAGCGACTGTCCAGGTTGTGAGTCAGGTCGGCTTCGCCGCTGGCGATGTTCTCCATTGCATTGACCACCTGCGCCAGTGGCGAGGCTATGCTGCGGGCAATCAGCAAGATCAGCACGCTGAGCAGCAGGGCGATCGTCACCAGAATGACGAAGGTCTGTATCAGCTGGCGGCGGAACTCGACTTGCACGTCGTCGATGTAGATGCCCGAGCCCATAATCCAGCCCCAGGGCTTGAACAGTTCGACATAGGAAACCTTCTCCACCGGCGTGTCGGAGCCCGGCTTTGGCCAGCGGTAGTGCACCAGACCGGAGCCGTCGCGCATGGCCACGGTCACCATCTCGTCGAACAGTGCCTTGCCATCAGGGTCGCGGGTGCCGGCCATGCGCTTGCCTTCGAGCTTGGCATTGGGGTGCATGACCATGCGCGAGTCGAGGTCTTCGATCCAGAAGTAGTCTTCGCGGTCGTAGCGCAGGTCGCGTATGACCGCACGGGCTTGTTGTTGCGCCTGCTCACGATCGAGACCCTGGCCTTCCAGGTTTTGGAAGTGGCGCAGGATGCCGCTGGCGGTCTCGACCACATGACGGGTTTTCAGCGCCTTGGCCGCGTAGAGGTCGTCATGGTTTTGCTTGAGCATCAGGCCAGCGAGAATCAGCAGCATCAGGATGGACGTCAGCAGGATCAACCATAGACGGTGGCTGATGGGAATATTGCGCAGGCCGGGCATGGGCAACTCCAGAAGGGGGCGGAAGAAGGGGCAGCCGGACGCAGCGGGCGCGTCCGGCCAAACGCTCATAACGCGTAGTGGGCCAGCTCGCGGGCGATCAGCAGGCGCTGGACCTCGCTGGTACCTTCGTAGATCTGGGTGATGCGCGCATCGCGGTAATAGCGCTCTACCGGGTAGTCCTCCAGGTAGCCGTAGCCGCCATGGATCTGCATGGCGCTGGAGCACACGCGCTCGGCCATTTCCGAGGCGAACAGCTTGGCCTGCGAAGCTTGCGACAGACACGGTTGTCCGGCACTTTTCAGGCGTGCGGCATGCAGCACCAACAGGCGGGTAGCATTGAGCCGGGTGTGCATATCAGCGAGCAGGTTGGACACGCTCTGGTGCTCGATAATCGGCTTGCCGAACTGGACGCGTTCGCGAGCGTATCCCAGCGCGGCCTCGAAGGCGGCGCGGGCGATGCCCAAGGCCTGGGCGCCGATGCCGATGCGACCGCCTTCCAGGTTGGACAGGGCAATGGCCAGGCCCTTGCCGCGTTCGCGCAGCAGATTGGCCTCGGGGATGGTGCAGTTGTTCAGGGTCACCGCGCAGGTATCGGAAGCCTTGATGCCCATCTTGTGTTCGCTGCGATCGACCACGAATCCGGGATTGTCGGTCGGCACCAGGAAGGCCGACAGGCCCTTTTTGCCCAGCTCCGGATCGGTGACGGCGAAGACGATGGCCAGCTTGGCGCGCTTGCCGTTACTGACGAACTGCTTGGCACCGTTGAGTACCCACTGGCCGTCGCGCAGCTCGGCGCGGGTGCGCAGGTTGTGTGCTTCGGTGCCGGCCTGCGGCTCGGTCAAGCAGAAGCAGCCAATGGCCTGACCGCTGGCCAGAAGCGGTAACCAGCTGTCTTGCTGGGACGGGGTGCCATATTTCAGCAGGGGGCCACAGCCCACTGAATTGTGGATGCTCATCAATGCGCCGAGGGCACCGTCGCCGGCCGAGATTTCCTCCACGGCCAGGGCGTAGGCAACATAGTCGGTGTAGCTGCCGCCCCAAGTGTCCGGCACCACCATGCCCAGCAGGCCCAGCTCACCCATCTGCGCCACCACGGCGTCATCGATCCAGCCGGCCTTCTCCCAGGCTTGGGCGTGCGGGCCGACTTCGCTGCGGGCGAAGTCGCGTGCCATGTCGCGGATCATGCGTTGTTCTTCGGTCAATTCGATATCGTGCATTGCGTTGTCTCCTGCTGATCAGGCGATGCGAAGGGGAGGGTTGGCCGGAAGCCGCTGAAAAAGGCTTGCACCCGCGTTGGTGCCAGCTCCGCCAGGGTTGACGGATTCCAGCGGGGGCTTTTGTCCTTGTCGATGATCAGGGCGCGTATGCCTTCCATCAGGTCGCCCTTTTCGAACCACTGATAGTCCAGGTGCAACTCCAGGGCGAAGCAGTCGGCCAGGCTCAGGAATCGGCCGCGGCGCATTAGCTCCAGGGTCACGGCCATCGCCAGTGGTGAGCGGCTGTCGAGCAGTTTGACCGTCTGCTCGGCCCAGTCACGCAGTTCGGGACGTTGCTCGCGCTGCAGGGCGGTGCGAATGGCCGGTACATCAGGCAGGGCGAAATATTCATCGATTACCTGGCGATACGCCTTGAGTTCCGAACCCGCAATACGCTCGGTGGCGAGGCCGTCGAGCAAGTCTCGCAGGTCTTCTTCAGGTGCACGGGTCCAACTCACATCGTCCAGAGCGGCATCCAGTTCCGCCAACCGCTCGCTGGACAGGCAGTAGTCAGCCAGATCGGCATAAAGCGCATCGGCGGCACGGACCTGGCAGCCTGTAACGCCCAGATAAATACCCAGTTCACCCGGAAGGCGCGGCAGGAAATAGCTGCTGCCGACATCGGGGAAAAAGCCGATGCCGACTTCCGGCATTCCCATCCTCGTGCGCTCGGTGATCACCCGCAGCGAGGCAGCCTGTGCCAGCCCCATGCCACCGCCCAGGACAAAACCATCCAGCAGCGCCAGCACCGGTTTGGAGTAGCCATGCAGGTACTCGTCAAGGGCGTACTCTTGCTCCAGGAACAGCTCGTGCAGATCGTCGCCGCCCTTGTGACTGTCGTACAGCATGCGGATGTCGCCACCGGCACAGAAGGCCTTCTCTCCGGCGCCACGGAAGGTCACGGCGACGATCTCCGGATCCCGCTCCCAGGCCGATAGATGCCGGTACAGCTGCGTCACCATGGGCAGGTCCAGGGTGTTCAATGCGCTCGGTCGATTCAGTGTCAGGTGGCCGATGCGGTTGCGCACACTGGCCAGCACCGGGGCTTGCTGCTCGCTCATGCTCAGGCTTCCCCGCGGAACAGTTTGATGATCGCGGAGAAGTCCAGGCCGCCATTACCTTGCAGGCTGAAGGTCTGGTACAGCTGCTGAGCGGCAGCACCGAGCACCACTGGCTGACGCGCATGTCTGGCTGCTTCGGTGGCCAGGCCGAGGTCCTTGAGCATCAGGTCGGTACCAAAACCGCCACTGTAACCACGCGAGGCCGGCGCATTTTCCAGCACGCCCGGGAACGGATTGTTGATCTCCGAGCTCCAGCAGCGACCGGTGGAAGTGCCGATGACACCGGCCAGCACCTTGGCATCCATGCCCAGGGCCACACCCAGGGCCATGGCCTCGGCAACGCCGACCATGGAGATGCCGAGCAGCATGTTGTTGGCGATCTTGGCCACCTGACCGTTGCCTGCTGCGCCGCAGTGCACGATGTTCCTGCCCATGGCTGAGAGAATCGGCAGGGCCTGGTCGTACACACTGACCGGGCCGCCGACCATGAACGTCAGGGTGCCTGCCGTCGCACCGCCGGTGCCGCCCGATACCGGCGCGTCGAGCATCAGGTTGCCTTGGGCAAGGGCGAATCTGGCCACCTCGCGGGCACTGAGCGGGTCGATGGTCGAACTGTCGATCAACAGCACGCCTTGGCCCATATTGGCCAGCAGGCCGTCCTTGCCCCGATAGACTTGCTTCACGTGCTCGGCGGTTGGCAGCATGGTGATAATCACCCCGACCCCGGCTTTGGCCACGCCGGCAGGCGAGTCAGCGGCGCTGGCGCCGGCCTCGACCAAGGCGGCGACAGCCTGCGGGAAAGGATCGAAGACGGTCAGGCTGTGGCCAGCCTTGAGCAGGTTGCGGGCCATTGGGCCGCCCATGTTGCCCAGGCCGAGAAAACCGATATGCATGATGACTACCTTTTGCGAGTGGGGCGACGCTACTGCGCATCGACCCGTTATGTCGGGTATTGCACCGTTCAGCTCCCGGCCGGCCGACGCTTGGCGCCGGCCGGCAGAGATCATTTCAGGGTGATGGTGGTGTTCACCGAGCCGCCGGTGTCATCCTCGTCGAACCAGCGCTGGGTGACTGTCTTGGTCTGGGTGTAGAAGGTCACCACTTGCTTGCCGTAAGGGCCCAGATCGCCGAGCTTGGAGGCGCGGGAACCGGAGAAGGAGAACAGCGGAACCGGTACCGGAATGGGCACGTTGATACCCACCTGGCCGACGTCGATTTCTTCCTGGAAGTGACGGGCAGCCGCGCCGGATCGGGTGAACAGGGCGGTGCCGTTGCCATTCGGGTTGGCGTTGATGATCTCGATCGCCTCGTCCAGGCTGGCTGCGTGCATGACGCACAGTACCGGGCCGAAAATTTCTTCGCGGTACACAGACATTTGCGCAGTGACGCTGGAGAAGATGGTCGGGCCGACGAAGTTGCCGTCCTGGTAGCCGGGCACGCTTGGGTTGCGTCCATCCAGTTCGAGCCTGGCGCCTTCTTCGATGCCGCTGGCGATCAGGCTGTTGACGCGATCCAGCGCCACGCAGGAGATCACCGGGCCGATGTCGGTGCCAGGTTCGGTGCCGCCATTGATCTTGAGGGTTTTGGTCCGCTCGATCAGGTCCGGCAGCCAGGCCTGCGCTTCACCCACCAGGATCACCACCGGCAGTGCCATGCAGCGCTGGCCGGCGGCGCCGAAAGAGGCGCCCAGCAGGTTGTTCAGCGTCTGCTGTTTGTTGGCATCGGGCAGGACGATGGCGTGGTTCTTCGCGCCCATCATGCACTGTGCGCGTTTGCCGTTCTGAGTGGCACGGTTGTAGACATGGGTACCGACCTTGGTCGAACCCACGAAGGACACGGCCTTGATGTCCGGGTGATCACAAATCAGGTTCACCGCATCGACGCCGCCGTGGATGACATTGAGCACGCCCTTGGGTACACCGGCTTCCAGTGCCAGTTCGACCAGGCGCATGGTCACCAGCGGGTCCTGCTCGGACGGTTTGAGAATGAAGGTGTTGCCGGTGGCGATGGCCATGGGGAACATCCACAGCGGGATCATCGCCGGGAAGTTGAACGGGGTGATGCCGGCACACACGCCCAGCGGCTGCATCAAGGTGTAGGTGTCGACGCCGTTGGCGACGTTGTTGGCCAACTCGCCCATCTGCAGGTTGCCAATGGAGGTGGCGTGCTCGACCACCTCCAGACCGCGGAACACATCGCCTTCGGCATCGGGCAGGGTTTTACCCTGTTCGGCGGTGAGCAGGGCGGCCAGTTCCTTGATGTTCTCGCGAATCAGTTGCTGGTATTTGAAGAAGATCCGGGAGCGGGCGCCGATCGGAGTCTTGCGCCAGGTCTTGAAGGCCTCCTTGGCACTGGCGACGGCGGCGTCCATTTCCTCGGCGGTGGCGAAGGGTACGCGAGCCAGGACTTCCTGAGTGGCCGGGTTGACCACGTCGCGCCACTGGGTGGTACGCGATTCGACGAATTCGCCGTTGATAAGGAGCTTGACGCTTGGAATGCTGGAAGAGGTCATTTTCGGGGTCTGCCTACTTTCTTTGGGGCGAGTTAAACCCCTCGGCCGGGTTGGCCGAGCGGTCGGATTTGAATTCGGAAAGGCCGGCGTACCGGCCCCGGTTCAGCCCTTGAGCTGAGGGAAGTCTTCTTCGAAGTACTCTTGTGGGCCGCGCGCGTCGCTCTGACGGCGCTGCGTTTCCATCTGCCGCAGTTCTACCCGGCGGATCTTGCCGGAGATGGTCTTGGGCAGCTCGGTGACGAACTCAATGCGTCGTACCCGCTTGTAGGGCGCCAGGTGCTCGCGGGCGAAGGCGAGGATATTGCCGGCCAACTCGGCGCTCCCGGGTTCGTCATGGGCCAGGATCAGAAACGCCTTGGGCACGGCCAGGCGCAGTGGGTCCGGGCTTGGCACCACGGCCACTTCCATCACCGCCGGGTGCTCGATCAATGCGCTTTCCAGCTCGAAGGGACTGATGCGGTAGTCGGAGGCTTTGAACACATCGTCGGCGCGGCCGACAAAGGTTACATAGCCATCCTCATCGATCTGCGCGGTATCGCCGGTGCGGTAATAGCCGTCGCGCATCACTTCGGCGGTTTTCTCCGGGCTGTCCTCGTAGCACAACATCAGTCCGAGCGGACGCACGTCCAGCGGCAGCGCCACTTCCCCCTCGTTGCCCGGCACCCCGTCGGGGTCGAGCATGGTCACCCGGTAGCCCGGCAGTGGACGGCCCATGGAGCCGGGTTTGAGCTGTTGGCCGGGCGTGTTGCCGACCAGGGCGGTGGTTTCCGACTGGCCAAAGCCGTCACGCAACGGCAAGTCCCAGGCATGCAGGATCTGCTCGATGATCTCCGGGTTCAGCGGTTCACCGGCGCCCACCAGTTCGCGCAGGCGCAGGCGTGTCTTGTAGCTGGCCAGGTCTTCCTGAATCAGCATGCGCCACACCGTGGGCGGCGCGCACAGGCTGGTGACGCCGTAGCGTTCCAAAGCGCCGAGCAGGGCTGGAGCGCTGAAGCGTGCGACATTGTGGATGAAGATGCAGGCGCCGGCGTTCCACGGTGCGAAGAGGCAGCTCCAGGCGTGCTTGGCCCAGCCCGGTGACGAGATATTCAGATGCAGGTCGCCTGGCTGCAGGCCGATCCAGTACATGGTCGAAAGGTGGCCGACCGGGTAACTCTGGTGACTGTGCAACACCATCTTCGGCTTGGAGGTAGTGCCGGATGTGAAGTACAGCAGCATCGGGTCGGTGGCCAGCGTGCGGCCCTCGACTTCGAACTCTTCGGAGTATTCGCTGGCGGCGCTGTGCGGGGTCCAGTCGGCGGGGGCCGGGCCAACACAGATGCGGCTGCAGCCTTCACCCAACCCGACGAACTTGTCCACATGGGCGCTGCCGACCACCAGATGGCGAACCTGGCCACGTTCGATGCGGTCACGCAGGTCATCGGCGGTCAGCAGGGCGGTGGCGGGGATGACCACGGCGCCGAGCTTGAAGGCAGCCAGCATGGTTTCCCACAGGGCGACGTCGTTACCAAGCATCAGCAGGATGCGTTCACCGCGGCGGACGCCAAGGGCACGCAGGTGATTGGCCACCTGATTGGAGCGCGAGGCCAATTGCTGGAAACTGTAGCGCTGTTCGCTGCCGTCTTCTTCGACTATCCAGAGAGCGTTGGCCTGGTTGTCCTGTGCCATTGCATCGAAGTAGTCCACAGCCCAGTTGAATTCGTCGAGTTGCGGCCAGCGGAAGTCACGCACGGCAGTGTCGTAGTCGGTACGGTGGGCCAGCAGGAAGTCCCGAGCGGCGAGGAAAGGTTGGCAATGGCTGTTCATTGGAGTCTCCCGAGACCCGTGCGGGTACTTGATAGCGAGGAGACGGCGGTAAGCATGAATGTCTTCACGGTGGGGGCCCTTGTTTGTTTTTATCGGGTCTGAGCCGGTTCATGACCAGGCGGTAAAACCGAGTATAGGCATGCAAAAATCAAATAAGAATGCTCATAAAAACCGGTGCGTTGTGCAAAAAAGTCATGGATATTCCGCGCCAGTCGGGGGCTGATTGCATCGTCAGACGATGGGCGCGGCCCCCGGCTGGCGGGGGTATTTACCAGAGCGCCAGGGTATAGCTGAGGATCAGGCGGTTCTCATCGAGCTCGTTACCGAAGTGGGAGGTGCGCACCGTTGCGTTGCGCCACTTGAGGCCGACGTTCTTCAGTGGCCCGTCCTGCACCACGTAGCCGATGTCGGTATCACGTTCCCATTCGCGGCCGTCGGGCTTGCGGGCACCAGATCGATGTTGTCGCCCGATAGGTAGCGGGTCATGAAGGTCAGGCCGGGAACTCCGAGCGCAGCGAAGTTGTAGTCGTAGCGCGCCTGCCAGGAGCGTTCGTCCTTGTTGGCGAAGTCACCGATCTGCACGAAGTTGACGAGGAAAGCGTCACTGCCGTTGACGTAGGCGAAACCGGTATCGCCGCTCATGCGCTGGTAGCCGAGACCGAAGGCATGGCCACCGAGGGCGTAGGTGAACAGAGCGCCAAGCGCCGTGTTGTCGATGTTGCTACTGCCGTCGTCGGTGGATCGGGCGTAGCGCAGGTCGCTCTTGAGCGACTGTCCCTCGCCCAGCGGCAGCACCTGGACTAGGTTGAGTTGGTGCTGGTGGTAGAAGTTGTCCAGGCCACCGTAGCTGTAGCTCGTGTTCAACCGGTCGTTCCACTGGTAGGCCAGGGTGGCGAAATCGAAGGCATTGCTGCGCGCCTGGCCGCTGACGATGCCTTTGGCACCGGTGGTGGTAATCCCCATTTTCTCGTAGTCCGAGGAATCGCGCTGGTTAACCCGATCCAGGTGCCCGGCATCGATGGTCAGGTCCTTGATCTCCTGAACGTTCAGTTGGCCACCTCGAAAGGTTTGTGGCAGCAGGCGCGAGTCATTGGCCAGCAGCACCGGTAACCGGGGTGTCAGGGTACCGAGCTTGAGCACGCTGTTCGAGGTCTTGATCTTGGCGGTCAGGCCCAGCTCGCCGTATTCGTCCTTGGCGCGCCTGGGCGATTCGTTATCGCGCTTGAGCAGACCGGAGCCGGCACGATCGGGGCTGGAATCGAGCTTGACGCCGAGCAGACCGAGGGCGTCGATACCGAAGCCGACCGTGCCATCGGTGTAGCCGGATTCGTAGCGCAGCAGCAAACCCTGGGCCCATTCCTCTTGCTTGGACTGGGCGGCACCTGCCTGACGATAGTCACGATTGAAGTAAAAGTTGCGCAATTCCAGTTTAGCCTTGCTGTCTGCGAGGAAGTCTGCGTGGGCTTGGGTGGCAAGGCTGCTGCCTGCCAGGAACAGAGTGAAAAGGGTGGGTTTCATTGCATGCCTCTTGTTGTTATAGGCAAGCCGTTCCCGCACTGGCCGGGGCCGGTGGAGGGAGGGCTCTGTGGCGGTGCCCTGCGCCAGGCGGTGCAGGGCGTGAGTAAAAAAGCGCGAAGTAAAGGAGCGGACTTGCGCTCGGGGCCGTTGGCCCCGCAAAGCTGCGGCGTTAGTGACTGCTGGCCATGGCAGCGCCCAGGCCGGTCTGGGCGCGGACGAACTGATCGGCGTAGGCCGCGCGCTCACGGTCGGCGCGCTCGCTGCGGTCCAGTCTGGACGCGACCACGATGACCAGGAAGGCCAAAGGCATGGAGAACAGCGCCGGCTGGTCGTAAGGAAAGATCGCTTGGGCATGGCCCAATACACCGACCCATACCGACGGTGAGCCGATGACCAGGGCCAGAGCACTGATCAGGCCGGTCAGGCCACCGTAGAGGGCGCCACGGGTGGTCAGGCCACCCCAATACATGGCCATGATCAATACCGGGAAATTAGCGGAGGCCGCTATGCCGAACGTCAGGCCGACGAGGAAGGCGATGTTCTGGCCCTCGAACAGAATGCCGAGGGAAATCGCGACAATGCCCAGACAGACAGTGGCGATGCGCGACACGCGCATTTCCTGCTTCTCGTCGGCGTTGCCCTTCTTCAGTACTGAGGCATAAAGGTCGTGGGAGATGGCCGAGGCGCCAGCCAGGGCCAGGCCGGCCACCACTGCAAGGATGGTGGCGAAGG
The DNA here is from genome assembly GCF_034541995.1 of Pseudomonas sp. BIC9C. Lineage (NCBI taxonomy): Bacteria > Pseudomonadati > Pseudomonadota > Gammaproteobacteria > Pseudomonadales > Pseudomonadaceae > Pseudomonas > Pseudomonas sp. BIC9C. The sequence goes on from NZ_JAWDGM010000008.1 coordinate 122,317, forward strand.
CTACGGCGGAGAGGAATCCGAGAAACAGATTGCCGCCCACCGCTTTGGCCAGGTGCATGGCCACCATGTTGCCGCCGCCGATCATGGCGCCGCCGAGCTTACCGTCGACGTAGTACTGTGGGTCCGTGCCGACGATGACGATCGCGGTGTAGCCCAGGATGCAGACCACGAGGAAGAAGAAGCCGATGAACACCGTGGCGAATAGCACCGATTTGCGTGCCTCCTTGGCATTGGGCACGGTGAAGAAGCGCATCAGGATATGCGGCAGACCGGCGATGCCAAAGACGAGGCCAAGGGACAGTGATACCGCGTTGATCGGGTCGGCCAGCAAGGTGCCCGGGCCCATAATCTGCACACCACTGGCGTGCACCGCCACGGCCTGTGCCGACAGCGTCTCGAAGCTGAAGCCGAAGCGACTCATGGCCATAACCATCAGGGTTGTGCCGCCAGCCAGCAGCAGGACTGCCTTGGTGATCTGCACCCATGTGGTGGCGAGCATACCGCCGAAGATCACGTAGACCAGCATCAGCAGGCCAACCACCACCACCGCCGTGCGATAGTCGAGGCCAAACAGCAGCTTGATCAACTGGCCGGCACCGACCATCTGCACCACCAGGTAGCAACACACCACCGTCAGCGAACCGAGGGCGGCGAAGCTGCGCACGCGAGTCTGATCCAGGCGAAAGGAGACGATATCGGCGAAGGTGTAGCGGCCCAGGTTGCGCAAGCGCTCGGCCATCAGGAAGGTGACGATGGGCCAGCCGACGAAGAAGCCGATGATATAGATGAAGCCGTCATAGCCCTTGGTGAACACCAGGCTCGAGAGGCCCAGCAAAGTGGCTGCAGACATATAGTCACCGGCGATCGCCAGGCCATTCTGAAACCCCGTGATACCGCCACCGGCACTGTAGAAGTCAGCAGCGGAACGCGTGCGGCGCGACGCCCACCAGGTGATCAGCAAAGTGGCGAGGACGAAGACGAAGAACATGCCGATGGCATGCACATTGAGCGGTTGCTTCTCGGCGGTGATGGGGGCGGCGTTGGCCAGCAGGGGGCTGAGGGCGAGCAGGGCGAGTAGGCGTTTCATGCGCGGGTCTCCTGGAGGATCTGTGCGCTGAGCGCGTCGAAGCGAGTGTTGGCGGTGTGCACGTACCAGGCGGTAAGCAACCAGGACAGCAAGATAATTGCCACGCCAATCGGCATGCCGAGGCTGAGGTGACTGCCGTCGTACAGTGGCAGGTGCAGCCAGGCAGGGGCGAAGGCCACTACCATGATGAAGCTGTAATAGACGGCCAGGACCGCGCCGCTCAGTGACCAGGCCAGCAGCGAGCGCTGGCGGGTGAGGCGCTGGAACTTGGGATTGGCCCTGACCTGGGCGCAGGTCCGGGCGTGGTTCGGATGGTCAGTCGTCATGGTGAGGCTCCGCTTTTTATTTGTTTTTGTTTGTCGGCCTTTTCAGGGGCGTACGGGTACCCGAGCGACGACCCGAAGCGGGGCGTCGCCTGAATGCTGCTGGAGTCATTGCCTCCCTGGTGATCCTCCCGAGGCGAGGGGAGGGTGGAATGTCACAGGCATCGCGTCGACAGGGTGCTCGCCGCATGAGTCCTCGGCGGGCAAACATCTGGCTGTGATTTCTCTGCCTCGCCGTTGCCTTTTTTCGGTTTGAAAGCCGACGTTCCGCCCTGCATTCATGCTGTCAGTCCTGATTGAGTTGGGGACCTTGCTGGCTGGCAAACGGTGCTGGTCAAACCAGGCTGAATGCGAGTATATGGTTGCAAATATCTAATATGTATTGGCAGAAAAGCCTGATGAATATGCAAAAACGCACAACGAAAAGTCATGTGAATTGGGACGATATGCGCTTCTTCCTCGAGGTCGCCCGTGCCCGCACCGCCAGTGGTGCCGCACGCCGCCTGGGGGTGGACTACACCACGGTGTCGCGGCGCATCCGCGCCCTTGAGCAAAGCCTGGGCGCCCTGTTGTTCGAGAAGTCACGAACGGCGGGCTTCGTCCTGACGGTCGAGGGGCAACGGCTGATCAGCCACGCCGAAACCCTGGAAAGTACGTTGCTGGCAGCCTGCGAGCAGGTTTCCGGAACCACCGGGGGGCTCGCCGGGCACCTGCGGATCGGCTGTACCGAAGCCTTCGGTTCCTGCTTCATCACCACGCAGATGAGTCACTTCATCATCCACTATCCGAATATCTCGGTGGACATCCTGCCGGTCCCGCACTTCATCAACCTGTCACGACGCGAGGCGGACATCGCCATCACCCTGGAGCGTCCCGAGCGCGGTCCCTATGTGTGCTCGCGTCTGTGCGACTACCGCTTGCGTCTGTATGCGACACCGGAGTACCTGGTCAATCATCCGCCGATTACCAGTAGCGAGGACTTGGCGGATCACCCGTTCGTGACCTATGTCGAGGATCTGGCCTTCAGTTTCAAGCTGCTTTACCTGAACGACCTGCTGCCCGGCGCGCACAGCCGCCTGCGCAGCACCAGCGTAGTCTCCCAGTACCATGCGGCGCTGGAAGGGCGCGCGCTGGCCATTTTGCCCTGCTTCCTCGCCGGTCCGGACCCGCGCCTGTGCGAAGTGCTGCCGGACCAGGTGGAGGTCACTCGACAGTTCTGGATGTACTACAGCGAGGATCTGCGCAAGCTCAAGCGGATCACCTTGGTCGCCGATTACCTGCGCGCCTGCGCAGAGCTCAATCATCCGCTGCTGATGGGCGAGTCGCGCACGATGGCCTATCTGCCGTCGCCCTGAGTTGCGACTCTGGTCAGTGACCAACCAGTACGCGTCCGGCGGCGGATGTGCAGTGGCAAGACTGGTTAGGCCGAGGTGAAGCGTGGAGCGTCGACCCAGGGGAGAGTAAGAAAACAAGTTCGGAGCGTCTATCGTCTGCCGGCAAGGGGTGTCGGAATCAGGCACTTGTTCACGTACTGCGCAGGTGGGCGACGAGTAAACGACTGCAGCCAACTCTGAATACTGGATGGAAGTGTAGGCCCTGACTTAAGTGCGATGAGTCTTCTGGGCGCTGAGGATTCGTGTTTATTTCTGGGCATAGGCAGGCGGTTCGGTACGCCCCGACGTGGCGGACCTGGCTACCCCTAAACGGACGCTATGCCAAGGAGTGTTCGCTCATGGCCGATCACTGCCTGTCACGCCTGACCGGAGTCGATCCAAAGCAGCCGGTGACAGGTTGCGAGACTTGGCCAGAAGAGCTCAGTTTCGAACTCAGGCTGGTGATCACGAGTGTTGTACTGAGGACAAAGATAAGTGCCCTACGCTCGGAGAAATCGCTCGGGACGGCATGGGTCAAGTGCAGCAGATGCCTTATCGTCGATGATCTCCTCGCTGGCAAGTCGGCCCACTATCGCCGCCAGGGTGACGCCAGGATGCATCGAGCAAATGTACACACCGCCAATATTGGGTAGATAGCCGATGATGGGGGTGCCATCGACAGGTATTGGCCTTAGTCCGACACACGCCAATTCCGGCTCAATGGAAACAACCCCGTAGAGTTCGTTCTGGATGGCCCCGGCGGTTCGTAGCGCCGTCGCTTCCGGCTGGTTTTCCAAAGCGTCTCCCAAATAATCTTCCGCCGCCAGTAACCTACCATCCGTGCATTGCCTCACTTCCATTTCAGGGCTGGAGATGATGGTTTTCACGAGGTTGGGCTGTGTCTTGTAGCGGATGAATATTGCAGGAGAGGCTTCTATTGGAAGGGACGCGTTCAGCGTCTGTGTCAGGTGTGTGATGCCAGTCCCTGCTGCCAGTACGACAATGTCGGCCTCAATGTTGCCCATTACGGTTTCAACTCCGGTCACCTTTGCACTCCGGGTCATGAAGCTGAGCACTCGAGTCTGTGTGAAAACCTTCGCCCCATGAGCCTGGGCACCTGCGATCAAGGCATGGGTTGCTTGCACGGCGTCCAGCGCGCCTTCTTCGGCTTCATACAAGGCATGCTGAGGGGGATTCTTGAGGTTCGGCTCCAGGCCGAGAATCCGGGAGCGGGATACTAGAGTTGCCGAAGGCTGTTGACCTGAAGCTTGCGGCACCTCACCCAAGCTCGCGCTGTAAGACAGGGAACCCGTCCATCGTACCTCCAGACTGGGCAGCTCAGTTTGGAGTCGGCGGTACTCTTCGATGGCTGCACCACGCAACTGCGCGATGGAGTCAGGCCCGTTGTGGGAGGTGTTGATCCATGCGAAAGAGCGCCCTGTCGCGCCGGACGCTATGTCTTCAGCCTCGACCAGGATGACGTTGGCACCTTTGCCAGCCAGGTGATACGCCAAGGACGCGCCCACTATGCCTGCGCCAATGACAACGACTCGTTTGCCTGCACCATTTCTCATATCAACCTCCGTTCTGTCGATCTGACGATGGTACGACAGCCGGAGGAGTGGCCGCTTCTGGCTGAGGGTTCAACCGATCGATGCAACAGATTGGCCCAATCCCTCAGCGGGTGCTTCGTAGTCCAGTGTTTTCCGAGGGCGGCGATTTATGCCACGCATAGCCCTTCGCGCTGAGTTGAAAGGCGTAATCGAACAAACGCTTCATGTACTCGCCATCGAATTTCTGATTGTGCGGAAAGTAAAAGTCGGAGCCAATGTACGCAAGATTGAAATCCGCTCCATCTTGCTGCGCCATACGGTAGATTCGCTCCAGGTCGCTGATCCCCTGAGTTTGAATCAATGCACTGATGGCTCGACCGCCGATGCTCAATGTACGGCGTTTCGTCCCGGACCACTGCGGCTCCAGTGACCCATTACGAATGACATAGAAATGACGTTCGAGTCGCAAAGGTGCTCCGGTGGCTCTGTTCAGCGCCATCTTGGTGCCAGGTGGGTAAAGGAACACCTGAGTGATTACCCCGCCGTCCACGTGCATTTCCTGAAACTGTTTGCCGTCAACGTCCACATCGATCATCACGGGCGAGACTGCGCCGGGAATACTCATCGACGCGATCATGATGTTGCGGAAGAGGTCGAGCGCTCCCGGTGCTTCGCTAGAGGCAATAGTGCCCATGTTCCAAGTGACTGGCCGCCCTGAATCAAGGTCGGTTGTGCCGATCAGCAGGATTCGTCCTTTGGCGTATTCCGACGCAATCGCCGCAAGAATCTCCGCAGTGACGTACTTAGCAATGAGCCGCGACAGTGGCTTGTTGTCCGCAATACCGTCGCTAGCAAGTCGGGTCAGCACGTTTCGCGAATGAAAAACGTCTTTTGGACCGATGGCGTTGGCGATATACCGAATGACGTCGTCGTACTCGGATCCCAGGTAAGCGAACGGGGCGAGCAGGGCGCCCGCGCTAATGCCCGTGACGACCTTGAACATGGGTCGAGTCCCATGCGTGGTCCACCCCGTAATGAGTCCCGCTGCGAATGTGCCTGCGTCACCGCCTCCCGAAACTGCCAGCATACTTGCCTGCGGCAGGATGTTGTTCGGTTTCCCGGCCCTGGCCAGAGCCTCGCTCTCGCGTTTGTTGCCCTCAATTGCATCCTGAATGAACAGAGTCAGGTCGTGGTCCAACCAATAGCGAGCATTGGGAATGCCTGGGATCACCGCTTTTTCCGTTAACGTTTGCGGCACAGCATCACGGCGTGGCAAGCCCCCTTGCAGGAACATGTTCAGAGTTGAGGCGCCTGGTCTGAGCGGGAATGGTTTCAAAACGCCTCCTCCGGCCCCTGCAGTCGACAGCAAGCGCGCTCATCCTACCCGAGAAAGTCCTTACCCATCGTGCCCGAGATGACTACGCGCCAGTCGACTGCGACACGTCATTCGAACGCCAGGTTGCTCATTTTGCGCTCCTTTACATGATAAAAAAACTCATTGGCCGCGCACTCCAGGCTCTATACGAAAGCCCTTGAAGTTTCCAGGTTAAGGGGCAGAACGTAATATTCAGGACGGGTCACATCTTAAAAGGAACAGTGTTTGCACAAACTTTCGGAGTCTCTCTGACGAGTTTCGCCATCAACTTGCGCACGCTGTAGTGATGAATCAGAGGTGAAGACTGCCCGGATGAAGTCCCGTTGCTCGTCTGTGAACACGATTGACTCATGGAAAACCCTCCGAGGTACGCAGCCTGAGGGATTGCCCGTAGAAATTTTACGCTAAATTTACGGGGCCTTGACGTTGGGTATCTAATACTGCGCGGTGCTAATTTGGAACGCTCTGTTATGTCCCTCGCAGCTATTCGGCTTATCGCCTTCATCTTAGGCATTTTTCTGATCACGCTGGCCATAAGCATGGCTATTCCCATGATCACACTGGTGGCCTATGAGCGTAGCGACGATCTGTCGGCCTTTCTCTGGTCGAGTTTGATTACCTTCATTTTCGGCCTCCTGTTGATCGTGCGGGGGCGCCCGGATATTGGCCAGCTTCGCCCGAGAGATATGTACCTGCTGACTACTGGCAGTTGGGTAGTTGTGTGTACCTTCGCAGCGTTGCCAATGGTGTTCATCAGCCATATCAGCTACACCGACGCGTTCTTTGAAACGATGTCTGGCATCACAACCACTGGCTCGACTGTACTCACCGGTTTGGATACCTCATCTCCCGGCTTGCTGATATGGCGCTCCATGCTGCATTGGTTGGGAGGCATCGGTTTTATCGGCATGGCTGTGGCGATCCTTCCACTGTTGCGAGTAGGCGGCATGCGGCTGTTCCAGACAGAGTCCTCAGACTGGTCGGAGAAAGTGACGCCACGTTCCCATGTGGCAGCCAAGTACATCCTTTTGCTCTATCTGGGACTTACCAGTATCGGAGCTGTCGCGCTCTGGATTGCGGGAATGACGCCATTTGAAGCGGTTAACCATGCAATGTCGTTGATCTCTACCGGGGGATTCTCAACTTCGGACGCCTCACTTGGGCATTGGACGCAACCAGCGATTCACTGGGTGGCAGTGGCCATCATGATTCTGGGCAGCCTGCCGTTCACATTGTACGTCGCGACATTGCGGGGCCATCGGCGTGCGCTGGTTCAGGATCACCAGGTACGCGGATTTATTGGATTCTTGCTCGTCACTTCGCTGGCTGTGGGTACCTGGCTGTGCTTTCACAGCGATTACGGATGGTGGGATGCGTTTCGTATCGTGGCGGTCAATGTGACCTCGGTCGTCACGACCACCGGAATTGCGGTTGGCGATTACACTTTGTGGGGCAGCTTCGCTGTCTTGCTGTTTTTCTATTTGACCTTCGTGGGTGGATGTTCCGGCTCCACTGCCGGCGGTCTCAAAATCTTCCGTTTTCAGGTTGCTGCCGCTCTGCTGGTCAGTAGTTTGAAGCAGTTGATCCATCCTCGAGCCGTGATTCAGAAGAAGTACAACGGTCATCCCATCGACGAGGATATCTTGCGCTCGCTTTTGACCTTCTCGTTTTTCTTCACCATCACCATTGCTGCCATCGCCTTGGGCTTGGCTCTCATTGGGCTTGATTGGACAACAGCGTTGAGCGGTGCCGCTACTGCGGTGTGTAACGTCGGGCCAGGGCTTGGCACGATCATTGGGCCAGCAGGTAATTTCTCCTCATTACCGGATGCCGCCAAATGGCTACTGACCGTTGGAATGCTACTGGGGAGACTGGAAATCCTGACTGTATTGGTGCTCGTAACTCCCGTTTTCTGGAGGTATTGACCCACTTTGCAGGGCTCTGAGTCTAAAAGGTGCATGGGTGGCAGTCGAATGGTTTGCCGCTGGTTTACGTAATCTCGCCAGCGACAATGTTGCGTTTTAGAAACGCGGCGAAGACAAAGTCACGACTGACCGCTCTTGGTTGTGGATTCAACCGGTCGACGCAACAGATTGGCTAAATCGTTCAGCGAGCGTTTCGTAGTTTAGTATTTTCCGAGGGCGGCTCTCCCAGCTACTCGCCACTTGCTGAACCCATTGGGTCAGGCGAGAGACGTCTTGCATCAGCCGCACCGCTTCGTTGAACAGCAATTCACCGGCCGGGGGTGAGCTGTAACCTGTAGCGGCGGCGGTCAAGGAGCAGTGCATCAAAGCGCCCCTCCAGTTGTCGCGCTGCATAGGACACCGTTCACGGCACCTTACCCAAATGCGCCGCCGCCCGCGACAGGCTGCCGGTTGCGCGGATGGCTTCCAATAGCACTGGTTTTCAATCGACAACATGTTCGAAATCATCGAACGAATAGGCCAGAAACCTGGTGCGTCATTCGAATGGTATCGGCAGATGATCACTCTCAATCCGCAACCAATCATGGGCGGACCTACTGATCACTACCGAGGATTGCACCATGGCTGACATTACCCGCGTTGCCGTCGTTTACCACAGTGGCTATGGTCACACCGCCAAACAGGCTGAGGCCGTTGCTAAAGGCGCAGGCAGTGTTGCCGGTACCGAAGCCTTGCTGATCAGTGTTGACGATATCGACCAATACTGGGAAACCCTGGAAGGTGTTGACGCCATCATCTTCGGCTCTCCAACCTACATGGGTAGCGCTTCCGCCCAGTTCAAAGGATTCATGGACGCGACCTCGCGGACTGTCTTCGCCAAGGGTGGCGTATGGGGCAACAAGATTGCCGCAGGTTTTACCAATGCCGCCTCCCGTTCCGGTGACAAGCTGGCAACCTTGCAGCAACTGTCGATCTTCGCCGCGCAGCACGGCATGCACTGGATCAACTTGGGTCTTCCACCGGGTCACAACAGCACCAAAACAACGGAAGACATGCTCAACCGCCACAGCTTCTGGCTCGGGCAGCAGCCCAGTCCGATGCGGACGTCAGTGCTGAATTCGGTCCACCGAAAGCGGACCTGCTGACCGCCGAACACCTCGGTGGCCGTGTGGCAAAGGTAGCCCGTCAGATGGCTGCGGGTCGTCACGCCGTGGAATGACCCCCGGCGAGTGTTTAACTGCCGATGTACGATGGCTCATCACCCGGAGAGCGCGATCGTACATCGGTTTTTTGTCAGTTTTTCTCGACCAGAAATGCCTCGATTTTCGGCACGATAAAGTCCGGTTGTTCTTCCAAAGCGGTCTATCTGCAGAATTTACATTTGCCATTGTCAGGCGGGCTTGGGCCTGGCTTGATTTCAACCAACCGGGCGGCCGCTTTCGACCCAGGCTGTGTGAAAACGCACTGAGTACGTCGATAGCGGAGAGTTGCGTGCGTTGCCTGCGAAACAGCAGACGGAAGAGCGAATTGCCCTAGTCAGTTACATGGGTGTTCGTAAATGCGGTTTGGGCCGCGCCAGCGGCCCAAATCACCGATCACGGCCGATCACGCGGCTGGATTCACGCCCTGATCGCTTCAAGCAATCCTGCGATGCCGAAGATGCTCATCATTCGCTTGAGGTTGTAGGCGAGCACATGAAGGCTCATCTCGGTGCTTACCCTCGGCAGGGTTTTGGTCAGGAAGTGGGTACTCCCCATCCAGTATTTGAGCGTTCCAAAAGGATGTTCAACGGTCTGCCGGCGACGCCTCATCATCGTTGGATCATGATCCAGCCGAGCCTGCATCGCATCGACTACGGCTTCATGTTCCCAGCGCTTTATCCGGCGCTCCTTACCCGTCGTACATTGCTTTTGCATTGAGCAGGATTGGCAGCCAGAGAAGTAGTAACAATGCAATAACATGCCGTCTTCCATCGACGAATGCCGCCTGGTCAGTAACTGCCCCGCAGGGCATCGATACTCGTCCGATGCAGCAACGTAGATGAAGTCCTGCTTACCAAATCGGCCTTCGGCTTTGCTGCCTGATGTCAGGGGTTTCGGTACGAAGGTGGTGATACCCGCCTGCTCGCAGGCAAGGATTTCCAACCCTTTGTAATAGCCTCGGTCGGCGACCACCGTCAGCGACTCAGCGCCGATCTCTTCACGCGCCTGGTTCGCCATATTGCTGAGTTGCGTCCGGTCATTGCCAACGTTGGTCACCTCATGGGCAATGATCAGATGGTGCTTTTCGTCGACGGCTGTTTGTACGTTATAGCCAACCGTTCCGGTACCTCGGCCGCTCGTGGCCATTGAGCGTGCATCTGGATCGGTAAGAGAGATTTGCTGGTCTGGACTGTCGTGAAGCTGCGCCTCGATGTCCTTGAGTTTCTGCATTTGCTTTTTCAGCGTTTCTATCTTTTCTTTCAACCGCTCGGCCTTGGCCTCGGCTACTTCGGGGGTTGCCCGATCCGCCGAATCCATCGCCGCCAGATAACGGTCAATGCTCTGTTCGATCTGCTGCATGCGTGCCTTCACTTTGCCCTGGGTGAAGTTACGGTCGCGATTATTGACGGCTTTGAATTTGCTGCCATCGATGGCAATGATTGATTGGGAGAAGAGGTCGAGGTTGCGGCAAAGCACTACGAATTGCCGACAGACGCTGCGAATGGCTTTGCCGTTGTCTTTGCGAAAGTCGGCAATGGTTTGAAGTCCGGAGCCAAGCGCCCCGTGAGCCACATCAACTCGACATTGCGCTCGGCCTCCCGTTCCAGCCGGCGGCTGGACTGAATCCGATTCAGGTAGCCGTAGATACAGATCTTCAGCAAGATCGCTGGATGGTAGGCAGGACGCCCCGTTGCAGCAGGATCAACACCTTCAAATCCAAGCGCACACAGGTCGAGTTCATCGACGAAAACGTCGACCACTCGCACTGGATTTTCTTCGGCTACGTAATCGTCCAAGCACTCAGGCAGCAACGTGACTTGCGTCCGCGCCTCACCTTCAATGAATCGCTTCATGATCGCCCCCAATACGATCTAGACGATCAGAAGGTTAGACAAACACTGGCGTTTTCACACAGCCTGGACCCACAGCGGCCAGTCCGCCAGGCTATCGTATCGTCGGCTAGTAATGGAGGGGCGATGAGGCTGAGTGAGGGGCAATCCAGGCTAATTCAAGGTGCGAGGAAAGGTTGCAGTGAATGTTGTACCGTTGGTGAGAGTAGAAGTGACAGCCACTTCGCCGTAGTGCGCCTTTACGATCTCCCGAACGATGAACAGACCTAACCCGACACTTCTGAGTTCGGCATTGTCATGACTGCCTCGGATCATCGGCTCGAACAAATCCCCAAGCAACGCCTCAGGTATAGGGGTGCCAGAATTGTGCACGGTAATAATGACCGCTTGATCTTCAATGCGTGTAGAAACGGTGACTTCGCTATCGGCGGCGCCGTAGGCGACTGCATTGGCGACCAGGTTGCCGATGAGCTGATAGAGTCGATCACTGTCTGCAGAAAAATCCCCTTGCCCATACCGCAGATGGGTCAACTCATGCCTGGGAAAAGCCAGGCTCAACTCGTCCAGGCAATCGGCCACCAGTTCGTGTAAATCGACGGGTTTGGGCAGGACCGAGATACCTCGCCCGACCTGAGTCAAGGTGAAATCCAGCAGATCGGCCACCAGGCGCTGCGCACGCTCTGCCGAATGGGTAATGTGGCCAAGTATCTGCACCTGTTTAGCATCCATCTCCCTGCGGCCCAGCAGTTCCGTCGCCATCTTTATGGCCGATAACGGGTTGCGCAGGTCATGACTGACAATCCCGATAAGCTGCTCGGCGAACAGGGCCCGGTCCTCAGCCGCAGCGTACGTGATGCGCAACTTGTCCTGGGTCATGTCCAGTACGCGTTGGTCCTTGAGGTGTTTCGCCAAATGCCTTTCGGCAAGCATTCGGGCATTGAGCAGTTCGCGCTCGTACTTTTGGCTGTCCACGGCTTTGAACAGGGTCATTTCATGAAATATGCCAGCAGAATGCTCACAGCTGATGGCGCTGAGCATCAGTGGAATGGAATGTCCGTTGTAGTGAACGAGATCGAACTTCACGTCAGCCACGACGCCCTGTATCTGCATGAGGGGCGCCCAGTACATCTTGTGGAACGTCCTTCCCTCGAGGCTCATCAAGTCCTGGATGTGACGACCGAGCAGCTCTTCTCGCCGGTAGCCTAGCCAGCGGCAGAACCTGAGGTTGACCTGTACGATCTCGCCATTTTCTGCGGTCAGCAGTAAGCCGCAGTCAGCTTCGTCGAAGAGAACGTCAGAACCGGGCCGAGAGTCGTCATCTGCGGGCATTTGTATTCACTGACCAATGGGGCCGATATCTGAAAAATTATAGGCACGACTCGCGCAAGGACCCTCAAAATTTATCCCTTTCGCAGTGATTGGCCTCGACATTCGGGGGGGATTTTGATTTGACCCTGGTTCCCCAGGTAAATCCGAAGGCCAGACTCCTGGTCTATCCCATTGAAAATACTCATCTCTTTAAACCAGCCAATCGGCTGAGGGGCGATGCTCCAATGGGGCAGGTTGAATTTTTTGCTCAACGCATGCCTTTGTCCTGGTACTTATTTGTTGAACTCGGGCTGAAAGCACTCCTCTAACATAAGCGTGGGAAAATTTCCCGCGCAACGTTACTGACTGGCTTTGAAGGATCGTGCGGATACCGCAGTTGCTCGTTATTGCTGCAGATTGATGTTCGTGCCGGTTGGCTGGCCGCTCCAATGGGCGGCCGGGAACTCACTGGACATTGCGTTCGATAGGGAGATGACGACGCAACTCCAAGCGGAGGTTGCAACATGCAGCTCAAAAAATGTTTATTGGCTCTGGCAATTGGCGGAGTCCTGTCGGCATCGACTGTCCTGGTGCCCGATTACATCGGTAGTTTCTCCAGCGTGTATGCCAAAGATGGCGGCAGCGGAGGTGGTGGCGGTGGTCACGGTGGCGGTGGCTCCGGAGGCGGTGGTCACGGCGGCGGTGGTCACGGCGGCGAAGGCGGTGGCGGCCACGGTGGCGAAGGCGGTGGCGGTCACGGCGGCGAAGGCGGTGGCGGTCACGGTGGCGGCGACCATGGAGAGGGTGGCGATCATGGTGCAGCAGGCCATGGCGGTGACGGTCATGGAGGCCCAGGGCGCGGCGACGCTGACCATGGTGGTATGGCCGGGAACAGAGGCCCAGGCAATGCGCATGACAACGACAACGCAAATGACAACGCAAATGACAATGACAATGACGCCGGCGATGTAGCCCGGGACGCTGCCAAAAACGACGCAGATGCAGCCCGGGATGCGGCAAAAGCTACTGCCAATGCAACCAGAGATGCCGCCAGAGCTAAGGCGGATGCAGCCAGAGACGCCGCCAAGGCAGACGCAGATGCAGCCAGGGACGCCGCCAAAGCTGACACGAAAGCAGCCAGAGAGGCTGCAAAAGTTGAGGCGAAAGAGGCCAGAGAGCCTGCCAAAGTTGAGGCGAAGGAGGCCAGAGAGGCTGCCAAAGTTGAAGCGAAAGATGCCCGAGAGGATGTGGCGGACGCCCCAGACGCTCCGGATGTCGACGCGGCTGAGGTACACAACTAGGCCAGCACGTTCCGTAATGAACACGGCAGGCCTGGCCGTAGAAAACGTCCCGGGAACTTGAGGGGCGTATCGCCAAAGAGTCGCAAGCCCCGAAGCGTCGTGGGGTTTGCGATTTTTTTTCGAAATCTGTCGCACAGTCCGCAACACTGACGAGGGGGGCGGAACTGGGCGGGTAAGCAATCAATCCCGGTCGTTCACAAAAACCGGAGCCTTCCCGTGGTTGTGGCGCGGGGTCGGGAAGTTGGACTCATCTGTCCACCGGTTGAATCCACAGCCGATTGCAGCCCGTCGCGAAAGGTTGCAACCGCCCCATGGCGGACTTGCTGAGCGACCATTACGGTGTCGGTAATCCTAGTCGATGTGCTTCGTTGCTCACATTCATCCTTGTGCCCTTGAGCGCCGGCGGATGGCCGAGCAGGCGGGTGGCAGGTTCCAGGCTGTCATCCGCAGGCACGAGCAGCGCCTGCAAGCTCTCCGGATCGATAACACCCCAGTTTGATAAATCGACACAACCGCTACCGGCGCATACCGCTTGGTAGACGATTCGTGGGGCGCTGCTCGCGTCTGTGTCGCACATGCCTCCAATGAAATCGACGTTGCTGTACCGCAGGAGCGTCGAACGCGGACCTCGTTCTACACGCAGCATGACGTCAGCGCCTTCAGTCGATCGTAATGGCAGGGTCGTGTCGACGCTCATAGTGACTGTGGCTTCACCACACTGGAAAACCTGTTCGGCCAGAACCGATGGAGAAGCCATTGTGAGCAGGAGGGAACAGGCGGCGATCCGTAGCATGCTGGTAGCTCAGAAATATACAAAAAGCGGATGCTAGCAGACCTGTCTGCGAACCATTCGTGCGAAGTCGCGGCTGATTTGGGTATCCCAGTCATCGCCGGACAGCGGCCAGCCGTGATGGAACACGATGGGCTGACCGATGTCCCAGTCCTTGTAGAAAATACGCGTGCTCGCGCGATGTGATTGCTGTCGGGATCAAATCTCCAGCGCTGCTGACCTCGCATGTTGAACGGGCTGCACATCGGCTGTTGCCGAAGGCTGCAGCAACGAGAACAGGTTCTTGGGATCTTGCAGCTCTGGCACGAGCTGGATGTCGCTGCCAATGTTGAGCGTCCTGGCTACATCCAGCACATAGCGCAAGGCGGAGTAGTCTTCGAGGGCGAAGCCGACCGAGTCGAACAGGGTGACTTCCTCGGCGTGCTGGCGACCTTGAGTCTGGCCATTGATGACTTTCCAGAACTCGATAACCGGTGAGTCGGCCGGCATCTGCTGTATTTCGCCTTCAATGCGGCTCTGCGGTTCGTACTCAACCATGACCCGCGCACGCTCCACGATGTCCCGGTGCAGCTCGGTCTTGCCGGGACAGTCGCCGCCCACTGCGTTGAGGTGCATCCCGGGCTCGATCATCTCAGGCGTCAGAATGGTTGCGTAGGCCTTGTCGGCCGTGACTGTGGTCACGATATCGGCACCCCGTACCGCTTCGGCGACGGTTTTGGCAACAGTCACCGCGATGGCGGGGTAGGCCCGCAGGTTGGCTACCAGCTTCGCCGTCGCGGCAGGGTCGATGTCGTAGAGGCTGATTTCAGTAATGCCTAGCAGTGTATGAAATGCCAGGGCCTGGAATTCGCTCTGTGAGCCATTGCCGATGAGTGCCATGCGGCGACTGTCCGGTCGGGCAAGGTAGCGGGCCGCGAGCGCAGAAGTGGCAGCGGTGCGAATGGCGGTCGTCAGGGTCATTTCACTCAGTAACACAGGCTTGCCGGTATCGACGTCTCCCAGTGCACCAAACGCCATGACCGTCAGCATGCCATTGTGCGTGTTCTTCGGATGTCCATTGACGTACTTGAAGGCGTACAGCGCTGCATCAGACACGGGCATCAGCTCGATGACGCCCTCGGGTGAGTGGTTCGCCAGGCGCGCGCATTTTTCGAAATCCGGCCAGCGTACGTAATCCTGACGGATGTACTCGGCCATTTCGGTCAGGCATCGAGGCAAGCCTTTTTCCTGGACGAGAAGGCTCAGATCATTGACGTCGATGTAACGGGTCATTTCGGGTTCCTTTGGGCGCTTTTTTGGGGGGAGGCGGATGTGCCGGCCTGGACTGCCTTTCGCTTTGACGGCTGCGACTCAGGAGGTGGGCCATGTATTTGCGACGGACCCATTGTCGAGGCAATGGCGAGAAGATTTCGGCCAATACTGACCCCGGATACAGCGAGAGAAGTCGAAAAACAGGGCACGTACAGCGGAATCGGCTTGGTGCTTCACGATGCACCATCATGCAGATAAAGAAGGCTGCAAAGAGCATCACATGTCCTGTGCCGCTCCCATTAAGGGGAGAAACCGTGATTTACAGCAGACAACAGAATCGGCTGTGAAAGCCCTTCGTTCAGCACAGTCACGCTGTTTTAACGAGGGCTTACGACACCAGCTCCTTCCTCGCAATTGGCATTCTGGCGGTCCGTTTCAAGCGCTTGTCGATCGCCGCTTGAGATGGAATGCGACTCCGACGACTGGCTGCTTGCGGTCGAAAACAACAACAAAAACGGCTGCGGTGAAGACCGCATCGACTCTCTGCCCCTGTCAAAAAAGTGTGGTCCGACGCAGGCGCCGGATCGCGATAAATCCAAATACTCCGGGACTCAAGAAGATGAACATCAAATGGCTGACTTTGCCGGCACTCGCGTTGCTGTGCTGCACCACGGGCGCCAGCGCCAAGGAATGGAAGGAGCTGCGATTTGGCGTCAACCCAAGCTACCCACCCTTTGAATCCACCACGGCCGATGGCGGGGTCCAGGGCTTCGGCGTGGATCTGGGCAATGCGATATGTGCCGAGCTGAAGCTGACTTGCGTGTGGGTCAGCAATGACTTCGACGGACTGATTCCTGGGCTCAAGGCCGGCAAGTTCGATGCCATCGAATCTTCGATGACCGTGACCGACACGCGCAAAAAACAGATCGACTTTACCGATCGCCTGTACGCCGGACCGACTGCCATCGTCACCCGCAAAGACTCCGGACTGCTGCCCACGGCCGAGTCGTTGCGCGGTAAAACCATCGGTTACATGCAAGGCACGATTCAGGAAACCTACGCCAAGGCCAAACTGGGGCCGGGCGGGGTGAAACTGCGGGCTTATCAGAATCAGGATCAGGTCTATGCCGACCTGGTGTATGGCCGTCTCGATGCGTCGATCCAGGACAAGTTGCAAGCGCAGATGAGTTTCCTGACCTCGCCGCAAGGCGCGGACTTCCAGAACAGCGAAGGCATCAGCGACCCGTTGGTGCCTTCGGAAATCGCCATCGGGGTGCGCAAAGACAACGAAGAGCTCAAAGGCATGCTCAATGCCGCCATCAAGGCCCTGCACGACAAGGGCATCTACGCGCAGATCCAGCAGAAACACTTCGGTGATCTGGACCTCTACAACAACTGATCCTCGTGTCCCGGTCGCTGTGTCGCAGCGACCGGGGCGCATCAAGACAGGTGACTGGCGTGAATTCCTTCCTGAATATCCTGGGGCTCGACCTTTCGGCCCTGCAAGGCTATGGCCCTTTGTTGCTGCACGGCACCTGGGTCACTCTCAAATTGTCGGCGCTGGCGCTTGTGGTGAGCATGGCGCTGGGGCTGCTAGGCGCGGCGGCAAAGCTGTCGCCACTGAAGCTGTTCAATCTGCCGGCGACCTTTTACACGACACTGATCCGTGGCGTGCCTGACCTGGTGTTGATGCTGCTGATTTTCTACAGCCTGCAAGGCTGGCTCAGCGCCCTGACCGAGGCCATGGGCTGGACGTACATGGAAATCGACCCGTTCGTGGCTGGCATCGTCACCCTTGGCTTCATCTACGGTGCGTATTTCACCGAGACCTTTCGCGGGGCGATTCTGAGTGTGCCACGCGGGCAACAGGAAGCCGCGGCGTGCTTTGGCCTGAACCGTTGGCAGCGCTTTCGTTTCGTGGTGTTCCCGCAAATGATGCGTTTCGCCTTGCCGAGCCTTGGCAACAACTGGCTGGTGCTGCTCAAGGCCACGGCGCTGGTATCGATCATTGGTTTGTCGGATCTGGTCAAGGTCGCGCAGGAGGCGGGTAAAAGTACGTTCAACATGCTCGATTTCCTGCTGCTGGCCGCAGCGCTTTACCTGCTGATCACTAGCGCTTCGAACTACGTATTGCGCGTGCTGGAACGGCGCTACAACCAGGGTGTGCGGGGGATGGCGCGATGATCGAGTTGATTGCCGAATACTGGAGGCCCTTCCTGTTCAGCGATGGCGAAAGCTTCACCGGACTGGCGATGACCCTGTGGTTGCTGGTGGCGAGTATTGCCATGGGCTTCGTGCTGTCGCTGCCCCTGGCGATCCTGCGCGTGTCGCGCTGGGGCGTTTTGCGTTGGCCGGTCCAGCTGTTTACCTACGTGTTTCGCGGCACGCCGTTATATATCCAGTTGCTGATTTGCTACAGCGGGATCTACGGCATCGCCGTGGTCCGTTCGCAGCCATTGCTCGAAGCGTTTTTCCGCGACGCAATGAATTGCACCTTGCTGGCGTTCACCCTCAACACCTGCGCTTACACCGTGGAGATTTTCGCCGGGGCGATCCGCAGTATTCCCTATGGCGAAATCGAAGCGGCCCATGCCTATGGCCTGAGTGGCTGGCGCCTGTATCTGCAACTGATCCTGCCTTCGGCGCTACGCCGCGCGCTGCCGTACTACAGCAACGAAGTGATCCTGATGTTGCACGCGACTTCGGTGGCATTTACCGCAACGATTCCGGACATCCTGAAAATCGCCCGGGATGCCAATGCGGCGACCTTCATGACGTTCCAGGCATTCGGCATCGCCGGTCTGCTGTACCTCGCGCTGTCGTTCGGGCTGGTCGGTGCATTCAGGCTCGCGGAGAAGCGCTGGCTGAGCTTTCTCGGCCCGACCCACTGACTTCCATTGTTAATCCAGAGCGGCGGCGAAAAGCGTGCCGTTCCAGGAGTATTCGCATGTACAAACTTACGGTTGAAAATCTGTATAAACGTTTTGGTGACAACGAAGTGCTCAAGGGCGTCTCGTTGAACGCACGGGCAGGGGACGTGGTGAGCATGATCGGCGCCAGCGGTTCGGGTAAAAGCACCATGCTGCGCTGCATCAATTTTCTGGAACGGGCGGACGAGGGTGCCATTGCCCTGGATGGCGAGCGAATCCTCACCCGTCAGGGCGTTGGTGGCATGCGCGTGGCCAACCCGAAACAGTTGCAGCGTTTGCGCACGCGACTGGCGATGGTGTTCTAGCATTTCAACCTGTGGAGTCACCTGACCGTGCTGGAGAACATCGTGCTGGCACCGTGTCGAGTCCTGGGCATGAGCCGCAAGGCCGCTGAAGAAAGCGCACGGGCGTATCTGGACAAGGTCGGCCTGCCGCAGCGGGTAGCCGATCAGTACCCGGCGTTTCTGTCGGGCGGGCAGCAACAACGGGTGGCGATTGCCCGTGCCCTGGCGGTGGAACCCGAAATCCTGTTGTTCGACGAGCCTACCTCGGCGCTTGATCCGGAACTGGTGGGTGAAGTCCTGAAGGTGATTCAGGCACTGGCCGAAGAAGGCCGGACCATGTTGATGGTGACCCACGAAATGGGCTTTGCCCGGCAGGTTTCCAGCCAGGTGTTGTTCTTGCATCAGGGCCGGGTCGAGGAGCAGGGTGATGCTACGATACTCGACCGGCCAAACAGCGAACGTTTGCAGCAATTTCTATCGGGTCGTTTGAAGTGAGGCAAAGCGTACATGGCGGATATCCGCGATCTGTCGATCGTGCTTGATCGTATCGACCAGGCAATCATTGAAGTGTTGCGCCACGAAGGGCGCATCACTTATCAAAAGCTCTCCGAGCGCGTGCACCTGACCCCCAGGCCTTGTCTGGAACGGGTACGCAAGCTGGAACAGCTCGGAGTCATTCGCGGCTATGGCGCGATACTCGACGAGAAGAAACTGACGCCGGGTTTATCGTTGCTGGTGCTGGTGGCGTTGTCGAACCAGAGCGGGCGCGCAGCACAAAAGGCCTTCGAGGCCAAGGTCCGCGCCTGCCCGCAGGTGCTGGAATGTCGCCTGATCAGTGGCGCATTCGACTACAGCCTGCGCATGCGCTGCCGTGACATGGAGCATTACCGGGTGTTGACCGAAGTCTGGTTTGACGATCCGGATTTGCACATCGACAAACTGGTCAGCCACCCGGAGCTGGCGATGGTCAAGACCACGATGGAATAAGATCAAAAGATCGCAGCCTGCGGCAGCGAACGTAAGGGGCAAAGCGTTTTTGTTACTTTGACGCTGTCCAAAGTGACCCGCCGTAAAGGCGGAACCGTTAGTGACCGCGACCGCAGAAGCGGATATGTACACCGGTAAAAGACACGTCGCCCAACACCCCGCCATCGCAAGCAGGCTTGCTCGCGAAGGCGGCCTGATAACCAGCCTGTCTTTTGTTGTCGGTGTACATATCCGTTTTTTCGGTAACGGCGGCTTAGGGTTTCGCCCTTACGGCGACTCACTTTTTTTGACAAACGCCTCAAAAAAAGTAAGCAAAAAAAGCGCTCGCCCCGAACGTACGGCCCCTCGCCAGGGCTCGGGGTTCCTTCGCTCCGGTGTCCATCCGGGGGCATTGCCCTCCGGTCGGCTTCGCTTCGACCTACATGCAATGAGTTCGACTGCGTCGAACGGCGCTGCGCGCCCATTCCCGGATGAACACCTCCACTCAGCCTCCCGAGGGGGCGGGTGGGTCAAGATCAAGAGCGGCAGGCGAGCTAACGCTCGGCCTGTTGAATGGTGAAGAGCGTGGGGGGTACACAGCCCTGTCTTTGCTCTGCTCTTCTCTCTACTGTAGGAGCGAGCTTGCTCGCGATGGACGTCAACGATGACGCGTGTGGCCTGAATGCCCGCGTTGTCCAGGCGTTTTTCGTCGGAACGCCGCCCGGAGCAAGCTCGCCCCTACAGGGGAACGCGTTTAATTGCGATCAGGCCGGCCAGCAGGCCGCCTCGCTTTGGCTTTGGCTTTGGCTTTGGCTTTGGCTTTGGCTTTGGCTTTGGCTTTGGCTTTGGCTTTGGCTTTGGCTTTGGCTTTGGCTTTGGCTTTGGCTTTGGCTTTGGCTTTGGCTTTGGCTTTGGCTTTGGCTTTGGCTTTGGCTTTGGCTTTGGCTTTGGCTTTGGCTTTGGCTTTGGCTTTTGATCTTCTTGCCCCTCGAGAGGCCGAGTGGAGGTTCTGTGCAGTGGGCAACCCGGCATGGATGCCGGGTTAGCCGCCACCGGCCATGGATGGCCGATGGCGGCGGGCCCACGGAGCAGGACCGGAAGGAGGGAATGCCGAGCCTAGGCGAGGCACCGAACGTCAGGGGCAAGAGCCCTTGGTTACTTGGGGCTTTTCCAAGTAACCCGCCGTCAGGGCGGAACCCTAAGTGGCCGTTACCACAGCAATGGATATGTACCCCTGAAAGGGCTGCCAAGCCGCCTCCGCGGCCTCACCGAATCGGCTGAAAGGGTCAGAATCTTCAGCCGTTTTCATCAGCGCAAAAGCCGTTATCAACCGGGTTTTTCCCGCTTCGAAACAGACAATGAGCCTCTCTCGACCCTCATTGAGTCTGTGCCCATGCAAACCACCAATACGGTATTAATGATCCGCCCAACACGTTTCTCCTTCAATCAGGATACGGCGGCGAACAACCGTTTCCAGCGTCCGGCCGCAATAGCCGAAGACGTACAACTCAAGGCCCTTGCCGAGTTCGATGGCTATGTCGCCGCGTTGCGTCGCCACGGCGTCGAGGTCCTGGTACATAGCGATCGCGAAGCGCCACATACCCCGGACTCGATCTTCCCCAACAACTGGTGGAGCACCCACCCGGACGGCACCTTGGTGCTGTACCCGATGCAGGGCCACAACCGGCGGCTGGAACGGGACAAAGGTGTACTCGACGGGTTGCTGGACGCATACCGGGTCGAGCAGGTGCTGGACCTGACCAGCCTCGAAGAGCAGGAGATTTTCCTCGAGGGCACCGGCAGCATGGTGCTGGATCGGCAACAGCGGATTTGCTACGCCGGGTATTCCACGCGCACCCACGCCCAGGCCCTGGATCAGTTGGCCACCCATTTGGGCTATGAGCTGTGTGCATTCAACGCCGTGGACCGCCAGGGCGTGGCGATTTATCACACCAATGTGATGATGAGTGTCGGCACCCGCCTGGCAGTGGCGTGCCTGGCGTCCGTGCCTCAACCCGGCGAACGTGCGGCGCTGCGTGAACGGCTCGAATCCAGCGGCAAGCAGGTCGTCGCCCTGAACTGGACACAGCTGGAGTCTTTTGCCGGCAACATGCTGCAAGTGCACAACGCAGCGGGCGAGCCGCTGCTGGTGATGTCGCGCACCGCCTGGCAATCGCTGGATGCCGATCAGCGCCGCTTGATCGAAACTCACACCACGCCGTTGCCGGTGAACATCGATACCATCGAGCGCATCGGCGGCGGCAGTGCGCGCTGCATGCTGGCCGAGGTGTTCCTGCCCAAACGTTCCCCGGCTAGGAGCCGCTGCGATGACGCAGTTGCGCCGGACTCACGCCAAGGCGTTGCCTGAACGTGGTCGCCATGTGCGCCTGGGAACTGAAACCGCAGGCGTAGGCGATTTCCGTCAGCGTGGCCGTTGAATCGAGCATCAGGGCTCGGGCCTTGGCGAGGCGTCGGTCGATCAGGTAAGCGTGCGGGCTTTTGCCTGTGGCGTTTTTGAATGCCCGCATGAAATAGCCTTCGGACAATCCAAGCAGGCCCGCCATTGCCGGTACGCTCATCGGGCCATCGAGGCCCGCATCAATGAACTCGTCAAGCAAGCGCATCCGGTGTCCGGTTATCGAGCCATGGGGCGCTGTGGACATGGCTTCGCTACCCGTCGCCCGCTCAGACAGGGCGAGTGCCCAGGCTTCCCAATCGTCGTCCACGGATGCCTGCAACAGCGCGGCACGCATCCGCCGCGCGAGGACAGTGGCTTGCTGATCGATGCGATTGTTGAAGGCTCGATCCCCCATCAACGCAATACCGTCGGTGCGTATCACCCGCAGATATTCACCGCCCTTGGCTGATTCGGACAACACGTCACACCCGACGGGGATGAACGCCAGGCCGTTGGGCATGGCATCGAAGGGGTGTACCCGGTCGCTGCCGATCGCGTGCAGGCCTCGCTGGCTGTCGAAGGCAAAGCCGATTCCCGCCTGGGTCGCTACATACCGGGTGGCGTAGGCGCGCCCGGGTAGCAATTCGATCGCCCAGGGCCCGGCCTCGATGCGGCGGATCGGTTCGGACAGGAGCGGTGGCGGCAGGCGGTTTCGATGACTCATGGACACCATAGTAGTGAAGGTGAGGGGCAAAAGTCAGGTCAGTTTTCTGAAAGTTGCAAGACGGCGCTCGTGTTCATACTGGGCAAAATCTCAGGGGGATAACTCATGCAAAAACTGACTCGCAACGATATCGAACAGGCTGCTCGCAACGTCTACCAGGTCATGCCTGCCACCGCCCAGTACCCTTGGCCCTTGCTGGCCCAGCGGTTGGGTTGCACGGTGTGGGTCAAGCACGAAAATCACACGCCTACCGGTGCTTTCAAAGTGCGCGGCGGTATCACTTTCATGCACTGGCTCAAGCGCGAGCACCCAGAAGCGAAGGGGATTGTCAGCGCTACCCGCGGCAACCATGGCCAGAGCCTGGCGCTGGCGGCGGGCGCACTGGGCTTGCAGGCGTTGATCGTGGTGCCGGAAGGTAACTCGGTAGAAAAGAACAACGCCATGCGCGGCTTTGGCGCTGAAGTGGTCGAGTATGGCCGCGATTTCGATGAAGCCCGTGAAGAGGCTGCACGCCTTGCGCAGGCGCATGACCTGTTCCTGGTTCCGCCGTTTCACCCTGAACTGGTCAAAGGCGTCGCCACGTATGCGCTGGAACTGTTCAACGCTGCGCCGGACCTGGATACCCTGTATGTACCGATTGGTTGTGGATCGGGGATCTGTGGGGTGATCGCCGCCCGCGATGCGCTGGGTCTGAAAACCCGGGTGGTGGGCGTGGTGTCCACAGAGGCGGCGGCCGCACAGTTATCGTTTGATAGCGGAGTGCTATGCGAAACCGCCTCGGCAACCACTTTTGCCGACGGTCTGGCCGTACGCAAACCAGTGCCAGAAGCTTTTGCCGTGTACGCGGCAGGTGCGGCGCGGATTGTCGCGGTCAGTGATGCGCAGATTGCCGAGGCCATGCGCGTGTACTACACCGATACCCACAACCTTGCCGAAGGGGCCGGTGCGGCGGCATTGGCAGCACTTATTGCAGAGCGTGAAGACATGGCGGGGAGAAGGGTGGGGGTGATTCTATCCGGAGGAAACGTCGACAGATCGGTGTATGCGCGAGTGATTGCGTGACAGAATCACGCCCCGATCCGGCCAGAGGCGCCGGACGTTGGTGGTGAAAAGGGGCCGCAGTTGAACGAACAGACATTGTCCATGCGCCTGGAACGCGTGGCGGCACATGTGCCAGCCGGTGCGCGCCTGGCCGATATCGGCTCGGATCACGGCTACCTGCCGGTGGCGTTGATGCGCCGTGGCGCTATCACCGCGGCGGTGGCCGGCGAGGTGGCGTTGACGCCGTTCCGCTCGGCCGAACGCACCGTGCGCGAGAACGACCTGGACCTGCAAATCACCGTGCGCCTGGCCAACGGCCTGGCGGCTATCGAGCCGGGAGACGGGATTACGGCGATCAGCATCTGCGGCATGGGCGGCGAAACGATCCGCGACATCCTCGACAGCGGCAAGATGTACCTGAGCGGTCAGGAGCGCCTGATCCTGCAACCCAACGGCGGCGAGCAGCCACTGCGTCAATGGCTGATGGAAAACGGCTATCGCATCCTCTGCGAAGAAGTGCTGAGGGAAAATCGTTTCGACTACGAAATCATCGTCGCCGAGCGCGCCGGGCCAGTGATGTACACCGCCGAGGAGCTGTACTTCGGCCCGTTGCAGATGCAGGCCCGCAGCCCGGCGTTCCTGGTCAAGTGGCAGCGCAAGCTGCGCCAGAAGCAGAAGACCCTGGCCCACTTTGCCCGGGCGCGGCAGGCCGTGCCCGAGGACAAGGTGCAGGACATCGCGCGCCAGGCCCGGTGGATCACCCGGTTGCTGGCTTGAGCCCGTTCCGGGAGGTGCGCGTCTGCGCTTACGCGGGCGATGGATCCCCCTTGTTCCCGCCCCCGGCATTGCCTTTGGCCTGGCGGGTGCTGCGACGCAGTTCCTGTGGCGTGCGCCCGACGACTCGCACGAAGCTGCGCAACATGTGATCGGCATCGCCGAATCCGAAGCACCTGGCGATCTCCTCGAACGTCTGGTGCCCGTCTTCGACCAGTGGCCGTGCCGACTCGATACGCAGGCGCTCGATCGCTTTCGCCGGCGTCACCCCGACCGATGCCGCGAACACTCGGCCAAACTGGCGCACGCTCATATGGGCAACCTCTGCCAGGCGATCAACCGACAGGTCATCACGCAGATGATCGCGCACGTAGCTCAGCACGGTGCGGATCCGGTCCGAGCCCGGGTCGAAATCCTGCAGCGAAGAGAACTGGTACTGACCACCCGGTCGCCGATAGTAGACCACCAGCATGCGCGCGACAGAGCGTGACACTTCCTTGCCCAGGTCCTGCTCGATCATCGCCAGGGCCATGTCGATGCCGGCGGACATGCCTGCGGACGTCCAGACATTGCCGTCTTCGGTCCAGATTCGATCTCCGTCGACGCGCAGCGCCGGATAGCGTGCCTGCAATTGCGGCGCGTAGTTCCAGTGGGTGGTCGCGACACGACCGTCGAGCAGGCCGCTCTCGGCCAACAGGAAGGCGCCAGTGCAGACGCTGGCAGTGCGGCGCGCGCGCGGGGACATCTGCCGTATCGCCGCTGCCATCGGCGGCATCCTGTCATCGATCGGGGCGGTGGGGGCGCCGACAATGATGAGCGTGTCGAGCTGGTCGACAACCTGCAGGGCTTGCGTCGCGACTTGCAGTCCGCACGACGCGCTGATCAATCCGCCATCAAGCGAGGCGACCGTGAATCGATAGCCCGAAGGGCGTGCACGACTGGCATTGGAGAAGGCTTCGAGCGGGCCGCTCAGATCGAGCAGCACGAAGCCCGAGTAGACCAGGAAACATATGTGACGCTGCATGCACGGAACATCCACAGTCTGATGGGGGCATAGTACGCGCTTGCTCTCTGGAAGGTCACGGGCCGATCCGCCTCATGCAAGGTGAGGGAGCAGGTCGGCCGAAATCCAGGGATATATGTCCATTTCATAGCGCCTTCTCGCCGTACCGTAAATGCACCACCTCCACCTTGCGGACGTGCAAAATGACCTTCAATCGAATTCATCCCGGCAAACTCATCTCCTGCGCCACCTTGCTGGGGGCTATCCTGATGGCGCCCGGCATCGGTTTCGCCGCCGAGAACCCCTATGCCGATCCGGCCAAACCCGCGCTCCCGGCCTCCACCTTTCAATGGGATTCCAGTCGAACCGCGCTGGTCGTGATCGACCCGCAGATCGACTTCATGAGCCCGGAGGGTGCGGGCTGGTCAGTCTTCGGCCAGAGCGTTACCGAGCAGAACCTGGTGCCGAATCTGACCCGGCTTTTCACGGCGTTCAAACAGGCCGGAGCGACCGTCGCCATCTCGCCGCACTACTACTATCCCCAGGATCATCAGTGGGAGTTTGAAGCGCCAGCGGAAACCGTTCAGCACAAGCTGGGTATGTTCGACCGCAAGGGCGCCCTGACGCTGGATGGATTCCGCAATTCGGGTGCCGACTTCATGAAGGAATTCAAACCTTTCATCGAAGACGGCAAGACCCTCGTCGCCTCACCGCACAAGTTGTACGGCCCGCAAAGCAATGACCTGATGCTGCAGTTGCGCAAGCAGCGGATCGACAAAATCGTCCTGGCCGGCATGGCCTCCAACCTGTGCGTCGAATCGCACCTTCGCGAGTTTCTGGAGCGCGGTTTCGAGGTGGTTGTCGTACGTGACGCCGTCGCCGGCCCGAAGCTGCCTGACGGCGATGGATACGGTAGCGCACTGGTCAACTTCCGCTACATCGCCAACGGTGTGATGACCACCGACGAAGTGGTGAAAAAACTGGAAGCGCGCTGACCATGGGCATGACCCATTTCATCAGCGGACAAGGGAGCCCTTGCGGCTCCCGAATCAACCGACTGGCACGTAACTGAGTCAGCCATGGGCGTGCGAAAACGCAGAACCGATGGCCGGATGGCAGAGATTTTTCTGTTGCTGGGTCTGAGTGTCACGGCCCTCGCAGAGCGCTGTCCTCGGGTTGCTTGCCGCAACACTCACGTCCGTCAACTCTCCGGAAGCACCAGCAGCAGAGGCATGACCATGAGCAAAGTGACGACCGGGATGGCGTTGAAATCTTCTACAAGGACTGGGGCCCGAAAAACGCCCAGCCAATCGTGTTCCACCATGGGTGGCCGCTCAGCAGCGATGATTGGGATAGCCAGGCGCTGTTCTTCATTGGCCAGGGCTTTCGCGTCATCGCCCATGATCGACGCGGCCATGGCGCTCTTCTCAGACGGGCGATGGCCACGACACTGGACCACTACGCGGCTGGAGCGAAATGCTTGCGCTGTTTTCAACAGCTGAACCTGCGTAACGCTGTGCATGTCAGCCCACTCGACCGGTGGCGGGGAGGCAGCTTTTTGCGCTTCGCCATCGCCAGGCATGGCGGCGGTATAAGCGCGTGGCCAAACTGATTCTGATTGGTGCGGTGCCGCCGGTCATGGTCAAGAGTCCGGCAAACCCGGGCGGACTTCCGATCGAGGTGTTCGACGACATGCGCAGGCAACTGGCAGCCAACCGGTCTCAGTTCTACCTGGATGTTGCCAGTGGCCCGTTCCTGGCGGCTTCAGCGTTCGGCTGCCGCTGTTTCGCCAGGCATGATCAGAACTGGTGGCGCCAAGGCATGGCCGGCGCGGCAAATGCTCACTATGAGTGCATCAAGGCCTTCTCTGAAACCGACTTCACGGATGACCTGCGGGCGATCACCGTACCCACTTTGGTCATGCACGGTGACGACGACCAGATCGTTCCCATTGCCGACTCCGCGCTGCTGTCGAGCAAGCTGCTGAAAAACGGAACCCTGAAGGTGTACGAGAAATACCCGCACGGGATGTGCTCAACGCATGTCGATGTGGTCAATCAGGATCTGTTGAAGTTCATTCGCGGCTGACCGGATTGAGCCATGGCTCTGCTGCTCGCAGGGCCATGGCGGGATTCATGGACCGGCCGCGTCACTCTTCTTCCCCGAGTGCATGGGCGTCACTGCGTGCAACTCAAACTTGCCGGTGACTGGGCGGCAATGTGTACCATCGGTCGGGTCAGGCGATGTAAATGTGACTCGATGGCTATTTTTTTCAGCAATAATTTATGAAACGATTCAGCTGCATAGTTACGCGGGTTTCAGCGAAGAAAACAGGTCCCCCCGGGCGCTGGATTCAGTACCGTTTGTCGAGCGTTTTGCTCGAAAAATGAACGATCGGGAAATGCAACGCTCCTATGTACGCCGAGCGGTCGCTGAGTTTCGCGTTGCTCTCCCTAGAAAAATAATGGACGTATACCTCATCTGCATTGAATGGAATGCACTTGGGGATTTTTTTACCTGAGGACCTGGGTGATAGTATGCCGTCATCACTGACTCGCTGGGCGAGTCGCTCTCTCTTGTAATACCCAAACTATTCTAGTTGCTTTAATCAATGTGAACTTGATTGTGCAGGCGTGATTAATTAATTCGCGTGCCTGGGGCATGGTCACTCGCACTGCCGCAATAAGTGGAGATGTAATCGTGGATATACATACAATTATCGGCCTGTTAGGGCAGAAAGAATCCATGGAGTTTTTGCGTTTAGGAGTTGTTTACGTTCACCTGTTGGCTTGCTGCGTAGCCATTGGTCTGGTGTTTGCCAGCGATGCCGCAATGGTCAAGGACTTGTTGAAAGGTCGAGTGTCGTCGGGGCACGATAATGATCATATGGCCAGTCTTCAGAAGTCTGTTTCCAATGCACTTATATTCTTGTGGGTGACCGGCGCTGCGATCATTGGCATTGATTATCTTGATAAAGGAATGACCTATTTTGCCAATCCGAAACTTCAAGCCAAAGTCATTATTGTGTTATTTGGCTGACGTTCGGCAGCGTATTGTTGCACATATGTATTGCCGGCAATGCTCAAGGCCGGGTCGTTGTGATCTGCCTGCAGATCAATGTGCGAAGATGTTGCCTGTTCTCCGGTGCACTGTTATCAGGCGTATCCTGGCTGTATCCGCACGATGCTTTAAATTGTCGGTCGACCGCTGGCCTGGAAATATTCGCTCTGCCAGGCTACTGATGGCCTATCGGTGTTGATGTGCTCGGCTTTGCGATGATGGTGGCGTTGACTCAGTGGGGCTTTGCATAAACGCAACGAGGCCGCGATCTCTCTCAGAGAGCCTATTATTGGTATTCGCGGGAATTCCTGCGCGGTGAGCTGACAAAGAGTCCAGGCAAAGACGGGTGAAACCCTTTGCACCTTTCAAACATCAGACCCCCTCCTGGCGAGGGGGTTTTTTGTGCGTGCAGGAATTGGGAAGTCAAAGAAAACCGGCTCGATTGGCTAATGCTGATCAATTAAGCCGAGACACTGAACCTGTGGCGAGGGGCTGATCCCGCTGGGCAGCGAAGCGGCCCCAAATGGGCTACTGTGCGAACGCCCGGAAGCCAGTTTCGGCTTCATGCTCCCCGCAGGCCTGACAGTAGAAGCCAATCAACCATTCGGCGAGGGGGAGGGTAGCAAGGTCGGCCTCGAGCCTACCGCTCATCGCCAAGCCATAAAATAGGCTTTGACATCGTTGGGGCTTTGGTTAAAGATTAATCAATCGCATACGATCAAGTCGAGCGCGATCACAAACAACAACAACCCTTGCCGTTTGGAGATTCAGCCATGAACACCGGAAGCAGCCGCAAAATCATCAGCTCTACCGCTCAAGCTTCCCATGGCCACAACGGCAACAACTGGATCAGTGCACACGCCAATTGATGGACCTTGTCTTTTTAATGCCACATGCATCGCACACGATATAATCGTGCGAAACATTAAACCCTGAGGAAATCCCCATGAGCAAAATCGAAAAAGTACTGGCTACCGGCAAAACCCACACCACTCACAGCAGTGTCGGTGGTCACAATGGCAACCTCGATATCGAGCTATCGTCGCCCGGTTCCGCCCAGCCGGCCCACGTCTTTACCGCTGTCCAGCCACACCCGAAAGCCGAGCAACTGTTTGCCGGGGCCTGGTCGGCCTGCTACACCGCGGCAGTGGGGCTGGTGGCCCAGGAACGCAATATCGTGTTGCCGTCGGACATGGCCGTCGACATTGAAGTGGACCTGGGCCAGACGGGTCCGGCGTATTTCCTTCAGGCCCGACCGGCCTGCGTGCCGGGGCTGGCGCAGGATGTCGCGACCGAACTGGCCCACATCACTTGGCCGACTCCATCTGCCCTTACTCCAAAGCCACACGCGGCAATATCGATGTTGCCCTGAACGTTATTACGGCGTGATGTCTGGATGCATTAAAAACATCGCACACGATACAAGCGCATACGAATATAACTGACTGTAATCCTGAGGGAATCATCATGAGCAAGATCGAAAAAGTATTGGCCAGCGGCAAAACCCACTTAACCAACAACGCGCAGGAAACACGTCGCGCGGACATAACGGCAACCTCGACATCGTGCTGTCGTCCCCTGGCAGCGAAACACCGGCACACGTGCTCACCGCCGTCCAGCCGCACCCGAAAGCCGAGCAGCTGTTCGCCGGAGCCTGGTCGGCCTGCTACATCGCAGCAGTGGGGCTGGCCGCCCAGCAGTTGAAGGTGACATTGCCGGCCGACACGGCCGTCGACATTGAAGTCGATCCCGAACCAGGAATGGCGCGGCATGCTTTACTCCCAAGGGGCGACTGACGTTGCGCGTACCGGGGCTGGATCATGGGGTGGCGACTGAATTGGCCCACAACGCCGATGCAATCTGCCCGTACTCCAAGGCCACACGCGGCAACATTGATGTCGCCATCAATGTCTTGACGGCATGACCCACTCGTAGGCCGGCCCACCGGGGATTTTCCCGGTGAGCCGGCCTTCGGTGTTCATGCGCATTTCCGATATCATCGCGTACGATGTATAGTCTCGGTCTCGCCAGCTTGAGCCAAGAGAGCACCCATGAAAAACACCGGCAAGCTATCCGCCCTGGATCTCAAACTCTCCGACTTCCTGTGTTTTGCGGTCTATTCCACCAACCTGGCGTTCGGCAAGGCCTACAAGCCGATGCTTGAACGGCTCGGCCTGACCTATACGCAATACATCACCCTGGTTGCGCTGTGGGAGGAAGATAACCAGACCGTTGGCAGCCTCGGCGAAAAGCTGTTTCTCGAATCCAACACCCTCACACCGATTCTGAAGAAGCTGGAAGCGATGGGTTATCTGCTGCGCCAGCGCGACCCGGAAGATGAACGCCAGGTGCGGATCAATCTCACAAAAGAGGGACGAAAACTGCGTGAAGACCTCTCCGAAGACGGCTTCCCGCAAACAGGTCTTGATCCCGACGACTTCGTGCAAATGCAGAAGGCAATTGGCGGTGCAGGGGCGTCTCATCCGATCTGACGGGCGAGAGAAATTGTCATGTCGGGTAAGTAGAGTGAGGTCCCCCGATTTCCAGGTGGAGCACTTACTAATGGGTGGCGGTATTGCTCAGCCGTATTCGCCTCTTTAGAACTAGCAACCATTTCAATATCAAACCAGTATTTCAGGCATCAATTCATCTTATATATTGGCAAAGGTGGCAAAGGGTGTTACTGGAGTGACTTGTCCCATTCATATGCGAGAAAGTGCAAAATTCGGAAGCCAGTGGGCCTGTCAAACCACTCCATTGATTGATCGCATGTAACCATCGGTTTGCATCACGAAGTACCCCTGGCTACTCAATAGAAGTGCTGCAGTCATCCTCTGCGCCCGTCCAGGGGAAATGCTAATGAGCCACTCCAGACATACGTGTGCGCAGGTAGCGCTGCACGGGTTATCGGCATTGATCATTCTATGGACGATGCGCACCAGTTCTTACATGACCTTATTCAATGTCCCGGCAGGCCTCAAGCTGGCCATTGTCGACTTGAATATTTCCCTGGCGACATTGTTCATAGCGTTTCTCCTGTTGATCAGACCTTTCGTTCGCCATCTTTTGTGTTTTCTGGTTTGCCTGCTGACACCATTAACGCTTTGGTGGCAGCAAACGGCGCCCTCAGGGGCGGCGACAATCGAGTAACGGAAGTAGCGGCACGGGCCGGCACCTCCGGCTCAGCCTGTGAAGCCTGGCGCAATGCGATTCGCGCCGCACCAGGCCAATACCCCGGCAACCTGGTCTTGGTCTTGAAGGGACTTCCGACAATGCCGAGTGCATGGCGCTTGCCATACGGGAATCTACTGAAAGCAGTAACGTCGATGATATCCCCGGAGCCACCGGACCCGGACCCCTCCTATCAGGCGCGCCAGCGTGCGAGTTCGGCCACCGAGGGCAAGGTCGATAATTTTTGCACCGGCTGCCATACCCCGATCGGTCTCACGACCGGGCAGATCAATTCGGAAGTCAACCGTTCCTCGATTGAAGACAGCGCGAAGAATCATCATTGCCAAAGTCCCGATTGCGGGATGCACGGCATCGGTGCCCGCGATTTCGTACCGGCACTTCCATGTTTCTGAGCCCGAGCGCGTAAAACCAAACCGGTTTACGTACGTAAAGATGCCGTTTCGCCTTATCACGACACCGTGTATTCCGCTCTGCGCGCTCGGACGCGGCACCTCGCACAACGTCCGCACGTTCAACAGTGGCGGCGGTCAGGCGCACCTACTGACGATGCGGAAGCGCCTACGAAAACTTTAACGATGTCACGCTGCCCGACTGCATATGTCGGGTTTGCAGGTAAGAGCCGCGATCATGGGGCTGAACCGCGGTGGTCGCCTCGCTGGTTCGGCGGCGCCCGGCTTTTGATGATGCTCGACATCTCGGTCCAGGAAGAGGCACCAACGCGCCGCAACAGCATCACTCTTGCGGCGAAATAAAGTTTACAAAACGGCACTGCCGGCAGCCATCATTTGAGCAATACACTCATTCGCGGTCAAAGAGTTCCGATATCCGGCGCCGAGCTGAAAGCTGCCGACCAGCGGCTTTTCCGGAGGGACAGGGAGATGTGGATCGATTTCCGGGTGCAGGATACCGAGAGTGGTTAGCAAAGTCTATCAGCTGGTGCGATCAAAGAAGACAAGGGCCGAGCACGACACACGCAGAAATTTCAAAGAGTGCACATGAGCACGTGGATGACGTCGTTGGCGTCGAGGTGTGAGTGCCGCCAAATTCTCTCGGACAACCGTAATTGCCCAAGGGCTACGAAACCGGGAAGTTCTCCTTCCTGGTGCCGGCCGACGCCGTCGGGCCACTGACCCTGACTGCCGAACTGAACTACTGGCCGTTTTCGCAGAAGCTGGCCGACTACCTGCTTGGCAAGGATAAGTTAAAGGTGGAAATCAGATGGCCAAAGTCACGCAGAACGTCGCTGTCCCCGATGCTGCGTCCCGCCGATAGCGGCGCCATCAGTAATGATCTCTTATGACCCGCTTAATGCAGGTTACCCTGCCTGAATTCATAAAAGTGGAAAAGCGGAGAGGTTACTTTTCCGGCGCTGCTGCCAGGTGCAGTTGGTAGCGCCTTCAGGCTTGCTCCCCGAAATATCGCTTTGACAATTGGACGAGTTTCTGCGACAGGGCGAGTCAGGGGTTCGAACGCAATGCCGCTGGCGAGGCCCGGAACCCTTTCGACGAGCGGATCAGGCCGCACTCGTGGGACTGGCCGGGCTTGCACCCCATTCGAGGAAACGGATCTTGTGAACCTCACCCTCGCTGTCTTCGTAGACCAGGGTCACCGGCACCATACCGGTCTTGTCGGATGTATCGGTGCGCTGCAGTACCCGCTTCACATCGATTTCCATTCCGTAGTGGTATTCGACGGCCGAGACATGCGCGCCGGGTTCTTGCAGGCCGTTCTGGTCAAAGACACTGGGTGCGAGACTGGAAATTACCGCACTGACAATTGTGGCCATGTTCATAACGCTGTACCTCTGTTGTTGTTCGCTTGACAAGGACTTCATGTGACACGCCTTGAAAGTGAAGTTCACTCCACCACGACGAACGCACCGGCCCGAGTCGCCTGTAGTGGCTTCAGGCTCCCGGCAATTCCCCGTGCTTGACGCCTTTCGACCATTCGTCCTGTAAACGCCGTATTTGTTGGGCAAAACGCCGTTTTTGGATGAGGTCATAACATGTCATGACGGATTTTCGCGCAAGGTTTCACACGGTGGCTGTGACGTTTCATGGAGCGAAAACGGGGAGAAATGATCAGTGCTCAGGCTATATGTACCCGGGCGCACGAGAGCGACTGTTGGTCGGATGAAGGATGGATCCGGGTTTCACGGATCTGTCCGTTTATCGACGTGTTCGGAGGCGTTTTAAAACAATGGGTTGGAGCGTGAAGTTCAGGGTCTTGTCATGAAGAGTGCTTCTTGAGGCTCGAATTTTCATCCGACCTAAGTCCTATTTCCGAACGCCTTGAGCCTGGGACACACAACGGGTGAGCGGCGGCATCCCGGGTTCCCTGCTATTAATCAATGAGTACTCGAGTGCTGATCTTTTGGGGAGCGCGTCATGAATCCATTCATCCGCATCGGCATTGCCGACGATCATCCGATGTTGCGTGAGGGTGTTGCCAATACATTGAGGAAACGCGCGGATCTTCAGGTCGTGGAGCAGGGCGCCAATGCAGACGATGCCAGGGATATCGCCCAAAGGGTGCGGCCGGATGTGATGTTGATGGACGTCAATATGCCGGGCGATGTTTTCGCCGCGGTGCGGTTCATTTCCACCCGGCTGGCGGATGTGAAGGTGTTGATGCTGACGGTTTCAGAATCCGAAGATGACGCCTTTCTGGCACTGGAGGCCGGCGCGCGTGGGTATGTGTTGAAAGGTGTCAGCGGACCGGAACTGGTTCTGGCGATCAGGACGGTTGCCAAGGGTGAAACGTATATCACCCCCGAGTTTGCCAACAAACTGCTGAGTAACAGCAAGCAACACGAAGCGGAAATTCACAAGGCTGATCTGACCCATCGCGAGGAGCAGGTCATTCGTGAAGTTTCAAAAGGCCTGACCAACAGGGAAGTTGCGTCAAAGCTGTTGATCAGTGAAAAAACCGTCAAGCACCACATGGGCTGCGTGATGCAGAAACTGCACGCCCGAAATCGTGTCGAAGCGGTCACGGCTCTACGGCGTTATACCGAACAAGAAGCTGTCGGGCGACTGCACATCGGCGCAGGGGAAACACCATTGGATTCCCGGAGCGGCTCTGCTGACTAGAGTTTGAACTGTGCATTGACCGACGTACCTGTGGCGCCGGAGTCGATGCTGAACAACCCGCCCAGAGATTCAACGCGATAACGCAAACCGGCGAGCCCCAGTCGGGTTCTGCCGGATGTCTCTTGCAGCATGGCGTCCGCCGCCATGCCAGGGCCACTGTCCCTGACGCTGATGTTCAATACTTCATCCATGTATTGCGCCTGGATGACCTGGCCCTCGCCGTCGGCATGACGGTAAGCGTTGTTGAGGGCTTCTTGCACAAAACGGTACAAGCAGAGTTTGAGCGGCAGTGGCGCGGCCTTCGGTAGCGGCCCCAGGCTCAATGTGACTTTGGTGCCAGTACGTTGCTCGTGCCGTTGCGCCACCAGTTGCAACTCTTCCACCAGGCTCACGTCGTTGATTTCCGGAAGTGCCAGGCCTCGTGACAAATCGCGGACCTCACGCAATGCGTCGGTGGCGGCGCCACGAATGGTTTCCAATGATTCCTGATCGACTGCGGAGCAGTTTTCGGCCAGGTCGTCGAGCCGGATCAGAATCAAGGTCAATAGCTGCGCCGGCCCATCGTGCAGGTCTGCACCAATGCGCCTCAAGGTGAGTTCGTTGACACGGGAAAACTCCTGGGTAGCCGTCGCTATCTTGCGTTGGAGTTCGGCATTGCTGATGTGCAAACGGGTTTGCTCCTGCAGCCGCAAGTGCAGTGCCACTTGTTGCTGCTGGATAATCTTGTCACCGCGTCGCACGATGAAGAAGAGCAGTGTCAGCATGGCCAATGTCGCGGCACCAACGACCATCCATACCTGCTGTCGGACGCGATTGATCTCGCGCTTGAGACTATCGGCCTTTTCATAAAATTCGCCTACTGCGATGATATTCCCGGAGCTGGAATCCCTTAGGGGCGCGTAAATCTCATAAAGCGGCACGTTGAGCTTGCGCTCGAACTCGTTCTCATCCTCGTTCAGCCCTTCAAGGTCGGTGACCACTTTGCCCTTGAGTGCCTCGGTGATCTCATCCATTGGGAATTTGAGGTTGGTGATGGCTTTATTCGTGCTGTAGACCACCGTGCCATCCGCTCGCCAGATCTTGATCGAGACAATGTGGTGTTTCAGCGAACGACTTTCGGTGAGGCGGTCCAGGGACTGGACGCTTGCAGCCGAGAGGTTGTCGTCCCGGCTCAACTCCTGCACATAAGGCTCCAGAAACGTATCCATGTACTGGGCGCCTGCTTCTGCCGCGCTATTTACCGCGGCACGTTCTATTCGTGCGCTCACCAGTTTGCCTACGAAGAACATGGTAAGTCCCAGGATCACCGCAGCGGCAATGACAAACTGGGTCGAGCGACTCAGCTTGCGCGCCCGGGCCCTGATCCGTGTGCGCCAGAGTCCATTGCGAATCGCATCGGAAACAGGGGCTGGCTCGTCCAGAGCCTCAGTCTCCTGCGCGATAAAAGTCTCGTTTTTTGATTCGACTTTTGCATCTTTTGCCATCGCCCTGGTTCCCTGATCATCGTGACAAGTCGGTTGGAAACCCTGAAACTCAACGGATATCCGGAGATTGACTGTCGGCGCCATGCCCATGACTGACAGTAGTTCACTGCATGGCGATCCGACAGCTTCACCGTTGGACTACACACCTCGGATGATAGTCAGGTTCATTGCCCTGGCGAAGTTCAAGCTTGCGCTGTGCTGACCTTACCAGTGGCCGTGGAATTTTTCCGGACCGCCTGATACAGCAAACTGGATACCATGAACCCGAGAATGGCCAGCAGACTCATTAACGAGAAGACGTAGTTGTAGCCCTGTTGACCAGGGAAGTGGTCGAGTATTGCGCCATAGATGACGTAGGCAAACATGCCGGGCGCATAGCCGATCAGGCAACCAATGCCAAAGGCTGAACCGGTGATGTGCTGGGCAATGCCGACCTCACCCATGGGGGCCCAGAACACGCCGCGCATGGAAAAGACAATCAGCGCGAAGGAGAGGGTGGCGGCCATGCCGGCGTAGATGAAACCCGGGCTTTTCGGGATGAGCATAATGGCGCCCATCAGCGGCAGTAACGCCAGGAATGCCCATTTCAGATAGCGGCTGGAACTCTTGAACTGCTTGTCGGCAATGAAACCGCCGGCGGGGCCGCCGAGGATCTTGAGGAAGTACTGGTTGATGATGCCATAGGCGCCCACCAGCGCCACGGGCAGTTCGTACATGTCCTTGAGGTAGGGAATGAAATAGGTCAGGCCGCAGTACACGATGTAGACCATGAATACGTTGAGGCTGACCAGCCAGATACCCGGCACCTTGATGGCCTCGAGCAGGTTCGACAATCCGTTCTTGGGCTTGGCGGTCGACTGGGTATTGCCGCTCTTGAGCAGCAGCCAGGTCAGGGTCCCGGCGAGAATGTCGATGACCGAGTAGAAGAGGATCGCCGACTTCAGACCGTTTTCACCGGAGCCCATGGCGACGAAGACGCCCAGCGCAGAGAAGGCGACCAGGGTATCAATGACGCCACGCCCGCCTTCGAGAAGGCCGAACAGACGCCCCTGTTCCTGATCGTCGCCCAGGTTGCGGATGGCTTTGAGCAGCGAAGGCCAAAAGATGCAGTCGGCACACACGGCCAGCAGGCAGAACACAACCAGCAGATTGCTGAAGGGCGGAAAGGTCGCCAGGTAAAGCCCGAGGCTGCCGGTACCGATCAGGCCGAGGGGATCAGCTTGCGCGTGTCGTACCGGTCGGCGAGCATGCCGCCGACCACGAACAGCGCGGTGGCGATGATGGCGTTGGCGCTCAGCAGCACGCCGATTTCAGTGTGGGACAGCCCCATGAATTCCTGCATGGGGATGTAGAAGGCGTCTTTGAGATTCGCCAGCTTGTAGATGGTGCCACCACCGAGGATGAGAATCAGGAATCTGAGCCATTTGGCCTTGTCATGGGATGTCATTATTGTTCTCCAGGCGTAATTGGGTAGGCAGTGCCGGTCGGCACGTCAGGTTCAGGCGCTGGCGCAATGGGCCAGGGTCAACTCGGCCAGTGTCCGGAACTCGGCCAACAGGCTTCGTACGTAGGCGACCTGGTTGTTTGCCCAACGGTGTTCATCGGCCAGCATTTGCTCCAGCGAGTAGCCTTCCGGCAGCGCTGTTTCACTCATTTCCCGGTACGCAATGAACGGGTCGGCCGCTTCATCAAGCTGGCGGAACGCCGGGGCGACGTAGTGGTTTTCCTGCTCGAGAATGAAGGCGATCACTTGCGGGCTTGATTCGCCGAGCATCAGCAGTTCGTACAACATGCGAGCGTTGGGCAGGTCGTCTTCGTCACTGCCCTGCAGCACGCCGTAATGCCCAAACCCGTTTTGCTCGGGGACGATGCGCACACCCTTGAGGTGGGTCTGGCGTATGTGCGGCGCCAGGGTGCGCAGTGCCGTAAGGGGCTGTTCGCAGGCATTGATCATGTTGCCGAAATCGAACAGGGCATGCAGCCGTGGGTGGTTCAGCCGGTTCAGCAGTTGCGCGATTTCAGCGCTCTTGAGTTCCTCATGCTGCTCGAAGTCGAAGAACAGGTCGTGCTCTTCTGCCTGTTGCGCGAGGTAGTCGAGGTCTGTCTCGATCAGGTCCATGACCCGGGACAGTGCCCCTTCGTAGCGTGAGTAGACACGGATGTTGCGGGTGCCCAGCGCCTTGGCGATGGCGATCACTTGATCGACATCTTTTTTCAGGGTGCTGCTGATTTCCAGATGCACATCCAGCCCGAGTGCACTGGCCTTGGCCGCGAACGCCTGAAGCTGTGCGGGTGTCATTTGACTCAGGCTGTTTTCCTCACCGTCGAGCAAGTGCAGGCTCAGACCCTGCAGTTCGTGGCGATAGGCAA
The DNA here is from genome assembly GCF_034541995.1 of Pseudomonas sp. BIC9C. Classification (NCBI taxonomy): domain Bacteria; kingdom Pseudomonadati; phylum Pseudomonadota; class Gammaproteobacteria; order Pseudomonadales; family Pseudomonadaceae; genus Pseudomonas; species Pseudomonas sp. BIC9C. Next base: position 160,973 of record NZ_JAWDGM010000008.1, read on the forward strand.
AGTCCAGCAGGTCGCCAGGGGTGACACGGCCGTGGGTCAGGTTGGTCAGCAAGGGGTAGGCATGCGCAAACAAGCGCAGTTGCCCGAGTCGGTCGAGCAACCGGCGGGCCAGTACCTCGGTCAGTTCGGGAGGAGCCCCGGCCTCGACAGCCTTGTGGCTGAGCAAGGTGTTGAATCGTTCCTGGATCTTATTGTTCATTCGAGTCGTTCCTGGTTCAGACGCCGGGTCTGTCGGCGCAGCCTTTATCGCGCCAGTCAGGAACTCTCGATAGATCCATTATCAGTTAAATCATAAGACCACTTGCCTTGGGTCAAGTGGCCTGTTGCAGGTAGCCCATTTTGCTCAAGGCCTGGGCAAGCGCTTCGACGCGCGCGCGCGCCTGGTCTTCAGGGGTACTGGCAAAACCGATCAGTAGCGCCGGCGGCAAGACGTGCTCGACGCAGTAGTCACTCAGGGGATAGGTATGAATGCCATGCTCGCCGAGTTCCCTGGCCAGGGTGTCGTCTTCAAGATGCTCGGGTAACCAGGCAATCAGGTGCATGCCGGCTTCCACTGGCGTGATCCTGAAAAAAGTGCCCAGCTGTTGCTGCAGTTGTTCGACCAATGCTTGCTGGCGAGCCTGGTACAGCGCACGCATTCGTCGAATATGACCGAGAAAGTGGCCTTCGCGCATGAAGTCTGCCGTGACGGCCTGTAGCAGTGTGGGCGGGCTGCGATCCATGACCGCGCGCAAGGTGCAGAAGGGTTCGATCAAGGCGTTCGGCAGTATCACGTAACCCAGTCGCAGCGAGGGGAAGAGTACTTTGCTGAACGTTCCGGCGTAGATGACCCGGGCCCATTGGTCCATGGCATAGAGTGCCGGCAGGGGGCGGCCGTTGTAGCGAAACTCACTGTCGCAGTCGTCCTCGATGATCCAGCTTTGATTGCGCGCGGCCCAGTCGATGAGTTCCTGGCGCCGGGCGTAACTCATGGTGATGCCCAAGGGATGCTGACGAGAAGGGGTGGTAAACACCAGGCGGGCGTCAGGACATAGAGCCAGGCCTTGCTGGATATCGATCCCCTGTTCGTCGATACGCAACGGCACGACCAGTCCCCCTTGGGCCTGGAGCGCAATTCGCGCCGCGATATGCCCGGGATCCTCCATCCAGAAGCTGTCCTGCGGATTGAGCAAAAGCATGCCCAGCAGGTTAAAGGCTTGCTGGGCGCCGGAAACGATGACCACCTGCCCGGCACTGCAGTCGATGCCCCGGGCATCGAAGACGTATTCGGCAATCGCCTCGCGCAGGGCCAGCAATCCTTGCAGTTCGCCATAGCCAAGCATGGCCTTGGTCGGTTTGTGCAGGTGGCGGTTCAACAGCCGCTTCCAGACCGTTTGCGGGAACGCATCGTAAGCGCTGTGACTGGGCAGGAACGAGGTCGGGCTTCCGGTCGCCCAGTCAGCATAGGAAACGCCCCGGAAATGATCGCTGCGCAACGACAGCATGGACTGGCTCAGGTCGGACAGGCGAGGAGGCTGGCGCTGGTGCGTGTCGTCATCAATACCGCGGCCTTCCCATTCATGGCCGACATAGGTCCCGGCCCCGGTCCGCGACGTCAGAAAACCTTCGGCAATCAGTTGATCGAACGCATTGAGAATGCTGATTCGCGAAAGCTGCAGTTCTTTGCTCAAGGTCCGGGTGGACGGTAGGCGTACGCCGCCCTGAATCCTGCCACTGAGAATCTGTTTGCGAATCTGCAAGTAGAGCTGGCGGTACAAGGGGATGGAGCTGGCACGGTCCAGCTCGATACCTGACAACAGCAAACCGGCGGAGGATTTCATTATTTGTTCGTCTGGATGGAGTGTGGTCTGGCCTGAATGGCCGTCAGGCACCTGGATGCGAAAGGGTATCGAGCGCTACTGGATAAGTCATCCACCACAGGCATTGATGCGGCGGCCGGGGACGGCATTTTCCATGGCAATGAAAGGCCAGTACCATGACGGCCACCTCTTTACCGACATCGGCATTCAAGCCGGCAAATAACCCGGTGAATCGTTCTTCAATGGAGAGACACATGACTTCAGGACAATGTCTTTGCGGGGCTGTACGTTTTTCCCTGACGGTTGAACCACGATTTTTTTATCGCTGCCATTGCTCTCTGTGCCGCAAGCAAACCGGGGTTGGCCATAATCTCGCCACGCTGGTCAAGGCTGGCGACTTTCGCTGGGACGCAGGGCAAGGTGCGATCTCCAGTTGGCGCAAGCCCAGCGGGTACAGGAATGACTTTTGCTCGCAGTGTGGCTCGACCGTGCCCAACCCTCTTCGCGAGACACCGTACTTCTGGATTCCGCTTGGACTTCTCGATGTCGAGTTGAGCATGGCGTGTGTTGGCGATTTCTGCACCGATGACGCGATGCCGTGGGACGAACACCGCTCGGAAAAAACTCATCGCGCGGCCCCGGATTCTCTTGGGTTTATTCTGCATGAACTTCAGGTCGACACTGGCGAATAGAATCCGGGCACTGCCCGGCACTAACCTGTGCTGGCATGGTCAATACACCGCGCTCGACCCTCGGCGGTCGAGCTGCCCGGAACCGACCGGCCCCGCATCGGCAATTTGATCAAGGACAGTGAAAGCATGCTCGCCGCCACATAATCAGCAACAGCCTCCACCTGGTTCCGTGAATCGGGACTCGCCATTCGGTTCCCCCTCAATCCCATTCGAAGATTTAACCCATGTACCTACGCAAAATTGCAGTTGGGCTGTCGGCACTTGTTTTGCTCTCTTCCGGGGCAGAAGCCCGCAGCCTGCTGGATCTGCTCAAACCGCCCGCCACGCATCATGAACAAGCATCCCGCTCGGGCTCGATCAGCCAGAGCGCGGCCCTGGACCTCTACTCGAACAAACAAAAACAAGCATCCTTTGACGGCTGCGCCGATCTGTTCCCGGCAGCGAAACCGATCAACACCGCCACCGTGCCGGCAACCATGAAACCCATGGCTTTGTGTTCCGACAATTTCGCAGTGCTGTACTCGCAAACCAGCAAGACCCCGCTGGTCGTGGTCGAACGCCTGAATGCAGCCCAGTTGCAGGATGCCAAAGGGGAGGAGCGCACCAACCAGTTCTATCCGGACCCACGCATCCCCAAGAGTGGGCGTGCTGAATTGAGCGACTACCGCAGCCAGCATCCGGCCGTGGACCGTGGCCATCAATCCCCGGCCGCCGATGCACCCAGCCCCAATGCCATGGCCCAATCCTTTGCGCTATCGAACATGGTGCCCCAAGACCCGACCAACAACCGGAAGATCTGGAGCAAGGTCGAGTCGGATGTCAGGAAGTTTGCCAAGCGAGCCGATGGCAACGTGTTTGTCTTTACCGGTCCGCTGTTTGATCCTGGCCATTCCACCATCGGCGATAACCAGGTCTGGGTGCCGACGCGCCTGTTCAAGCTGGTGTACGACGCATCGTCCAAACGTGCCTGGGCCTACGTGCTGCCTAACGGTGAAGCCCGGATCGAGAGGCCGATGGACTATGAGACTTTCGTGAAGAGTACCGGGCTCAAGCTGCTGGGGAATCTGCCGGTCACAGGGTCCGCAGGGCGCACCTGATGGCTGGATGAGCAGCACCCCAAAGGTTGGATGCAATCGATGGGGTGTTTCATCGCCATGAACCACGCAAAAAAGGTCCGGAAAATAAATCCGGCAAGAAGTAACAGATTGCAAATTTGAACTATACCCAATAGGGCAATCGCTCCTGACCCCGGGACATGATGCCTCCACAGATACTCGTCCCAGGAACTTCAACGTCAAACAGACCGAGAGATTCTGGTTATGAACGCTTCGAAAATCGCGGCCGGCGATGCGGGCCGGGATTCCTTTCGCGATGCCCGTGTCATTTTCCTGTTTGGCGCAGCGCTTCTTCGTCGTGATCGTGACCATGGCTCAGGAACACGACGACAGCATCATTCTGTGCAATACCCAACCTGCAAGGTTTACCTGTTCAAGCAGTGAGCATTAGCCCACCTGTCCGGCTGCGTGCTGAACGTCGCCAAGCCCAGGTTCAAGACTCTGAAAAAGCAAGGAGTTTGCGATGGCTGATTCAAGCAAGAAAATGGGCCTGATGGGGCTCACGACGCTGGTCACGGTCAACATGATGGGCTCGGGTATCATCATGTTGCCCACCAATATGGCGCAACTGGGCGCCGTTTCGCTGCTGTCATGGATCTTCACCGCGATCGGTTCGATGGCCATCGCCTACTGCTTTGCCCAGTGTGGCGTTTTCTGCTCGCGTTCTGGCGGCTTGTCCGCCTATACCGAAGAAGCCCATGCGAAGTCGGGTTTTTTCCTCTGCTCGTACCTGTACTTCCTGTCCCTGGCCATCGCCAACGTGGCCGTGGCCATTTCGGCAGTGGGCTACATGACGGCCTTCGTGCCCTGGCTGGGCACAGGTGCCATTCCGCTGTGCATCGGCACGATCGCGCTGATCTGGCTGACCACTTTCGCCAACTTCGGAGGCCCGGGCATCACCGGCAAGATCGGCGCGTTCACGGTGTGGGGCGTGATCATTCCGGTAGCGGGCCTGAGCATCATCGGCTGGTTCTGGTTCAAGCCCGATGTGCTGGCCGCCGCCTGGAACCCGAACAGCCTGCCGATTTCCGAAGCCGTCGCCAAAGCCATTCCCTTGACCCTGTGGGCCTTCCTGGGCATGGAATCGGCGGCCCAGGCCACCGATGCCGTGGAAGACCCCAAGCGCAACGTGCCGTTGGCCTGTCTGTTCGGTACCCTGGGTGCCGCCGTGGTCTATGTGCTGTCGACCACTGTCATCCAGGGCATCATTCCCAACGCTGAGCTGGCCAAGTCCTCCGCACCCTTCGCGCTGGTCTACGCCACGATTTTCAGCCCGATGGTCGGCAATATCGTCATGGCCCTGGCGGTCATGGCCTGTGTCGGTTCGCTGCTGGGCTGGCAATTCACCCTGGCGCAAACCGCGAAAATGACGGCGGACCAGAACCTGTTCCTCAAGCTGTTCAGCAAGGTCAACTCGATGAATGCGCCCGTGGTCGGCATGATCGTCTGCGGCGTGCTGCAGACCCTCATGGCCCTGTCGACCATCTCGCCCGATGCCGCCGCCCAGTTCAGCAAGCTGGTCAGCCTGGCGGCGGTCACCAATCTGATCCCCTATATCACGGCGCTGACCGGCCTGCTGGTGATCATGCACAAGGCCGAGGTTTCGCCGTCCATCTACTCGCGTAACGTGGTGGTGTTGCTGATTGCAATGACGTACTCCCTGTACGCCCTGTATGCCTGCGGCAAGGACGCAGTGATGGGCGGCACCCTGGTGCTCGCTGTCGGCTATCTGCTCTATGGATTCCTCGCCAAACGCTTCACCGAAGCGCCATCCGCCAATCAGGCCAGGGCCGGCAACCCTTAGGCGTGGCTACCAGGACTGCACAGACATTTGCATACGGGGAAACCGGACATGAACGTACCATTTGCCACAACCACCAGACTGCTGCTGGCCCTCGCACTCTCGACGCTGCCGCTAGTGGCCGGCGCCAACACCCTTGAACGCGTGCGCAGCAGCCACACCTTTACCCTGGGTTACTTGCCTGACTTGGCCCCTTTCAGCAAGCAGGAAGGCGACAAAGCCAGCGGTTATGCCATCGACCTGTGCCTGAAAGTCGCCGACAAGCTCAAGAGCGAGTTGGGCCTGCCCGACCTGCAGGTGCACTACCAGCTCGTCAAGATTTCGGACGAGGTCAGTGCCGTGAGTCAGGGCAAGGTCGATATCCTCTGCACGCCGACTCCGCCCACCCTGGAACGGCGCAAGATGATCAGCTACTCCATACCGATCTACACCGCCGGCCTCTCGGTCGTGGTGCGCAACGATGCCGCCGAACCCTTGCTCAATGTGCTCAATGGCAAGGTTGCCAATACCGGCCCGACCTGGCGTGCCAGCATCAACAATGGTCTGGCCAACCACACCTACGCCACCATCGAGGGCGGGGTGACCGAAGACTGGATTCGCGAGCAGATGCGCCTGCTCGGCGTGATCGCCTCGCTGGTGACCGTGGCCAACAACGACGAGGGCATCAAGCTGGTCGCCGACGGCAAGGCCGATGCCTACTTCTCCGAACGCATGCTGCTGAAAAACGAAATCGCCAAGGAGGGCGCGGCGAAGAACCTGATGCTCCTGGACCGCATTTTCGAGTACTCGCCGGTGGCGATGATCGTGGACCGCAACGACGAAGACTTCCGCTTGCTGGTCGATACGGCCCTGAGTGAAGCCTATTACTCGGGCTTCGTGGAAAAGGCCTACGACCAGTATCTTGGAGGGACCAACCTGATCGTGAAAAAACTGTTCAGGGTGTATGCGTTGCCTTAGAGGCATCGTGCAAACCTGTGGCGAGGGAGCTTGCTCCCGCTGGGGTGCGGAGCGCCCCCCAAAAAGGGACTGCTGCGCAGTCCAGCGGGAGCAAGCTCCCTCGCCACGGATGATGTAATTGGCTCGGGCACAGCGTCAACTCGCGAAGACCATGGCGAAGTAGCCGAGAACCGTCAGCAGGATTCCCGAGACGGCAAAGGCTACGGGAAAACCGACCCACGGCACGTTGCTGCCGATCTCCGCCGCGGCCTCCAGGCACGGTCCGGAATGACTGCGGGCGCCGGCCATACCGCCCATCAGTACCGCCGGATTGATTTTCATCAAGTGATAGCCAACCACCCAGACGGCGAACGGCGGCAGCATGCAGGCGACGAAACCCACCAGGAATATCTGCACGGCGAGCGTTCCCGTCAGTTGAGCGAGGAGGGTGGCACCGGCATTGATCCCGACAATGGCAACGAACACCAGCAGGCCCATGTCCTCAAGGATATTACGCGCTGCGCTTGGCGTATTGCCGAAGAAGCGCAGGCGCGAGGACAGTGACGAGACGATGATTCCCGACACCATCAGGCCGCCGGCGCTGCCCAGGCCGACAGACGCACCAAAGGCGGGGAACTGGATCAAACCGATCAACAACCCCAGGCTCATTCCGACAAACAGCGTCAACAAATCGGTCATGCTGCTGGGCCGGGCGATGACGCCGAACAACTCGCCCGCACGTTGCACTGCGCCGGACAGGCCGGTGACGAAAAGCACGTCGCGGCGTTGCAGCGTGGTCTCCGGCCCTACGGGCAGGGGTACACCGCCGCGCTGGATGCGAGTCAGCTGTAGCTGCCCGGCCAGGTCCAGTCCGCGGAACTCCTTGAGCTTCTTGCCGACGACGGCCTTCTCGGTCACCAGGATCTCCGCATGATCCAGTGCTACGGCGAGTGCCTTGGCGTCATCGACTTCCGGGCCGATCAGACCGATGTTGGCGGTGAGGCCTGTGCGTGTGCCGCCAAGGGTTATCACATCCCCCAGCTGCAACCGGATATCAGGACCTGCCCCTATCGACTCACCGCCGTGATGCACATTGACGACACGATACTCAGGGAATCGAGCAAGAAACTCGCGGATGGTGAGGCCGGCAGTCGTGTGGTTTTCCAGGCGATAAGCACGCAAGCCGAAGGCCTTGTCAGCGGTGAGGCCGTCGTCCTCGAGATCATGCATCCCATGCTGTTCCTCATAACGACGGGCTGCCGCCTTTGCATCGACTCCCCACCAGCGCGGCATGTATTTGCACATCAGTACGATGCCGACGGTGCCCCAGATGTAAGTAATGCCATAGGACAGGGTAATCATTGCGGACACCCCCTCGACCGTGTCGCCCGGTGCCAGGTGGACGGCACCTGAGGTCACCGCCTGTTCGGCCGAGCCGATGGCCGAGGACATGGTCGTCGCCCCGGCGAGGATTCCGCCGGCCGCGCCAGTCGGCAAGTTCAAAACACGGGTACCCACGACCACCACGGCCAGACTGCACACACTGCAAATCACCGCCAGGACGGTGAACTTCAGCCCGTCATCCTTCAGGCTATTGAGGAACGAGGGACCGACGCGCAAGCCGACGCCGTACATGAACAGGTAGTAGAAGAGGTTCATGGTGAACGTGTCGAGCTTGAACGTGATGCCATAGAGGGATGCAGCAATGGCGACACCACAGCCAACCACGATGGCGCCGCCGACGGTACCCAACCCATAACCCTTGATGGTGAAGCGGCCAATCAGCACCGCCAGGCTCACCACCAGGAACAGCAGCATGTAGGGGTTGGCATTGAGAAACGCGAAGAGTGCCTGCACGGGTTGATTCCCCTTTTTCGCTACGTTAATGCCTGATGTCCGGAAACTTCAGGCAGTAGCGTAGCGTGTGAATCCGGGGCGGTTGACCCGCAACGCCATTTTCAGGCCGCAGCACTCACGCTTGCGCCTTTCTCCTGCGACGCAATGTCATGCAGGGAAATCCTTGAAGTCTCCGGTAATGCCAGCCCGCCCGCCAGCGCGAGCAATGCAACAGCGATCAGATAGAACGCTGGCGACAGGTTGCTGCCGGTGGTGCTGATCAGCCATGTCGCCACCAGCGGAGCGGTACCGCCGAAGATGGTGTACGCCATGTTGTAGGTGATCGCCGAGGCGGTGTAGCGGGTACGGGTAGGGAAGGTTTCCGAGAGCAGGGCCGCCGTCACCACGCCACACAACACCGCGCCAATCGCCAGGAGCATGACGCCGACGATGGACGCTGCGAACGAGCCGGAACTGGCCATCAGGAACGATGGATACACGGCCACGATCAACAGCGCGCAAGCCGTCATCACCGTCATTCGACGCCCGACCCGGTCCGAATACAGCCCGGCCAGGGGACAGATTGCCGCGGCGAACAGCAATGCAATCAGTGATACCAGCAACGCTGTGGCGCGACTCAGGCCACCGGCGACTTGCAGGTAGGTCGCGAAATAGGTGGTGAACATGTAAAACGACAGTGCCGTCAGTGACACAAAAGCGCCTAGGCAGCAAATAGCCGCACCATGGTTGCGCAAGGTTTCCTTGAGTGGGGAGTGTGCGACCGCATGTTCCTGGGTCACTGCCTGGAATGCCGGTGTCTCATCGAGCTTCCAGCGCAAGTAAAGACCCACCAGGCCCAGGGGCGCGGCAATCAGGAACGGCAGACGCCATCCCCAACTGCCCATTGCCTCGGCCGACAATGACGCCTCGAGTGCGTAGGCCACCACGGCTGCCGCGGCAAAGGCGGAAAATGTCGACACCGGAATGAAGCTGCCGTACCAGGCGCGTTTGTCACGCGGTGCATGCTCCATCAGGTAGGCACAGGCACCGGCGTACTCTCCACCGGCGGAAAAGCCCTGGGCGCAACGGATCAGCGAAAGGAGAACCGGCGCCATGACGCCGATCGCGGCATAAGAGGGCAGCAGACCGATCAAGGTCGTCGCCCCGGCCATCAGCAGAATGGTCATCGCCAGGGTTCGCTTGCGACCGATCCGGTCACCGAGCATGCCGAAGAAAATCCCGCCAAGGGGCCGAAACGCAAAGGCCACGGCGAATACCGCAAAGGTCTTGAGCAGCGCGGCACTGGCATCGCCGCTGGGGAAAAATTGCTGGGCAATGGTCGTGGCCAGAAAGCCATAGACGGCGAAGTCGAACCACTCGACGAAATTGCCGATGCCGGCGGCCACAATCACTCTTCTCAGCGTTTGCGGGCTGACTTGTTCCATCGTTGCGTTCGTCATGCTTGACCTCGACAGTCCGTGAGTACGCTATCGATTATCGGGGCAGACACTGAGGTGGCTCACTTCAAAAGTGTCATCCACATAGTCAGCACCGACTTCGTGCCGTTGAATCACGCATGATTCGCGCCAGATTGGCCGAGGGAGAGCAAAGGGCAATGTCTCTCGAATTTGAAAAGCACCGAGGGTATTGTCGGTCGCCGGGACCCGTTCGATTTTTAAGGAATGAACATGACATTGACTGTCGAAAGCCTCGTCAGGATCGCAATGACCAACCCGGTAAACGCAGAAATTTACGCTCGCTTGCCTGAGCTCGGTTTGAGCCAATGCATGCTCACTGCCGGTTGCCTGTTCCAGGCCGTGTGGAATCATCAGTCTCAGCGACCGCCAGAGTGGGGCGTGAAAGACTACGATGTCTTTTACTTCGATGATGACCTGTCGTGGGAAGCCGAAAATGAGGTCATCCAATCAGGTCAGCGTCTGTTCCGGGACCTCGACGTGAACATTGAGATCAAGAATCAGGCTCGCGTTCACCTGTGGTATGGCCAGCGGTTTGGTGGGGATTATCCAAAGCTTGAGTCGGCCAGGGACGGGATTGATCGCTACCTGATTGCCGGCACCTGCATCGGTCTGGATGTTGAAACGGGCGAAGTCTATGCACCCAACGGCCTGGCCGACACAGAGTACGGGCTGCTTCGTATCAATCCAAAGAACCCCAAGCCAGTGCTGTTCGATCAGAAGGCGAAAAGTTATCAGGCTCGCTGGCCCTGGCTCAGGATCATGGAGCCGCAAAGTTGAATCGGCTAAATGTCTCAAGCTGATATCATTCAAGAATTACAGGCTGAGTAGCACAACATGAACCGTCAAAAGAAACTGAAGCAGCTGTTCAAGGAAAAGGCCAAAAAGGCCAGTGCCAAACTGGCACCGAAGAGCAAGCCTAAATACATTTGTAAAGCCGACCGATTGAAGCTGGCGGCTGAATCCAGTCACGACCCAGTCATTTCCTCTGAGAGCTGATCGTTGTAGCTCGCGCACCACTCGAAAACTCAAGCCCCTGGTTCTTTCGAGCCGGGGGCTTTGTCATGTACCGGTCATGCATCATCGATGCGTTGCATCACCGCAGACCTAGCGAATACCGGCACCCGCCATGGACTCTGGCACCCACTGCGCCGTCGACAGCGGCTCGATGTAGCGGATGCCGCCATGGGGGCCGACCACGCCATTGATGTTGTAGGTGCCACGCGACAGGTCGTAGGTCATGAACGGGGTGGCGTCCGGGACTTGCTGGTCATAGCTCTGGCTGAAGAACGCGAAGGAACCACGATACAACTGGCCACTGGTGTCGTATTGATCGGAGGCCATCGCGGCCCAGGTATCTTCATCCAGGTAAAAGCGGCGCTTCTGGTAGATGTGCGTTGCACCGGGCTTGAGGTTGCCCTCCACGACGTAGACCCGGTGTTTTTCCCAGCGTACGAAGTCCGGGGCGATGAAATTGGGGGTGGTCAGCGATTTGGCGTCGCGAGCGTAGGTGAGCTTGTAGGTGTTGTAAGGCACGATCATTTCCTGCTTGCCGACCAGCGTCCAGTCATACAGCTCCAGCGCACGGGCGGTACCGGGGTTGGGTGTGTCGTAGGCCAGGATCGAAATCTGTTTGACGCGGCGCTGGGCAGGCATGTACTGCCAGGCGCGGCCAGGAAACTCTGTGGCATTGGTGGCGTTCTTGAGCATGATCGACTCGCCAGCCCGGCGCGCAGGCCCGGTGTAGGACAGTTTCAACTGATAATAAATGTCCGAGCTGCTGAACGGCTTCGACAGGTTCTCGTAAATCGGGAAGGACACGTATGCCTCGCCGGTGACAGCCAGGCTCGGAACGCCCGCCGTGTCGACGCTCCAGGAGTCGTACTTGGAATGGATGTTGACACCCTGATAGCGCAGCAGGAAGTTCCACATCGCTTCGGCGCCTGATTGCGGGATCGGGAACGGCACCCCGGGCATCACATTGTCGATGGCGATCCCGCCATTGAGGGACTTGGCGTTGGTGGCATTCCTGCGGCTGTTGTCCAGTATCGCCTGTGGTAGCGATGCGGTGCGGTGGGTCGGATAAACGTCGATGCGAAAGCCGGGGTAGCGCCTGGCCAACGCTACGGTGGTGGCGGTCAGCAGGCCTTTGTACGAGTCGACGTTCTTGCCATTGATCACCAGCAGCGGCTTTTCGTGTGCAAAGGGGTCCGGGCGCATGCTGTCGCCGGTCTTGAAACTGGATGGGGCCGTGGTCAGGCCACCGTTGTAGGGCGGAATGGAGCCATCGGCATTACCGGCCTTTTCGGCGCCCACCCAGGTCAGGCTGTTGCCCAGTCGTGCGGCTTCATGACTCGATACATAGGCTTGGGCATCGATGGCCAGCGCCATCAGGGGGAGGCCAGCCAGAAGACTTTTCACGAATTTCATATTGTTATTCTCCTGCCTGGCGTACCAGGCAACTCGTGACTCAGGCGCCGCGGATATATCCGTCGGCTCAATCGCCAGAGGCTTTTTTCAGAACCTTCATTAAAGAGCCCGCGATTGGGGGGCGCTTTTCATTTGACGACAGTCCCTTGGCTATTGATGACAGCCACGGACGTTTGCCTGGGTGTGGTGAGCAGAAACGGTTGTGCCGGGCAGCCAGTAGCGAAAAACTTGTGGTCCGTCTCAAAGTTGGCTTTAAAGTGAACAAAATTCTTAAAAAAACCTTTATAAGTTACTGACGGGGAACTCATGGCACATTGCTACCTGCCTGCAAGTGAGTTTCGGCAGTTTTGGCTCAGGGAGCGCTGATGAGTTTTCGTACATTGACCGATTCCCCGCAGCAAACGAGCCATCGCAATGTTGCCGCACTGCAGCCACCCGGGAACCCGGATACTGTCGGCATGGCTTACGCTGGCAACGATGACACGATCGAACACTTGCTGGATTCAGCACGCCATTGGGCCCATACCACCGCCTGGGCGTTTTATCGCGCCGGTGAACAAATGCATTGGGTCGGGCAGGGCGACCCACGGGTGCAATGGCCTTCAAGCGTTGCGAATGAAGCGTTTGAAGCCTTTTGCCTGACCTCGAACTTGCACCGTTGGCCGACCGGTAAAGGCGAAAGTGTGCTGGGCTGGCTGCTCGCGCCAGTCAATGAGGCGGCAGAGCCGGCGTTCGCCGAGTTTGCCCGGCGCCTGGGCATTCAACTGCAGACCAATACCCTTGCCCGGGCGCAAATCACCCAGCGTGTGCTGTATGAAATTACCTATCTGGCCAGTTCGACCCGTGACCGGTCAGTGTTCCTGGTGGGGGTTCACCGGCTGCTGGCCAGCCTGATCGATGCCGAGAATTTCTATCTCGCGCTGTATAACCCGCACACCGGCAAGATCGACTACCCCTATTACGTCGACATCATCGACGTTGATGCCCTGGAATCCGAAAACTACGAATACCTTGACCCTTCGCGCCTGTCGCTCACCGGGCAGGTGTTGACCACTGGCCAGCCATTGCTGATCGACGCCGCCGGCATTCTCGCGGCCCAGGCCGAAAACCGTTTCCATTGCGTGGGTGATCGTCCCGAGTTCTGGATGGGCGCGCCGTTGAAAAATGCCTCGGATGAAGTGTTTGGCATGCTGGCGATGCAGGTCTACGACGTTTCCCGCATCTACAGCGCTGAAGATCGCGCGCTGTTTCTGGTGGTTGCCCGCCACGTGGCCATGGCACTGGACCGGATTCTGCACCGAGAGGATCTGGAAGAAACGGTGATGCGTCGTACCCTGGAACTTTCGGCACTCAACGACGCATTGCGCCAGGAAGTGGCCGACCGGGAGCGCGCTGAACATCTGCAGGGCGCACTGTTCCAGATTGCAGAACTGTCGAGCCAGCCTGGCGACATGGCCGAGTTGTTTCAAACCTTGCATGGCATCGTCGGCGATCTGCTGTTCGCGCAGAACTTCTACATTGCGCTGTTCGACGACGCGACCGGTGAAGTGACTTTTCCCTATTACGTGGATGAGCGGCAGACGACTTGCCCGGCGGCACGGCGAGGGCGCCGGGGCTTGACTGAGTATGTGATTCGTCAGCGTCGACCTTGCCTGGTTGACGCCGACGAGGCTGAAAGGCTGTCTGCTCAGGGTGAAACCGAAGTTGCCCATGAGTCTGTACGCTCCTACTCCTGGCTGGGCATTCCATTGTTCGAAGACGACGTGGTGCGTGGCGTGCTGGCGGTGCAAAGCTATACCTCGCAGGTGCGCTATACCCTGCGTGACCAGGAACTGCTGACGTTCGTGTCGCGGCACATTGACACCGCGTTGTCGCGACGCACGGCCGCCGAGGCGATCCACGCCGCCAATCTCAAGCTGGAAGCCCGGGTACAGAGCCGCACCCGCGAACTCGATCACGCCAATGCCAAGCTGAAGCACGAAAACGCTCACGATGCGCTCACCGAGTTGCCGAATCGCACCTATCTGCAACAACGCCTCAATCTGGCCTGGTCAAGGTTCCGCAGCGAAGGCGGGCACCTGGCGGTGATGTTCATCGATCTCGACCGCTTCAAGGTGGTCAACGACAGCCTCGGTCACCATTTTGGCGACCTGCTGTTGATGCAGGCGGCCCAGCGTCTGCGCGGTTGCCTGCGGGACACCGACATGCTGGCGCGCCTGGGAGGCGATGAGTTTTCGGTGCTGGCCCCCGAGGCCCCGCTGGAGGTGATGATCGAAATCGCCGAGCGGATCCTGGTGGCGTTCGACCTGCCGTTTTTCATCAACGGCCATGAAGTTTTCTCGTCGTGCAGTATCGGTATTGTCAGCGCCGACAGTCAGTTCCACCACGAACCCGCCGACTTGCTGCGCGATGCCGATGCGGCGATGTACCGGGTCAAGAGTGCCGGGCGCGACAGCTACGCGGTGTTCAACCAGGAAGTGCGCCGTGAAGTCTCGGACCAGGTCGAGCGTGAAGGGGCCTTGCGCAACGCGCTCAAGCGTACGGACGAACTGCTGCCGTATTTCCAGCCGATCGTCAGCGTCGAAACCGGCGAACTGTTGGCCCTTGAAGCGCTGATCCGCTGGCATCAGCCGGGCGGTCGGGTGATCGCGCCGGGCGAGTTCCTGCCGGATGTCGAGGGGTTGCGCCTGATCGGTCGGCTGGACCTGTACATGCTCAACAGCATTGCAGCGATTCTCGCACAGCCCGCGCACGCCAATTGGCCGCCGGTGCACGTCAATTGCTCCAGCTACAGCATGACGCGTCCCGACTTCGCCAGTGAGGTGCTGGCACTGTTGGCACAGCACCGGGTCTCGCCATCGCGAATCTGCCTGGAATTGACCGAAGGGGCACTGGTCGCCGAGCCGGCGATTGCCCGCCAGACCATGCAGCAACTGGCTGACAATGGCATGTCGGTGGTGCTCGATGACTTCGGTGCAGGGTTTTCATCCCTGAGCTATGTGCATCAATACCGTTTCAGCGGTTTGAAAATCGACAAATCGTTCATCCTCGAGCTGACCACCAGTGCCCGCAGTCGCGCGATCGTCCGGGCGATTGTACGGATGGCCGAATCGCTGGACCTGAGTGTGGTGGCCGAAGGTGTCGAGGATGAAGCAACGCTGGGCCTGCTGCGCGAAATGGGGGCAGGGCAGGCCCAGGGTTATCATTTTGCCAGGCCGATGGGATTGAAAGCGCTGTTGGCGAGTTCACTGCTCTGTCGGCAGGATTGCTGATGTTTTGAAGCAGTGGCGATGACGCCATGCCATGGAATGAACAACGCTCGGAAAAATCTGGAGCGCCCAATGCCGCCCATCACCACGCGCCTGCTGGCGTTGTCTGTTCTTTGCCTGGCACTTGAAGTGCCAGCCCAGAGCAACGGCTGCCCGGCTGGCGAAAAACAAGTGTGCCTGGACGGCTGCATCTGCCTGCCAGACCTGGTGCCTGATGATGTCTACCAGATCGCGGCACCTGCCCTGGCCCTGTGGCTCACCCAGGTCCGCGCGGAAGCCGCCAGCGCCGACCTCCAACCCATTCCGGCGCACATCCGCGAGCAGCTGCTGCACTGGTACGACCCCGGCGTCCTCGATACCGCGCGCTACAAAATCAGCGACAACAACGGCCAGTTCAGCGCCGCCACTGCCATGCTGCAAAACCCCGATGTCGGTGCCGTGACGCTGATCGATATCATCCTCTTCCGGGACGCTCAATCCGCCGAACAGGACATCGCGCTCTGGGCTCACGAACTGAAACATGTGCAGCAGTATCAGGAGTGGGGAGTGCAGGGATTTGCCCAACGCTATACCCAGGATTTCAATGCCGTGGAGGCGCCGGCTTATGCCATACAGGCCGAGGTCAGGCGGTCGCTGCGCAAAGAGACTGACTGAAGTGACTTCGCCGTCATTGCTGCCTGCTTCAGGGCAGGCAGCCCGCAGCCGCGGTCCGGAAAAGAAACCGCGGCGACGGATCAATCAGGCGGCGGGGAGCAAGCCTTTCTGTTTGGCGACATGAGTCGCCAGGGCGTCCATCAAGTCCGGGGACAGGCAGTCATAGGGCTCCAGGCCGATCGAGCGCAGGCGCTCACGAATCGCCTTCATTTGTGCTGGTGGTGTGCCGGTTTCGATGATGGAGGACACGAAAGCCGCGAATCCCGGCGCAGCCCATCCGCTCTGTGGCGAAAGCTCGGTGTGGACGAAGTCCAGGCCATAGAACGCATGGTTCTGGTTCTCGATGCGCCCAAAGAGATGGGCGTGACACTGCTTGCAGGCGTGGCGCTGGATGGTGGCGGTTTCGTCGACAATCGCCAGTTTTTCGCCGTGGGCAATGACGCTTACCTTAACCCGAGGCACTACGGCGATGACGGCGAATATCGCGTTTTTCGGTTTCCAGCATTTGCTGCAACCGCACGCGTGGTTATGCAGGGTTTGTGCGTCGATCCTGACCTCGACCTTGTCGGTCGCACACAGGCATTGCAGGGTGCCACCGGTGAAATTCGCGGCGGCGGGTTGGATACCATTGTCCAGTGCAGGGTGAAGTTGCAGGGTGCTCATGCTGGCCTCTCCATTTCAAGGTGTCAGACAAAAGTGCCTGGGGCTGTGCCCCTGGCCGGTAGTTCATCGGATTTCGAAAAGTACATACGGCATAAACGGGTGACCTCCTTCGGTGCGACCGGTCGGTTCTCAATGCTCATGGGCATGTGAATGGAGGGTCAGGGCACCCGGTACCTTGGTGCGTTCGAGCCCCCCACGTTCCAGCCACCGCAGGGTCTGTGTATAGGCGCGCTGCAACAAAGACTCGGTCTGATCAAAGTTGAACACCGAGACATCTACTGGGCACAAGGGCGGGACGATGTGCAGGCTGGTGAGCGTGCGGAAGTGTTCGATGTCGCTCACCAGTTGGCGCATGCTCATCAGGTTGACGGTGTGCAGGGCCAGGGCGACCAGGCCTCGGGGTGGTTGTGTCAGGGCGCAACTTATGCCAGTGGGGATGACCACGACGTTGGTGGCGCCCAAGGCTACGGCAGTCGAAATAGGTGTGTTGCTTGCCACGCCGCCGTCAACCAGGAACCGGTCGGCGATTTGTACGCAGGGGAACACCAGCGGGATGGCAGCGCTGGCCAGTAACGCCTGTTCGAGTTCGCCACTGGACAGAACGGTCTCGGCACCACTGAGCAGGTCGGTGGTGACGATGTGCAGGGGCAGCGCCGCCTCCTCAATGCGATGAATGGGCAGTGCCTGACCCAGCAATCGGTTCAAGGCTGCCGGCTGCAACAGAAAGCCACGCCGCTTGATCAGTCCTCTACAGGTATCGAGCCAGGAGAGGGGAAAAATGTCAGCTTTACTCAGCCCCCGCCAGAATCCGGCGAGTGCCTCGACGCCATCGGAATCGGGCCTTGCGGCAAAGTAGGCACCGTTGATAGCACCTACCGAAGCGCCAACCACCATGTCGAATCGAACATTGGCCTCGACCAGGGCCCGCAACATGCCCACCTGCACCGCCCCCAGGCTGCCGCCACCAGCGAATACGACTGCGGTTTTGGTCGCCATGGTCGAAGTCTCGGCGCAGAAATGTATCGAATCAGTGTAGCTGACGGATACCTGTTACTTGCGGGGGCTCGCCGCTGAGACTGTTCTCAACGCTTGCTAAAGGCCAGCCGAGCAGCGAACAGCACAAAGACCAGGCCAGTCGTGCGATCCATCCAGGTGATGACCTTCTCACGCCGCAGAACGCCGGCAAGTTGTTGAGTAGCGCCAATCAACGTCGACGACCACAACAAACCGAGCATCACGTGAATGCTGACCAGACCGAATGTCCAGGCCATCAGGTTGTGCCCTTGGGGAACAAACTGCGGGAGAAAGGAGACGTAGAAAATCCCGATCTTGGGATTGAGGACGTTGCCCATCATGCCCTTCAGGAACCAGTTTGCATTTGGCTTTGCGTCCGCTTCGACGGGCGACAATGAGTTGCGTGGGCGCAGCAACATGTTCAACCCGAGCCACGCCAGGTAAGCGGCGCCGCAGTACTTCAACAGGCTGTACGCCAGCTCCGATACCGCAATCAGAGCACCCAGGCCAAAGGCGACGGCAGCGCCCCACAACAAGCAGCCGGTATTGATACCCAGGGCAGCACGAAACGCCTGCTGTTTGCCTTCCACTGTAGCGGTTCGCAAGACCAGGGCGGTATCGAGACCCGGTGTCAGCGTCAGCAGGGTGGCGGCAAAGGTAAAGGCAAGGAGGTTGTCTGCAATGGACATCGGCGTATGACTTTAAAGTGATGAAGCGCGAACGTTAGCACATGGCTGATCGGCATCAGATTCCGTTGAGTGCTCTAAATGCCGCCTTTGCTTCCAGAGCCTAGGGCATGCTGACGTGGCCGGTCACCTGGGCACATAGTTTTGTCAGCTGTTCGGCCAGATCGATCACGCGGCGTGGTGCGTCGGGGCGCAGGTGTAACGCGATTTCCAGTGCCGCCAGTTCGGCGAAGGAGTCGGCCACGCCCAACCGTCGGTGACCGGGCAGTGCAAGCCGTGAGGGGAGCACGCTGACGCCGAGACCATCGGCGACTGCCGAGCGGACGCTCGCGAGGCTCGCGCTGCTGTAGCCAATGCGCCAGCGTCGGCCAGCGCTCTCGAGCACGTGGATCATTTCATCGCGATACAAGCCGCCGACCGGAAACACCACCAATGGCAGCGGGTCGCGTTCGTATGTCGGCTCGTTGAGGCTGTCGAACCAGGCGAGCGGTTCGGGCCAGGCGGCGTGCCCCACCACCTGTCCAGGGCGCTGTTTGATCAGCACCAGGTCGTAGTCGCCTGCACAAAACTGCTGCCATAGCGTGTTGCTCAGCCCACTGCTGATCTCAAGCCTTATCGACGGGTGCGCGCGTGCGAAGGCGCCAAGCGTTGGCGTCAGCAAGTCCGAGGCGAAGTCTTCTGGCACACCGATGTGTATCTCGCCCTGTGCGTGGCCCTTGCGTAATTCCTCCACCACCTCTTCCATCAACCCCAGGACCCGGCGCGCATAGCCTAGCAAGCGCTCGCCGTCCTCGGTGGTGACGACGTAGCGCCCGCTGCGGTTGACCAGTTCGCAGCCGAGTTGCTCCTCGAGGCGCTTCAACTGTTGGCTGATGGTTGACTGGCTCAGGTGCACGCGCTCACCGGCGCGCGTGAAGCTGCCGCTCTCTACCACCGCGACGAAACTCTTGAGCAGCAACGGATCGATCAGCGTCGAAGTCATTACATTCCCCACTAATAGCCATTCGAACATTTCATTTCCGAATGATAGCAGCTGCTCTTAATCTTGCAGCACAGCCGCTGATGCGGTCCGTTGACCAGAATCCCCAAGGTAAATGTGATGACCAGTGACGTGACGCTGATGCCGCAGAGGCTGCCGAGTCTGTACACGCACCGGCCGCAAAGAAGTGCCCGCCATGACTGATCGCGGATCGGCTTGCATCGCTACGGGCGTGTCGCGGGCGGGCGAAGTATCACTGGCCGCACTGGTGCTTCTGGTGCTATTGGGCTTGAATTTGCGGCCATTCCTGACTTCGGTGGGGCCGGTGCTCGATCTGGTGCGCGCTGACATTGGCCTCGATTTTCGCGCCGCCGCGATGCTGACCACCTTGCCGTTCGTGCTGATGGGCTTGATTGCTTTCATTGGCATCGGTGTCGCACGTCGCTTCGGCGAAAGACGGGCGCTGGCCGGCGCATTGCTGCTCTTGATGCTCGGGTGCGCGTCACGCGCCGTGGTCAAGGACGGCGCGCAGTTGATTGTCGGCGCCGGTATTGCCGGCACCGGCGTGGCCGTGATCCAGGCCTTGATACCAGGTGTTGTCAAACGCTGGTTTCCTGAACGGATAGCGATGGCGATGGGGCTTTACTCGGCGGCATTGGTCGGCGGCGGGGCGCTGGGCTCGCTGGCAAGCACCTGGCTGAATACGTATGGCGGCTGGAGGTTGGGGCTTTCCATATGGGCGTTGCCAGCGCTTGCCGTGCTCTTGCTCTGGCTGGTGTGCGCGCCACGCACACCGTCGATAGAAGCTCGCGGACCTGCACCCGTCTTGACCGGCAGGTTTTTCAAGAATCGGCGTGCGTGGCAGTTGGCCGCCTACTTTGGGCTGACCAACAGCGGTTACTCAAGTCTGGTGGCATGGCTGCCGTCCTTCTACCAGCAGCAGAACATGGGCCTGCAGGCCTCGGGCAACTTGCTTGCGTGGTTGGCGATGTTCCAGGCGACGGCGGCGTTCGCCATGCCGATGCTCGCCCGCCGCAGCGCTGACCGGCGCGGTGCCTTATTGCTGACGATAGCGCTGCAGGTCGCGGGCTTCGCCGGCTTCGCGCTCGCTCCCAACGCAGCGCCGTGGTTGTGGGGCGCACTGGCCGGTTTCGGCCTCGGCGGGTTCTTCTCGCTCAGCCTGATTGTCAGCCTCGACCACTTGTCCAACGCGCAAGCGGCCGGGACCTTGGCGGCCTTCGTTCAGGGCATTGGTTTCCTGCTCGCCTCGAGTGCTCCCTGGTTGATCGGCTGGCTGCGCGACTCCGGCGGCAGCTTCATCACCGGTTGGTGGTTGCACATTGGGGTGCTCGCAGCGATGGCGGTGCTGACGCTCAAGTTCTCCCCGGCGAGTTACCGACGCAGCATGCAAGCGGTGTGACGCAGGTCAGGATTGAATACAAGACAGTTTGAATTGGAGTTTCTTTTGCATCTTGCTGTAGCGACATCAAGGCGCGTTGCCCGGCGGACTTTTTATAGGGAAAAAACCCATACAGGGTCGGCCACTTTTAAAACCTCAGTACCACTGTGCTTACGGAGAATAATATGAAGAAGTTCGCAGTTTCAGTTGTTCTGGCCTTGGCCGCCAGCGGCGTCTACGCGAAAGACTTGCAAGTCATTCGCTTCGGCGTTGACCCCACTTACGCGCCGTTCGAGTCGAAGGCGCCGGATGGCAAACTTGTGGGATTCGATATCGATCTTGGCAACGCGATCTGCGAAAAGCTGAAGGTCAAATGTGTCTGGGTCGAGAACTCCTTCGACGGCATCATCCCGGCGCTCAAAGCCAAGAAGTTCGACGGCATTCTGTCCTCCATGAGCATGACGGAGAAACGTAAGGCGCAGATCGCTTTTACCGACAAGATCAACAATGTCCTGCCCCGGATGATTGCGAAAAAAGGCTCCCCTCTGCTGCCAACGCCCGAATCCCTGCAAGGCAAACGTGTGGGGATCGAGCAGGGCTCAACCCAGGAAACCTATGCCAGGGCTTACTGGGCGCCGAAGGGCGTCACCATCACCACCTACCAGAACCAGGACCTGGTTTATCAAGACCTGATAGCCGGTCGCCTCGATGCAGCGTTGCAGTCCTCGGTCCAGGCCGATCTGGGTTTTCTGAAAACCGAGGCCGGACGTGATTTCGCTTTTGCCGGCCCGGAGTTGCGTGACCCGAAAACCCTGGGTGAGGGTGCGGGGATTGGTTTGCGCAAGGAAGACAATGAACTTCGCGAACAGATCAATGGCGCGCTCGCCGAGATTATCAAGGACGGCACTTACCAGAGGATCAACGATAAATACTTCTCCTTTGATGTTTACAACTGATTGATTTCAAGTTTCGGACTTGAACCTTTTACGAACCCAGACTTTTGCGACATTCAAAAACAATAAAAGTACGATTGAACAAGACAGGCAGCATCGGCTGAACTGTCGCGTTCAAGGAGAATGTAATGTCCTTGGCAGACTATGGGCCGCTGATCGCGAGTGGCACCTGGATGACACTGAAGCTGGCGATATTATCGCTGCTGGCTTCAGTACTGATTGGATTGGCAGGCGCCAGCTCCAAGTTGTCGGGTAATCGGTGGCTGCGCAATATGGCCACCCTCTATACCACGATGATCCGCAGTGTTCCCGACCTGGTGACCATGCTGTTGCTTTTCTACAGCATTCAGATCCTCCTCAACCAGATCACCGAAGGGCTTGGAATGGATCAGATTGATATTGATCCCTTCCTCGCGGGAGTAGCGACGCTCGCGTTTATCTACGGTGCTTATTTTACCGAGACCTTCCGCGGTGCTTTCCAGGCAGTCCCCCGCGGTCAGACAGAGGCGGCCATGGCTTATGGCCTCAGTCCATGGCAGGCGTTTTATCGTGTCTTGTTCCCGCAAATGATGCGTTTTGCCTTGCCCGGTATTGCCAATAACTGGCAGGTCATGATCAAGGCGACTGCTCTGGTATCCATCATCGGCCTGTCGGATATCGTCAGGGCCACCCAGGATGCCGGGAAGAGCTCCATGCAACTGTTTTACTTTACCGTGATCGGTGCACTGATTTATCTCGTCATTACCACCGTCTCAAACGGCGTCTTGATATGGCTCAGGCATCATTACTCCGTCGGAGTTCGGGAGGCTGAACTGTGATCGCTATTATCCAGGAATATTGGCAAGCGTATTTGTGGTCGGACGGCGCCAACTTTTCCGGCCTGGCAATCACCTTGTGGCTGCTGGTGCTGTCGATCGCGATCGGATTCGTCCTGTCGGTGCCGCTGGCCGTGGCTCGCGTGTCGAAAAACCGCTTTATCCGGCTTCCAGTCTGGTTTTACACCTATGTGTTTCGTGGCACGCCGCTCTATATACAACTGTTGATCATCTACACCGGTGTTTACAGCCTGAGCGTGGTGCGCGAGCACGAATTCCTCGACATGTTCTTTCGCGAAGGCTTCAACTGCACGGTGCTGGCGTTCGCGCTCAATACCCGCGCCTACACCACGGAAGTCTTCGCTGGCGCGATCAAGTCGGTGCCGTACGGCGAGGTAGAAGCGGCCAGGGCCTTCGGTATGTCGAAGTTCAACCTGTACCGCCGCATCATCCTGCCCTCGGCGCTGCGTCGCGCACTGCCGTACTACAGCAACGAGGTGATCATGATGCTGCATTCGACCTCGGTGGCGTTCACCGCCACGGTGCCCGACCTCCTGAAGGTCGCCCGCGATGTCAACTCGGCCACCTATGCATCGTTCGAGGCTTTCTTCATCGCCGCACTGTTGTACGCAGTGATTGCACTGTCACTTGTCTGGCTATTTCGTCGCGGTGAAACCCGCTGGCTGGCCTTCCTGAAACCCCAGGCCGCCTGAGGGCCGCCTACACAGGGTCAACACCATGTACAAACTGACCGTAGACAATCTGTACAAGAAATATGGCAACCACGAGGTACTCAAGGGCGTGTCGATCAAGGCCAAGGCTGGCGATGTGATCAGCATCATCGGCTCCTCAGGTTCAGGCAAGAGTACCTTCTTGCGTTGCATCAACTTCCTCGAGCAGCCGTGCGCCGGGCGAATTACGGTGAACGCCGAGGAAATCCGCACCGAGAAGGACAGGAACGGCGGGCTGCGCGTGGCCAACCAGAAGCAGCTGCAAAGCATGCGTACCAAGCTGTCCATGGTGTTTCAGCACTTCAACCTGTGGGCGCATATGTCAGTGCTGGAAAACGTTATCGAGGCGCCGATGCATGCACTTGGCCTCAGCCGCGATGTAGCGATGGCCCGTGCACGCAAGTACCTGGCCAAGGTCGGCCTGCCGGCCAGCATGGAGGCAAAGTACCCGTCGCACCTGTCCGGCGGTCAGCAGCAGCGTGTGGCGATCGCCCGGGCCCTGGCGATGGAGCCGGAAGTGATGCTGTTCGACGAGCCGACCTCGGCGCTCGACCCCGAGCTGGTCGGCGAGGTGTTGAAGGTGATGCAGTCCCTGGCCGAGGAGGGTCGGACCATGGTGGTGGTGACGCACGAGATGGCTTTTGCCCGCGAGGTGTCCAACCACGTGATCTTTCTGCACCAGGGCAAAATCGAGGAAGAAGGCAACCCGGAGCAACTGTTCAAGCACACCAGGAGTGAGCGCCTCAAGCAGTTCCTTGCCGGCAACTTGAAGTAGCCCTTCGGATGACCCCGTAAAGAGTGCGCCCGCTGGCCATCTGGCGGCGGGGGCACGCTCAAACAGTGATGAGGTTCAAATGACGTTCTGGCTGCGTAATGTCCGCCCCTATGGCGGCGAAATCGAAGACATACAGATTGTTGATGGTCGTATCGGCGATCGTCGTCCAGCCAGTGGCAATCCAGTCGCCGGCGCTGACCTTGACGGGCAAGGTCAATTGCTCGTTCCGTCACTGGTAGAAAGCCACATCCATCTGGACAAGACCCTGTGGGGGCAACCTTGGCGGCCGCACAGTGCAGGCCCAAACCTCAAAGCGCGCATAGCGAACGAACGGCAAATCCTGCGCGAGCTCACATCGCCCATTGCCGAGCGAGCGGGTGCCCTGCTGGAGCAATGTATCGCTCGCGGTTCGCTGTTGTTGCGCTGTCATGTCGACGCCGATCCCGAGTTGGGTATCCAGCATGTGGAGGCCATGCTGGAGCTGCGCGAACGCTACGCCGACCTGGTAGATATCGAGTTCGTCACTTTCCCTCAGGTGGGCCTGGTCAACCGCCCCGGGGTTGAAGCATTGATGCGAGAAGCCCTGGGTCTGGGGGTCGAGGTAGTAGGGGGGTTGGACCCCTGCGGCATAGACAATGATCCCATCGCGCACCTGTCGATCCTGTTCGAGCTTGCGGACAAGTTTGATCGCGGTATCGATATCCACCTGCATGACGGTGGGGAGCTGGGGCTCTGGCAGATTGCTCGCATCATTGATTTCACAGAGCGCTATCAGCGTCAGGGGCGAGTCATGATCAGCCATGCCTTTTGCCTGGGCATGAAAGACTGGGCTCTAGTGCTGCCGTTAGCTGAACGCCTGGCTGCCAACCAGATTTCCCTCATGACCACAGCGCCATCGGATATTGCCATCCCGCCCTTTGCCGAGCTGCGCTCAGCGGGAGTAAACGTCTGCCTCGGTTCAGATGGCATCCGGGACGCATGGACCCCAATGGGCAATGGCGACATGCTTGAACGCGCGATGCTGCTCGCCTTGCGCTGCGGCATGCGAACCGACCCTGAAATCTGCGCAGCGTTCGAAGCCGCTTCCGGTAATGGGGCGCGGGCACTGGGGCGAAGCGATCATGGATTGGCGACAGGGCAAGCAGCCAACTTGTTGCTGTTGCCCGCCGAGACACTGAGTGAAGCCGTAGTGGCACGCCCGCTGGCGCGGACGGTGATCAGCCGCGGAAAAGTCGTGGCGAAAAATGGCAGCCTGCTGCAAAGCCGCCTGTGACCCAAAACACTTTGCCCCCAGCCTCAACCGGATGCCCTGTATGACACATCACGACAACGTGAATGCCCCCCTCAATAAAGTCGACCTGCTGATCGAGCACGGCGTGGTCATCACCGTGGACGAACAACGGCGCGTCATCAAGGACGGCGCAGTAGCCGTGCTCGGCAACCGCATCGTAGCGGTGGGGCGCACGGATGAACTGCGGGCACGCTTCACCGCTGAAAAAGTCATTGATGCACGCAACAAGGCGGTGCTCCCAGGCTTGATCGACAGCCACGCCCATGCCGGCCACGCCATGCTGAAAACCATCGGCGGCGGGGAGGGCGATGCCTGGATGGAAGCCTGCCAGACCATTTATACCTCGGCCTCCGGAATCGGGTTCTGGGAGGTCGAGGCCAGGTTGTCGGCGCTGGAGCGGCTCAAATGCGGCACCACCACCGGCGTGTCGCTACTGGGCGGAGGCGATTCGATCATGCGGGTCGACGACCCGGTCTACGCGCAACGCCACGCCCAGGCGATCGCCGAAATCGGTACCCGCTCGGTGGTCGCCGTTGGGCCGTCGCGGCCGCCAGCGCCGCGCACCTACCTGGACTGGTCGACCGAACCGCCCACTCGGCGCGACGTCAATTTCGAGACCATGTTCGAGGTCTGCGAAGAAGTCGCCCGCAGCTGCGACGGTATGGGTGACGGTCGGGTGCGCATTGCCATTACGTTGCCGGTGTATGCACCACAATACGAGCCCGGCCATCGGGAGCTGGCACCTCTGTTCCGCCAGCAAGCACAGGATTACCTGGCCCTGGCCCATCGCTACGGCCTTACGTTCACCCAGGATGGCCATCGCGCCGGTACGCTGGCGCTGGCTCACCGAGAGCTGGGCCTGCTCGGCCCGACATCCTTCATGTCGCACTGCATTGACCTGACCTCGGAAGACATCGCCCTGTGCCGCGAGACACAGACCAAAATCGTGCACAACCCGAGCGCCATCATGTCGATCCTGGGTCGCTGCCCGGTACCGGAACTGATCGAGGCCAATGTAACCGTCGCCCTCGGCTCCGACGGCGCCGCCCCGGACCGGGGTTACGACATGTTCCGCCACATGTTCCAGTGCATGCACTACCACCGCCGGCATTTCCGCGACCCGGACGTCTTGCCGCAGGGCAAAGTGCTGGAAATGGTCACTATCGACGCCGCCAAGGCACTGTCGATGGAACATGAGATCGGCTCGCTGGAAGTCGGCAAGAAAGCCGACATCATTCTGATCGACCTGTTCAAACCGCACCTGATGCCGATGAACATGCCGGTCCACCGTGTCACTTGCTTCGCCAACGGCGCGGATGTGTGTACCACCATCGTCGATGGCAGGATCCTGATGGAGGACTACGTCGTACACGCCGTCGACGAGGCTGCTGTGCTGGCCGCGGTGCAGGAGGAGTCGGAACGCATGCTGGATCGTAGTGGCTTACGCCATCTGACAGACGAATCGAAAGGCCTCTGGCGGACGGCTCGGCATCACGCCGCAGGTTGAGTAACGCGGCTGCAAATGCTGGCACAACCTCAGGGCAAGCAGCACCTGCCAAAAGCGAATGGTGAAGCGGGGTGCTTCTACCTCCAAAAATGGGGCATTTCACCCACCCAACCGGGTGTTTACCACCTGATTTGAGGAATATTCCCCGCCTCACCCATTCTCTTGCTTGAAACACCCAGAAACATCCTGTTAATTGATTTGAGCTTTTTATTCGCCCTATTGAAATGGCTCATTAGTTGCAGCCCCCAAGTACCCGCAACAACTGTCGTCCCGGACATCATGGAGACGACAGGGATTGCCGGGTTCGGCATGACGCGAGGGGAGAAAAATGAAAAGCACGACACCACCATGCAGCTCCGTCGCCTCCAATGAGGAGCTTCTTATGAGTTCCATGATCAGGATTGGCATCGTTGATGATCACCCGCTGTTGAGGGATGGGGTCACGATGGCGCTGAAGAAAATAGCTGACTTTCATGTGGTCGAGCAGGGCGGGTCTGCCGATGATGCCCTGGAAATTGCTGCTCGTTTTGCGCCGAATGTGTTGCTGATGGATGTAAATATGCCGGGCGACAGTTTTGCTGCCGTGCGAGCGATCTCGGCTTCTTCGCCAGCAGTTAAAGTGTTGATGCTGACGGTATCCGAGTCCATCGAGGACGCCTATTCCGCCCTCGAAGCGGGCGCGCAGGGGTATGCGTTGAAAGGCATAAGCGGTCGTGAGCTTGTACAGATCATCAGAAACGTTGCCGCTGGTGAAACCTTCATTACACCCAGGCTTGCCAGCAAGCTGTTAAGCAATTTCAGAAAGCACGCCGGTGACAAGCAAAAGGTCGAGCTGACCCATCGCGAAGAACAGGTTATCCGGGAAGTATCGAAGGGCCTGACCAACCGTGAGGTTGCTGTCAAGCTCGAGCTCTGCGAGAAGACCATCAAGCACTACATGACAAATGTCATGTACAAGCTGCGCGTTCGTAACCGGACGCAGGCAGTCGCCGCAGTGAGACGGCATTGGGAGAGTGACCATATACCCGGCTTATGTGGTGCTCTTCAACGCCGCGACTTGAATGACAACGCTTAGCCAGACAACGAGCCATAAGCGCTGGCGGTGACTTGAGTGCAACGATCATGTTGGCACAGGTGATCAGAGTTTGAACTGCGCCCTGGCTTTGGTTCCGGCATGGGGCGCCGATTCAATGGTGAATATTCCGCCGAGGGATTCGACGCGATAGCGCATGCCGACAAGGCCCAGATGAGTTCTGCCTCGACCTGAGACACTCGGTTTCTCGGTTGGAATACCCACTCCCGAATCCTCGACTTGCACTTGCAGCAGGCCTTCGGAGTGCGAGGCGCTGAGTTTTTGGCCTTTTCCTCCGGCGTGGATATAGGCATTGTTCAATGCTTCCTGGGCGAAGCGGTAAATACAGATCTTATGCGCTATCGGTACGTCGTCTGGAAGCGTATCAAGCTGCAGGTCGACTCGCGTCTCGGTTCGCTCTTCGTGCCGTTGAACCAGCAATACCAGTGCATCGTGCAGGGTCAGGTCATTGACTTCGGGAACCGCCAGGCCAAGTGATATTTCCCGCACTTCATTCAAGGCATCCTCGCCGGCACGCCTGATCATTTCGAGGGCTTCCCCATCCGAGGTGCCTGCCGAATCTTCGAGTTCTTCAAGGCGAAGGAGAATGAGTGACAACAGCTGAGCAGGACCATCATGAAGATCTGCCCCGATCCGGCGAAGGGTGAGTTCATTGATTCTGGAGAATTCGCGATTGGCTGTAGTGACTTTGTGCTGAAGGGCGGCATTATTCGAGTGCAACCTGGCTTGCTCATGCATTCGCCATTCAAGTGCTGTTTCCTGCAGCCTTATTATTTTGTCGCCACGCCGAACGATAAAAAACAAAAGCAAAATCATCGCCATCGTTGCTGTACCAACAATCGCCCATACTTTCTTGCGAACGTTATTGATTTCGCGCTGTAACGCTTCTGCGGTTTCGTAGAACTCACCCACCGCAACAATCTTTCCAGTACCCGCTTCGCGCAGTGGAGCAAAAATTTCATAGAACGGAATGTTCAGGCTTCGCTCAAAGGCATCCTCAGTATCACCATCAAGATCTTCGTTCAGTTCCGTATAGATCTTGCCTGCCAGCGCCTGTGTGATCTCCTCCGTCGGAAAATTTTTCTTGAACGTGGATTTGTCGGTGCTGTAGACAATCGTGCCGTCCGGGAGCCAGATCTTCACCGAAACAACATGTGTACTGAACGAGGTGCTGGACAGCAGGTGATCAATGGTCTGAATAGTTCCATCGGGGAGTTCCCTGGCAGTGGTCAATCCCTGGACGAAAGGTTCGAGAAAGTTCTCCATATAACGCGCACCGGTCTCTGCCGCCGTTTGAACCGTTGCATCTTCGATACTCTGGCTTACGAGGTTTCCAACGAACGTCATGGTCAAACCCAGAATGATTGTGGCGCAGATTGCAAACTGGGTTGAGCGGCTTAAATAACGCAGTTTCGCACGGGTGCTCTGTCTCCCAGGCACTCCTCCACTGGACGTTTGGCCAACGTCTGATTCGACCAAGGTCTGATCCGATTCATTGACCAAGGTCTCAGAATTTGGTTGGGCTTTCGTCTCTGTACACATCCGGGTAGCACCTCAATACTCATTTTCAATGGAGTGTAAAGCTGGCGTTTGAGGATGAAGGCGGGAGGCGCGATGAATAATTCAAAAAGATTCTCGATCATTCTGGGTAACCGCTATTTCCGGCAACAACAGCCGGGGGTTATTACCCATGGTGTGGTCGGCCATTCGCGCCTTGTACTGTCACCTTATGGCCATACAGACCAGGATGGACACGTCTGCATGCTTGGCATTCGAGCCAAACCCGGCTCACCACCAGGCGCGTGGAACCCGTCTCCATTAGATACTAGTCAATTCGTGGTCGATGCCAGTTTTCTCATGGATAAAAGGCTTGTTGACGAAGCCGCATGGACGCAGAACCGTGCCATCACCCCTCAGGAAATCCCGGACTATGGCGATCTTCGCCAGCCTGTTCCGGCCAATGACTCTGATCGCTGGATGTGTGGCATCTGTGACAAGCCCCCTATGCCTGAGAGAGCTTCATGGACAAATGTATAGAGCCCCGATACGTGACGGGGCATTTAACAAGTTGCACCTTCTATTCAACCTGCGTTCACGGGCCGTCGCCTCCTTGAGGCGCAACACCAGCCTGTAGGCACGGTTGTCACGGGGAATTGACCCTTAGTTGAGCACTGCTGATTGCACGCCATTCAGCAAGGGCTCCGTGCGCCCATGCGACCAGGTCCCGTCGTTCAATTTTCGATTTTCATTTATGGGGTTCAACACTAAATCATGCGCTTGCAGCCGTGTTTTATGCGTGTGGTTTCCTGATTAGTCGAGCATCGAGGAAACAACCATGGCCAGCTTCATCAAGTCCGATCTTGAGTTCATTCTCGAACAAATTTTCATTGCTGAACGGCATGCGGCAGGCGCGAGTCTGGCTGACATGCTGCCGAACGTGGAAGTACCTTTCGGCCTGCGCACCGTCACCGGCATCTACAACAACCTGGCTGATCCCCAGATCCAGTTCGGCGCCGCCGACAACATCTTCCCGCGTATGACGCCGCCGGTGTTCAATACCGCGCAGGTACAGCCGGCCGGCTTCTTCGGCCCGGCCGATCCTGGCGGAACCACGCCGACCTCCTACCTGCAGACCAGCGGTTTCGTCTTTGACTCGCAGCCGCGCACCATCAGCAACCTGATCGTCGACCAGACCGCCAACAACCCGGCGGCGGTCGCGGCCGCAGCGTTCAATCCCGATTCACAGACGGTCACCAGCCCCGGTCTGGATGGCCTGTTCGGCACCGCCGACGACGTTTCCGTCTTCAAGATCCCCAATATCACGCCAGACGCGGGCCTGACCGTGCCCTTCAACGCCTGGATGACCTTCTTCGGCCAGTTCTTCGACCACGGCCTGGACCTGGTCACCAAGGGCGGCAGCGGCACGGTGTTCATTCCGCTGCAGCCCGACGATCCACTGTTCGTGCCTGGTAGCCCGACCAACTTCATGGTGTTGACCCGGGCCACCAATCTGCCCGGCCCCGATGGCATCCTCGGCACGGCCGACGACATCCACGAACAGCAAAACACCACCTCGCCGTTTGTCGACCAGAACCAGACCTACAGCTCGCACCCCTCGCATCAGGTATTCCTGCGTGCCTATGAGATCAACGCCGCCGGCGATCCAGTCGCCACCGGCAAGCTGATCACCAATCGTAATCTGGGTGCCGATGGTGTGTTCGGCACGGCCGACGATACCGAAATCGGTGGTATGGCCACCTGGAAGGTGGTCAAGGCCCAGGCCCATGATCTGCTCGGCATCAACCTGACCGATGCCGATGTGTTCAATCTGCCGCTGCTGGCGACCGACGCCTATGGCAACTTCATCAAGGGGCCCAACGGCCTTCCGCAAGTCGTGATGAAGGGCGCCGATGGCATTGCCGGCACCGCCGACGACATACTCGTCGAGGGTAACCGCGCCGCTCCCATCGACCTGACGAACGCCGTGCGCACCGGCCACCAGTTCCTCATCGACATTGCGCACAGTGCCGATCCCACCGGCGGCCTGACGCCTGACGCGGACACCGTCATTGGCGGCCCGCAAGCGCCCGGCACCTATGACAACGAGTTGCTGGATGCGCACTACATCGCCGGCGATGGCCGCGTCAACGAAAACATTGGCCTGACCACCGTTCACTCTGTTTTCCACCACGAGCACAACCGGCTGGTTGACCAGACCAAGCAGACGGTGCTGGCCTCCGCCGACCTCGATTTCCTGAACAAGTGGCTGATGCCTGACGCCCAACTGACGGCGTTGCCGATAACGCCGGCCGACATCGCGGCCCTGCACTGGAACGGCGAGCGGTTGTTCCAGGCCGCCAAGTTCGGCACCGAGATGCAGTACCAGCACCTGGTGTTCGAGGAGTTCGCGCGCACCATCCAGCCGCAAGTGGACGTCTTCCTGGCACCCATGGGTAACGACACCACGATCGACCCGTCGATTGTCGCCGAGTTCGCGCACACCGTGTTTCGGTTCGGCCATTCGATGCTGGTGGAGACAGTCGATCGTTTCGATGCCAACTTCAACGTCGTCGGCGATGGCAATCCGACTGCCCCGGGCAATCAACAGACCGGCCTGATCGCGGCCTTCCTCAATCCGCTGGCATTTGCTGCGAGCGGCCCGACCCCTGAGCAGGCGACAGGCGCCATCGTACGTGGCCTGACCCGCCAGGTCGGCAACGAGATCGACGAGTTCGTGACCGACGCGGTGCGCAACAACCTGGTCGGTCTGCCACTGGACCTGGCCGCCCTCAACCTGGCGCGCGGCCGCGACACCGGCATCCCGTCGCTGAACGCGGCGCGGCGCGAGTTCTACCACATGACCGGCGACAGCCAGCTGAAGCCCTACACGAGTTGGGCCGATTTCGTGCAGCACATGAAACACCCGGAATCGCTGATCAATTTCATCGCTGCCTACGGTACGCATTCAACCATCACTGGCGCTACGACGATGGCGGAAAAGCGCGCCGCGGCTGCGGATCTCGTGCTCGGCAGCGCCACGGCGCCCGCTGATCGCCTGGACTTCCTGCACAGTACCGGTGCCTGGGCCAGCACCGCCGGTGCGGACGGTATTCTGAACACCGCAGACGACGTGACCACCACCGGCCTGGACAACGTCGACTACTGGATCGGCGGCCTGGCCGAGGAGAAGATGCCCTTTGGCGGCCTGCTGGGTTCGTCCTTCAACTTCGTCTTCGAAACCCAGTTGGAAAACCTGCAGAATGGTGACCGCTTCTACTATCTGGCGCGCACCGCGGGACTCAACTTCGGCACTGAGCTGGAGAACAATTCGTTCGCCAATCTGGTGATGCTCAACAGCGACGCCACACACCTCCCGGCCAACATATTCCAGACGCCGGCCTTCATCCTCGAGACCGACCCGTTGCACCAGTTCAACCAGAGCGTGGTGGCCGGACCGGACGGCATCGTCGGCACGGCCGACGATCTGCCCGCCAACGCCGACCCCTTTGGCCTGTCGGACCACCCGATCGGCTCACCACGGAATGACCCTTTCACGCCGCTGGTGATCCGCGACAACCCTGACACAGTGGGCCCGGATACCAACTACTTGCATTACACCGGCGGTGATACGGTGGTGCTGGGCGGCACGGCAGGCGATGACATCCTCATTGCCGGCGACTCGGACGACGACACCGTTTATGGCGACGCCGGCAACGACCGGATCGACGGCGGCTATGGCAACGACAACCTCTTTGGCGGCGCCGGTGACGACATCATCACTGACATCGGCGGTGACGACGTCATCCACGGCGACGACGGCAACGACGTCATCCAGGCCGGCAACTCGACCCTGGCCGGCAACAATCTGGTCCTCGGCGGTGCGGGTAAAGACTTCATCATCACCACCGAAGACATCACGATGACCTTCGGCGGCGCGGGCGACGACTTCATCCTCGGCGCCAAGGTCAACCTGGCGCCCACCGGCAACGAAGGCGATGACTGGATCGAGGGCGGCACCCAGGACGGTGCACCCGGCGATAACATGAGCCCGACATTGACCGACGATGTGCCCGGCAACGATATCTTCATCGGAAAGGGTGGATTCGATGAAATGATCGGCGAGGGCGGCGACGACATCTTCGTCGCCAGCGACGCCCAGGACAAAATGGACGGCATGTCCGGGTTCGACTGGACCACCTACAAGAATGACAAGTACGGCGTGACCGTCGACATGGTCGTTCCCTTCTTCAGTCCCTATCACCCGGTGCCCAATGCAACGGGCAGAATCGTCGGTGCAGTGGGGCAATCGCCCGATGCGATCTATGACCGGTTCGCGGAAGTGGAGGGCCTGTCGGGGTCGGCCTTCGCCGACTTCCTGCGCGGCGATGAACAAAACGCAGCCATCCTCGCCAACATCACGGCCAGGGGCAGCATCCTCACCAACTTCGATCTCGTCAGCGGCCTGCGGGCCTTCGTCGGCAGCGCCGGTTTCGGTGCCGACGGTATCGGCGGGACGGCCGACGATCAGTTCGGCGCGGGTAACATCATCCTCGGCGGCGATGGCAGCGACATCATCGAAGGTCGTGGCGGCAGCGACCTCATCGACGGCGACAGTTGGCTCAACGTGCGCATCAGCGTGCGGCAGAACATCGATGGCACCGGGCCGGAGATCGCTAGCTTCGACAGCATGACGCCGATGATCCCGCTCATGCTCAACGGCACCTACAACCCTGGCCAGCTCGTTGCCGTGCGCGAAATCCTGCCCGGTACATCCGCAGGCGGGGCTGCGTTCGACACCGCCAACTTCCTGGGCCCTCTGGCGAACTACACGATCGCCGTCAACGGCATCGTCGTTGACCCCGCCGTTCCCCTCAATATCGTCGGCACCGACATCGTCACCGTGACCGACAATGTCGGCCAGGAAGAAACTGACCGTCTCACCCACATCGAGCGGCTGCAGTTCTCCGATCAGGCAGTGGTCCTCGTGCAGGGGGTCAACGCCGAGCCTGTGGGCGCACTGACGGTAGATAACACCGCGCCGACCGTTGGCCAGACGCTGACCGTGTCGGCGGCAGGCATCACCGATGGCGACAACGCGGGCGGGGCGATCCACAACTCCATCAGTTATGTATGGCAGTTTGAAGCGGCACCGGGCACGGGCGTCTTCCAGGACATCATCCTCGGCCCAGGCCGCATCGGTATCGGATTTGTAAGAGCGGACGCGCCCACTTTCACGGTGACCTCGGATCTTGCCGGTCTGGCAATTCGCGTCAAAGCCATCTATGCGGACGATCATGGCGTGACCGAGCAGGTATTCTCGGCACCGACGACGGCCGTAGTGGCCGCGGCGCCGGCCCCCGCTGCGGCGCCTTCGCTGATCGATCCGCAGACCACGGCCCCCAGCAACGGTGTGCGTTACACGCAATCGGACCTGGCGTTCATCCTTGACCAGATCAAGCTGGCGGAACACCACGCGGCTGGTGAGAACCTGAACTCGCTGCTCCCGAATGTGCGGGTGCCGTACGGTTTGCGCACGGTCGAAGGGACGGAAAACAACGTGCTCCAGTCGCAGACCCAGTTCGGTGCAGCCGATACGGTATTCCCGCGCCTGACCACGCCGAACTTCCGCCCGGCCGAAGCCGGCACGAGCTACACCCAGACCAGCGGCCTTGTGATTGACTCGCAGCCGCGCACCATCAGCAACCTGATCGTCGACCAGACCGCCCACAACCCGGCAGCGGTCGCGGCCACCTTCGATCCCGGTCTGGACGGCATCCTCGGCACGGCTGACGATGTCCTCAAGGCCGGTGCGCAGGTGGTTACTGGAACCCGCACCGACGGCACGACGTTCCAGACCTTCTTCAACCCGAACGTGAGCCCGGACGCGGGCCTGACCGCGCCCTTCAACCAATGGATGACCTTCTTCGGCCAGTTTTTCGACCATGGCCTGGACCTGGTCACCAAAGGTGGCTCGGGCACTGTGTTCATTCCGCTGCAGCCGGATGACCCGCTGTTCGTGCCCGGTAGCCCGACCAACTTCATGGTGCTGACGCGCGCCACCAATCTGCCCGGCCCCGATGGCGTTCTGGGCACGGCCGACGACATCCACGAGAACACCAACACCACCTCGCCGTTTGTCGACCAGAACCAGACCTACAGCTCGCATCCTTCGCACCAGGTGTTCCTGCGTGCCTATGAGATCAACGCCGCTGGCGATCCGGTGGCCACCGGCAAGTTGATCACCAATCGTGATCTGGGCGCCGATGGCGTGTTCGGCACTCCCGATGACGTCGAGATCGGCGGCATGGCCACCTGGAAGGTGGTCAAAGCGCAGGCGAATGCGCTGCTGGGCATCAACCTCACCGATGCCGATTTCGACAACGTGCCATTGCTGGCGACCGACGCCTACGGCAATTTCATCAAGGGTCCGAACGGGTTTCCACAAGTGGTGATGAAGGGCGCGGATGGCATTGCCGGTACGGCCGACGACGTGCTCGTCGAAGGTAATCCGCTGGCGCCCATCAGCCTGGTCAATGCCGTGCGCACTGGCCATGCCTTCCTCAACGACATCGCGCACACCGCCGTTCCGGTGGACAGCCAGACCGGTGCAGCACTGCTGCCTGATGTGGACACTGTCGTTGGCGGTACACCAGCGCCTGGCTTTTACGACAACGAACTGCTCGACGCGCACTACATTGCCGGCGATGGCCGGGTCAACGAGAACATCGGCCTGACCACTGTCCATTCCATCTTCCACCATGAGCACAACCGCCTGGTCGATCACACCAAGGCGGTGGTCCTGGCAACAGCGGCAAGCGGCGATGTATCGTTCCTGAACGAGTGGCTGCTGACGCCTGTCACTGCCGTTCCCGCCGATACCTCGACCCTCGACTGGAACGGCGAGCGCCTGTTCCAGACCGCGAAGTTCGGCACCGAGATGCAGTACCAGCACCTGGTGTTCGAGGAGTTCGCGCGTACGATCCAGCCGATGGTCGATCCCTTCTTCGCCCCGGGCCAGGTGTACGACACCGCGATCGATCCGAGCATCGTTGCCGAGTTCGCGCACACCGTCTATCGCTTCGGGCACTCGATGCTGCTGGAGCAGGTCGACCGGCTTGATCCTAACTTCGCCACGAGCGATATCGGGCTGATTCAGGCCTTCCTCAATCCGCTGGAGTTCGCGGGCAGCGGTCCCACTCCGGAACAGGCGGCCGGTGCCATCGTGCGCGGCGTGACCCGCCAGGTGGGCAACGAGATCGACGAGTTCGTCACCGAAGCCCTGCGCAACAACCTGCTGGGTCTGCCGCTCGATCTGCCCGCCATCAACCTGGCGCGCGGTCGCGATACCGGCATTCCGTCCCTGAACGCGGCGCGGCGGGAGTTCTATTTGCCCACCGGTGACGCAGAGCTCAAGCCCTACACGAGCTGGGCCGATTTCGTGCAGCACCTGAAGCACCCGGAATCGCTGATCAACTTCATCGCCGCTTACGGCACGCACCCGACGATCACCGCTGCCACCACGCTGGCGGACAAGCGCGCCGCGGCTGCGGACCTGGTGTTGGGCGGCGCGACCGCACCGGCTGACCGTGTTGACTTCCTGAACAGCACCGGCGCCTGGACCAGCACCGCTGGTGCGGACGGTGTTTTGCACACGGCAGACGACGTGACCATCACTGGCCTGGATAACGTCGACTTCTGGGTTGGCGGGCTGGCCGAGGAGAAGATGCCCTTTGGCGGCATGCTTGGCTCGACCTTCAACTTCGTCTTCGAGAACCAGATGGAGAAACTCCAGGACGGTGACCGCTTCTACTATCTGGAGCGCACCGCCTCGATGGACTTTGGCGCTGAGCTGGAGAACAACACGTTCTCCGCGCTGGTGATGGCCAATACCGACGCCACACACCTCCCGGGCAGGGTTTTCCTGACGCCGGCCTACATTCTGGAGGTCAACCAGGCGAACCAGTACAACCCCAGTGTGATTGCCGGTCCCGACGGCATTGTCGGCACCGCCGACGATCTGCCGGCCAATGCCGATCCTTTTGGTCCGTCGGACCACCCGATTGGCTCACCGCGCAGTGACTTCCTCACGCCGCTGGTGATCCGCGACAATCCCGCCA
The DNA here is from genome assembly GCF_034541995.1 of Pseudomonas sp. BIC9C. Lineage (NCBI taxonomy): Bacteria > Pseudomonadati > Pseudomonadota > Gammaproteobacteria > Pseudomonadales > Pseudomonadaceae > Pseudomonas > Pseudomonas sp. BIC9C. The sequence goes on from NZ_JAWDGM010000008.1 coordinate 198,503, forward strand.
CGCCGGGCCCGGATACCAACTACCTGCACTACACCGGTGCCGATACGGTCGTGCTGGGCGGTACGCCCGGCAACGACACCCTCATCGCCGGCGACTCGGACGACGACACGGTCTATGGCGATGCCGGTAACGACCGGATCGATGGCGGCTACGGCAACGACCAACTCTTTGGCGGTACCGGTGACGACATCATCACCGACATCGGCGGCGACGACGTCATCCACGGCGAGGAAGGCAACGATGTCATCCAGGGCGGCAACGGCCTCAACCTGATCCTCGGCCAGGCCGGCCAGGACTTCATCATCACCGGCGAGGACGCAGCCGACACCAGCGGCGGCCTGGGCAACGACTTCATCCTCGGCAGCAAGGCGAATGAATTCGCGCGCGGTGGCGAAGGTGACGACTGGATCCAGGGCGGATCCGCCGATGGCGTTGCCGGCGACAACTTCGACCCGTTCGGCAACGATCCGATCGATGGCAACGATGTGTTCATGGGCGATGGCGGACCGGACAACTTCGACGGGGAGGGCGGTGATGACATCATGATCGGTAGCCCCAGTGAGGCGGACCGTTTCATCGGTTTCTCCGGTTACGACTGGGCAACCTTCAAGGACGACCCGGCTGGCGTGACCATCGGCCTCAACTCCAGGCTGCGCTTCTTCGACCAACCGGCGGTGCCCGGTTCCACCGCGTCGATCCTTGCCCGGCTGGACCTGGTGGAAGGGCTGTCGGGATCGTCACACGCCGACTTCCTCAGCGGCGACGATTCCACCGCGGCATTGCTCGCTGTGGCCGGCGCCAAGGGCAGCGTGCTGACCAACTTCGACCTCATCAGCGGTCTGCGGGCGTTCGTCGGTGCCGCCGGTAACGGAGCGGATGGCATCGCCGGTACGGCCGATGATAAGTTCGACGGGGGCAACATCGTCCTGGGCGGCGCCGGCAGCGACGTCATCGAAGGCCGTGGCGGTGATGACCTTATCGACGGCGACAAGTGGCTCAACGTACGCATCAGCGTGCGGCAGAACATCGATGGCACCGGCCCGGAAATCGCCACCTTCGACAACATGACGCCGCTGGTTCCGCTGATGTTGAACGGCACCTATAACCCCGGCCAGCTCCAGATCGTCCGCGAGATCCTGACCTCGACCACTCCGGACTTCGACACGGCGCTGTTCTCCGGCAACATGGCGGATTACACCGTGGTCAACAACGCCAACGGCACCTTTACGGTCACCGATAGCGTTGCTGCCAGGGACGGGACTGACACCCTCAGCAATATCGAGCGGTTGCAGTTCGCCGATCAGTCGGTCGTGCTCGGCGGAGTGAACTCGGAGCCAGTCGGTTCGCTGAGGATCGACGATCCGACGCCAGCCGTCGGCCAGACGCTGACCGTCTCGGCGGCCGGCATCACCGATGCCGACAATGCCGCGACTGGCGGCGCGATCACCAGCCCCATCAGTTACTTCTGGCAGTTCGAAGCGCGCCCGGGCTCGGGAGTCTTCGAAGACATCACCTTCTTTGCCGCCGGTGAGGTCGCGCGCGCGGAGGGTACGACTGTCACGGTGGGCTCGGAACTCAGGGTGGCACCACCGGCGACCCTTATTGGCGCCGTGCCGGCTATTCCGCAACTCGTCGTGGCAACCGGACTGGCTCTGCGCGTCAGGGCGGTCTACAAGGACGCCAATGGCGTGCTGGAGCAGGTGTTCTCGGCGCCGACCGCACCGATCACGGTGGCCGGTACCGGTACCGTCAATGTCCTGCCGGTTGGCACTGTGCTGATCAGCGATACGACCCCGACGGAAGGCTCGGCCTTGACCGCCACGGATGCGTTCACCGACGCCAACGGGACCACCACCTCGGTGATTACCCATCAGTGGCAGGCGGGTAGCGGTGCGATCTTTACCGACATCGCCGGCGCGACGGGCACGACCTTCACGCCCGGCCAGGCGCAAGTCGGTCAGCAACTGCGTGTCGTCGCGAGCTACACCGATGACCTCGGCACACTTGAGCGAGTCACCTCTGCCGCAACGACAGTGGTCGGTGATCTGTTTGTCGGTACCGCCGGTGTCGACCTGTGGACCGGCACGGCAGGCGATGACGTGGCCAGCGGAGGTGCTGGCAACGACACCCTGAACGCCTTGGGCGGCAACGACATCCTCAATGGCGACGCGGGCAACGACTTCCTCATTGGCGGTGCGGGTAATGACCAGATGACCGGCGGAACCGGCAACGATACCTACCGCGTCGACTCAGTCGGGGACGTGGTGGTCGAGTTGACGGGCGAGGGTCAGGATTCCGTACAGACCACGCTGGCCAGCTACACGCTGGGCGCCAATGTCGAGCATCTGCTCTACCTCGGAGTCGCCAACTTCGTCGGCACCGGCAACGCGTCGAACAACGTCATCACCGGTGGGGTGGGTAATGACACCCTCAACGGCGGTGGCGGCAACGACACCTTGATAGGTGGTGCCGGCAACGACGTCCTCACTGGTGGTGCGGGTAATGACGCGATGGTCGGCGGCGCCGGCAACGATACCTTCCGCGTCGATTCAGTCGGGGACCTGGTGGTCGAAGTGGCGGGTAACGGTGAGGACTCGGTACAAACCACGCTGACCAGCTACACGCTGGGCGCCAATGTCGAGCATCTGCTCTACCTCGGAGCCGGCAACTTCGTCGGCAACGGCAACGCGTTGAACAACGTCATCACCGGTGGGGTGGGTAATGACACCCTCAACGGCGGTGACGGCAACGACACCTTGATGGGTGGCGCCGGCAACGACGTCCTCACTGGCGGTGCGGGTAATGACGCGATGGTCGGCGGAGCCGGCAACGATACCTTCCGCGTCGATTCAGTCGGGGACCTGGTGGTCGAGGCGTCGGGTGAGGGTGCGGATTCGGTACAGACGTCGCTGACCAGCTACACACTGGGTGCCAATGTCGAGCACATGCTCTACACCGGAGCCGGCAACTTCGTCGGCACCGGCAACGCGTTGAACAACATCATCACCGGTGGGGGGGGGAATGACACGCTCAACGGCGGTGACGGCAACGATACGTTGCTGGCCGGCCTCGGCAACGACGTCCTCAATGGCGATGCGGGTGCCGACCGGATGGAAGGCGGAGCCGGCAACGACACCTACCGCGTCGATTCATTCGCGGACGGGGTGGTCGAGGTGGGGAATAACGGTGAGGACTCTGTACAGACCTCGCTGGCCAGCTACACGCTGGGCGCCAACGTCGAGCATCTGCTCTACACCGGAGTCGGCAACTTCGTCGGCAACGGCAACGCGTCGAACAACGTCATCACCGGTGGGGTGGGTAATGACACCCTCATCGGCGGCGCCGGCAACGACACATTGCTGGGTGGCGCCGGCAACGACTTCCTCGATGGCGGTGCCGGCAACGATAGTGTGACCGGTGGTGCCGGCAACGACACGATGCTTGCCAGCAATGGCGACGATGTCTTCATGTTCGCTGCGGGCTTCGGCAACGATGTGATCACCGGCTTCGATGCCAACGCGGCGGGAGGCCAGGACCTGCTCAATATCGCCGCGCTCAACATCACGGCGGCGACCTTTGGCAGCAGCGTCACCATCACCGATGTCGGTGCCAATACGTTGCTCAGCTTCGGAGCCGACACCATCACCCTGGTAGGTGTGGCCGACGCAACAACCGTCACTGCCTCGGACTTCATTCTGGCCAGTTGAGGTCCTGGTCAGTACTGTCGCAGGGGACGTGGACAGCGGGGGGGAGGGCAATGGATGCCCTCCCTTTCTCCTTCCACTCAACTGCCCATCAGTTTCACGTCCAAGAATTCGGGTAGTGATATTTCAGCAGTGCGCTGGTTGATCAAAGACCGCCGAGCGAGCTGGTGTGGAGTGTCAGCCGGGGAACTGATCTCCAAACATGAGGTACCCGCCGGCGGAACCTGAGCGCGTTGCCTCGTCCTGAATCACATCCCAGTGTTCGACCATCACACCGTCCTCCAGGCGCAGGATATCGACCACGACCCAGTTCGCAGGTTGACCGAGCCCAGTGAAGCGACCGTGCAACATGACAAAGTCGCCTTCAGCTACAGCCAACTGGCATTCGTAACGCATATCGGGCGATCCTGCGGCGACCAGTTCGAACAGACCCTCGCGACCCGGGGGCACATGGGCACTGTGCTGGATATAGGCGGGTGACCAGAAGCGCTCGGCTGCCGCCAGATCCTTGCGATTGAACAGGGTGGCGAAGCCTTCGAGGACGATGGCCTTGTTCTCGGCGGGGGTACGTGAAGTCATAGTCGGGACCCTGCTAACAATGTAAAGGGCTGGTGGCTGAAGGGAATCGCCTTGAAATCAATGTGGGCCTGGCCATTCTGATGCAGTCGCGATCAACCGAAAGCCGGTCCGTTTGCAATCATGTCGTTGAACCCGTTGACCCAGGCATGCTCGTTCGGGCCAGGATTGGCGCGCATGGCTTCGGCTGGAGCGACGAGGATTTCATCGGCACCGCTTTCGAACTGTTTCATCGCCTCCGAGATGAATTGGTCCAGGGGAATGGCGCGTTCCTCCTCGCTGCTGTCGAGCAACTCGGTACGTACCCACGGTGGTGCGATCTCGACCAGTTGAACCCCGTGTTCGCGTAGCAGGTAGCGCTGTGACAGGGTGTAGGAGTGCAACGCAGCCTTGGTCGCCGAGTAGACCGCCGTCACGGCCATCGGCACGAAACCGGGCACCGAGGAAACGTTGACGATGACCGCATCCGGCCTGGCCTTCAGATGCTCGACCAGCGCCGAGGTCATGCGGATCGGCCCCAGCAGGTTGGTGGTGACGGTCGACAGGGTAAGCTCATCGTCCACCGGACCTTCGGCATGATCGAGCAGCATGATGCCGGCATTGTTGATCAGCACGTTGAGCCCAGGGTAATGGGCGATGAGGTGCTGCGCTGCAGCCTGGATGCTGGCCGTGTCGTTGATGTCGAGCTCGATGGCTGCCATGCCGGGGTTGGCGTCGAGCGTCTGCTGCAGTCGCTCCTTGCGCCGTCCTGAGATGATCACTTGATTGCCGAGTTTGTGGAAAGCTTCGGCCAGGCCCTGGCCGATGCCAGAGCCACCACCAGTGATGAAAATGGTATTGCCGGTCATACGCATCACGCTTCTCCTGGGGAGATGAAGTAAGGAAATGCCGCCACGAACGAACACGGCGAGCGATGTGTCGTGCAGGCAGTGACGCTAAGTTGGCAGCTTCGGCGTGAACCGAGTAGCCACTCTTGTTCGCTATCATTTATGTAAGGGATGCATAGGTATTGCTGCACTGTGCCGACCTGAAGCTAGCTTGAAATGCTGCTTCCCTCGCCAACCAGGCTGACGACAAGATGTTCGATCAGGGCGCGGCCGGCACTGCGGGTTCGCGGGCCGTGGGGGAAGTAGGCATGCACAGGTACGGATTCGGTTTCCCAATCGGTGAGCAGCGCGACCAGTTCACCGCTTTCCAGCTCGCGCCGACACGCCCATGCCGTGGTCGAGGTGATCCCCAGGCCGGCAGTTGCCGCCGCGACAGCGCCTTCGTTTTCGTCGGTCGAGAAGTGTGCCTCAAGCGGAATCGTCCTGGTCTCGCCATCGCGTTTGAACATCCACCCGCTCGGAACCGTCGAGGCTGGACCTGCGATGATTCGGTGGGATTGCAGGTCCTCAGGTGTAGTCGGCTCCCCAGCTGCGCGCAGGTAGGACGGTGAGGCGAGAATGAACCGGGGGATCGTCATGATTTGACGGCTCGTTGCACTGGAATCCACCAGCCGTCCCAGCCTGATCGCAACATCGATAATTTCCCGCACCAGATCCTGCCAATGGTCGGCGAGCAGGACCTGGATATGCAGGTTGGGGTGTATCGTCGCGAACGGCGCGATACGCGGAATGATTTCCCGTACACCGATGCTCGTAGGCATGCTGATCCGCACGACGCCACGCAGTTCTCCGCCGCCGCGAACGCTTTGCTCGGCTTCTTCCACTGCGGTGAGGATCGGCTCCATGCGAGCCAGAAAATCTGCGCCTGCCTCAGTCGGTACGACGGCACGTGTCGATCTCGCCAGCAACAGGGTGCCGAGATCGGTTTCCAGCTCGGCCACAATCCTGGAAACCTGGGATTGAGAAAGGCCCACTTCGCGTGCCGCAGCGGAAAAACTGCCCAGTCGCGCCACCCTTGTGAAAAGCCTGTAGGAGAAAAGGTCCTTCATGCGCTCGGATCGCTACTTGGGTGGGTGTTTTTTTGGGGGGGGGGAGGGGAAGGTAACCGGGGCACTATGGCCCCAGTTACCCGTGGTGCAAATTATCACGCAACTTCAGTATGGAAAGGATAGTCCGTGTAACCCGCTTGCGTGCCGCCAAAGAATGACTCGCGGTCGTACGGGTTCAGTGGCCAGCCGTTGCGCAGGCGTTCTGGCAAGTCAGGGTTGGCGATGAAGTGGCGGCCGAAAGCGACCAGGTCTGCATCGCCGGCCTCGAGGATCGCGTTGGCTGATTCACCGGAGAAACCGCCTGCCGCGATAAGGGTGCCCTTGTAGTGCTGGCGGATGAGTTGGGACGCCACCGGATTCTGGTCCCTGCGCTCGTCTTCGGCGACTCCCAGGATACGCGGCTCGATCAGGTGCAGGTAGGCGAGGTCCAGCTTGTTCAGCTCACGCGCGACATAGGTGAACAGGCCAATGGGGTCGCTGTCGGACATATCGCCGAAATTGCCGCTCGGCCCCAGACGCACTGCCACCCGATTGCTGCCCCAGACGGAGATCACCGCCTCTACCGCTTCCAGCAGGAACCGGCTGCGGTTTTCGAACGAGCCACCGTAGATATCCGTACGTTTGTTACTGCCGTCCTGGAGGAATTGATCGAACAGGTAGCCGTTGGCCGAGTGCAGCTCCACGCCGTCGAATCCGGCTGCGATACCGCGTTCGGCCGCGGCGCGGAAGCTTTCCACCAGTCCGCGGATTTCCGCGATGGTCAATTCCCGCGGCGGGCTGCCAGGGGTCCAGCCGGTCTCGGTGAAGGCGAGGCCACCGTGTTCCACGACGGAAGGTGCCACCGGCTGTGCGCCGTTCGGCTGCAAGAGGCTATTGGACTGGCGCCCCGCATGATAGAGCTGCAGAAAGATTTTGCCGCCCTTGGCATGCACTGCGTCGGTCACGAGTTTCCAGCCGGCGATCTGGCTGTCGTCATACAAATCGGGAGCGCCGAGGTAGCCGTTACCATTGGCTGCGGCGATAGTCGCTTCGCCGATGAGCAGACCACCGGCGCTGGTACGCTGGGCGTAGTACTCGGCCATCAATGGGCCAGGGATGGCACCCGGCTCGGCACGCATACGGGTCAGTGGCGCCAGAACGACGCGATGGGAAATCTGGTATGGGCCTATCTGGATGCTGGTATGCAGTTTGGACATGACAACGATACCTATCAATGTTGGGATGGGTGCAATCTAGGCGTAAAGTTCGTGGAGAAAAACATCCCGCGATGCCGAACATTTCGGATGGTTTTTCCGTAATCCCGCCCTGTTGGTGGGGCTCTGCCGGAGCAAGCAGAAAAGTGATGGAAAGTCTGAGTGGCATCTCGATGTTCGTGCAGGTTGCCGAAACGCGCAGCTTTACCGAGTCCGCCCGCCAGTTGGGGGTGTCGTCCTCGACCGTGGGCAAAACCATCGCCCGCATGGAGGAGCGCTTGCATGTACGGCTGTTTCATCGCAGTACACGCAGTATCACGCTGACCGCCGAGGGGACCCTGTTCCTTGAGCGATGCCGCCGTATCCTCAGTGAGGTCACCGCTGCAGAGACCGAGCTGTCAGGCCTGGCTGGCAATCCACGTGGGCGGCTTCGGGTGGGCTCTCCGCTACTGGGCGACCTGATGATGCCGGCCTTTGACGGGTTCATGGAGCGGTATCCGGAAGTCGAACTGGATATCGATTTTTGCGACCGCATGGTCGATGTGATCGAGGAGGGGTTCGACGTGGTCATTCGGACCGGCGAGCAAACCGATTCTCGCTTGACTGCGCGCCGCCTCGGTTCCTGTGCACATGTGCTGGTAGCGTCACCGACGTATCTTGAGCGGCATGGTGTACCCGCTTATCCGCGTGAACTGGAACGCCATGCATGCCTGCAGCACAAATTCCCCGCGACGGGAAAGCTGGAGCGTTGGCCGCTGCGGCTCGAAGCCTCCGAGGCTGAATTGGTGCTGCCCGCCACGATGACGTCGAACACGATCGAGCCTCTTGCCTATGCCGCAGTCCGGAGCAGGGGCATTGCCTTTCTGCCAACCTTCCTGGTGCGCGAAGCGCTGGAAAGCGGCCAGCTGGTCACCGTGCTGGACGATTACATAGACCGCCAGGTCGTCTTCTGGATGCTGTGGCCAGCCAGCCGTTATGCCTCGCCGAAGTTGCGCGTTTTCATTGACTACATGAGTGCGCACTTGCGCATCTGATTGCTCACGCCGGCAGCGACCGGCGCACGCCGTCGCGGTTTGAGCCTGATATCGCTTACGCCCTTTCGAGCAAGTGTTCCAGGAACAATACCGCCGCGACCGACAACGCCTCTCGCGACCTTACGCACACGCTCAGTTCACGGGAGGCCCACGGCTCATCCAGCCTGATCGCCTTCGCACCGTCCATTTTGTAAATCGCCGCGCTCCCCTCGGGCATGATGCCAATGCCCAGGCCGGCCTGAACCATCAGGCATAGCGCGTCGTAGCTGGAGACTTCCATGCGGATTTTCAGCGACCGCCCCAGGTCGTTGGCCGCCTTGATCAACTGAAAGTTGAGATGAGTGCCGCTGCGCAAGGCGATGTATTCGTGATCCAGGGTTTCGCTGAATTTGACCGAGCGGCGTGTCGCCAGTGGATGCCCAAGGGGCACAAGCAACACCAGGCGATCGGTACGAAACGGGAAAACCTCGATATCGGCACCGTGCGGAAGACGGGTGAAGATGCCAATGTCGGTGCGATTTTCCGACACCGCCTTGGTGATGGCCAGGCTTTGCCTTTCTTCGAGGCTGATGTTGATCAGTGGGTACAGTTCCATGAACGACTTGATCAGGCCCGGGAGGAATTGGGTGATGGCGGAAATATTGGCCAGGACATGCACAGAGCCACGGCGGCCATGGGAGTAGTCACGCATCTGCACGACGATTTCATTGAGGTTGTTCAATGCACTGCGAGCCATGAACAGTAGCGACAGACCGGCGTCGGTCGGGGTGATGCCTTTGTTGGTGCGATTGAGCAGTTTCGAGTCGAGCAGTTCTTCCAGCTCGCTGAGCCGTTTGCTGACCGCCGCCGCGGCGATGTGTTCGCGTTTGGCGGCGGCAGCAATGGTGCCCTCTTCAACGACGCTGACAAAGAGTCGCAACGAGACCGGATCGAGTTTCATGGGAGGTACCGGTTTGGCCTGAATGGCCAGCATAGTACCTCCTTGGGCATCGGTTCAAAACGCCCCGGACAACAGGTGGCCGGCGTTGGGTACTTGCGCCTTGAGGCCAAGGGTTTTCAACATCTGGTAAACGGTGGCGACCGATGCCGACAGCACAGGTTTGTCGAGGCGATCCTGGACAAGCTGGATCGCCGGTAGCGACGGCATTTGCACGCAGCAGGACAACACCACGCCATCGGCCTGGCCAATGTTCAGCCGGTCGGCGTGAGCCAGCAGATTCATCGGGTCCAAACGCCCGACTTCGAGGTTGTCGGAAACCTCCAGGCTGATGGAGTCGACCACTTCGATACCGGCCGCTTCGATGTAGTCGATGACCTGTTGGGTCAGCGGCTTCATGTACGGCGTGATGATCGAGACTTTCTTGTAGTCGAGCATTTGCAAGCTATCGATCAGCGCACCGGCGGAGCTGAGTACCGGAGCGGTCGATTGATTGGACGCCACGGTTTTACTCAGGCGATCCTGCGAGACTTTGTGATAGCCCGCGCCTTGGCACATGATTGCCACCAGGCAGGCATAGGCCATGACATCCACTCGCGCATCGCTCAATTCCAGCGCGCAACGGTCGCTGTCGATGTCCATCTTCCTAAGCTCTTCAGGGCTGACGTGCATCATGCGCATGCGTGACGAGTGAAAGGTAAAGTGCTCTTCGGGAAACAGTTCGTAGCGTGAAGTCAGCATGGCCGGGATTTCGGTTTCCATCGTCGTGTTGGAACTGGGGACGATTTGGCCGATGCGAAAATTTTTCATGGTTTTTTCCTTTGAACGGTCGGGTCAGTTGCCGCTGGTGAGTTGAACGCCTTTGGTTTCCTGCAGCGTAAACACCATGACGGCGGCGATGACGTAGGAAACGGAGGCAAGGGAAATGGTGGCGGTGAAGCCGATGAGCGGGATCAGCACCGGGACCAGCTTGATGCCGGCGATGGCACCGACCCGGCCAAAGTTGAAACAGAATCCCGACGCAGTTGAACGAATGCTGGTCGGGAACAACTCCGAGTACCAGGCGCCGAACCCGCTGAAATAACCGGTGAAGAAGCCCAGCAGTGCCGCCAGCGAACCGAGGGCAATGACGTTCTGGGTGGTGAACAGCAGCTTGCCGTCCGTCAATGGCATCAAGGTCGCCGAGTAGGCAAACACCGGCACCATGATCGCCATGCCGCCAAAAAACACCGCGAACGACAAGCGACGGCCGATGCTTTCGGCCAGGTAGCCGTAGGCCAGGTAACCGATGGTGGCGCCGATACCGATCCAGATGACAAACACCGGAGCCTGATCGATGCGCACATTCAGAATGCTCTGCAGATAAGCCGGCATGAAGGTGGTGATGATCCAGTAACCGTACATGCCCAGAACCGAAATGCTCAGGCCCAGCAGGGTCACTTTCAGGTATTGCGGGCGGAAGATTTCCATCAGTCGGCCCTTGTCGCTGTTACGCCGCATGAACTCGCGGTTGGCCAGCCAGACCGGTGATTCCTTGACGAACAGCCAGATGAACACCAGGGTGAAATACGCCGGGATCGAGGCGTAGATGAACAAACTGCGCCAGGATTCAGGGTTGCCGCCATCGAGGAACGTCCAGGCGAAAATCGCCGCCAGCAGACCACCACCCGACCAACCAGTCTGCATCACCGCGAAGGCCTTGGCGCGACCGGCCGCAGGCCAGATCTCGGACACCAGCGCCGCCGCGGCGGACCACAAGCCACCGACGGCGATACCGACACAGAAGCGGAACACATTGAGCTGCCACAGGCTGTCGGCAAAAGCACAGAGCAAGGTGCCGGTGCCATAGACGAACACCGACAGCATCATGGTTTTCTTGCGGCCGATCTTGTCGGAAATATTGCCGAGGAAGAAACCACCGATACCGGTGGCCAGCAGAAACCAGGCAACCGTGGAGACCACGTCGCCCAAACCGACGGCAAAGGTCTTGGCGACCGCCAGCAGGACAAAGCCGAAGATGGTGGCATCCAGCGCATCAAACAGCCAGGCGGCCCAGGAGCCACCCAGGGTCACGTAACGCTGGGTGGCGGTGAGTTGAGCGACTCTGTCGACGACAGGCGCTTGCGCCGTGGAACTGGCGGCCAGGGTTTTCATGGTTCAACCTCGCGGGTTTGCGTTTTTATTCTTGGAGCTCGTGTGCCGAGTGGTGAATGGCAGCCAAGTGGTCATGTGCGACCGATGTTAGGAGAGGTAAAAGCCGTTCGTATATCAGCCATTCACGAGCCTGCCATCGCGGGTGACGATGGCAGTGAGGGGGTGTAAGAGAAGATCGCAATCGGCAGTCTGTGTTGGCTATCTGTTCTACCTGGGGCCCAGGCAGTTGTTCAAAAAGAGCCCGATGCCAGCGAACGGTATGCAGGATGGCTTGAAGAAGAGCAGGCCCACTCACTAAAAGCGATGGCGTCGGCGATGGGCTTCATCACGGCGGTTACCAGCACGGCGTTGCCGATCAGAAATACTTGAGCCAGCCAATATCGCGACGACGCGCCTTCAGTGCAGCGAACCAGCGCACCGGTAAATACAGCGATGTGGCCAGGAGCATCGCCGTCAGCCACACAGCCCAAATGCCGTCGAAACCGAAGTAGTTACCCTGGTTCAAACCAAACAGTGCGACGCCGATCAGATACAGCACTTTCAGTACGTAAAGGTGAAGCAGATAGAAGAACATGGGGGCCGCTCCAAATACCGCCAGGGTGCTGATCCACTTGCGTTGCTGAGCGCGTTCAAAGCCGAGAAGCAGTAACAACCCCACCCCTAGAGTCAGGGCAAGGAACAGCAGGGAAGGTGGATATTTTGTGATGTTGAAAAAACTCAGCAAGCTTTGTGCGGTGCTTTCGTAGGCCACCCAATGGGCTTCGCCATAACCATTGGCAAGGCGCAATGCCAGGAAGCCTGTCAACGCTGCAATGCCTGCCAGCAACAGGTTGCGTTGACGCAGGGTGACGCAGGCCGAACGAGCAAACCAGGGGCCGATGCAGTAACCCAGGGCGATCACCCCGATCCAGGGCAGAACAGGGTAGGAGGTTCGCAACCTAAGCCCTTCGGATACGTCGATCCAGCCGCGATCATGGAGAACCGCCCAAGGCACGTGCATCGTTGTACCGACCGGGAAGTGCAGACCATCGAGCAGGTTGTGCCCGGCGACGATGAGCAAGGCCAGGGCAAACAGGATTGGCCTTGGCAGCCAGACCAGTAGGGCGAGGGCAATCATGCTGACGCCGATGGCCCAGATCACCTGCATGTAAATCACTGTGGGTGGGAACTGGAATGTCCAGGCGAAACTCACCAAGGTGAACTCCAGCAGCACCAGGAACAACCCGCGCTTGAACAGGAAAGTGGAGATGTCGCTCTTGCCCTGGTGTTTTTCGCCGTACAGGTACGCAGACAGTCCAGTGAGCAGTACGAACACGGGGGCACACAGATGAGCGAGTGTCCGGCTGAAAAACAATGCCGGTTCGGTCGTCTCGATCCCCATCGGGTCAGCGACCTGGCGGTGCAGGAAGAAAGTCTCTCGCACGTGATCCAGCAGCATGAACAGGATCACCCATCCCCTGAGGGCATCGACGGACAACAGACGTTGGTTTAGGCGCGTAACGGGCGGAATGTGAACAGATATCGTCATTGGAAATCGCAGGCTTGGGGTGAATTGCTCTGCCAGACAACGCTGACAGCTCTATAGCGTTATTATATAACGTTGCGATATATTCTGTCCCGTTGCCTTTCGAATGTCGCTCCTTCGGGCCAATGAGATCCGGCTGCACCTTGTTTTCTGATGCAGGAAGCCGGTCAAAAAACCACTTGTTTGAAAAGTCCCAAGTATTCGAGTGCCAACATGTTCTGTGGCTGCTTGTGCATCGCCCAAAGGGTGCTGACTTCAGGGGGCAGTCTGACCCCATAGTTTCGATATAGCCTGAAGCCAGTATCTTATTCCATATAAGTAGTACAATAGCTTTTTATAGTGCGTTTTAATCTAATCAGATTTTTACAACTGATTGGAGCTTCGTACTTGAAAACCACGGCATTGTTGTCCTTGGGCCTGGCGTTGGCCGCCAGTTGCTCTGCGGCTTTTGCAGGCCCCATCCTGGATCGAGTGACAAAAAAAGGGGAGTTGACCGGCGTACTGATGGAAAGTTATCCGCCGTTTTCTTTTCTCAATAAGCAGAACCAGTTGGACGGGTTTGACGTGGATGTCGCCAAGGCGGTTGCCCAGCGCCTTGGCGTCAAACTCAAACTGGAGACCCCGTCGTGGGATGTGATCGCTGCTGGCCGCTGGAGTGGACGTTATGACATCTGCGTCTGCTCGATGACCCCGAGTAAAGCCCGTGCCGAAGTGTTCGATTTCCCGGTCGAGTATTACCAGTCACCCGCGGTGATCGTGGTGAATGCCAAGGATAAAGACATCACTGCGGGCAAAGACTTGTCCGGCAAAAAAGTCGGTGTGATCAGCGCGTCGACTTACGAAGCCTACTTGAACAAGGATCTGGTCATCGAAGGCGCTGAGGACAAACCGTTGAGCTATCCATTCGATAATGTCCAGGTGGCACCCTACGACAACGAGACAGTGGCCTTCCAGGATCTGGCACTGGGTACGGGCGTGCGTCTGGATGCCATGGTCACCAACCTCATCACAGCGCGCGAGCGTATTGCCCAGGATCCTCGCTTCAAGATTGCCGGCGATACGCTCTACGCCGAACCGAACGTCGTGGCGATCGAGAAGGGTGATCCGCAATGGAATGCCAAAGTCACCGAGGTCATCACCCAACTCAAGTCTGACGGTACGCTGAGCAAGATTTCGCAGAAGTGGATCGGTGCCGATATCAGCCAATGACAGCCCTCAATCCACACCCCGCCAAGGCGACTGTCGCACCCGAAGCCGAGCCACGCCGCTTGAGCCGGTTTTTTGATTTTCGCACTCGCCTGTATTTGACGTGGGCGGCGCTGTTCGGCTTGTGCGTCATGTTCTTCATGAGCTTCGATCTGAAGTTCTCGATCATTCTGGAAAAGTGGCCGAATCTGGTCGGCCTGCATCCGGGGCCGAACGGTTTCCTGCAGGGTGCCGCACTGACGCTGTTTCTGTGCTTCTGCTCGATCTGGCTGTCACTGCTCCTGGGTTTCGTGACGGCGCTGGCGCGTTTGTCACGCAGTGCCGTGGCTTTCGGTATTGCGAGCTTTTACGCCTCTTTTTTTCGCGGTACACCGCTGCTGATTCAAATTCTCCTGATCTACCTGGGTTTACCGCAGCTGGGCGTAGTTCCCGGAGCCATCAGTGCCGGCATCATTGCGCTCTCGCTCAATTATGGGGCCTACCTCAGCGAGATCTTTCGTGCCGGCATCCTGGCCGTAGCACCTGGGCAGCGCGAAGCGGCGATGGCGCTGGGTCTCAGGCCGACGGCGACGTTTCTGCACATCGTCCTGCCGCAAGCCATGCGCACGATCATTCCTCCGACCACCAGCCAGTTCATTTCAATGCTCAAGGACTCCTCGCTGATCTCGGTGATGGGCGTCTGGGAGGTGATGTTCCTGGCGCAGTCCTATGGGCGGTCTTCTTATCGCTATATCGAAATGCTCACCACCGCGGCCGTCATCTATTGGCTGCTGTCCATCGGGCTCGAGTTGATTCAGCACCGCCTCGAACGCCACTACGGCAAAGGTTTCAAGCATCAGCGGTGACCCGCCCGGTTTAATCACTTATTTACAGGAACCACTATGTCCGATCCAAAACCTCTGCTGTTTGCACTCTACGAGCAGGCCAGTGTCGGTTGCGGCGGTGCGCCAAGCCTGTGGACGCACCCGGCTGACGAGCGACTGACCATCAACTCTCTTGGCTACTGGTCGAACCTGGCACGCATTGCCGACCAGGCTCACCTCGACATGCTGTTTTTTGGTGATGTGCTGGGTTTCTACGATGTATTTGGCGGCAATGCCGATGCGGCCATGAAATGGGCGGTAGAAGCACCGGCGAACGATCCCTTGATGATCATCCCGGCTTTGGCTGCCATGACGGAAAACCTGGCCTTTGGCGTCACCGTCACCACCAGCTACGAACATCCGTTTACCCATGCCCGGCGCTTCAGCACGCTGGATCACCTCACCAATGGCCGGGTCGGCTGGAACATCGTCACGTCTTACCTGTCCAGTGCCGCCCGCAACTTTGGCCTGGAGCAGATGATCAGGCACGATGACCGCTATGAGCGCGCCGAAGAGTTTCTCGATGTGGTCTACAAACTCTGGGAAGGCAGTTGGGCCGACAACGCCGTGATCGCGGACAGGTCGCGCCAACTCTACGCTCGGGGTGATCGTGTGCGGCCGATCAACCACGTCGGTGAGCATTACCGGGTGGCCGGGCCGCACTTGACCTCGCCATCGCCGCAGCGCACGCCGTTGTTGATTCAGGCCGGTTGGTCGGGACGCGGACGTGAGTTTGCGGCCAAGCACGCCGAGCTGATCTTCATTGCCAAGTCCAACCCGCAGGAAATTCGTCAGGGGCTGGAAGAAATCTGGGCCAAGGCTCAGGTACGCGGTCGTCAGCGTGAGGATGTGAAATCACTGACGGTGCTGCGTATCGTCACAGCCAAGACCGAGATCGAAGCTCAGCGCAAATATGATGAACTGCAAAGCAACTATCGATTGCAGGCCCAACTGGTCAGTTACGCGGGTGACACCGGCATCGACATCAGCCGCTACGCCGAGGGTGATGCACTTTCCACCCACACCGAAGGCATGACCTCCTATGTGATGCGTCCCGATGGCAGTGGCAAACCCTTGACCGCTGGTGACGTCAAACAACGGTTTGCCAACGTCACCCGAGGCAGCGATCTGATCCTGGTGGGCACCCCTCGACAGGTGGCCGAGCGCATTGAGGAGCATGCGCGAATCTCCGGCACCAGTGGTTACATGCTCAATCCGCTGATCAGCCCCGGAAGCCTTGAGGACTTCGTCGAACTGATCATCCCCGAACTGCAAAAACGTGGGCTGTACCGTACTCAACCGCAAAGCGGCACCTTGCGTTCGCGGTTACGGGCCGATGGTTCAAGTCTCTTGCCGGCGTCGGCCTATGGGGCCTCGTTCCGTTTCGACAAGGCTCTTTAGAGGGTATGGGGCGATTCGCCCCATACACTGCGTGCACCTTCGGCATTCAATGCCCGCGGCTGCTGCGAATCAACTCATAAGCCCGACGCACCAGAGGATTAAGCGTATTGGGTCGAATCCACAGGTGGTAAGTTTCACTGTCTCACTTACGTGAGCCTCCAGCGCCAATAGCGTCCGGATACGACCTTGAGCTTCGTCCCTCGCTCGTTTGTTCGGAGCCAATAACTCCGCGATCTGTCGAAACTCGCGATCTGCGAGAACATCGAAACCTGGCACCGCAGTAGTGGATAACGGCAGGACACGAAGCGGGAGACTGACTTCGTTCGTCCTGGATCGTCGTGCCCATTGAATACCTCCAGCCCCGGCGCAGGGAGGCGATGGCCATATTCATGAGCGTTCGGGCTTCGCGCTTCAGCTTCATCGATCTGCATCCATGTGCTGATGAAGATCAGTGGGGAAAAACAGCGCCAACCCTAGAGAATCCAGGGTTTCAACGAGTTCGTGATTCGGTTGTCTCCCATGGGGAGGCAGCATCTCTTCGCTCAGCGTGACGAAAGCGATGTTAAAATATGTGAACTCAAAAAAATACTTCACATAATCCGTTCATTGGTGGATTATCTACCCAGCCGGCATGACAACCTGATAACACAACAACAGGACTGCCTTGATGTTCGATGAGATCCCGACTCACGTCCTGAACGACAGCGCCATCGGTGCTGATCCTGTCTGCCGACGCCCTATCTACAACGCGGCCAACGTCTGCGCCTTGCAGGTATTGAAGCAGTCGCTGCTTTTCCTCTGGAGTACCCCATGAATAACAAGAATGTCGGTGTAGTCGGTCTGGGCGCGATGGGGCTGGGCATTGCCCGCTCGTTGTTGCGCAACGGTTTCAATGTGCATGCCTGTGATGTGCGCACTGCCGTAACAGAGCAGTTCGCCGGGGAGGGCGGTGTGGCTTGCCTGTCACCGTCGCACATGGCTGCCGAGTGTGACGTGATCATTACCGTGGTGGTCAACGCCGAGCAGACCGAGACCGTTTTGTTTGGTGAGGGCGGGGCCGTGGCCCGTCTGCGGCCGGGTAGCCTGGTGATCGGCTGCGCCACAGTCGCTCCGACCTACGCCGTGGACCTGGGCCAGCGCCTGGCTGCGCTGGGTTTGCTCTATCTGGATGCACCGATTTCCGGTGGCGCCGCCAAGGCTGCCGCTGGCGAGATGACCATGATGACCTCGGGCCCGGCCGACGCCTATGCCAAGGCCGAGTCGATCCTGGCGGGTATGGCCGGCAAGGTTTATCGCCTGGGCGACGTCCATGGCCTGGGTTCGAAGGTCAAAATCATCAACCAGCTTCTGGCCGGGGTGCATATTGCCGCTTCCGCCGAAGCCATGGCGCTGGGCCTGCGTGAAGGGGTCGATGCCGATGCGCTGTACGAGGTGATCACCCACAGCGCCGGTAATTCCTGGATGTTCGAAAACCGCGTGCCGCACATTCTCAAGGCTGACTACACGCCGTTGTCCGCAGTGGATATTTTCGTCAAGGACCTGGGGCTGGTGCTGGATACCGCCCGGGCCAGCAAATTCCCGCTGCCGCTGTCGGCCACCGCTCACCAGATGTTCATGCAGGCATCCAGTGCCGGCTTCGGCCGTGAGGATGATTCGGCGGTGATCAAAATTTTCCCGGGCATCGAATTGCCGACTGCCAAGCCTGAGCCCGTTTGAGGAACACCCCATGACTACATCCACTGCACGCCCGCTGCTGGGCTGCATCGCCGACGACTTCACCGGTGCCACGGACCTGGCCAACATGCTGGCGCGCGGCGGTATGCGCACCGTGCAAAGCATCGGTATCCCGAGCGCGGACATTGCCGCCGGGCTTGATGCCGACGCCATCGTCATTGCCCTGAAGTCGCGTACCACGCCGGTCTCCGAAGCGGTCGAGCAGTCTCTCGCCGCGTTGGCCTGGCTGCGCGAGCAAGGGTGCGAGCAGATCTTTTTCAAATATTGCTCGACGTTCGACTCCACCGCGGCCGGCAATATCGGCCAGGTCAGCGAAGCGCTGCTGGCCGCACTGGGTAGCGACTTTACCCTGGCCTGCCCGGCGTTCCCGGAAAATGGCCGGACGATCTTTCGCGGCCACTTGTTTGTGCAGGATCAGCTGCTCAGCGAGTCGGGCATGCAACATCACCCGCTGACGCCGATGAGCGATGCCAATCTGGTTCGGGTCCTGCAATCACAGACCCGCCTGAATGTCGGTCTGTTGCGCTACGACACCATTGCCCGTGGCACAGAGCAGGTGAGGGTACGCATCGCAGAGCTGAGGGCGCAGGGTGTCGGCATGGCGATCGCTGATGCCTTGTCGGACAGCGATCTGTACACCCTCGGTACTGCCTGCGCCGATTTGCCTTTGTTGACGGGCGGTTCGGGGCTGGCCTTGGGCTTGCCGGAAAATTTCCGTCGGGCCGGCAAGCTGCGCGACCTCGATGCCGCGAAACTCCCGGCGGTGTCAGGCCTGGAAGTGGTGTTGGCCGGTAGTGCTTCGATCGCGACCAATGGACAGGTGGCGGCCTGGCTCGAAGCGGGTCGACCGGCCTTGCGCATTGATCCGTTGGCCTTGGCTGCTGGTGAGCCGGTGGTGGCGCAAGCCTTGGCCTTTGCTCGCGATAACGAACAAACCGTATTGATCTACGCCACCTGCTCGCCGGAAGAGGTCAAGTCAGTGCAACAGCAACTGGGCATCGAGCAAGCCGGGAGTCTGGTGGAAAACGCCTTTGGCGAAATTGCCCAAGGGTTGCGCCAGAGCGGTGTGCGCCGCTTCGTGATCGCCGGCGGAGAAACCTCGGGCGCTGTGGTTCAGGCGCTGGGCGTACAGCTGCTGCAGATCGGCGCGCAGATCGATCCGGGTGTGCCGGCGACCGTCAGCAACTCTGACGAGCCCCTGGCGCTGGCACTCAAGTCGGGCAACTTCGGTGGCCGGGACTTCTTCAGCAAAGCCTTGAACCAACTTGCCGGACGTGTGCAATGACTACCGAAAACGCCTTGCGCGAAGAAATCTGTGAGGTAGGCCATAGCCTTTACCAGCGCGGTTACACCGTCGGCAGCGCCGGCAATATCAGCGCGCGCCTGGACGACGGCTGGTTGATCACCCCGACTGACGTCTGCCTCGGACGCCTCGATCCGGCGACCATCGCCAAGGTCAATCTGGCGGGTGAATGGGTGTCCGGTGACAAGCCTTCAAAAACCCTGGCGCTGCATCGCCAGGTCTACGACCGCAACCCGGGCGTCGGTGGCGTGGTGCATACCCACTCCACCCATCTGGTGGCGTTGACCCTGGCCGGTGTCTGGCAGGCGGGCGACATTCTGCCGCCCTTGACGCCGTATCAGGTCATGAAAGTCGGGCATATCCCCTTGATTGGCTACCAGCGACCGGGTTCGCCAAAAGTTGCCGAACAGGTCGCCCAACTGGCCAACAGCGTTCGCGGCGTGATGCTTGAACGCCTCGGCCCGGTGGTCTGGGAGAGTTCGGTGTCCAGGGCCAGCTACGCCCTGGAAGAACTCGAGGAAACCGCGCGGCTCTGGCTGATGAGCAATCCCAAGCCAGAGCCGCTCGATCGGGCGGCACTGGACGAGCTGCGAGAAACCTTTGGTGCGCACTGGTAAAGCGCTGGCTTAACACGACAGATCGATATCGCAAGCCTTGCCCGGGGGACGCACAGCAACTCTCGACGGACACGGCTTGCCTGAAAAAACAATAACAACAGGAAATCCAAGCATGACTCACCTTCACCGCGACGTGTTCAGATCCAGTGGTAGAACCGTTTCATTTACCCGGCGTGGAGGGTTTCAGAAATGAGCCCTTTACTCTTGATGATGACCGCAGGCGTCGGCATCGCGCTGTTGTTGTTCCTGGTGCTCAAATACAAGTTTCAACCCTTCGTAGCCTTGATGCTGGTGAGCATTCTGGTGGCGCTGGTGGCCGGGGTGAAACCGGCCGATCTGGTCGCTACCATCGAAGGCGGCATGGGCAAGACCCTGGGCCATATTGCGATCATCATTGCCCTTGGCGCGATGATCGGGCGGATCATCGAACTCTCCGGTGGTGCCGAGGCGCTGGCCAAGACGCTGATTACCCGTTTCGGCAATCGGCGTACGCCCCTGGCCTTGACGATTGCCGGCTTCATGGTCGGAGTGCCGGTGTTCTTCGAGGTGGGTGTGATCATTCTGATGCCACTGGCCTACGGTATTGCCCGCAGTGCGCGTAAGCCGTTGTTGGTGTTTGCACTGCCGATGTGCGCCGCATTGTTGACCGTCCACGCCTTCCTGCCGCCACACCCGGGCGCCGTGGCCGCTGCCAGCCAATTGGGCGCGGACCTTGGCCGTGTACTGATGTTCGGTCTGCCAATGACTGCGTTCCTTTGCTATGTCGGCTACCGCGTGGCCGGGCGCATGACCCGTCGGGTGTTCCCGATGACCGATGATATTCGCGCCGAGGTCTATGGCCCGCATGTCACCAACGAGGACCTGGCCGCCTGGTCCAATGGCAACGACAAGAGCCCTGAGCGAGCGGCTGTGGCCGTGTCGCACATGGGCCTGGAAGAGTCCACCAGCAGCATCGTTTCCAAATTGCCTGCGGCACCGGCGCCGGGTTTTGGCCTGATCGTCAGCCTGATTCTGCTGCCGATCATTCTGATTCTGCTGGGGACTCTGTCCACCTCGTTGCTGCCTGCGGAATCTACCCTGCGCGGCGTCATGACGGTGCTCGGTGCACCGCTGGTGGCGTTGCTGATCGACACCTTGCTGTGTGCCTGGCTGCTGGGTTCGCGTCGGGGCTGGAGCCGCACTCAGGTGTCCGACGTGATCGGCTCGGCCTTGCCCGGTGTGGCCATGGTGATCCTGATTGCCGGTGCCGGCGGCGTGTTCGGCAAGGTGCTGGTGGATACCGGAATCGGTGCCGTGGTCTCCGACATGCTGCGCACTACCGGTCTGCCCGTACTGGCGCTGGGCTTTCTGCTGACCATGCTGTTACGCGCGGTACAGGGCTCGACCACCGTGGCGCTGGTGACCACTGCCGGCATCATCAGCCCGCTGATCGCAACGCTCAATCTCACCCCGAACCACATGGCGTTGCTGTGCCTGGCCATGGGCGGCGGGGGCCTGGCCATGTCCCATATCAATGATGCCGGCTACTGGATCTTCACCAAACTGTCCGGATTGAACGTGGCCGACGGCTTGCGCACCTGGACGGTGCTGACCACTTTGCTCGGCACCTTGGGTTTCTGTATTACCCTGCTGATCTGGCCCTTTGTCTAACCCGTTATCTCAGGAGCTACCATGCCTCGTTTTGCTGCCAACCTCAGCATGCTTTACCCGGAACATGAGTTTCTGGATCGCTTCGCCGCCGCGTCGGCCGATGGTTTCGAAGCGGTGGAGTATCTGTTCCCCTACGACTACAGCGCTGAAGAACTCAAGCAACGCTTGAGCGACAACGGCCTGGTGCAGGCATTGTTCAATGCGCCGCCCGGTGATTGGGCGACGGGCGAGCGGGGTACGGTGTCGTTGCCGGGGCGAGAGAGTGAATTTCGTAGCGGTTTTGATCGCGCCCTGGAATACGCCGGCGTGCTGGGCAATTCACGCATCCATGTCATGGCCGGCCTGCTGGCCTCCGAGAATGACCGGGCACGGCATCACGGCATTTACCTGGAAAACCTCGCCTATGCCACCGCCCAGGCCGCCAAGGCAGGCGTCACGGTATTGCTTGAGCCAATCAATACGCGGGACATGCCGGGCTTTTTCCTCAATCGCCAGGATCAGGCCCAGGCCATCTGCAAGGAAGTGGGCGCCAGTAACCTGAAGGTCCAGTTCGACTGCTACCACTGCCAGATCGTCGAGGGCGACCTGGCCACTAAACTGCGTCGGGACTTCGACGGTATCGGTCACATCCAGATCGCAGGTGTGCCTGACCGGCACGAGCCGGACCTGGGAGAAGTCAACTATCCCTATCTGTTCGAGCTGATCGACCAGTTGGGTTATGACGGGTGGGTAGGGTGCGAATACCGGCCTCGAGGCAACACGTCTGCCGGCTTGCAATGGTTGCGGGACTGGAAGGCGCGTCAAGCGTAGTACGAAGCTGAACCATGGGCTCCGCTGGAAGCAGGAGCCCGTTGTTTCAGGCCTCTGTATTGTCCGATGGAAGTAACAGTTCGACTCCCTGCTTGCGGATGCCATCGGCCGCGGCAGGGGTCAACGCGTCATCGCTGAGGATAATGTCGAACTGCTCGAGATCGGCGATCCTGTACATGCTGAAGGTGCCATATTTCGAGCTGCTGGCCACCAGCACCACTTGCGAGGCCGATTGCATTGCAGCTTGCTTGACCTCCACCTTCAGCGCCGAAGGCGTGGTCAGTCCGCGACGCAAATCCCATGAGCTGGTCGATATGAACGCGATATCGGTGACGACCTGACGCAAGGTGGCAACCGCCAGGCTGCCCACGCACGATTGATTGGAGTGATCCAGTTGCCCGCCGGTATGGATCACCGTGACATGAGGCGCTTCGATCAGGGCCTGGACAATGCCGAAATCGTTGGTCACCACGGTCATGCCGGACAGCGCCTTGATGTAGGGGACAATTTCCAGGGTGCTGGTACCCGCATCCAGGTAAATCGCCATATCGGCATGCAGTAGCCGGGCGGCGAGTTTGGCCATGGCCTGTTTCTGCGGCAACTCCACCACCGCCTTGAGCTGATGGCTGGGCTCGCTGTGCAGCTGACTGGCGATTCGCACCCCACCCGTTACCGAGTAGGCACGACCTTCCTGCTCCAGCAACGCAATGTCGCGGCGTATGGTCATGTGCGAACAGTCGAACATTTCCATCAATTGATGAACGCTCAGCACCTGATGCTTGCGCAACTGTCGCAGCATCAATTCACGGCGCTGTTCAGGAATCATCGGTGCGCCGCTTTCGGCGGCCATGTCCTTTTGACTAGGCATTCAGGCTCCAGTAATGAAGAAATCCGCGGACAAGGAAGGCAGGCAAACATAGTAGCGAATCTGCGGCTGGATCAGTAGCGAGATGAGGCATCGAGCCCATTCCCCCTACCAGAACAAGGCAATCAGTGATTGTTTCGCCGCAGGACAACGTCATCGGCGCCGTTGATGACTTAGAAGCGACCCGACTGCAGGGCCTCGTTGCCATCCTCGCCTGGGGCGCTGGACAAACAGTTCCCGGATGCACCGTTCATTACCGCCAAACAAGTGCAAAACCTGTGGGAACAAGCCTGCTCGCGAAAGCGGTGTGTCAGATGACATCAATGTCACTGATATTCCCTTTTCGCGAGCAGGCTCGCTCCTAGAAGGTCAGTGCCTGACCGTTGTTTAACGGCTCTGCAACCATCCCAAAAAGCCACCTTTCCTCACCGCCACCGGTTTGGCCATCAACGCCATCCGGCTGTTCTGCTGCCGCACCGCTTGCAGCTTGTTCAGCGCCCGGTCGACTTCGCGTCGTTGTTCCATGCAACTGCGGGTCAGGGATTTGTCGAGGCGGTAGATGATGCTTGAGGTCATGGCAGTGAAGCGTGCCTGGGACGGCGTGTCGGCGAGGATGCTTTGTTCGCCCATGATTTCACTCGGCCCCATGCGCCCGGCTTCGACCTGCATGTTGCCGTCGGGGACCGTGGCGCTGACCACGCCAGTGGCGATGACGAACAGGCTGTCCGGTACTTCGTCCAGATCCAGCACCACCTCTCCGGCCGCGTATTGCTGCGCCACCATGTTCCGCGCCAGGCGATCACGCTCCTCGGCGCTCAGGGAGCGGAAGACTTTCACTTCATCGAGCAAGGCCCGGGCGCGGGTCGAAGGCTCGATCACCCCGTCGGGCTGGCGGGAGATGCCTGCCGCTTCGAGGTGCCGATGGGCGAGATCGAACAGCTGATTGCGCACTTCGCTTTTCTTGCCGAGCTCGGCGATGAATCCGCTGGCCACGTATTCGGACATCTCTTCGCCGGCCTCTTTCAACACCGCTTTGGGTGCAGGGTTCAGCAACAGGCTGCTGCTGCCTTGCAGGGTGCGGTCGAGGGCGTCGAGTACCCGGCGAGGGCGGATGTGGTTCGGCACCCTGATGCTGATCGACACCCCGTGCAGGTTGTTCGGTCGGCTGAGGTTGACAATCTTGGCCTTGGCCGCCACCGAGTTTGGCACGACCGCCGTGCTGCCGGCGCTGGTCAGCAGGTGTGTGGCGCGCCAGTCGATGTCGAGCACTTTGCCTTCAACGCCATCGATCACCACAAAGTCGTCCACCTGATACGGCTTGGTGGTGTTGAGCACGATGCCGGAGAACACGTCGCTCAAGGTGCTCTGTAATGCCAGGCCCACCACGATGGCGACGACGCCGGAAGTCGCGAGCAGACCTTTGACCGGCAGATCCAGCACATAGCCGGCGGCCGCGACGATGGAAGCCAGAAACACCAGGGCACCGATAACGTCCTGCAACAAACGGCCGCTGTGACCAATGCGGTGCATCAGCACCAGACCGAACACCTCGGTCAGCACCCGTGCGGCATACAGCCACCAGAGAATCCCCAGCGCCGTCGCACCGAGTTGTGCCGCCGGGTCATCGGCAAACAACGGCGCCTGCAACGGGCTGACGCCGGCATTGATGACCAGCGCACTGAACGCCAGAAACAACACCAGCCGCACACCGACCTTTGGCGCGCGATGCTTGAACGGCACGAGGTGCCAGAGCAGAGCGTCGAGCACCAGCAGCAGGGCGCTCCAGGACAACAGGTGGGCAGAGAAAAAGCTCATGGGATGGACTCCAGCGGGCACAAAAAGTCGCCACACCCTGGGGTGTGGCGAGTGGTTGCACTCAGTTCAGATGGGTCTTGAGTTCCGCCGCCGCTTGCCGCACGGCTGCCTTCACCTCGGGAATCCGGCTCAGCGGATTGAGCAGGCCAAAGTCATGAATCATCCCGTTGTAGCGCACCGAAGTCACCGGCACACCGGCGGCATCGAGATGGCGGGCGTAAACTTCGCCTTCGTCACGCAGCACGTCGAATTCGGCGGTCTGCACCAGTGCGGCAGGCAGGCCCTTGAGCTGTTCGGTGCTGGCATTGAGCGGCGAGGCATGGATCTGTGCACGCTCGGCCGGGTTGGTGGTGTAGTTGTCCCAGAACCACTGCATCATGCCTTTGGTGAGGAAGTGTCCCTCGGCGAACTGCTGGTACGAGCCGTCGTCGAACTGCGCGTTGGTCACCGGCCACATCAACAGCTGGAAGCGCAGGGCCGGGGTTTTCTGCTCCTTGGCCATCAGCGCCACGACTGCCGCCATGTTGCCGCCGACGCTGTTGCCGGCCACCGCCAGACGCTTGCCGTCGACACCGATCTCCTTGCCATGCTCGGCCACCCATTTCGTCGCGGCATAGGCCTGGTTGATCGCGGTCGGGTACTGCGCTTCCGGCGACGGCGTGTAGTCGACATACACCGCGACCGCGCCGGAGCCCACCACCAGGTCACGAATCAGGCGTTGGTGCGTCGGGAAGTCGCCCAATACCCAGCCGCCACCATGGAAGAACATGAACACCGGCAACTCGCCTTTGACCTTGGCGGGGCGCACCACTTTCAGGTTGAGGGTTTGCCCATCGACCTTGATCGCCTTGTCGCTGACCTCTACACCGGACAGGTCAACCTTCACCGAGGCCTGGGCACCGGTCAGTACCGCGCGGGCATCTTTCGGGCTCAATTGCTCAAGCGGTTTGCCACCGCCGGCGGCGAGAGCATCGAGGAAGGCCTGGGTGTTGTGTTCGACGCCAGTGCTTTGTGCAGCGAACGCGTTGCCGATGGACAGGGCGAGGAGGGAAGCGGCGAGGGTTTTCTTGATGTTCATGTGCAAATCCTTTTTAAGTCGTTTGAGTTTTTGTATGCCTTGGGATCGGGCTGCTGTGGCGCTGGGGTTTCGGCCTCAGCAACACCGTGAGCACAGATTAATGAGGTGCCGCAAAGTGAAAAAGCGGCCATAAAGCGTTTAACTGTCAACCGGAGCGTGACAATTAATCCGTTCGAAGGCATGCGCATTTTTGCCGGGTCATGGACTCCGGCAGCGTCACCGCTGATCAATTCAGTGCGCCGTTGTCATTTGGCGTGGCGCATCCGGGCTGTGTGTTGCCGCTGTTCCTGCAGCGCTATCGCGAGGTGACTGTTGGCGAAAGACATTCTCTCAGCACAAATCCTCCAGATTCGCACATCCGTACAATCGCTCGGCTCCAACGAAACCGAAAATAGCGCTTCTCAAAACATATCTGGAGAAGTGTTATGGCAACCGCAAAAGCAGCACCAGGCAAAGGCCTGATTGACCCGAGCAACCACGCTCTGATCCTGATCGACTTTCAGTCGCAGATGGCATTTGCAACCAAATCCATTGACGCTGTCTCACTGCGTAACAACGCTGCACTGATCTCGAAAGCAGCGAAGGAATTCGGCGTTCCGTCCATTCTTACCACCGTCGCCGAAAAAAGTTTTTCGGGCCCCATGTTTGAAGAGATCACCTCGGTCTTCGCCGGCCAGGAGCTGATTGACCGGACCAGCATGAATACCTGGGAGGACGAGCGTATAGCCGTCGCCGTGAACAAGATCGGTCGCAGCAGAATTGTTCTTGCCGGTCTCTGGACTTCGGTCTGCATTGTCGGGCCAGCGATCTCGGCTCTTGAACAAGGGTTCGAGGTCTACATCATTTGCGATGCGTGTGGTGACGTTTCAGATGAGGCTCATGAGCGCGCTATCGAACGTATGGTTCAAGCAGGTGCGCGTCCAATGACCTCGCTTCAATACCTGCTTGAACTGCAGCGTGACTGGGCTCGCGGCGACACCTATAACGAGACGGTGAAAACCGCTATCACTCACGGTGGCGGTTATGGTCTTGGTTTGATTTATGCCAAAACCATGTTTAACGCATCGGAAGGTCACTGATCTGTATGCGCCTCTCCCCACCAGGGGATGAGGCGCACTTTGACGGATAATCTGGAAGATTGGCATTGGGTACGAGTCTGTCGCATCGTTGGCCACTCCTTAGCAAACTGCAGGGAGGAGTAGGGAGGAAAGAGTGAGTACGATGACTGAAGAGCAGGCACCGGGTACGGCTTGGCAACCGCTTCGCCATGGATTGTTTCGCAGTCTATGGCTCGCCAGCATTGCATCCAGCATAGGGACGTGGATGCATGAAGTCGGGGCCGGGTGGCTGATGACCTCCTTGTCGGCCAGTCCTTTCATGGTGTCTCTGGTACAGGTAGCTGCTGCCGCTCCCATGTTCCTTCTAGCGCTGCCTGCTGGCGCGCTGGCCGACATCGTCGACAAACGACGTTACCTGTTGGCTGTCCAGGCAGGGATGGCCGTCATTGCACTTGCGCTCGCCTTGATCACCTTTGCGGACCTGATGAGCACTACGCTTTTGCTCCTGTTTACTCTGGCCATGGGGATTGGAACAGCCCTGACCATGCCAGCATGGTCAGCGTTGACACCCGAATTGGTGCCAGCCAGTGATCTACCCGCCGCGATATCGCTTAGTAGCGTGGGGGTCAACGTTGCCCGAGCACTCGGACCGGCCATCGCTGGCATCATCATCAGCCTGGCAGGGCCATGGGCGACATTTGCCGTCAATGCGCTGTCCTTCCTTGGCGTTATCGCGGTGCTCGCCTTGTGGCATCGTACGCCACAACAGACCGTATTGCCGGCAGAGCGCCTGTTTGGCGCTATACGTACGGGTTGGCGCTATACCCGTAGTTCACGGCACCTGCAGCGGGTTCTGGTGCGCGCCCTGGCTTTTTTCCTGGGTGCAAGCGCCGGTATGTCTTTGCTTCCACTGATCGTGCGAAGTGAGCTGAAGGGCAGCGCCGAGCAATTTGGGATCTTGCTTGGTTGCGTCGGGATCGGGGCGGTGGCGGGTGCAATGTTTTTGCCCAGGATTCGTCAGCATGTTGCTGTCAATCTGCTGGTGGCATCGGCCAGCCTAATCTATGCGGCAGTATTGCTGGCTTTGGCATGGATTCAGGATTTCTATCTGCTTGTCCCTGTGATGTTCCTCAGTGGCGCTGCCTGGATCGCAGTATTGTCCAGCTTTCAGGTGTCTGCGCAAACATCGGTACCTGCGTGGGTAAGGGCCAGGGCGTTGGCGGTCTACATCCTGACTTTCTTTGGCAGCATGGCTTTGGGCGGTGTGATATGGGGACTGATCGCCAGCTGGTTTTCGATCTCGATATCGCTGAGTTTTGCCGCCGTCATCATGGTGGTGGGAGCAGGGTTGGGCTGGTGGGTCAAACTGCCTGCGCTGAGCGCAGAAGACCTGGCCCCTTCGCTGCATTGGCCGCAACCGTTGATGGGTGTCGACGTTGAAGGTGAGCGTGGGCCTGTCATGGTTACACTCGAATATGAGATTGACACGGTGGATGCCGATGCCTTCAAAGAGGCTATGGAAGAGGTGCGCAGGATGCGGCAGCGCAATGGTTCATTTTCCTGGCAGTTGATGCAGGACACCGAAAACCCGCAACTGTGGATCGAGTTGTTTTTTGACGAGTCCTGGTACGATCATCTACGCCACCACGGTCGAGTCACTCGCGCAGAGTTGAAAATCGAATCAGCCGCCCGGCACTTTCAAATCGCTGGTAAGCCTGTACGTATTCGGCACCTGCTCAAAGGCTGACTGAACCGCGTTGAAACCCGCCGTTCAAATCATTAAAAACGTCAAGAAGTCCCCACTTCTATGGCGCTACTATCTACTGCGGTTCTGTCATATGGGTTGCAATTGAGTCGGGATTTGGAGCAGCGCCAAGCACGGTTGGAAGCGCTACGCTTCGATATCGAGCACAAACGGGTCGATCCGGTATGTCATGAGGCAATGAAACAAACGTCCTGTTAAGCCCTGGCGGTGCGTCCCGTGCCTTACACCCGCAGACGCAACGTTTCGAAGAGTTGCCGATCTTCCTTTCTGGCCGAACGGGCATGACGCCGAATGACCTGCAACAGGCAATCGGTGAAGCAGAGTGCCGGGTTGCTCAGCGCCCCGTTGCGTCGGGTGACGATGCTCAGTTGTCGGGGCTCGAATTGCTCGCTCAGCCCCAGAGACACCACGCGACCCAGGAATGGCGGGGCTGTGCTCACAATGGACGGCCCCCAGGTGCACATGTTGGCCCGCTCGACCATCATCTGCAAAATGGCCAGTGAATGGGCGCGCACGATTCGGTTCTCATCAATTTGCGCACCGTGTTTCCAGAACAGTTCCTGCATCAGCCCATCGTGCCCGTCCGGCGCGTAGTTCAGGGTCCAGTTTTCCTCCAGTAACTCGTGGATCGATCGTGCGTGCTGTCGGGCGTGACCCTCGCGGACCAGCACCGAAGTCTGGTAATCGAGCAAGGTTTCGCAAGCAAATTCCTGAGTCGATTGTGCCGGATGGAGCTGACCGATCGCGAAATCCATGCTGCCGTCGCGTAACAGCGGTTGGGCAACGGCCATCAGGCTTTCAAACAGCTCCAGCTTGATTTGCGGCATGCGCTCGCGAAATGCCAACACCACTTCGGGCAGGAAGGTCAGGGCGATCCATGGGGTGATCCCGACGCAGAGCCGTCCCTGGGCCTTGCCGCGCATATGATCGAGCTCGGTCTGCGCATGTTCGAGCTGCTTGATCACCAGCCGCGCGTGGGTCAGCAGGACTTTCCCGTATTCGGTGAAGTGCAGGCCGCTGGGGGTTCGGGTGAACAACGGCAGTTGTTGACTGGTTTCCAGTTCGCGCAATGCTTTGGTCACGGCGGCCTGGGAAATCTCCAGCGAGCGCGCGGCCGCCCGGATGCTGCCCGTTTCGGCACTGGCAATCAGTGCCTGTAATTGATGCAGTTTCATCTGACCACCTTGATGACAACCAATGGTTGTCATCATAACCAAACTGCGCCTCCCCAGCCCAGCGCCTGTTCCCTAAGATCGAACCCAACAGCGCTTTCGCTGCTGCTCAGACCCTGTCGAAGGAGAACACCCATGAATGCCGGCCTGGTCCTGCCTGGTATTGCCGCGATACAAGATGAAATGATCGCGATACGTCACAGCATTCACGCGCACCCTGAACTGGGGTTTGAAGAGTTCGCCACCAGCGAGCGGGTCGCGCAGTGTTTGACCCGGTGGGGCTTTGAGGTCAGCACCGGCGTGGGCAAGACCGGGGTCGTTGCCACCCTGAAAAATGGTGAGGGCCGGTGCATCGGTTTGCGCGCCGACATGGATGCGTTGCCGATACAGGAAGCCACCGGTTTGCCCTATGCCAGCCGGATCGACGGCGTCATGCATGCCTGCGGCCACGACGGCCATACGGCAATCCTGCTGGCGGCAGGGCAGTATCTTGCCCGGACACGGGCGTTCAAGGGCACGCTGCAGCTGATTTTCCAACCGGCGGAAGAAGGACTGGGCGGTGCCAGGAAAATGCTCGAGGAAGGGTTGCTCGAACGGTTCCCGTGTGACGCGATCTTCGCCATGCACAACGTGCCGGGCTATCCCGTCGGGCATTTGGGTTTTTACAGCGGGCCGTTCATGGCGTCTGCCGACACCGTGAACATCAGAATCATCGGCAATGGCGGTCATGGAGCGGTGCCGCACAAAGCCGTCGACCCCGTGGTGGTTTGTGCCTCGATCGTGATGGCCCTGCAAAGCATCGTCTCGCGCAATGTCAATCCGCAGGAGATGGCGATTATCACGGTGGGCTCCCTGCATGCCGGAAGCGCCTCGAATGTCATCCCGTCCAGCGCCGACATGAGCCTGAGCGTGCGCGCCCTGACCCCCGAGATTCGCCACTTGCTGGAGGTTCGAATCACTGAATTGGTCCAGGGCCAGGCCGCGAGTTTCGGTGCTCAGGCCCACATCGATTATCAGCATTGCCATCCGGTGTTGATCAACGATCCCGAACACACTGCATTCGCCCGTGAAGTCGCCCGCGACTGGCTGGGAGAGGAGCACCTGATCGATGACTTGCGGCCGTTCACAGCCAGTGAGGACTTTGCCTTTGTCCTGGAAAAATGCCCCGGCAGTTATCTGGTGATCGGCAACGGTGAGGGAGAGGGCGGGTGCCTGTTGCACAACCCCGGCTATGACTTCAACGACGGCTGCCTGCCGGTGGGCGCGAGCTACTGGGTCAAGTTGGTCGAGCGTTTTCTGTGTTGAGACGGCGCTTTTTTGCGCGTCATTTTGGTAAAAATCTGCAGCCTGGAGAGGAATAAAAATGAACAAGATGATTGCAGCCGTTTCCCTGGTGTTCCTGACGGCATCGAGCCTGGCCGGTGCAGCCGACTGGTCTGGCAAAGTGTTGAGACTGGGGGTGGACCCAACGTATCCACCGCTGGAGTACAAGAATCAGGATGGCACGCTGACCGGCTTCGGGGTCGACATCGCCGAGGCGCTCTGCGCCGAACTGAAGGCCCGATGCGTCTGGGTGGAAAGCAGCTGGGACGGGATGATCCCGGCACTGCTGGCGCGCAAGTTCGATGCGGTGGCGTCTTCGATGACCATCACCCCCAAACGCCTGGAACAGATTGCGTTTACCGACAAGGTGTCCAATGCACCGGCACGCCTGGTGGCCAAACGTGGATCGAGATTACAGCCTACCCTCGAATCGCTCAAGGGCAAGCGCATTGGTGTGGAGCAGGGCTCGACCCAGGAGTCCTACGCCAAAGCGGTGTGGGGTTCCAAAGGCGTCGACATTCTTTCCTATCAAAATCAGGATCAGGTGTACGCCGACCTGGTAGTGGGGCGACTGGATGCTTCGTTGCAGGGTTCCATACAAGCCAGCTACGGCTTCTTGAAAACAGCGGAGGGCAAAGACTATGAGTTTGCCGGTGCCACCCTGGATGATCCGGGCTTCTTCGGCGTGGGTGATGGCCTCGGTCTGCGCAAGAACGATGTCGCCTTGCGCGAAGACTTGAACAAAGCCCTGGCAACCATTCTCGCCAACGGGACTTACGCGCGGATCAACAACAAGTACTTCGATTTTGACGTCTACGGTGCCAAGTAACCCACGGCCGATTCGTTGAGCAGGGCGCTCGTTAACTGGCCGAAGAAGGCAGGACGATGGTGGTGGTCACCCGCGAGATGGCGTTTGCCAGGCAGGTGTCCAGCCGCGTGATCTTTCTGCATCAGGGGCCGGTGGAAGAACAGGGCGCGCCGGGCAGTGTTCTGGAGCATCCCCGCAGTGAGCGCTTGCAGCAGTTTCTGGCGGGGAGCCTCAAGTAACGCCAAGTGCTGCGCTGGCTGTCGGGACCACCATCTGGTGCTGGTTAGCTGGAGACCACTACAACCGGTACATGCACTTTTTTAAAGCGCTATGCATAGCAACGCGCACCAGACGGAAGCGGCACAATGGACTTTCGCCTCCATTAGCTCAAGCGTCTCGATTTGCACCCTTGGCAATTCGCTTTCCTGGGAAGTCTGCTCACCCTTGCTGAAACTCGCCTGGATCGCAGTCGCCGTGACAATCATCTCCAGCCCGGGAGCCTGGACTGCACACAGGATCAGTCTCTCGGCTGCCGACTGGCACAAAGGCTGCAAGGCTCACATCGGATTCACCTGGAACGTATTCCTCAGGACAGCCCCCTCGGTCAACGACGATCGATTGGCCGAGCAGGCCATGGGTATCACTGGTGCATCAGGCAGGGAAGTCTGGTTTTAACACTGCAAAAGAACAGGCAAAGGCGCCTGGAACCGAAGGGTTTCAGGCGTTTTTTTTTGCTTTTTTAACCGTAATGGGTTTTGGGGGCGTGTATGAAAACAGCCGCACAATTGCTGAAACTGAAGGCCATGCAAAACCAGCACGTGCATGGCATCGCACCAGATCAGATGGTGTTTGAAGCGCTGAAGATGATGGCTGAAAAGAATGTGGGGGCTCTAGCCGTGATAGAAGAGGGGCGGGTGGTTGGCGTTGTCAGCGAACGCGACTACGCACGCAAGGTCGTTCTGCTGGGCCGCTCTTCGGTCGGTACGCCGGTCAGGGCCATCATGAGCGCGCCGGTCGTGACGGCAGACAGTCGGCAGAGCATCGAGCGTTGCATGGTGGTCATGACCGACAGTCATCTGCGCCACTTACCGGTGGTAGAGGGTGATCAACTGATTGGCCTCTTGTCGATTGGTGATCTGGTGAAAGAAGCCATCGTCGAGCAGGCCGACCTGATCCGGCAACTGGAACACTATATCCGTGGACATTGAAGCGACCTGGGGTAAGGCGGATGCAGGGCTCATAGGCATCGCTGCGACAATTTATGACAGTGAGTCAGGTTTACCAAGTGGTGAGGGCGTCGTTGATGCAGGTATTTGAGAGAAGCCTCAGGCACTTCATGTAGACAGTGCCCAAGGCAGGATTTCTTAAGCTCAGGCGGGCGTAGCCTTCAGACAGTGCGCAGCGCGGCCTCCCATTTGGCAATCACCAACGGTGCCAAGGCATTGCCAAGTACGTTCAGCGCGGTCGTCGGCATTTCCATGAGCCGGTAGACCCCGGCAATAAATGCAATGCCCTCCAGTGGCAGTCCGGCAGTGGGCAGCGCTGCGCCAGGCCTACCCCAAAGTGCAGATCGAACCGTCGGTGGAACTGAGCAGTGAGTTGTTTCGCAAACTGG
This sequence comes from Pseudomonas sp. BIC9C, assembly GCF_034541995.1. Classification (NCBI taxonomy): domain Bacteria; kingdom Pseudomonadati; phylum Pseudomonadota; class Gammaproteobacteria; order Pseudomonadales; family Pseudomonadaceae; genus Pseudomonas; species Pseudomonas sp. BIC9C. The sequence continues at coordinate 232,645 of NZ_JAWDGM010000008.1, forward strand.
AAAATGATCAGCTCGATCTGGTCATCGTTCCCGACGTCTACAACGATGCTCGATTCGTAAGTACGCCGTTGAAAAGTGTCGAGAATGCCTGGATGTGTGCCCCGAGTCTGATTTGCGCCCCGGATCCGGTCAGTCTCGAAGTCTTGGCCAATTGCACTGTGTTGACCCAAGGCTCTCAGTCCGGCACTGGTTTGATCTATGAGCGTTGGCTAGCCTCGCATAACGTGCAGATGCCCAAGACAATCACCAGCCATAACTTGCTGGTGCAGGTCGGGCTGACCTTGTCCGGGGTCGGCGTGAGTTACCTGCCCAAGGCTTGCCTGTCCCACTTGATCGAGCGTGGAGCGTTGCGCGCGTTGGTCACGACTCCAGGATTACCACGAATTCGCTATGCCGCTCTGTACCGTACGGATCGACAGTTTGGGCTGAATCAAAACGTGGCGCAGTTGGCGCTGCAATGCTGCGATTTTTCTCGTTTGTTGCTTTAAGCGCAGTGCCAAGGAGTTGGCATTCGAACGGCTTGGTCTTTGTCGCAATACTGTAATAATACGGTCATAGAATTGACACGAGAGCTTACATTTCCTCAAGTCGGCCTTCGGCCTTTTTCATGGATGAGAAAACCCCATGCGTCGTGTTGTGTTCAATCAGAAAGGGGGCGTTGGAAAATCCAGCATTGCCTGCAATCTAGCCGCAGCGAGTGCTGCCGAAGGGTACCGAACACTGCTGGTTGATCTCGATCCCCAGGCAAATTCGACGCACTACCTGACAGGGCTGATCAACGAGAGCATTCCAGCGGGCATCGCTGACTTTTTCAAACAGACACTATCCGGCGGCTTCGAAGGCAGAAGGAATCGAGTGGTCATCACTGAGACCTCTTACGATAACCTTCACTTGGTGACTGCTTGCTCCGACCTGACTGACCTCCAGTCAAAGCTCGAGTCCAAATACAAGATCAACAAGCTGCGCAAGCTTCTGGTTGAACTGTCCGAGGACTATGAGCGCATCTATATCGATACACCACCGTCACTCAACTTCTACACATTCAGTGCGCTGGTAGCTGCAGACAGTCTGCTGATCCCATTCGATTGCGACAGCTTTTCTCGCCAGGCGCTGTATCGCGTCATCGCTCAGGTTGAGGAGCTGCGTCTTGATCACAATGAATCCCTGATAGTGGAAGGGGTGGTGGTCAACCAGTTCACCGGGCATACCGGCTTGCACCAGAATCTCGTTGATGAGCTGTTGGCAGAAGGTTTGCCTGTGCTGCCGGTTTACCTGAGCAGCTCCGTCAAGATGCGCGAGTCTCACGAGGTATCAGTACCCATCGTCCACTTGGCTCCTCGGCATAAGCTTTCACGGGAGTTTTTTGGTTTGCTGGATGCCTTGGAGCGGGCCGCTTAGGACATAGAGAACCTGGCTGATTGAAGACCCTTGAGGCCCGTATGGTTCGGTTTACGAGGGTGGTCATAATCTTCGCACTGTGACGAAGCCGGAGGATGAATGAAAGGAAGCTGCGCTTGTGGAACTGTAGGGTATGAGATCGACAGCATTGATATGCCTATCAGCCATTGTCATTGTATTACCTGCCGGAAGACCCATGCTGCTGCCTATGTCTCCACGGCTGGAGTGCTGAGAGAGCATTTCAGATGGACTCGCGGCCTCGATGTATTGAGGGCTTTCGAGTCATCTCCCGGCAAGATTCGACACTTCTGCTCCCACTGCGGATCGCACCTTGCAGCTGAACGTATCGGCTCAGCCGCAATGATCGTGCGCGTAGCTACGTTAGACGAGGAGCCTGGCTCCAGGCCCGAGTATCACATCTGGACGGAGCAGGACGTGGCGTGGCTGGATGGGGAAGGTCTACCCAAATATTCGCAATGGCAGCCTGATCGATAATGGAAAATTTGCTTGGACATATCGCCATCGCCCTTATGGCTGGGAACGGGTAGGCGACTTCGCCGGACGCTTACAAAGCTTCGGCCCATTACCTCACGACGCGCGGCCATGAGTTCATCAACGAGCCGCAATCGAACATCAGCAGTCAGCGAAGGGTTGCTGTAGCGCTACAACTGCCCTTTGACTACAAAGCATCCACCGTCAGGAGTCATTGGGCTCATCTCTACAACTCCATGGTGCTCTGGTGCGGCACACTCAAGCTCGTCATGTCTTGCAGCGCAATGTTGGTGAGGCACTCTCAGCTGGTAACGGTTTGACACTCTGTAACTCGCATCCAGCCATTAAAAAAAGCACCCCTTACTCCCGGATATCATGATTTTTCACAAGCATGAGCCTTCCATATAGTCCTCCCAAGCCCACTTGGAACACGGTTGTGTTTCCCTTGATGCGAGACAACTTTATGGAAAACAAGAAACGCACCGTCCAGGCTTCAGAGGTCGGGATGGGGACTCGAGTCGTATGGGGAGGAGAGCAGGTTCAACATCCCTACAATGCGACCCAGACACCCATCGTGGTCAGTGCCGCCTATGGCTATGACGATATCGATAAGTGGTATGACGTGGCATTGGGAAAGGAGCCCGGTTTCATTTACAGCCGGATGAGCAATCCCACTGTCTCCGTCCTGGAAGATAAACTCTGTGAGCTCGAAAACGCAGAGTCGGCTGTAGCTTTCAGTACCGGAATGGCCGCAATCAGCGGTGTACTACACACCTTCCTGTCCTATGGGCAGCGTGTGATCTCTACACGTGACAGCTACGGTGGTACGAACAAAATTTTTGAGGAGTTTCTTCCTCGCATGGGTGTGGAGGTAACCCTTTGCGATACGCTCGACACTGTGGCACTTGAGCAGGAGATCGCTAAAGGTTGCAGCGTCCTGTACCTGGAAACACCCACGAACCCAACGCTGAAAATCGTTGATATTCGACGCCTTGTGGCAGCGGCGAAGCAAGTGGGCGCTTTGGTTGTTGCGGACAATACATTCGCGACGCCTCTGAATCAGAATCCGCTCGCTTTAGGCGTTGATGTGGTTGTGCACAGCGCGACCAAATTCCTGTCCGGTCATGGTGATGTGCTCGGTGGTGTGGTCTGCGGCGCCGAGCATTTGATGTCTCAAGTTCGCCATTACCGCGAAATCAATGGTGCCTCGCTGGATCCTTTTTCGGCGTATCTAATCATCCGAGGTATCAAGACTCTGGCTCTGCGTCTTCGCCAGCAACAGGCGAGCGCGAAGCTTTTGGCCGAGTACCTCTGTACCGAGCCGCTGGTCGAGTCTGTGAACTATCCGGGGTTGCCTCAACATCCAGGTCATGACATCGCTCGATCGCAAATGAACGGATTCGGAGCCATCGTCAGCTTCGTGCTGAAAGGAGGCATGGACACAGTGACTCGTTTGCTCCCACTGCTCAGATATGCGCATCGGGCGGGTAATTTGGGCGCTGTCGAGACTATCTATGGGCCGGCTCGAACGACCAGTCACGTAGAAAATACCTTGGAAGAACGTCAGGCACTTGGAATCTCCGAAGGTTTGGTTCGAGTGTCCGTAGGTATTGAAGATTCAGCAGATTTATTGGCTGACCTGAAACAAGCCTTCGCGTCAGTGCGAAGTAAACAAGGTGATGCAAGCCTTCACGCTGACAGTGCCCAACGTTTCATTGAGGTAGGCGCCTGAATACGGGCAGGACTTTCGATATTCATCTTAAGCCCTTCATGAAGAATGAAAATAATAAAATCCAGCGACGACAAAATTGTACTGCCCAAAAGCCGGTTACAAGGCGTTTGTCCGAACATTTCATGAGAATAAAACTATGTCCACGAATATCGAAGATAATCAGCCCGATCCAACCTCGCGATACAAAAAGGCAATGCAAACCAGCAACATCGTTATGTTGGCACTGGGCGGTGTGATCGGTACTGGGTTATTCCTTACTTCCGGTTACACGGTTAATCAGGCAGGGCCACTCGGTGCAGTGATCGCTTACATCATCGGTGCAGTGATGGTGTATTTAGTCATGGTCTGTCTCGGTGAGTTGGCTGTACAGATGCCGGAAACCGGATCTTTCAGTAGCTATGCAACGCGATACCTGGGCCCAGGCACAGGCTATACAGTGGCCTGGCTTTACTGGCTCACTTGGGCAGTAGCTATCGGTTCAGAATTTACAGCTGCGGGCATACTGATGGTTCGGTGGTTTCCCGACACACCGGTCTGGATCTGGAGTGCGCTGTTTGCCATTGCAGTTTTCTTGAGCAATGTTGTCTCTGTTCGGTTGTTTGCAGAGACTGAATTTTGGCTTTCGCTGATTAAGGTTCTGACTGTTATCACGTTCATTGTGATCGGCGGAGCGGCAATTTTCGGTCTTTTTCAAGTACAGAGTTTGCAGGGGGCGGGACTTTCCAACTTCACACGTGAGGGACTTTTCCCCACCGGGTTCTTACCCATTGCAATGACTCTCCTGGCTGTTTCCTTCGCATTTTCCGGAACCGAGCTGATCGGGATTGCGGCAGGTGAAGCGCAAGATCCACAAACTAGCGTGCCCAAGGCAATCCGCACGACAGTGGTACGTTTGGCGCTGTTCTTCGTGGGGACAATTTTCGTCCTTGCGACGTTACTGCCACGAGAACAAGCGGGGCTGGTAGAAAGTCCGTTCGTGATGGTGTTTGAGCTGATTGGCATCCCATACTCTGCCGACATTATGAACTTCGTCATTCTCACGGCACTGATTTCCGCCGCTAACTCGGGGCTGTATGCCGCATCGCGCATGCTGTGGACATTGAGCGATCAAGGACATATGCCTAAGCGCTACGCCAGGCTCTCCAGTCGGGGCACACCGGTGAACGCCATCGTGCTTAGTATGGCGGGCGCAGTGGCTTCTCTGCTCAGCAGTGTGTTTGCCCCTGATACGGTTTACCTGGCCTTGGTGTCCATTTCCGGGCTGGCGGTCGTAGTCGTGTGGATGAGCATTGCGGCAAGCCAGATCGCGTTCCGTCGTCAATACGTCGCTAATGGTGGACGAGTTGAAGACCTGCATTTCCGTGTGCGTGGCTATCCATGGGTGCCGATCGGTGCACTGTTGTGTTGTCTGCTGGCCTGTGTGGGTATCGCTTTTGATCCTGAGCAGCGAGTGGCGCTTTACTTCGGACTCCCCTTTATCGCGTGGTGTTATTTCGTTTACTGGATCACTCGAAACAAGAGAGCAGAGCGGTTGGCTTTAGCCGCAGCCGCTCATTCCTCTAGCACCGCGTGAATTTCTCAGGCAATGATTGCGCATAGATAAAGTCCTGATGAGGTTGCGCCGATGAGTCAAAAGTCACTACCACCCTTGAATTGGTTGAGGGCATTCGAAGTATCGGCGCGTTGTTTAAACTTTACCCATGCGGCGCAAGAGCTCCATTTGACTCAAGGAGCTGTGAGTCAGCAGATCCGTCAGTTAGAAAGTCACCTCGGTGTGGCGCTGTTCAAGCGCCTGCCTCGAGGGCTTGGCTTGACCGAGGAAGGGCAGTCGTACCTGCCTGTCGTACAAGATGCGATCAGTCGCCTGGCAGTCGGCACAAACGAGATTTTCGGCCAGCGTAATCGAAGACATTTGAAGGTGCGCGGCAGCCTTTCCTTTCTTCACTATTGGTTGGCCCCCCGACTCGCTGATTTTTGTCGGGAGTTTCCCCAGATTGATATTCGATATATCAGCAATATTTGGGTGAAAGAACCGGACGGCGAGGATGACCTGGAGATTCGCTGGGGATGCGGTGAGTGGTCGGGCTTGCACGCTCAGCGATTGACTTGGGACATCCTTCAGCCTGTTTGCTCTCCAAAGCTCATGGCCAGCTCACCCATACATGAGCCTCGCGACTTGATGAACCATTCCCTGCTTCACGTGTTGGGTTACGAAGAAGGTTGGGGTTACTGGTTGAAGCGAGTTGGAGCAGACGACGTCGACTATTCCCGTGGCCTTCAGTTTGACACGCTGATTTCCACGATCCGTATGGCCGAGTTGGGGCAGGGCGTTGCGCTGGCACGGTCTTCCGTGGTCGAGGATTTGCTTAAGAGTGGGCAATTGGTTGCGCCATTCAATCATCGAATCGAGGCAAGCGAATCCTTTTATCTGGTGCACGAACAGAACGAAGTGCTATCGCCTGATGCCGCAAATTTTTCTACCTGGCTGGTGGCTCAAGCCCATCGCCTTTTGTAAAACTGATTTGGAGTTGTCATGCATTATGTAAGCACTCGCGGCGGCGACATGCGTGCTGATTTTCGCAGTGTGGTTCTGTCGGGGCTCGCCGAAAATGGTGGTCTCTATGTCCCGGCCAGTTTGCCTGTCTTCACCGAGAAACAGATTGCCAGCTGGTCGTGGCTGCCGTTTGATGAGTTGGTTTGGCGAGTGGTTTCGCCTTTTGTCGGCTCTTCCATAGACGAAAGCACCCTGCGTGCCTTGCTCAGTGACAGCTATCAACAATTCAAGCACCGCGCTATTACGCCGCTTGAGCAGATCGGGCATAACGAGTGGATACTCCAGCTGTTTCATGGCCCGACCGGTTCTTCCAAGGATTTCGCCGCGCAATTGCAGTCGCGCCTGGTCGAACATTTTCTGGAGGAGGTCGGTAAAGAAGCGTTGGTGGTCGGTGCAACTAACGGTGATACCGGCGTCGCGGCGCTTGAAGCCTTTGCTAACTGCCCGGCCGCCCGCTTGGCGATACTGTATCCGCGCGACGGGCTTGCGCCTGGGCAACTCAGTGCCTTGCAGGCAGCCGACCCGCAGCGGGTTCAGCTGTTTCCGGTTGACGGTCATTTCGATGATTGCCAGACACTGGTCTCCCGACTCTTGCGTGAGTGGCCATTGGACGGAGTGTTGCCGGTCTGTTTCAACTCGACCAATTGGATCGGCGTCCTGGCCCAGATCGTTTTTTACTTCCACGCAGCCTTGCAACTGGGCGGTGGCACGCGTCCCGTTGGCTTTAGTGTTCCAGCTGCCGGCTCGGCCGAGATCTATGCCGGTTACATTGCGCAGAAAATGGGATTACCCATCAATCAGGTGATCATTTCCACCAACAGCAATGATGCCCTGCACCAGTTTTTTCATTGCAATCGCTACTCCACCCGGATGACTAATCGAACAGTGTCGCCGGCGATGGACTTCTCGTTGTTTTCCAACCTGGAGCGGTTTATCTGGGAGATTTACGAGCACGATGGCTGCTCAACAAAAGCGCTGATGGAGCATTTTGAAAGTTGCGGAGAAATGAGCATCGGCAACCAGCAATGGCTGCGTGCACGAGTACTCTTCGATTCCTATGCGGTAGACGAATCCCAGGTGCGCGATGAAGTAGTCGAGCTGTTCCGAGAGACAGGCTCGGCCATCGATCCTCACACCGCTGTCGGTGTACTGGCCGGCCGGCTTCATCGACGCAGCCTGGGCGCGCCGATGGTCACCTTCGGGCAAATTGCGCCGGCCAAGTCGGCGGCGCTGTTGGCCGAGCTGGGCGTCTGGCAAGCAAGCACTCCGAGCACTGTCGAGGTGCGCGCGCAACCACCGTACCTGGCCAAGGGCGATCTGGACGGTCTGTGCCAGGCTCTTCGTCTGGCGCAGCAGAGGCCTGCATGAAGCGCATTCTGGATCCGTTGGACGAACGCATACTGGCCGAACTTACCGCCAATGCGCGAATAGCCCATATCGAACTGGGTGCCAAGATCAACTTGTCGCGCAATGCGGTGCGCCAGCGCATTGAGCGTCTTGAGCGCGACGGTGCGATCCAGGGCTATACGGTACGACTCGGTGAGTCGCGGCGGCCTACGTCGCTTATCAGCGCGGTGATCTTCGTCTACCGCTACGACCGCATGCGTGGCGAAGAAGTACTGACTGCGCTGCGCTCCATTCCCGAAGTCGTGCAATGTGAAGTACTCAGTGGTGAGTTCGATTTAATGCTGCGTGTGAATGCCGCCACACCTGAACGTGTCCATCTCGTTTGGAAGGAGATCGCGGCGATGCCAGGGGTGGAAAACACCGTGACATCGTTCGTCCTTTCCGCGGTGTTTTGACAGCTGAGTAATTGCACTGACCTGACCCGCCATTTGCAGCGGACTTGACCAGCACGCTTCGTAGTCTTGACCCTCAGAGAACAACCCGAAGCTGCCTTTCGCAAAAGGCAGCTAGCGGCCAGAGGCGGGCACCTCTGCATCTCGCAAACGCGACTCTCAGGCGCGCTTGGGAAGCTTCCAGTTCGGGCGGATGAAGTGGCATGTGTAGCCATTCGGTATACGTTCGAGGTAATCCTGGTGCTCTGGCTCCGCTTCCCAAAAAGGCCCCGCCGGTTCGATTTCGGTGACTACCCGGCCTGGCCACAGGTGTGAAGCATCGACATCGGCAGCGGTGTCCTCGGCGATGTCGCGTTGCTGTTCGCTGAGGTAGTAGATCGCTGAACGATAGCTGGGGCCAAGATCATTACCCTGACGGTTGGCCGTGCTGGGATCGTGTATCTGGAAGAAGAACTCAAGAATCTGCCGGTAGGTGATCACGACAGGGTCGAAGACGATCTCGATGGCTTCAGCGTGATTGCCATGGTTGCGATAGGTGGCATTCGGCACATCGCCGCCGGTATAACCGACCCGTGTGTGCAGCACACCGGGATAACGCCGTAGCAGATCCTGCATGCCCCAGAAGCAGCCGCCGGCGAGAATGGCAGTTTCGGTTTGACTGGTCATGGTCTGTCCTTCCTCTCGGGGACGTTGGGTATAGCCATTGTTATGAGGGCGTATTGGCCAATTCCAAGGTTTCGTGCAAACAGTACTGGAATGATCGCTTCTGGCCGCTTTCTGCCTGTCGCCGCTACCGGTGGCAATGGGCAATTCTTTGCCGATCATGGTTACGAAGCGTGCTGGTCAAACCCGATGCAATCGATGGTCAGGTCGAATGCAAGAGGGTCATCATGTGAAGTGCAATTTCGCAGACAACATCGTGCTTGGGCAAAACGCCCAATTAATACAGCACTCTGCCATATTCAACTGCCAAAGCCCGGCTCTTAGGATGTTCCTATCGAACAACATCAATATAGGAACAGCGTTTATGACCGAGTACAAAATTGCCTTGGTAGGGTTTGGTGGCGTGAACCGTGGCTTCGCCCAATTGGTCGCCGATCGTAATGCCCAGTGGAAAGAGGCCCTGGGCTTCACTATCAAAATTGTCGGTGTCACCGATCTGTTCCTCGGCTCAATCGTTGCTAAAGACGGTCTGGATGCAAAGCAGTTGGTTGCGCTGCCGGTTGAGAAAGGCGCATTCGCTCAACTGCCCGGCGGCAATGCTGAGGCCTTCAACGAAACCGTGATCAAGCATTCCGGTGCAGACATCATCGCTGAGGCCACTTTTACCAATCCGGTGGATGGCGAGCCTGCAACGACCTTTTGCCGCTGGGCCCTGGAAAGCGGCATTCATGTAGTGACCACCAATAAGGGGCCTATTGCGCTGCACGGTGCCGAGCTCAAAGCGTTGGCTCGTCGCAACCCGGTCGCTTTCGAATACGAGGGAGCGGTGATGAGTGGCACCCCCGTTATTCGTCTGGCCAAGCAGGCCTTGGCGGGTGCCAGCGTGCAAGGCTTCGAAGGCATCCTGAACGGCACTTCCAACTACGTGCTTACCCAGATGAAAGACGGCCTGGCGTTCAACGATGCCGTCGTACAAGCGCAACAGCTCGGCTACGCCGAGGCAGATCCAACCGCCGATGTGGAAGGGTTTGACGTACGCCTCAAGGTGGTGATCCTGGCCAACGAACTGCTCAATGCACGACTGAATGTCAGCGATGTAGCGTGCTCGGGGATCAGCAATATCAGCGCGGAAGATATTGCCCAGGCAAGTGCCAATGGCGCGAGCTGGAAACTGATTGGCTCAGCCGATCGTGCAGCAGATGGCTCGGTTCGAGCGAGTGTGGAAGCCCGGTTACTGTCGAACTCACATCCTCTTGCCGGAATCAGCGGTGCTACGAATGCAGTGTCATTCAATACCGAACTGCTGGGAGCTGTCACGGTGTCCGGGCCTGGGGCAGGGCGTATCGAGACGGCCTTCGCATTGCTGTCGGACATCGTCGCCATCCACACCGCCCACGGCAAATAACAGGAGATAGTGATGAGCGTATCCAGCATGGCCAGTATCCAGCTTGTTGAAGCCAAACAGATTGATGTGTTCAGTCCATTCGATGGTCATTTGGTAGGGAGCGTCCCTTGCCTCGATGCCGCCGCGGTTCCTGGCTTGCTGGAACGCGCGCGAATCGGCGTGCGTGAGAGTGCGGCAATGCCTCGTCACCTGCGTGCACGCATTCTTGAGGAGGCGGCCCGACGTGTAGAGCTTGAGGCTGAAGCGTTTGCCAAACTCATTGTTGCGGAGGCGGGGAAGACGCTGCGACAAGCAGAGAAGGAAGTGAAGCGATGTGTGAACACGCTGAAGCTGTCAGCGCAAGAGGCGCGTCGTAACGCCGGGGAAGTGATTCCATTTGGGGCTTATGAAGGATCGGAGTCGCGTCAAGGTTGGTTCACACGGGAACCGTTGGGGCTTATCGTCGCGATCACTCCCTACAACGATCCACTGAATTTGGTCGCCCATAAACTCGGCCCGGCAATCGCCGGTGGCAATGCCGTGATTCTGAAACCCTCGGAACTTGCGCCGTTGTCTGCTCTCAAGCTCGTTGAGTGCTTGGTGAATGCGGGTCTTCCACCCTCTGTGATTACCCCGGCTACTGGTGGCGTCGACTTGGGTAAAGCATTGGTGGAGGTTCGCGAAGTTCGGATGATTTCCTTTACGGGTGGTTTTGCCACGGGTGAGGCCATTGCTCGTAGTGCCGGGTTGAAGAAGCTGGCCATGGATCTGGGAGGAAATGCCCCGGTTCTTGTGCTTGAAGATTGTGATATCGAACCGACCGTGGAGTCCTGTGTGTCTGGTGCCTTTTGGGCAGCAGGGCAGAATTGCATCGGCACTCAACGCATCCTTATACACCGTTCAATTTATGAGGACTTCCGTGAGCGTTTTGTCAGCCAAACACGCGCCTTGGTAGTGGGTGATCCTGATCAGCGAGCAACGGATGTAGGGCCGATGATTACGGAACTGGCGGCCCGTCGTACCGAACAATTGGTAAATGAAGCACTGGCCGAGGGAGCCGTTCTTCTGTGTGGGCACCATCGCCATGGGGGAAACTATGCGCCAACCGTGCTTGAACATGTGAGGCACAGCAGTACGATTTGGCAGCAGGAAGTCTTCGCGCCGGTGGTTATCCTGGAGCCTTTTGACCACCTGGAAGACGCTATTGCTCTGGCCAACGCTCCTGAGTACAGCTTGCATGCGGGAATCTTCACACGTGATCTTTCCAAGGCCTTGAAATTGGCGCGTCGGATTGAAGCGGGTGGCGTGATGATCAATGATTCTTCCGATTATCGTTTCGATGCCATGCCTTTCGGTGGTTTCAAGTACGGAAGTTTGGGGCGCGAAGGTGTTCGATTTGCGTATGAGGACATGACGCAGCCTAAAGTCGTCTGCATCAACGAGCTGGATTCACGGTATGGCTGACTACGCACTTTGGTAGCCGAGCCGCTCCCTCAATCGCGGAACCGAGAAGTCCAGGAAAGCGCGCAACTTCAGAGGCACTTGGCGCTGGCTGGGATAGAGCAGGTTGACGGGCATGGGCGCAGGTTCATACGCCTCCAGCAAGGTTACCAACGCGCCCGATTCAACTAGCTTATCCACCTGATACGACAATGCTCGTGCGATTCCTGCCCCGGCTGTTGCGGCGATGATCGCCGCCTCGGATGAGTCTACGACGAGCCGCGAGGAGACACGGATCGCCTGCGCAATTGCGTTTGTACCGAAAGCCCAATAGTTCCCGGTCCAGAAACCTTCGTACGTCACACAGTCATGCGATTCAAGATCATCGGGCGTCGTCGGTGTGCTGCGGGCTTCCAGGTAAGCGGGACTCGCGCACAGCACCTGTCGAAGCAACGCGACACGCGTGGCGATCATGCTGCTGTCGGGCAGTTCGCCGAAGCGTAGAGCGAGATCGACGTGCTCCTCCAGGAGGTTCACGTTCCGATCGGTCAGTTGCAAGCGCACACGGATGTCCGGATAGGCTCGGAGAAACTCCACGACAACGGGCACAACATGCATTTGGCCCATGATCGCGGGCGCGCTGATGGTCAACTCCCCTTGCGGTGCATGATATTCGCCGGATGCAGTTCGCTCGGCTTGCGCGATCGCCTCCAGGATCCGCCGACATGAGGCGACGTAGTCATGCCCTGCATCGGTCAGAACAAGTTTGCGGTTGCCGCGCAGGAGCAGGCGCATGCCCAAGTGCTCTTCAAGGTCCGAGACCCGGCGGCTGACTTTGGCGAGGGGGATACGGAGCTGGCGGCTGGCGGCGGAGAGACTGCCAGCTTCTACAGCGGCCACCAGGATGGTCATGGCTTCGAGTCGGTCCATGGTCTCTCACCTGTGAAAGGATTCCTTGCGAATCTACAGGCTAGTCGTTGGAGAGTGAAGGGCCTAATGTCTATCCCATTGGCAATCGCCATCCACGGCAGTAAGGCATGAATACGCAGTGTCTGTACCTGTACGCCAAGCTGTTGAGGCACCGTCTTACGTCGCCCAGAGCGACCTTCGCAGGCTGCCAACCCAATGGAGTCGAGCATGACAACGATAGAGCGCCCTGCCATTTTCGCGTTCGCATCTCTGGGCCTGATCTGGGGCAGCAATTTCATTTTCATGAAGTGGGCGGCCGAACTGATCAGTCCTATCCAGATCGTGTTCCTGCGAGTGCTGTTCGGTTTCTTCCCGATTCTGGCGCTCGCGCTTTATCGCGGCGTCCTGCAAAAGCAACACCTGCGTCACTGGCCCCACTTCCTTGTCATGTCGATATTGGCGACCGTGTTGTATTACTACGCCTTCGCAAAGGGGACCGCGCTGCTGCCATCCAGTGTCGCCGGCATGCTCAGCGGTGCCATCCCGCTTTTTACGTTTGTGCTGACGACGCTGTTCCTGAAGCAAGAGTCGATAAACGTCAGAAAGATCGTCGGCGTGGTATTGGGGTTCCTGGGTGTGCTGTTGATCGCTCGCCCCTGGAGCACCGGTACTGGCGGGCTCGATCCGTGGGGCGTGGGCTACATGATCCTGGGGTCGCTCAGTCTCGGAAGCTCGTTCGTCTATGCCAGGCGATTCATGTCGAACCTGGAAATCGCGCCCCTCGCGTTGTCCACATATCAGGTCGGATTGGCGCTCTTCATTCTCGCGCTGATGACGCCCTATTCGGGCTTGAGCAACATCGGCCAGAGTGGCGTCGCCTTGAGCGGACTCGTCCTCGGTCTTGGACTGACCGGCACCGGGATCGCGTATGTCCTCTACTACTTCATCGTACAGCGGATGGGAGCGGTGCAAGCCTCGACAGTGACGTACCTGCCACCGGTGGTGGCGCTGCTGATCGGCATACTTGTTGGGGAGGGGCTGCGAGCAATGGATTTGATGGCGATGAGCGCAATTCTCGTTGGCGTGTATGTGATCCAGACGCCAGTTCGGCAGCGCTAGGAACGTCCGCTCATGGCTCAGTTCAGAGACAGACGCAACACTTCGCTTCTTTCGACAAAGCTGCGCTGGGCGAAGCCAAAACCCATAGTTGCCGGTCAGCATTGGCTGAAATTGGTCGACTGCGGCCTGTCGCTGCTGCGCAATCCATTAAACGCAGGGTTTGATTCTATTGCCCGCGACAGGCTGCCGGTTTCGCGGATGGCTTCCAACAGCGCTAGGTCTTCAATCGACAGCATGTTCCAAATATTCGAACGAGTAGACCGGAAATCTGATGCGTCATTCGAATGGTATCGGCAGATGATCACTCTCAATCCGCAACCAATCATGGACGGACCTACTGATCACTACCGAGGATTGCACTTACCCGCGTTGCCGTCGTTTACCACAGTGGCTGGCGACGGCGCCATGCTGCTTAAGGTCAGAACTCAGGACACGCGATCGCTGGAAGGGTTGCTAGAAGTAATTCATTCGATTGATGGATTCACCGGAACTCGCAGCTACATCGTATTAACGCCTCACCTAGAGCGCGGGCCATCGCCGGTGCTCTCGGAATGAGTCGGTTGATATCCTGTGGTCTTCTGCTCGAAAATTGAGCAGAAGCAATTGAACAATCGTCAGTTTTCTGTATGCAGAACCGTGTTTACTGGAGCAGTTTTCGGTCAGCGGCAACATTGCTGTTCCCTTGGCCTTCCTTGACTGCTTCTGGGACGCGCATTGCGACTGCCTTATTCACCTCGGTGTTGCCAAGCTGTCCGCTATCCCAGGCTTCAGTGAGCTCGTCTATTCGATCCGCGATTTGAGGTGTTTTTGATCGGACGAGGCAGCGCGTGTTGCCGACAAATTCCTCTATCAGGTACAGCGAATCGCCAACATCCAGCTCCAGTTCCTGCAACGCCTCATCAGGAATTCGAATCGCACCGTCACCATCCCATTCTTCGATCATGATTTTCATAGGTGGCTTTCTCAGTGTGTGGTCTCCGTTGCTTTGAACCGGTGGCACGTTTTACAGATCCGGATAATCATCAAGCCTAAGGCTACGAGCAGCCCCGCCCCCCGGCTCTCGCTTAGGCGTATGTATCACTCCAGCTTCAGCATTAGCACGCATCTGTTCGAGCTCTTTATGAAATGCCTTGTCCTGAACCGTGGGTTTGCTGGTGTACGGTTTGCGCTCTGGTTCAGGCTTGGCTGCGTAAGTCGTTAACACGTCTGGATCGTGCTGCAGCTTTTCTTGGACTTGCGATTCCAGCATCGCACGGAGGGCGTCTTTATCGGGACGGCTACATCACCTGACCCTCGTTGTTCCACCCAAAGCGTTAGCTCCATGATGGCGGCCTCCAAGGCAAGCTGATTCTGGTTGATCTTGTACAGCAGGGAAGGGAGCAGGTCTGCGTTCGACATCGCGATTCCTCCGTGGAAAGAAAAAGCGTAGCTGGAGGTGATGTTAAAGACCGGGCAGTCCACGACTGCGATTTAGGTATTCCCGAAAAGTCATCCGCACTAGGAATGACGAAACGAGTGGATCATAGGCTCAGGGACGTACGACCTGCTCCACTCTGACGTGAATGCTCGGCAATCAGAATCGAACAAACAGCGTCTGCCTCTCCCCTGGTCTTGAACACACCATGCTTGCTAGCTGAGCCTCCCTCGACAAGGTCAACGACCCTGTATCGCTTACTGCCATCTTCCAGTCCGGTGGTCTCAATGACCCGGAATCTTGGGTGCATGGTGCGTTCCCTGCTTAAGATTGGTGATCTAGGAGTACCGGTATGACTCCATGATTTCAACAAGTTTGCAGGACTGAGCTGAGACAATTATGAGTGTCGGCGTGCTCTCTGGCTCCCGAGGAGTCTTGCTTGATTAGGTCGGGCGCATGTCACCATAAATCGAGTTTGCGTCGACGATGATGAATGGCTGAAACCTGCGGAGGCAGATTAGGTGTCAAGGGCTGCAATCAAACCAAGCGGACGATCAAAGCATCAAGAGCCAGCAGTGATTTACCTAATCGACCTCACGCGCAATGGCTTTGCCACCTCTGAAGGATCGCTAGTCCCCCAAGGTGGCCAACACTCAGTCAGTGAGTCACACACCCCTGCGGTATTTTTCCGGCAAAACTGTCAACCAGACTCGCCACCACCATCTCGCCCATTCGCGTTCGGGTCTGCAGCGTCGCGCTAGCGCGGTGTGGCTGCAGCACCACTTGCTCGTTTCCGTACAGCGCTTCGGGAACGTTCGGCTCGTCGACAAATACATCCAGCGCCGCACCTGCGATCCCACCGGCAGCAAGTGCAGACACCAGATCAGCCTCGTTGACGAGTTTCCCCCGAGCCACGTTGATCAAATACCCGCCCTTGCCCAGAGCTTGCAGCACCTGGGCATCGATGATGGCTTCAGCCTTGTCGGCGGCGGCCGCGAGAATCAGCGCATCACTGTCGCTGGCCAGTTGCTTCAGATCGGCGATGAAGGTGTGGTTCACATCGCTCATCGGCTGCAAATCGGTGTAAATGATCGGGCACCCGAACGCCGCCGCGCGGATCGCCACTGCTCGGCCGACTCGCCCCATGCCGACGATGCCAATGCGCATGCCGGAGACCTGGCGGGCCAACGGCAACGGTGCCAACGGTGTCGCACTGTGGGGCCATTGGCCCGAGCGCACGTAACGATCACTGGTGCACAACCCACGACATACAGCAATCAACAATCCGATCGCCAGATCGGCGACATCTTCGGTCAGCGCGCCGATCGTCGCGGTCACGCGGATCCCGCGATCCCGGGCGTAGGCCAGATCCACCGCATCGGTGCCTACGCCGTTGACTGCCACCACTTCCAGGTTGGGCAGCTGCGCCATCAGCGCTTGGCTGATTCCGGTATGCCCGCCGGTGATCACGCCGCGAATGTTCACGCCATGCTCCTGCAAATAGGCTGGCTTGTCGGCCTGCTCGAAGTAACGTCTGACCGTAAACAGTTCATTGAGCCGGGTATTGATTTCAGGGATCAGGATCGGGCTGAGCTGCAAGACTTCTGGCTTCATGTAAACCTCGAATAACGAAATGGAATGGCGGGTTCAACCGCGACCGGCAAACGGCATGGCGGTGGCCATCACAGTCATGTTCAGGACGTTCGCCTCCAGCGGCAGACCGGCGATGTAGCGCACGGCATCGGCCACATGCTTGACGTCCACCATCGGTTCTACCGCGATGGTGCCATTGGCCTGGCGTACGCCTTTGGTCATGCGCACTGACATTTCGGTCAGGGCGTTGCCGATGTCGATCTGACTGCAGGCGATGTTGAATTCTCGCCCGTCCAGGGCCAGGGATTTGGTCAGTCCCAGCACAGCATGTTTGCTGGCGGTGTAAGCGCTGCTGAACGGTCGCGGGGTATGGGCTGAAATCGAGCCGTTGTTGATGATGCGACCGCCTTGTGGCTGTTGCCGGCGCATCAGTCCGAAGGCGCCGTGGGCACAGAGGAAAACGCCGTTGAGGTTCGTGTCGATTACGTTTCGCCACTGCTCGAACGTCAGTTCATCCAGTGGTACGGCGGGAGCATTTACCCCGGCGTTGCTGAACACGACGTCCAGGCGTCCGTACACCTCCGCGATGGTTGCGAACAGCGCATCGACACTGGCCGGATCGCGCACATCGGTGGGCACTGCCAACGCTTCGCGTCCTTCGCCAGCCGCCAAATCGACCAATGCCTGCAAAGGCTCCGGCCGGCGTCCGGCCAATACCAGTGTGTATCCATCGGCCATCAAACCCAGGGCCACGGCGCGACCGATTCCGCTTCCGGCGCCTGTTACCAGGGCCACTTTCAAAGGACTGGACATGTTGTTATCTCCTTTTCAATTCATTAGGGCGTGCGCCGGGTTTAAGGTCGCTGGCTGACGCGCATTTCAAGTTGGCCGATGCCGTCGATCCCGGCGTTGATGATGTCGCCTGGTTGCAGTACGTCGACGCCTGCCGGGCTACCGGTCATGATCAGGTCACCGGCCCTGAGCGCCACCGACTGAGAGATGCGGCTGATCACTTCACTAACCGACCAGATCTGACTGTCGAGGCTGGCGCGCTGGCGCTCTTGGCCGTTCACGTTCAGCCACAACTCGCCATCGGGATGTCCTGCGCGAGTAACCTGCACAATGGCGGTCATCGGTGCGGCGCCGTCGAACACCTTGGCACCTTCCCAAGGCAAACCATTGCTCTTGGCCAGGCGCTGGACATCACGACGAGTCAGGTCAAGTCCGGCGGCGTAGCCCCAGACATACGCCAAGGCCTGGCTTTCCGGAATGTTCGCGCCACCTTCACCAATCGCCACGACGAGTTCGATTTCGTGGGCGAATTCTTCGGTCAACGACGGGAACGCCACCTCACCCACGGCATCAACCACGTTGCTCGCCGGTTTCATGAAGAACACTGGCGGCTGGCGGGATTGACCTTGGGTGTCTGGCCAGGGGTAGTTGCGGCCGACGCAAAATACCCGGCCAACGGGAAAGCGCTGCTGGCTGCCGGCAACCGGTAAGGTCACGGGCAAATCCGGAGTGAAAACGTATTCGGTCATAGTCATTTTTGTCGTTGTCCTGTTGGAAGCATCAGCCTACGGCGGCTTCGTTTTGCGAAGTTGGACGAAAGCCGCTTGATGTTGGAGAAAAACGCTTTTCTGAGCTCAGCGCGCCTTGAGTTCAATGCGATACAAGCGACCGAGCAGCAACGAGTAAGACAAGGTGCCAATCAGCGCCACGCCGCCAATGAACCAGAAGGCGTAGGCAAATGTGCCGGTCGCGTGGACGATGCCGCCGATCACGATCGGGGTGACGATCCCGCCGATATTGGCGGCCAGGCTGGTGACCCCGCCGGTCAGGCCGATCAGTTCCTTGGGCGCCACTTCCGACACCGCGGCCCACGACGATGAGGCGATGCCCTGGGCGAAAAAGGCGATGGTCAGCACGGCAATGCAGATCACGTTCGAGTCGGTGAAATTCACCAGGACGATCGACATCCCCAGCATCGATCCGACTACCAATGGCAGCTTGCGAGCGAAAGACATTGAATAGCCGCGACGGATAAGCAGGTCGGAGACGATGCCGGCGAGCAAAATGCCGACTGTCGCGCCTACGAACGGCAGTACCGCGAAGATCCCGGCCTTGATCATGGTCAGCTTGCGCTCTTCGATCAGGTACGTCGGGAACCAGGTCAGGAAGAAGTACAACGCCGAAGTGCTGGCGAACTTGCCGATGCAAATCGCCCAGATCTGCCGATAGCTGAACAGCTCGGCGATCTGCCGCCAGTTGAATTTGGTACGTTCCTGACTGCTCTTGACCAGGCCACCGCCGGATTCGATGTACTTCAGTTCTTCCTTGCTGACTTTTTTGCAGTTCAGCGGATCGCGGTACAAGTACAACCAGGCCACACCGAAGACAATGCCGAGTGCCCCGGTGCTGTAGAACACATGGCGCCAGTCATAGGTTGTCGCCAGCCATAACAGCACGCCGGTAAACAGTGCCGTGCCCAGATACTGGCCGCACACGTAAATGCTGCTGGCCATGCCCCGTTCCCGGGCTGGGAACCACAACGTCACCGCGCGGCTGTTGGCCGGAAAGGCCGGCGCCTCCATGGCGCCGACCGCCAGGCGCAGCCCGAACAGCGACGCGAAGCCCGTGGCGAAGCCCTGGCACACGGTGACGGTCGACCAACTGATCAGCGATACGCCGTAGGTAAATCGGGAGCCGAAGCGATCGGCCACAAACCCGGCGGGCACCAGGGCGAGGGCGTAAGTCCAGGCAAACGCGGAAAAAATCAGGCCCATTTCGATCTTGTCCAGGCCCAGATCTTTGGCAAGGAACGGTGCCGCAATCGAGATGTTCACCCGGTCGATGTAGTTGATGATGGTTGCAATCAGCAATAGCGAGAGCATGAACCAGCGCCGACGCGTTGGCAGTCGCTGAGGCAGCACGGCGTCCCGGGCGCCGACACCCACCGACGGCGCGGTGGACGGGGAGGTTTGCGAGTTCGACATGAGTAGACCTTTCTATTGTTAGAAGAATCGAGATGTTCGCGCGTAGCCGAATCCGATGCCTCCGAGGCCGGGGCAGAGCAATCGCTACTTGAATGAGAGGCGCGGACAGCAGCTGTCAGGCGCTCAGATACGCCTTCGGCCAAGGGCATTCGGGGGAGGGGTCGAGAGGGAGAAAAGCTTGTTCATGGGTGCGCACCTTTTGATTGTTTTTGGAAGGGTCGGGCTGCATTGGTTGTCACAGTGGTCGTACAACTATCGGAAATCAACGAGGGCGTTAGATCGTTTTTTCTCTTCAAAACAGCCGTTAACGCAGGTGTCCAAGAAAAATAAAATCAGCAATTTTCTATTTATCAGTTAAATATGAACATTAACTATATGATTTATATGGTTTTAATATTTTTTATTGAGCGTCGTTTTTTGGACAGTCGACGTAGCACATGTCGGCGCTGATTGAAAACTGACCCACCCTGCCGATTGAAAAATGACCCAGGACGGATTGCTGATTTTTGCCCCAGCAATTGTGGATAAGCTTAGCAGTAGTGTTCTGGTTGACGATGCATCCAGCCCCACCGCATGTAGGCATGCAGCAGGGCGTTTATGAAGCGGATCAAAACGGCTCATCGTCCTCGATACTCTCTTCATCCTTGCGCTTTCGTTCTCGTGATTTGATCTTTGTCTGGTCTGCCAAGGTGCTGTGTTGAAGGCGGTAAGACTCGTTGCCCGTTTCGACGATGTGGCAGTGGTGTGTCAGCCGATCCAGCAACGCTGTAGTCATCTTGGCGTCGCCAAACACACTCGACCATTCCGAGAAGCTGAGGTTGGTAGTGATGACCACGCTGGTGTGCTCGTACAGCTTGGACAGCAGGTGAAATAACAGGGCTCCACCGCTTTGGCTAAAGGGCAAATATCCCAGCTCATCAAGTATCACCAGATCTGTGCGAAGCAGTCCCTGGGCGATTCGCCCTGCCTTGCCATCGTACTTTTCACGCTCCAGCAGGTTCACCAGATCCACCGTAGAAAAGAAGCGCACTCGTTTGTTATGGGCCGTGATTCCGGATACAGCCAGGGCACTGGCCAGGTGTGTTTTTCCGGTTCCCGGCCCACCGATGAACACAACATTCTGCGCGGTTTCAGTGAACGCCAAGCTAGATAGATCGCTGACCAGCCGGGCATCAGCGCTGGAAACGCTGAAGTCAAAGCCCGCCAAATCACGGTGCATGGGGAGTTTTGCCATGTTCATCTGGTGGTTCACCGAGCGCACCGCGCGATCCGCCTGTTCCTGTTGAAGCAGATGCTCCAGCAGCCATTTCGATGAAGCCGTTGAGGCTGTTCCTTGAGAGACCAGTTCTTCCCAAGCACTGGCCATACCGTGCAAGCGCAGCTCTTTGAGTTCTGTCATTAAGTCACGCATTGCGGTTCTCCTCATCGGTCGTACGGAGCCGGTCGTAGCGAGCCGTATTGGCAACAGGTGCCACCTTGAGTTGCAGGCTGGTTTCTACGCAGGAGGTGGTGCAGTGGAGGTCAGCCGGGCGAGGACATTGAGGATGTGATCGGCGCTCAGACTGCCCGACTCAAGTACCAGCTCCACTGCCACCAGCACCGGTTCTAGACCGGCGATAGCACAGCAGCCAGTACCTGCATCATGATTCGATCACCGTTGGCGTGACGCCTCAGTGCCCGTTTGAGAAGCAGTAACGGCTTCGGTAGATCGGCAAATGGCGCGCCATTACGCAGTGCACCAGGCTTGCGTTCGATAAGCGGGATGTAATGCTGCCAGTCAAAACTGACCTGATCTCGATCAAAGAGGCGCTCGTGACTAGCGATCACCGTTTCATCGGCGATGACCACGATTCGCGAAGGATACAGACGGCTGCTGACCCACTGGCCGACTCGCTCACATGGCACTGAATAGCGATTTCGCGCCACGCTGATCAGGCAGGTGCTGGAGACCCGCACGGTACGTTCGACGTAGCCATCAAACGCTGTCGGCATCGGCATCATTTCAACCCGCTCCAGCTCCAAGACCTCGGCCACCGTCAGCCCGCTGTACTGCGGATGCACCAGCTCGCTCCAGAGCGACCGGCAGCGTTGACCGAGCCAGATATTCAGCTCTTCGAAGGTGTGAAACATGCAATCTTGAGCGTCGATCCAGATGCGCCGTCGGCTGTCTTGGACGTTCTTTTCGACGATGCCTTTTTCCCAACCCGAGGCGACGTTGCAGAAGTCCGGATCGAACAGGTAGTGCGCGCACATTACGGAAAACCTGGCATTGACCGTACGGCCTTTGCCTTTGTTGACCTTGTCGACAGCCGTTTTCATGTTGTCGTAGATGCCGCGACGTGGCACGCCACCCAACGCTCCAAACGAACGGGTATGGGCATCAAACAGCATCTCGTGCCCTTGGCTGGGATAGGCAACCAACCAGAATGCGCGACTGGCGCAGAGCTTCATGTGAGAGACCTGGATGCGTCGAAACAGGCCGCCGATCAGCAGACCTTCTTCGCTCCAGTCAAATTGAAAAGCCTCACCCAAGGCAAAAAGTCAGCGGTACAAAAGCGCGTAAAGACTTGCCTTGCTCGCCTCGCCAAGAGCGCACGAACGCCGTGAGCTGGCTGTAGCCGCCGTCATAACCCTCGGCCTTGATCTGTTCGAAAAGTGCTTTGGCGCTTCTGCGGTTGTGCTTTGCCCGGAACGAATCGGCTTTCAGCGCCTGTTCTAGCGTGTCGTGGAATGGGCTGAGTTTGTTGAAGATTGCGCACCGCTGGTACGCCGGTTGAGTGGCTTCGGGTGCTCTGACCCATTTTCGGATGGTGTTTCTCGACAGCCCGGTACGCTTGGCTATCTGATGCAGCGAGAGCTTGTCGCGGAAGTACATCCGCCGGATTTTTCCCAACATTTCCATGCTGATCACCCTGTGTTCTCCTGCTCGAAAAGTGAGCAGAAGCAGTTGAACACCTGGGTCAGTTTTCAGTCGGCAGAACAGCCTCTACTGGGTCAGTTTTCGGTCAGCGGCAACACACAGTGAGGCTTCGGTAATTTGCCAATAAGTATGGAATCCATCACGCTCCAGATTCACTCGGCAGGCCATTGGCATGATGCAATGGTGATCAGCTTCAATTCATCAGGAGATAGCCTTCGAAGCCGATGCAACATCAACTACCTGCCCGAATACCTTGCGGATCAGTTCATTCAACTGGGTACGGTTAAAGCGCCGGCCGTCAGTGCGAACCTCCCACTGGAATGGGATGTTCGGCGAGAGCTCGCCCCAGCTTTTCTGCACGATATCATCCCGGCTGGTGCTGCACGTCGGCACATATTGTCTAGAGCAGCAGTACCGCCAGGGATCTCGACTGATCTCTTTCTGCTGCAGCAATTCGCCGCCGCTCCCGTTGGACACACGCGCGTAAAAAACGCGGGCGAAACGCTGTATCCCGCAGGCAAAGTGACTGATGGGGCTACGCGAGAAGAGGTTGTTCAGGAGGGTATGGCCTTTCTCGACCTGGCCAGGGAATCGGGAAGGCCAATAATCGGCGCGCTCGGGGCCGGTGGTGTAGCTCCAAAAATGCTGCTGGTCGAAGATGCTTCGGGGCGGCTTTATCCTGATGGGCTGTTAAACGACGCAGATGTATGCCGACATTGGTTTGTTAAATTCCCGCGTCACACCGCAAGTAAATTAGACCGCGATATCCTGCACAGCGAGTACTGCTATTATCGTGCGCTGGGCTCGTTGGGATTCGACACGATCGCCGCCGAGGGGCTGGCATATGAAGCGGCGCAGATGCCTAGCATTTGGATGCAAAGATTCGATCGGAACATCACCCACGGCGGGGTGGAGCGCATCGCGGTCGAGTCTATGTACTCGCTATGTGGCGTCAGCAATCGAGGTGGTTTTTTGAACCATTTCGATGTCGTGAATCGGCTAGCGGAAACATGGATTGCTGCCGGCCAAGAATCTGAATTACCGGACATGGTGAGCGAGTACCTGCGGCGGGATTTGATCAATCAGATCCTCGGGAACACCGACAACCATGGCGGAAATCTCTCGATCCTTCGGGGCAGGGAGCGAGTGAACTTTGCTCCCATCTATGATCTTGCGCCCATGCTGATGGATATCGAGGGTGTTGTGCGGATCACACGGTGGTCAGCAAATATTGAACGGTTAGGTTCGGTCGATTGGGGGGCTGTGTGTGCTCGTTTCGCGCATAGGGCAGATCCGGAATGGTTGTTCGATCGCTTACAGGCGGATGTTCGGTTGCTGCTGGCGTTGCCGGACTTGCTACAGGATCTAGGACTGCCCCAGGAAACCTGGCGCTCGCCGATGATTCCGCTCAGGAGTCTCGAAGATACGTTTCGCAGGTGGAAGTTGATGTGATTGTTCCACTCAACGGTTGCTTTATTGACAGTAAAGACAAGCTGTACATCTTGGTCGGCCAGGGCTCGAGAACGCACGCGCTTTGGCTAGCAGCTATCAAGTCGTTGAGAGCTGCTAGCCAAAGCTGATGCTGTGGATAAAGAGCTGGTTGCCCAGCTGGCCGACGATGATCTGAGCAGTCGTTTACTGAGCCTTCCGTGCGTCGGCCCGATCACCGCCAGCCAGCTGGCCGTGGAGATGGGCGATGGAAAACAGTATAAATGCAGCCGCGACTTTGCCGCCTCGGTGGGGTTGGTACCCAGGCAATACAGTACCGGCGGGCGGGCCAACCTGTTGGGGATCAGCAAGCGCGGCGACAAGAGCCTCAGGCGACTGTTAGTGCAGTGCGCTCGGGTCTATATGCAGAAGTTGGATTACCAAAAAGGGGCTCTGGCCGACTGGGTGCGCTCGCTGCTGATGCGACGCCACTCGAATGTGGTGGCCTGTGCCCTGGCCAACAAATTGGCGCGTATTGCCTGGGCTCTAGCGACTCACCATACACACTATGAAACAGGGTCAGACGCCTTGAGCGCCTGACTCTGTTGTTGCAGCAATATCACGATTCACCCTTCAGGTTTTGCGATAGCTGAACAACAGATGACGTGAACGGCCAACCGGCCTGACGAAGATCCTGACACGAAAATCGGCTTTTGAAGCCGCGTCAGTTTTAAGGATCGTCAGGCGCGACCCTCATCGTGGCGCTGGGGCATACCCCAAACAGACGCCGGATAGATTTAAGCAAGCCAACCACTTCACCCGTTATGCAGTATTGCAAAAGTGGGGGTGACCATAGATTTTCGGTCAGCGGCAACAGCTCCGGCATCAGTACACTCAAGCATTTACTACCGCACTACATCGAGCTGATCGGTGATCGCCGCCGGACCTTCCTTTACAACAGAGCTTACTAATCAGCTGTGACGGAGCCCCGTCTTCCTGATGCTTTAGCTGTACTGAAGTTTTTGATCTCAAAAAACGTGGATTGATGTCAAGTACGAAAGACGTTGAGATGAACCTCGCAGATCACGTTCTGCGTCTCCTCGATAACTAGAAAAAGAGGTTCGCGCCTTATGCGCAAGTTCATGAAAGCCTTAACGCTGGCGTCCATCACAATGATCTCAGATCCATTCGTTGCTCATGCTGAAGAGGCCACTAAGGCAGCTGGTCCAGCCTTCGTGGTGCACAAACTGACTGATTTCCTCTACGCCATCGGCGAGCCCACGTACTACCAGAAAAATTTCTCCTACCTGCTCGTAGGTGAGAAACAGGCTCTGATGTTCGACGCAGGTGCAAACCAGAAGGAGGACATTACAGCGGTGGCGAAGAAAATCACCAACAAGCCACTCTCAGTTCTGCCATCGCATCTGCACTTTGACCATCTGGGCGGCCTGCACAATTTCCAGAGTGTGTACTTAGTCGATACCCCTTTCACTAGCAGGTTCAAAGGGAAGGATGGCCTTTACCACGTACCGGAGCCGGTGTACCTGGGCAACTTCGATCACATGGTAGTACCGCCCTTCAAAGTCTCGCGGCTGGTGAAACCACAGGAGATTATCGACTTGGGTGGCCTTCGGGTTCGCTTGCTGAGCGTACCCGGGCACACTAAAGACGAAGTGGCTTTGTGCGATGAGGCACATGACATCCTGCTGGCCGGTGATCACCTCTATCCATCCTGGCTCCTGGCAGGAAACCTGAAGGACTACGTGTCTTCACTCGATGCCACTCTGAAAGTCATCAATCCGAAGACCGCAATCTACGGCGCCCATGCTGATGAAGACCCATCGAGAGTACCGGCCATGACCTATGCTGAAGTTTTGGCCATCCGCGACAAGATGCTGCTGATCCAGGCAGGACGGGCCAAGGGGGAGTCTTTCAGTGACCCAGAGCTCATCAAAAGCTCCGAGCTGTACAAGGTGGAAAAGGACATCAGCATCCTGACCAACATCCGCTTCACAGATGGTCGCGGGTACGGTTACTGATCAGGCCGGACCACCGTATCCAATAACCAGTCGATGAACGCCCGCACCTCCGGGCGTTCACGTGCGCTTTCGGAGCAAACGACGTAGTAGTTGTGTCGCGTCGGCACAGATATTGGCAAAGGGCAGACCAAACGGCCTTCATCCAGATCCCGGGCAGATACTGTTTCATCACTCAATGCTACACCGAAACCTTCCCGTGCAGCCTGAAGCACCATACCGAAGTCTTCAAAGTGGATATTCTCAAGCCCACCACGCGCGAACCCCGTCTCAGCAAGCCATTGTTGCCACTGACTACCGTCATCCTCATGTAGCAACCGGTGCCTCACCAGATCCCCGACGTCATGAATGGCAAGCGCCCCCCGCAAATGCTGGGGACTGCATACGGGAATCATGCGTATACCGTGCAGCAGGCGCCACCAGTAGCCAGGCCATGGAGGGGGGCCATAAACCACCGCAACATCTGCCCGACGCCAGTCCACCAACGCCATGTTCGGGGCCGTAATCACGGTCACCCTAACCGACTCCGACTCCGACTCCGCCATGAAACGCAGCATGGGCGAGATCAGCCATAGGGATGGAGGCGAAAATAGAAGCCCTGGAGCCGCGAACCTCCGGGGCTTCGTTTTCTCTACTCTGCAACCACGTAGGCAATCGCCAAGCCAACCAGTGATCAACCCGAGGGGGACGAACCTGAAGAGGCGGAAAGTGAGCCCGATGAAGAGGGCTAATGAACCAGTGTAGTGTTCAACTAATCCCGGACACGACGTTAAATTTTTTCTTGGCCTGAGTAAGGCTCCGGCATCATTTTTGTTGAGATCAAAGACAATCGTGTTGAGTCCTGGGCTTTGGAGTAGAGGGCTCGCATTAGCAGGCGAATCCGTGACTGAGTCTTTCGAGCTCAGCTTTTACCAGTTCGTATCCAGCTTCACTGTGCACTAGCTGCAATGGTGTGCTACCACCGAAGGTGTTTTTCGGTTGGGACAGCCAGTTGTTGGCCTTGGCTTTGTTGCCAAACACCAGCTCGGCTTGAAGCTGAATCAGCTCGACATAATTCATTTCTGGCTCTCAGGAGGCTTGCCGGCATCCGCTCGGTTTTAGCGAACCGTTGAGGTCGATATTGGCGTCTTTGCGCAGTATTCGCCAAACGCCTTGATGCCACGTTTGATGATCAGCATAGGTTTGACCATGAACTTGTAGCTGAAGAACAGATTCAATGCGATCCAAGACAGCTGGTAAATCGAGCCTTGGAAATGCCCGTGGTTTGCACTGTTTTCCCAGAGAAGATGCGCTAAGAAGAGAGTAAAAATACCGACCATCAGGGGGACAAGACTCAACCGCCCCAAAGACAATGCAATAAAGGGAATATCCACAACCGACCGAACAGGCTCTCCCTCAACCTGGATGGCCCAGATTCTGCTGACCTCGTCTTTGCCGTACTGGGATGTTACTCGAACCCGATCACCCGCCTTTACATGCGCATCCAACACATCCGGGATTTCCAGCGTTTCGAGTTTCTTACCGTCGATTTTCCAAAAGTGATAGCTCACCATCTCCCCGCCGAAGCCACGGGATTTTTCGTCGAGCCGGCCATCTGTGATTTGCATTTCCTTCACCTTGATTCCCTATCCGTGCGCTTAGAGTGATGGCAAAAGGATATTTCTGCCGAATACTAAGTAATACTTAGCATGTCGTCAAAGCGAATCTAAGACTCTCTTGTCTTTTGCGGCAAGAGAAATGATGACGATAAGCAAGCGCCTTAAAGAGGCACGACAAGCAAGAGGTTTTTCCCAGGAGCGCCTTGGGATAGAAGCCGGAATCGAGCCAGCATCAGCGTCCCCGAGGATGAATCAATATGAGAAGGGCGTTCATCAGCCAGGGGAGAGCATCGTGCAGCAGATAGCTGCGGTACTGAATTACCCAGCGGCGTATTTTTATTGTGAGGACGACGATGAGGCGCACCTACTGCAGTGCTTTCATCTATTGAAAGGGAAGGATCGCAAGGAGGTGATTGATCTGGTGGAGAGGTTAGCTCTGAGTAGCTGAGGCATCGTCAAAGTGCTGAGTTTGGAGCAGGCACGAGGAGGGGCCGTCTTAGGCAGCCTCGGTGTGGATCCTGAAGCACCAGATGATTGGTGAGCAGACAGCCTGCTTGATCATCGGTACGACGCTATTGCTTGAAAGTGGGTTGGCTCGCGGCGTGCAATTCTAGACTGGAAAGCGGTAGGCGAGGCAGGGCGCAACTGAACGGCCACTGAAAGCTTTGCATTGAGCGGGCTCGTCCCCGCAGGGAATTGAACTGCTGCATGTCCCTGGCTCGCCCTTAGGTCAAGCAGAGACATGCTCGAGTCTGACCTGAGGATGTCGACACCTGGGGATCGAGCGGTGGTGCAATCATGAGTTTGGCTTCAAGTCTGATCGACACGTACAGCATCAGGTCTCACTGGCCTCATGAAAACCACCAAATGTGGGTTAACCCCAACTGGTGAGGTTTTGCATGGAGGGTAGGGTGGCTCCGTCATAGTTGACTGATGTGAACGCCGGCGTAACGAATTTCACAAGCAGTGGCGAGTATGGGCCTACATTCAATAGGTAGCCTAATGTTTATCTTTAACTCAACTAAATGTTTCTTTAGTTGAGTTAAAGATGCATTTGGAAGTTAGACCCGTAAAAGCGTAGGGCAGGCCTAATCCCTAGTCACGCCATGCGAAAAAACGCTGGTAGGCATTTTCAGCGTTCGATTTTCGCGCAAGTCTGATGACGTCACTCATCTCCATTGTTCTCGCGCTATGGTGCATGCTTGTTTCTCGCACCCAGAACAGAGTCGCTTTGCGGAACCCTGAGTTAGGCGAGACCACACATCCGCTCTCAGTAAGCCTGTCAATGACGATCTGACATACTGTCCGGAATAACGCTCTCGCATAACCTGAGCTAATCGAACTTTTGCCGCGAATCTTCCCAAGCAACAACGTGTGATCACGCTCGAGCGGAATGAATTGCCGCCCGAGCCTTTCACGGTAACGATTCACATAGTTGGCAACAAACTCAGGATGGATTTTCCACGCCCAATTGCCAGGAAATTTTTCCGCCACTAAGTCGTAAGTTCCATCCCGCATGAGCCTCAGAGCACTGACCGTGAGATCTCCCCCTAGACTGTCGATTTCAGATGGCTGCAGCCTCAGATAATAAATTGACGCAAACATGAGCAGCGTGCGCTCATGTTTGATGTCTTCATCAGCCATGTCGCTAAGCGTCAACATCAACACCGCAAACTCTTCATCAGTGAAGACATTCGCACCACTGTGAACGGGGAGGCTCGGAGTGTAAAAGCCCGCAGCATGCAGTCTTCGCGCAGGGTTGATTGCGATCAAGTCATCGTAATGCAGATGCAGAAAAAAAGACGCAACTACCGACATCTGGATCGCGAGTCCGCTTCTACCAGCAATATACGCTATGCGAGTATCATTCCTTCCAGTAGCTGGTTGAATTAAACAATACGGACGCCAGTCAGGGTTGAAGCCCACCACGCTCCTCAGTTTGCCCTGAGTGAATCGTCGGCAAGACTTATCTGCCACCCACGAGTCCGGAGGGGTTGTGCAGAAATTCATAAACGCTTGAATGTCGGCTTCACTCAAATCAGTTAAGGGTTTTTTTGCCTCCAAAATGCTCCAGAGCAACAGCCGCTCCGTACAGGTTCGGTAGTTGGCATAGCGCGTAGGTTCGGCATGCTTAATTAAAAACTGCTTCACAAGCATGTAGCTTTTTATTGGCAGGCTACTGACTGGGCATCGGTTAAGGAAGTCCTGAACTACAGGAAGCTCGCCATCAAGTGTGTCTGGGTCTAGCAGCGCAAAGTCTTTTAGCGTCTCAAAGCAAGGACGGGGTATTGATTCCATGGTTTTTCTACCGGTTATCTCCGAAATTCAGTCGCGATTTTTCAATCCCAATTTTTTAAGCGAGTACGAACGTTTGTCTTCGTAGCTGCTGTAGTAGATATCCTGCGTAGTGGCCAAATTGTTGTGACGTAGATCCATCTGCAAGTCCTTGGCGTCTCGCCAAGGGGCATCAAGTGTCGCAGCCGTATGCCTTAGCCAGTGAGTGGAGGCCATTTGTAGAGCCTCGATCTCACCCGGCTGACGACCTTCGCTCACCATCTCATCAACGGCTCGGTCAAACAGCTCCTGGATAATCGACTGAACCATTCGAGTGGATAACCCTGGACGGCCATTCAAGGTCGCAATCAGTGGGGTCTGCTCATTAGGTAGTGGCAGTTCAGACAGCCCCATGAACCGCCGGTAGCGCTTTAGGTACCGATCAATGTATTCCGGCCTTACAGCGACCTTGGCGGCCTTGTCACCCTTGCCAATGAGGTGGAACCACCAGTTGCAATCGTGATCCGCCTTGAACGAGCCCATCGTGGGCTGCCAATTGACCCGACCACAGACATCTGAAACGCGTAGGTACATCGAGAACAACGTCGCGGCGATGAACAGCGTGCGTTCATGGCGCTCAGGAATTGTTGCGGCCATTTTTTCAGCGGTGGTCAGCACGAAGTCCCATTGAAGAGGCGTAAGGGCGCGTCCGGTTTGCTCCATTGAGCGCAAGGCTTTGAAGCGCGATTTCTGTTTGATCGCCCTGAAGGGATTCGCTGAGGTCAGGCCCTCATCGAGCCCGTATTCGTACAAGCTGCTGCACACCGAGAAAACTTGGGAAATGCTTCCTCGAGATGGCTGGTAAGGAGCACCGGTACCCGCGCCGTCATGATCACCGGCATCATGCGTGCGATTCGCTGTCTTCACCGAGAATGGGCGCCAGCGGGGATTTGGGTACAGCCCTGAATCTTTGTCGGACGCCACGATCAGAAACCTGCTGCGTGTCACGGGCCCAAGCCAGTCCATCGGTGGGTTCATGCAGAATTCCAAGAACGCTTCGGCGTCTGCGCGACGCAGCTCCATGAGGGGCTTCTTTCTGATCAACAATGCCCAAAGCAGCAGGCGCTCGGCATGGGTGCGATACGAAACGAATGTCGCCTCGACGTTGGAGTAGGAACGCAGAAAACCACTGACGGCGTCGAAACCGTCCATGGGTTTCAGCGGCGCATCAAAGTTCGCCAGATAGTTCATCACCAGCGGTAGGCACGGGTCGGGTTCATCGCTAGTGTGGTTGATGAATTCCTTATAGGTGTTGAACAGCGGATACGGGCTCTGCGTCTCATTATCCTTCTTTGAATGCTGCATTGTAGACTTCCGATTCTGAGAGTTATCGGAAGTAGGGGACTTACCCTTTCGTTTTCTCGAGGCGAGCGCGTCCGTCTGCCTGGATGAATCACTCATCACCTAGCCCTATTCATTTGAACGATGTTGTATAGGTTATACACAGCAAACCTGGCTTTGCAAGTACTCTCTTGGGAAGTTTCACTGGCGACCAGGCAACTAACTACTCTTTATTTATATATTGAGAGTTATGGTCGAATCTGAATTAGGAAATTCCGACCGCACGGCTGCGCGCCCCAAACTGTGTGGGCTCAGCGCTGAGCCGTCCAGAGCTTGAGAGGCGCCACTGCTGCTTTAGATGGGCGGCTGGCCTTCACGCAAGTCGTAACCTAGGAGATCACTTTTAAAAGATTCGGCCATTTTTAAAAGTGTTTAGTCGTACCGCTCAGAAAATACGGCGGCACGGCAGTGATTCGCCATATTTAGCGGGCTTGGTCATTTTTAAAAGTTTCGGTCATTTTTAAAAGTTCATGTTTTGAATGTGTAAAGGCGCCTTGAAAACGACCAGTTATCAGGCCATGAAAAAGACTATTGAAATCCAAAACCATTAGTGTTTTATAATGAAGCTTCTTCGAAGCTTCAGACTTTAAGCCACCTTTATATAGTCTCCTTCCGCGTATATAGCGCTGTTCTAGGCGCTGGAATCTCTCCTAAGCTGACATATTGGTCACGCGCTCCAACATCTACCCACGCTACGCACGCCGACGGAGTTAGTCCGCAACCAGACTGAGTCTTCACGCCGAGGGCGAGGTTCACATCACCTCGGCATGGCTCCCGATTTTTCTGCTTGATATTTGACCTTTGTAGATCAACGTGCACCGGCGGATGAGACTGAACCGATCTGACGGCGAGCGATTGAGCCTATGCGGCTAGGCACGTGTTTCGAGCGCGTCTCAGCTCTCAGCAAATCGCAAACCGTCGCATTCATTGGGCTACAGGCGTGGTCACTTTTAAAGGATTCAGCCATTTTTAAAAGAGATCTCGCATCCTGGCGCTTTGTTGCACTGAACGAGCCTGGTCGAAATGGACGCTTACCAAGACGCATGGAAGCCTTTTTTGCGCGGCATACGACGTCTCGATCCCACAAAAAATGGCCAAACCGTGGGTTATGGCCGATGCCGCCAGAATTAAAAAACGCTGAAATGGAGATCTCTGAGGGGGTTGATTGCTCGCGAAGGCCCGGATTGCAAGGCTTTCGGGGTGGAAACGCTAGACGCCACCTTAGGCGCCATCTTTAAGGGAGGGCCACACTCGATTTACACGATTACTTCCCGTTTTTTTTACACGATTACTTCTGAGAACTATCGTTTCAAAGATTTACTTCCAAAAATTTCAAAGTTTTACTTCCGAGCGCTCTGTTCTCGACATCAAATCTGCCCACTAGACGCTCCCACGTCCGTATATGACGGTACGCATAATGTATATTATGTTAAATCAGCTATTGCGCCGGAGATGACCAAGTGTCAGGATTTTCTATAGATTAGCGCTCGGAACTAAATATTCGAAATTTCGACAATTAAAAATGCGAAATCTGAACGTCTGCATTTTTTGGAAAATTTAGTTCCGGAGCCCTTTTCTGTGCACTACTTTGCGGTAGGTGTTGGCGCTGATGCCGAATTGACCCACTGGCCGAGATGTCACTGACCCAATCTGATTCCTTGCGAACTATTGCCTGTGCTGGATTTGTCCCGAGTGGAGGTGGATCAGTCTTGCGTCGGCACGTGGATCAATTCGGCATCAGCCCCAACACCCATGGAGCCCCCGGCCGTGAAGCGTTGTATCAGCGCTTCCAGGATACCTTCTACCGCGGAGTGGCCTTGAACAAGGAGAACTGCGAACGGGTGGAGATTCCGTACGAAGGCAAACACATCTCCGGGCTGCTGGTTCGCGCAGAGGGTGTCAATGGCCCTTCTCCAATTCTTGTTCAGGTCAACGGCCTCGATTCGTTCAAGGAGATGAAGTATCTCGTCGGCATGCCGGCGTGGCTGGCCAAGCGCGGCGTTTCCTCTCTCATCATTGACCAACCCGGTACCGGCGAAGCCCTTCGCTTGCATGGTATGACCGCACGATACGACAGCGAGCACTGGGCAAGCCGCATCGTCGATTGGCTGGAAACTCGTACTGATATCGACGCCAAACGAATTGGAATGGAAGGGGTGTCCTTGGGGGGGTACTACTGCCCAAGAGCAGTGGCCTTCGAACCTCGCTTTGCTTGTGGAGTTGCCTGGGGTGCCAACCACGATTGGCGTGACGTGCAAAAGCGCAGGCTAGAGAAAGAAGGCGACTTCCCAGTGCCGCATTACTGGGCTCATGTTTGCTGGGTATGGGGTGCCAAGGACATCGATGAATTCATGACCATTGCAAAAAATGTCCACCTGGACGGCGTAGTGGAGCGCATAAAGGTGCCCTTCCTCGTCACCCACGGCGAAAAAGATACCCAGATTCCGCTGAAATGGGCCCATCGCACCTATGAGCAACTGGTAAACAGCCCCAAGAAGGAACTCAAAATCTTTACCGATCGAGAAGGTGGTGCGCAGCATGCCAGCTTCGACAACAGCATTAATGCTGGCCAGTACATTGCAGACTGGGTCGCTGAGACGCTGGGAGGGCGCACCAGTTAATCGCCTTGGCGCCGAGTCATGCCCGGCGCTGCTCCAAAGAGGGTTGTGAGCACCCTCTTACCTTGCGACGCCAAGCCAGGGCAGAGCGGCTAGGCGTCGTTTTTTTTGCGTAGATATATCCGCCCCATAATGGATGAACACTGACTGTTGGCGCTGATAGAAAACTGACCCAGGGTCAATTTCTCATCAGCGCCAACAGGCATTCGGGTCTTGGCCAAACGTAGTGCCTACATTCAGCGCCCACGATCCCAGGGCCGGCAACTGGCAAAACCCCACGGCCTGTCATGTCAGCAACAATAGACTTCGGCGAAGTCCTGGCTGCCTTGGCCAATTCTGAGCCGAAAGCGTATGAGCGCTGGAAGATCTCTATTGCCTCCAAACTAACAAATCTGGCAGTCACACGACCTGAGAGAGCAGAGTGACTAGCCAATAGCCCGCTTCGCACCAGTGCATACGCCACTTCTTGCTTAACCCTGAGCAAACGCGCAGCTCCAGCGACGCTCAAGCTCGACTGAATCTGCTCAGTACGAGCAAAGCTATCCCGATCGACAAGCCAACGTCCCAATGCGAACTGTTCTTCCTCAGCTGTAAAGTATGCACAGACTTTCCCATGCCGAATGGAAACTAATAACTCAACCAACCCACCTTCGGCCGACAGCTCATGCTTCGCAAGATAGGCGATTGAAACCAACTCATCTGTAATCGCCGGGCAAGGGATCGGTATTGCAAGATTAGTCACCGACATGTGGTCAATCCACCATCGCCCTCCTGGCGGAGGCCTGCCACCGAAGGACTGCAGCAAGCCAGCGTCCAGCAGTTGGCGGACGCGATATTCAGTGATTTTTAAGACGTCGGCGGTTTCCTCCAAGCTGATAGCTTGTATAAGCTGCCCCCTGCGATCCGTGAGTTGTAAGAAATCAACTACGACGCCTGCGCGTCCGGATCCGAAAGTCTTCGAGCGGTGAGACAGCTCACCGGTAGACATCATCCGACGCAGCAAGGCACTTGTAACCCCTAAGCGCTCAGCCGCTTTGGGGATCGAAATCCAGCGGTGAGCTGCAATCGTGTCTGGAAGGAGACGGCGGTTGCGCTTCGCCAGCGGCGCTTCCCATTCAGATTGGACGTAGCTGTTGAAAGCGTTCCGCACAAAATCGAAAGATGCCCCCTTCAGCCTTTCATGAATGTCGTTGTATGTTGATCCCATCACAGTTCCAAGCTTCCAAATTGAGGCTCCATGCTCCTCCGAAGTAAGCCCCTTCAGAAAAGAGTGGAACCCAAACGGCCAGTCGCTCAGAACTCGACCAGCTGCTTCAGCCAGCGGGACTGCGACTATCAAATCACCGGCACCACTCAGCTTCAATGGCTTTGGAATCAAGGGATGGGAGGCACGTACGCCAAACCTTTTGGCGAGCTCATGAAATTCGCTAAGCGTCAGGTGCGCTAGCGATGGCGATCGACCGGCTGTTCCCCGCAAACGATGCCCAAACTCAGATGTGAGCCATATCCCCATGGGATCTGCACGGACGGTCGCGACGTCCTGCGCAAGTGATGCTCCGCACTCGGTGCACTCGAGCTTAGCCATGACATCGGCTTTGAATCGGACGCCACACGCAGAGCAATGATCCTGAAGGCAGCATTCGTGAATCGAGCAGCATGTAGCTAACGTCAGGTCCCAAACCTCACGCCAGTGAAGCGATTGACTCAAGCACTGCGAGCAGCATTTTCTGTACCGTAATGACCAACACCTTATGGCTTCGGTCGTTGGATTTAGCAGCTCTTCGACCTGCAACGACCAACTCGGAGCAGAGTGGATACGCTCCCACTCTGCCTGGCCCACCGCGACGCTTCTTTTTAGCAATTCGATAACTTCCAGCCCAGTCAACCCATTTGCATGGCCTGCTCTGTACAGGTAACCGTAGAAGCTTTCATCGCATTTGGGAGAGGGTGTTATCAAAAGCCCAAACATAATCGTCCCCGCTGCTCCTAATCAGTTTTGTGCCAAGCTTTTGGAGTCTTGAGGAACTCATTGATGCCTTCTGAAATGAGCTTGAACGCCTCGCGGTCAAGCTTGTCCATGGCGAGGTCGTGGACATGAATCAAACTGCCGTAAATCGAGTTTGGTGTCACTTGCCAGGAGACGTAAGCCATGCCTTCCCTGAGCAGAGTAAACAACCCACGAGGCCAGTCAGAAAGTGCGACAGCCGCTCGCTCAAAGTTGGAACGTACTAAGCGCATCGAGACCAGGCGGCGGTTCAAATTGAGTGTCATATTCTTTCGATCACTCGAGATCACACCTAGGAATACGACCAGCTTCAGCAACTCGTTCAGTCCAAAAGGCATCAAGTTGCTGAAGTCAAATCCGCTATTATTGGTTGGATAAGCATTCGTGCGTCGCGTGTACAAGCTGACAATAAATGAGGCAAGCGCAACAGCAGCTGCACTCGCTGCGATCGAAGGACCATCCTCAAAGCGCGCGCCACAACGGCACAGGCCCAGCTCGGGTCGGTTATCCCCTAAAGCGACATGGCATGCGGGACACTCATCCCAAAGGTAACAGCCGTGTTCCTCACACACAGCGAGTGGCGCCAACATCCAATGTGCCCGCGCCAGCCCATGTTCCCTTACACAAATCGGACAGATACGTGGCGTTTTGAGTGAGACCAATCGAGCTACGAAATCATGCCCTCCCAATCTCACGCCGTTATTCTGTTCGACAGGCATTGATTCGCGAAGGGACTCTAACGTGGTGCCCGTGCACTTTTGAAGCTGCTCCCTCCTGTTCTCTAATTGCGCATAAAACGCATCGCCCGGAATGTCCAATGCGATCTTCAATTGCGAAATGCCAAGCAGCTGGTTGAGCTTCGCGACACGAAACAAAAGGCTATCGAGACTCTCGCCAGACTTCAGATCGCTTTTCACCAGGAGATTCACTTGGGGCACTGCCAACTGATCAAACGCGCGTTGCATTCGTGCTATCGCGTCTGACCGCGCCTCTGCCTCACGAGACTCTTTCAACGAAGCTTCCAAAGCCAGCAGGTCGGTATAGAAATCGTTTTGCATGGGTAAAAGCCGGGGTTGCCCCCGGCTACCTCTCAGGCAGAAGGTTGATCAAAATTCTCGAAAGGTTCCCGACCGCCCGTTAGCGGTCTGAAATCGAAAGAGGTGCTGAACGGGTTCCTTTCACTAGGAACGCGGCTCCATACCTCATCCCTGAACGCTTGGGAGAGCATGCAAAGGTCAATACCCTCGGCTCCAGTGTGCTGCACCAGCCAAACGGAGCGGTCCAGAATTTTGATCAGGTAATCGATCAATCCAAAACTCGCCAGATGAAAGCGTTGCAGCATGTCCTTGGAAAGAAAGCTGATGCTCTGAACAGGCAACAAGCTGTGAACGGCCTTAAGTAAACCCGCGAAATGCTTCCAAGTGTCCTCGGTCAGGTCATACCTTCCATAGTCAATGCTGGCCGAGAACCTACGTCGCAGTTGCTCGTTAGCCCACAGCAGTCCCTCCGTTCGCTTGAGCCCAACAAGCACCACGGTAATGTCTGCCTCGTTCATCAAGCTCTTGATCCAATCAGCGGCCTCGTACGCACCGACTTTCTTGTAATCAACCAGGTGTTGAGCCTCGTCCAGAATGACCATCGCAATTCGCTGGTTTCTCAGCAACGTGATGATCCGAGAAAACTTGTGCTCGGCTGAATGACCACGTGCCGTGGCGAATGGATCCTTCATTGCAGTCAATACAGCAGTCGCAAGGTTTTTCTTGGAAGGCGAAGAGGGCATCTCCACAACCAAGACCGAGCTCTTGGATTCTGGATACCCATCGGCTTCGGATCGCATGTACTCCCGTATCAGGGAGCTCTTGCCAACGCCGCTCGGACCTTGGATAACCAGCCCTTTGCTAGTCTGCGTCCTCAGGGTGTCTTGTCGAACCTCCTCCATGCGCGCTATGGCATGATCACTCTGCGGGCTGCGAATAAAATGGTGGCGAAGAGAGAACTGCGCCTGAGTTTCGAGAATGGCGTCCATTATGATTTGCTCATTTGAGGTGCGCGCGACACCACTGAATAGCCGGCAATAGCGTCCGTAT
Organism: Pseudomonas sp. BIC9C; assembly: GCF_034541995.1. Classification (NCBI taxonomy): domain Bacteria; kingdom Pseudomonadati; phylum Pseudomonadota; class Gammaproteobacteria; order Pseudomonadales; family Pseudomonadaceae; genus Pseudomonas; species Pseudomonas sp. BIC9C. Next base: position 270,505 of record NZ_JAWDGM010000008.1, read on the forward strand.
CGATGTCTCCATCGACAAAATCCGCGGCTTTCTGCGGGCTCGCTAAGGAGGTTTGCTGCAGCCCGCCACGATCAAGTTTCACCCTTGCCGCCTCTCGACGTTCACGAGTCTTCTGGGATCGTTTCAGATCTGCCACATCACCCATGATGTCTTGATAGGCTTGATGAATAGCCTCGAAGGAGGGAGATCGTTTGCCCGTGTGACGCAACTTCTCCCTCGCCAGATCAAAGGTCTCGCGACTAAGACCAATGAGACGTTTATCTTTAGCTGGTACCAGAATGAACACGTTTCTGAAGCGATCATGTATCCACACGTGTCCGAGTTCGTCTCGGTACCTCACTTGGACTTTTTCACCGTCGTCGAGCTTCATTTTCAGCTCAGCAAGTTCAGCGGAATGGTAGACGTGTGTCCCGACCTCCACCCCGTAATGATGAACCGGGGAGTGTTTACGCTTGGCTAGGACAGATTCCAGCGCATCTAAATCGGTTGGCAGGCAAATATGACGATGCCCCTCCCCAGCGAGCCAAGCTTGTGCAGGACTCATCTGGGCAGGCAGACCACGATGCGTTCGTTGGTGATAAACATCGACTATCCATTTGACCAGCTTGGCTTCGAGATCCTCCAGCGTCAGGCACGCGAGTGCTTCCGAGGGGTAATCACCGCGTTCTTTTGTATTCGAGAACGTGGTGCCAGGCAGCCGGTGTATGAGCCCATCATTCAACGTACGAAAGAATCGTTCTACCGCCCCTTTTTTTTGGGGGGCACGGGACGCCGGATACATGATCTCGATACCCAGCTCGTTGAACGCGTTGATCAGGTCGTCCGCGTGAAACTCGGCTGCGTTGTCGGGAACAATGCGGGAGGGAAGTCCGTGAGCTCGCCATTCGCTCAGCACCGAAGGAAATCGTGCGAGCCAAGCCGCTTTCGGGCGTATTGCACGCTCAATAGCACGCAGCACGCTTTCTGTATTTGGCGCGGCGAAATGAATCAGATAAGCCATGATCATTCGAGAATGACGGTCAAGTACGATCGTTAAAAATGGCCTCCCAATGTGCTTACCCGTTTTCGCATCGACCACCAGAATATCCAGTGGAGTATGGTCAATCTCCCAGCGATCCAGAATCTTCTCGACTACCAGCTTGCCTATAGCGGTTCGATGAATCTGGTTCGCGGCATGTTTACCCAAGCGGCCCTTGTCCAATGCATAGGGGTCCATGCTGTCAATGTATCGCCTGAAGGTCATCTCAGACGGAATAACCAACCTAAGAGACGGTAGCCGACCTTCATTTACCTTTTCTATCTGCGACTTGAGCTTCTCGTAGACCGGCGACACGAGAGGGCGCTCAAGAGCCAGGTAATCCGTCTGGATCAAATCGGAAACAAGATCTTCCAGCTCTCCCTGGATAATACGGCTGCGCCCCTTGTCAAAGTGGTGAGGCACCAACTTAACGATGCTTCCGGTCCGGAAGAGGTTGAACCACCTTCTTACCGTGGAAACCGACGGGGGAGGAAGCGTGTCGCCTGTGTCCTTGGCCACCTCTTGGATGAGTTTGCCGAGATACCTATTAGGCGGCAACATAAGCCCGACGCTATTAATCAACCTAACTAAATAAGAACGTCGCCGGAAGGCCATTGCAGCATGATTTTCAGGGAAGCATGTGATGTCTGGGGGCGCATTTCTGACAGTTGGAATCATGCCAAGATGTGGCTGCTCGTCATCTATGAATAGTTCTCTTGAATCATAAAAGCTATAGAAATCTGACTCCTTTATTTTGGAAGTCTCATCAAGCTCATTTGTCCAAAGCAACACTCCGTTACCCAAGCTCTTTCTTAGTCTGAGTTTCGCTCCGTGCAGCGTGACCACCAATCCCGCCTTAAGAGAAAAAGTTTCCATGACGGTGACCTCCTTGCAGGTATATGGCTGCCCCAGCGATGACAGGTTTATCGAGGTCTACCCCTAAAGCCCCCTGACCAAGAAGGTGCCAAGCCCTCGAATTACCGACGAGCCCACAGAGTTCATCGATCGTTTTTGGCTGGCGGATTTCCAACATCGATTCAATACTGCCCAAATCGAAATTGATGAGCATTGAACTCCTGCGGTAATACATCAAATTACGCAGATTACTAACGAAAGGCTCGGCCATGAGCTGCTCATCGGTAACCACCGAGAACACCCGATTAGTGTTCTGGAAGTGACTCCCTATGGCCTCCAAACGTGAGCTCACATATCGGACGCTCAGCTTTACGGCTGGCTTGACCTCAAACCACCGCTCCGAGCCATCTCGTAACACTGCGCGGACATCGGGGTAGTAGATCCCCGCGTCGTCGCCCATAGCGAAAATTTCCTTGCTCGGCTGAACGTCGTATCGGAGCACTTGAGGGGAGAGCTCCAACAAGCTCAAAAAGACTCCCTCCAGCTGAGATTCCCAAGGTATCGGCTTTCCGTTTTTTTGGGAGGGAATAAACCCTCGGAAGTGGCAGGATCTGCGGGTTACAACCTTTCGTACGGTCATGATATTTCTCCAGGTCGAGCGAGACCGTGGCGCACAAAACTGGATGCGCCAGCAGGCTCATGGAGGCGATTCATCGGACAACACTGTGCCCTCGAGAAGCCTCGCTTAGGTCGAAAAATTAGGGGAGAGTTGACATGCGCCGAAAAAAGGCAGAAATTACAGCCACCACAGTAGTAATCTTTGCTTCATCAAGGCGCGGTCATCCTCCCAAGGTTGATCGCGTTTTTTACATCTGACTTCTCCTTTCGCTTCTTCGCTTCGAAATTCTCGTACGCCACCAGTGGCGCCGATCAGATCAAGCTCACACCTTAATAGCTTCTATGCATTGAAAGTAATTTGGTCATTAACCTTCAAAAGCATAAGGTCGTTGATATTAAGCCACACCTGATCAACTGACAATTCCTTTATAGCTAAACAGCCAAATTTAAACTGATATTATAGTTCCGTGTTATATGTAAATATCTTCTATAAATCGTGTATTAAATATGAATCTTGAATAACGGGATTTTTAAAATTCCTGCCGCTTCAAAACCAATAAATCGTCCGCGCACCGAAATCCTCAACTTCAGTTATTAATCGCACAGGCATAAAAAAGCCAACGTTTATTCAACGTTGGCTTTTTCATTACCGGTTCAACTATTTGTGAAAATTCTCAATTATTTTGAGAACCTACACCAATCAGAAGTCCAGGTTGGACACCGCCAGGGCGTTGCTTTCGATGAAGTCGCGACGAGGTTCGACCGCATCACCCATCAGGGTGTTGAAGATCTGGTCCGCGCCAATGGCGTCTTCGATGGTCACTTTCAGCATGCGGCGCACACTTGGGTCCATGGTGGTTTCCCACAGCTGATCCGGATTCATTTCGCCCAGACCTTTGTATCGCTGGATGGTGTGACGCTTGGTGCTTTCGGCCATCAGCCAGTCCAGGGCTTCCTTGAACTCGGTGACCGATTTACGGCGCTCGCCACGCTGGATGTACGCGCCATCGTCGAGCAGAGTACTCAGTTGAGCGCCCAGGGAAACAACGGTCTTGTAGTCGTTGCTGCCGAAGAAGTCGCGGTTGAAGGTGACGTAGTTGGACAGGCCGTGGGAGATCAGTTCGACCTCTGGCAGCCACACGCCACGTTCGCGGTCTTCACGCAGGCTGGCCTTGTAGACCAGACCTGACTTCTCGACGGTGCGCAGACGCACTTCGTACTGCGCCAGCCAATCCTGCATCGCTGCGTGATCGGACAGTTGCTCCATGCTGACGGCCGGCAGGTAGATGAAGTGCTCGGTCAGTTCCTGTGGATACAGGCGCGACAGGCGCTTGAGGGTCTTCATCACCAGACGGAAGTCATTCACCAGACGCTCAAGGGCTTCGCCGGAGATACCCGGTGCATCCTCGTTCAGGTGCAGGCTCGCATCTTCCAGGGCCGACTGCGTCATGTACTCTTCCATGGCGTCGTCGTCTTTGATGTATTGCTCTTGCTTGCCTTTCTTCACTTTGTACAGCGGCGGCTGAGCGATGTAGATGTAGCCACGCTCGATCAGCTCCGGCAACTGACGGAAGAAGAAGGTCAGCAGCAGGGTACGGATGTGCGAACCGTCGACGTCAGCATCGGTCATGATGATGATGTTGTGATAGCGCAACTTGTCGATGTTGTACTCTTCGCGACCGATGCCGCAACCCAGCGCAGTGATCAAGGTGCCCACTTCCTGGGAAGAGATCATCTTGTCGAAGCGTGCCTTCTCGACGTTCAGGATTTTACCCTTGAGGGGCAGAATCGCCTGGGTCTTGCGGTTACGTCCCTGCTTGGCAGAGCCGCCCGCGGAGTCACCTTCCACGAGGTACAGTTCGGACAGGGCAGGGTCCTTTTCCTGGCAGTCGGCCAGTTTGCCCGGCAGGCCGGCGATATCCAGCGCGCCTTTGCGACGAGTCATCTCGCGGGCTTTACGTGCCGCTTCACGGGCACGGGCCGCGTCGATCATCTTGCCGACGACCAGCTTGGCTTCGTTCGGGTTTTCCAGCAGGAAGTCGGAGAAGTACTTGCCCATTTCCTGTTCGACCGCGGTCTTCACTTCGGAAGACACCAGCTTGTCTTTGGTCTGGGAGCTGAACTTCGGATCCGGCACTTTCACCGAAATGATCGCGGTCAGGCCTTCACGGGCGTCGTCACCGGTGGTGGCGACCTTGTGCTTCTTCGCCAGGCCTTCGGCTTCGATGTAGGTGTTCAGGTTACGCGTCAGCGCGGAACGGAAACCTACCAGGTGAGTACCGCCGTCGCGCTGCGGGATGTTGTTGGTGAAGCACAACAGGTTCTCGTTGAAGCTGTCGTTCCACTGCAGGGCGATTTCCACGCCGATGCCGTCTTCACGCTGGATGTTGAAGTGGAACACCTGGTTGACCGGGGTCTTGTTGGTGTTCAGGTATTCAACGAACGCACGCAGGCCGCCTTCGTATTTGAACAGTTCTTCCTTGCCGCTGCGTTCGTCCTTGAGGACGATACCGACACCGGAGTTGAGGAAGGACAGTTCACGAATCCGCTTGGCCAGGATGTCCCAGCTGAAGTGGATGTTTTTGAAGGTTTCGCTGGAAGCCTTGAAGTGGATCTGCGTGCCGGTGGTTTCGCTGTCGCCAACGATTTTCATCGGCTCTTGCGGAACACCGTGGACGTAAGTCTGTTCCCAGATCTTGCCGCTACGGCGAACGGTCAGGACCAGCTCTTCCGACAGGGCGTTAACTACTGACACACCCACACCGTGCAGACCGCCGGAAACCTTGTAGGAGTTGTCGTCGAATTTACCGCCAGCGTGCAGCACAGTCATGATGACCTCGGCTGCCGAAACGCCTTCTTCTTTGTGTACGTCTACCGGGATGCCACGGCCGTTGTCGCGAACGGTGATGGACTCATCCGGGTGGATGATGATGCTGATGTCGTCGCAGTAGCCGGCGAGCGCTTCGTCGATCGAGTTGTCGACCACCTCGAACACCATGTGGTGCAGGCCGCTGCCATCGTCGGTATCACCAATATACATACCGGGACGTTTGCGTACGGCATCCAGGCCTTTCAGCACTTTAATGCTCGTTGAGTCGTACGTATTTTCTTCGCTCAATGCCTTCACTCCCGATGGTCGTGGGTCTGGGTGATACGGCCCTGTTCCACGTGGAACAGAGCGACTGGCGTTTCCGTCTGCCAGCCTTCCCTCAATAATTCGTGATCTACACAGGTGATAAATACCTGGCAGCGTAAGTCTTCCAACAAGCGGCAAAGCGCGCGACGGTGGTGCTCGTCCAGCTCGGACGGCAAGTCATCCACCAGATAAATACACTGACCGCGTCGAGCCTGGCTGACCAGGTGCCCCTGGGCAATCCGTAATGCGCAAACCACCAACTTCTGCTGGCCACGGGACAAGATGTCCGCGGCGTTGTGCGCGCCCAGTCTGAGACGCAAGTCAGCACGTTGTGGTCCGGCCTGGGTATGCCCCATTTGCTGGTCTCGTGGAAGAGACCCGGCGAGCACAGCACTCAGTTCACGGTCCTTGTCCCAGCCGCGGTAATAGCTGAGCGTCAAGCCTTCAAGCTCAACCAGTTCGCTCAAGGTTTGTTCAAAGACTGGTTTCAAGGCTTTGATATAAGCGCGGCGGTATTCATCAATTTCAGCGCTGGCCTGGCACAGTTCCCTGTCCCAAACCGCTTGCGAAACGGCGTCAAGTGTACCATGCCGCAGCCAAGAGTTTCTCTGGCGCAGGGCCTTCTGCAAGCGCTGCCAGGTTGACATGAAGCGCGGTTCCACGTGGAACACACCCCAGTCGAGAAACTGTCGGCGAATCTTCGGCGCACCTTCCAGCAATCGAAAGCTGTCCGGATTGATCAGTTGCAGTGGCAGGATCTCTGCCAGTTGCGCGGCGCTGCGCGCATTCTGCCCATCGATACGGATCTGGAATTCGCCTTGGCGATCCCGGGAAATACCCAAGGCGCTATGCCCGCCCTCCGCCAGTTCAACCTGGCCAAATACCGTACAGGCAAGCTGTTCGTATTGAATGACCGGCAACAGACGGGTGCTGCGAAACGAACGGGCAAGCCCCAGCAGGTGGATGGCTTCCAGAACACTGGTTTTGCCGCTGCCGTTGGCGCCGTAAAGAATATTGATGCGGGGGGAGGGGGAGAAGGTCACCGGGTGCAGATTGCGCACCGCGGTGACCGAGACGCGACTTAAGGACATCTAGCTTCTGCTGAGCATGATTACAGACGCATCGGCATGACAACGTAGGCCGAGTCGTCGTTATCCGATTCCTGCACCAGCGCGCTGCTGTTGGAGTCGGACAGGATCAGACGAACCTGCTCGGTGGTCATCACGCCCAGTACGTCGAGCAGGTAGCTCACGTTGAAGCCGATTTCCAGAGAGCCACCGTTGTATTCAACGCCCACTTCTTCTTCCGCTTCTTCCTGCTCCGGGTTGTTCGCCTGGATCTTCAACTGACCGCTGGCCAGTTGCAGACGGATACCACGGTACTTCTCGTTGGACAGAATCGCGGTACGGCTGAACGCTTCGCGCAGAGCCTGGCGATCGCCAAGAACCAGCTTGTCGCCGCCTTTTGGCAGAACGCGTTCGTAGTCCGGGAATTTGCCGTCGACCAGCTTCGAGGTGAAGGTGAATTCACCGGTGGTGGCGCGGATGTGGTGCTGACCCAGTACGATGCTGACATTGCCGTCCGGCTCGGTGAGCAGGCGTGCCAGCTCAAGGATACCTTTGCGCGGCACAATGACCTGGTGACGATCCGGCTGGCCGATATCGGCCTGCATCGAGCACATGGCCAGACGGTGACCGTCGGTGGCTACGGCACGGATCACGCCAGCAGAGACTTCCAGCAACATGCCGTTGAGATAGTAACGCACGTCCTGCTGGGCCATGGCGAAGCTGGTGCGCTCGATCAGGCGACGCAGCTTGCTTTGCTCCAGGCTACAGGTCAGCGAACCCGGGCCTTCTTCCACGGTAGGGAAATCGTTGGCCGGCAGTGTCGACAGGGTGAAGCGGCTACGGCCGGCCTTGACCACGAGCTTCTGCTCATCGACCTTGATGTCGATCAGCGCATCGTTCGGCAGGCTTTTGCAGATGTCCATCAGCTTGCGCGCCGGCACGGTGATGGAACCCGGATCCGCCGGCTCTTCGAGTTGAACACGACCAACCAGCTCGACTTCCAGGTCGGTACCGGTCAGCGACAATTGCTGGCCTTCGACAACCAGCAGCACGTTGGAAAGCACCGGCAAGGTCTGTCGGCGTTCGACGACGCCTGCGACCAGTTGCAGGGGTTTCAACAGGGCTTCGCGTTGAATGGTGAAATGCATGGTCTAGTCCCTTGCCTTAATAAGCTGCGCTGGTGTTCATCAAGTGGTCAGCGTACGCAGCAGGTTCTTGTAGTCCTCGCGGATGTCCGCGTCGGATTCCTTAAGTTCGTTGATCTTGCGGCACGCGTGCAAGACCGTTGTATGGTCGCGACCGCCAAACACATCGCCGATTTCCGGCAGGCTGTGGTTGGTGAGTTCCTTGGACAACGCCATGGCGACCTGACGCGGACGAGCGACCGAACGCGAACGGCGTTTGGACAGCAAGTCGGAGATCTTGATCTTGTAGTACTCGGCGACAGTGCGCTGAATGTTATCCACAGAGACCAGTTTATCCTGCAACGCCAACAAGTCCTTCAGGGATTCGCGAATCAGCTCGATGGTGATATCGCGACCCATGAAGTGCGAGTGGGCGATCACGCGTTTGAGCGCGCCTTCCAGCTCACGGACGTTGGAACGAATGCGTTGGGCAATGAAGAACGCGGCGTCGTGAGGCAACTCGACTTTGGCCTGATCGGCCTGTTTCATCAGGATCGCCACGCGGGTGTCCAGCTCCGGAGGCTCGACCGCTACGGTCAGGCCCCAGCCAAAGCGGGATTTGAGGCGTTCTTCAAGGCCTTCGATTTCTTTCGGGTAGCGGTCACTGGTGAGAATGACCTGCTGACCACCTTCGAGCAGGGCGTTGAAGGTGTGGAAAAACTCTTCCTGGGAACGCTCCTTGCGGGCGAAGAACTGAATGTCATCGATCAGCAACGCATCCACCGAACGGTAGAAGCGCTTGAACTCGTTGATCGCGTTCAGTTGCAGGGCCTTGACCATGTCCGCCACGAAACGCTCGGAATGCAGGTAAACCACCTTGGCATTCGGGTTCTTCTTTAACAGGTGGTTACCCACAGCGTGCATCAAGTGGGTTTTACCCAGGCCGACACCACCATAAAGGAAGAGCGGGTTGTAACCATGCTTGGGGTTGTCTGCCACCTGCCAGGCAGCGGCGCGCGCCAACTGGTTGGATTTACCCTCAACGAAATTCTCGAAGGTAAAGGTACGGTTCAGGTAACTGGTGTGCTTGAGCGCACCTTCGACCTGCACGGTACGTTGCTCGGCACGAACCGGAGCCTGTTGCGAACTGGCGCCGGCCATCGGGTCGAAGCTGTCACGGGAAGGTTCTTCCTCGGTGACCTCAGAGACTTTTTGCGTAGCCCGCTTGGTCGAAGCCGCGGCAGGTGCTGGCGGCGACGGATTGGCGGGCGCTTGAGCAGCCTGAGCCTGGGAAGCCGCGGCAGCCAGGGGAGCGTTTGGCGCGGCCCGGGGTGCCGAACTGCGTTTGCTGCCTATTAATAAGGAAAGCGCAGGCGCCATGCCGTTGCCGTGCTCATCGAGCAATTCGAGAACACGCCCCAGGTACTTTTCGTTGACCCAGTCCAGAACAAAACGATTGGGTGCATACACACGCAACTCGTCGCCCTCGGCTTCGACCTGTAGTGGACGGATCCAAGTGTTGAATTGTTGGGCAGGCAGCTCATCGCGCAAAAGCTCCACGCACTGCTGCCAAAGTTCCACTGACACGGATATCCCCTAAGTTGAAAGCCGGTGAGGCAAAAACAAGCGGTCATTGTAACGACCAGACGCCGACTTATCCACACGAAGGTGGTTCATCGACCAAGAAGAATCGCCGTTTTATACGCAAAAAAGACGACCAGCGGTCTGTGCATAAGCTCTGTGGATAACCGGGGTTAAGGTCATTGCACAAGTGGGGGCGAAACTCGGTGGATAACCGGACTGTGGATAAACCAGCCTTCCACACACAGGTTATCCGACAGCGCAGCACAGGCTGAACACCGTTTTCCACTGTAGTTGTCATTCTCTGTACAGTAGGTAAAACAAGGGCTGAATCGACTTATCCACAGATGGGTGTTTGCCTTGTTTTTATAAGCTTTACAGAAAAGCTTTAAATACTTTCCTTTCTTATTTTTATATTTGCCGACGGTTCGTTCAGCGCAAAACCTCTGGAGATCTATTTATAAGGAAACGCTGGTTGGAAATTGACCTAGAGGCTTGCTTTCTCTAGAATCCCCGGTCTCTTAAAACGGGGGCCATTCCGGCCCGTTGTGGACGAACCAGGTAACACGACAATGAAACGTACTTTCCAACCAAGCACTATCAAACGCGCTCGTACCCACGGTTTCCGTGCTCGCATGGCTACCAAGAACGGTCGTGCCGTCCTGTCGCGTCGTCGCGCCAAAGGTCGTGCGCGTCTGGCAGTTTGATAATCCGGCACTGGAGGTGAGTCAGGACTTCAGTCGGGAAAAGCGTCTGCTTACCCCCCGGCATTTCAAGGCAGTCTTTGACTCCCCTACCGGCAAGGTTCCGGGGAAAAATCTCCTGCTCCTTGCGCGCAACAACGATCTTGATCACCCCCGTCTCGGGTTGGTTATCGGGAAAAAGAGCGTAAAGCTCTCCGTCGAGCGCAATCGCCTCAAACGTCTGATGCGCGAATCGTTTCGCCTGAACCAGGATTCACTGGTCGGTTGGGACATTGTTATCGTCGCGCGCAAAGGTTTGGGTGACGTAGAAAACCCCGAATTGATTCAGCATTTCGGCAAACTCTGGAAACGTCTGGCTCGCAGTTCGCCAGTACCAGCAGTCAAAACCGAAACTGTAGGGGTAGACAGTCCAGATGCGTAAACTGGCACTCGTTCCGATCCAGTTTTATCGCTATGCCATTAGTCCTCTGATGGCCGATCACTGTCGTTTCTACCCCAGTTGTTCCTGCTACGCGTTAGAAGCCATCGAAAATCATGGCCTTCTTCGCGGTGGCTGGCTGACCTTTCGTCGTTTAGGTCGCTGTCATCCGTGGAATCCCGGTGGTTATGACCCGGTTCCACCTATCCCTACCTCCCGTTCTTCTTCGATGGCCGAGTAATCATGGATATCAAACGCACGATCCTGATCGTCGCCCTGGCAATCGTGTCCTACGTTATGGTTCTTAAATGGAACCAGGACTATGGCCAGGCTGCCCTGCCGACTCAGAATGTTGCCACCAATACGACTGCATCGGGCCTGCCGGATACGGCATCTGGCTCCAACGCTTCCGCCAGTGACGACATTCCACGTGCTGCAAGCGACACCAGCGCACCTGCCGAAACACCGGTGGCTGTGAGCAAGGACCTCATCCAGATCAAAACGGATGTACTGGACCTGGCTGTCGACCCACAAGGTGGCGATGTTGCCCAGCTGACTCTGCCGCTGTATCCGCGTCGTCAGGATCACCCGGAAATTCCGTTCCAGCTGTTCGATAACGGCGGCGAACGTACTTATCTGGCGCAAAGTGGTCTGATCGGCACCAACGGTCCGGATGCCAATCCGGCCGGTCGTCCGGTTTACTCTGCGGAGAAGAAGGTTTATCAACTGGCTGACGGTCAGGACCAATTGGTCGTAGACCTGAAGTTCAGCAAGGACGGCGTCAACTACATCAAGCGTTTCACTCTGAAACGCGGCCTGTACGACGTAACCGTTTCCTACCTGATCGACAACCAGAGCGCCCAGCCATGGACTGGTGCGATGTTTGCCCAGTTGAAGCGTGACGCCAGCGCCGATCCTTCGTCGACCACGGCTACCGGCACCGCGACTTACCTGGGCGCCGCCCTGTGGACAAGTTCCGAGCCGTACAAGAAAGTGTCCATGAAGGACATGGACAAGGCACCGCTCAAAGAAACCGTCACTGGCGGTTGGGTTGCCTGGTTGCAGCACTACTTCGTGACCGCATGGATTCCGGCCAAGGGCGAAAACAACGTCGTCCAGACCCGTAAAGACAGCAAAGGCAACTACATTATCGGCTACACCGGCCCATCGATGAGTGTTGCGCCAGGTGCCAAGGCCGAGACCAGCGCTGTTCTGTACGCCGGTCCGAAAAGCCAGGCCGTGCTGAAAGAGTTGTCCCCAGGCCTGGAACTGACGGTCGACTACGGCATTCTGTGGTTCATCGCCCAGCCGATCTTCTGGTTGCTGCAACACATTCACGCCATTGTGGGTAACTGGGGCTGGTCGATCATCTTCCTGACCATGCTGATCAAAGGGATCTTCTTCCCGCTGTCGGCTGCCAGCTACAAATCCATGGCGCGCATGCGTGCAGTGGCACCGAAACTGGCCGCGCTGAAAGAGCAACATGGCGATGACCGGCAGAAAATGTCGCAATCCATGATGGAGCTGTACAAGAAAGAGAAGATCAATCCGCTGGGTGGTTGCTTGCCAATCCTCGTGCAGATGCCGGTTTTCCTCTCGCTGTACTGGGTTCTGCTGGAAAGCGTCGAGATGCGCCAGGCACCGTTCATGCTGTGGATTACTGACCTGTCGATCAAGGATCCGTTCTTCATTCTGCCGATCATCATGGGTGCAACCATGTTCATCCAGCAGCAGCTGAACCCGACTCCACCGGATCCGATGCAGGCCAAGGTCATGAAGCTGATGCCAATCATCTTCACCTTCTTCTTCCTGTGGTTCCCGGCGGGTCTGGTGCTGTACTGGGTAGTGAACAACTGCCTGTCGATCGCCCAACAGTGGTACATCACACGCAAGATCGAAGCGGCTACCAAAGCAGCTGCCTGATTTACACTGTGGATAACCACTCAAAACGCCCCCTAGTGGGGCGTTTTGCTATCTGTCACTTTTGTCTGGATACCGGTTTATGAGCGTTCCTCGTGAAACCATCGCAGCCGTCGCCACCGCACAAGGTCGCGGCGGTGTAGGCATCGTGCGTATTTCCGGGCCGTTGGCCAGCGTTGCGGCCAAGGCTTTCAGTGGTCGCGAGCTCAAGCCGCGATTTGCCCACTATGGCCCGTTTCTCGGTGAAAACGACGAGGTGCTGGACCAGGGCATCGCGCTGTATTTTCCAGGGCCAAACTCGTTCACCGGCGAAGATGTGCTGGAACTCCAGGGCCATGGCGGCCCGATCGTTCTGGATATGTTGCTCAAGCGCTGCCTGGAACTGGGTTGCCGTCTCGCCCGACCGGGGGAGTTCAGTGAGCGCGCCTTCCTCAACGACAAACTGGACCTCGCTCAGGCCGAGGCGATTGCCGACCTGATTGAAGCCAGTTCTGCACAGGCTGCGCGAAACGCGTTGCGCTCCCTGCAGGGTGCTTTCTCGTCACGTGTGCATAACCTCACCGAACAACTGATCGGCCTGCGAATCTATGTCGAAGCGGCCATCGATTTCCCGGAAGAAGAAATCGACTTCCTCGCCGATGGCCACGTCCTGAGCATGCTCGACAAAGTCCGCGACGAGTTATCCACCGTCATGCGCGAAGCCGGGCAGGGCGCCTTGCTGCGAGACGGTATGACCGTGGTCATTGCCGGTCGTCCGAATGCCGGTAAATCCAGCTTGCTCAATGCACTGGCCGGGCGTGAAGCGGCGATCGTGACCGAAATTGCCGGCACCACCCGGGACGTGCTTCGGGAACATATCCACATCGATGGCATGCCGCTGCATGTGGTGGATACCGCCGGTCTGCGCGATACCGATGACCATGTGGAAAAAATCGGCGTCGAGCGAGCCTTGAAAGCCATCGGCGAAGCGGACCGGGTGCTGCTGGTGGTCGACGCGACGGCACCGGAAGCTCTCGATCCATTCGCACTATGGCCGGAGTTTCTCGAAATTCGTCCCGATCCCGCGAAAGTTACCCTGATCCGCAACAAGGCCGACCTTACGGGCGAAGCCATTGCCATCGAGGTCAGCGACGATGGCCACGTCACCATCAGCCTGAGCGCCAAGTCCGGTGGAGTCGGCCTGGAGCTGCTGCGTGATCACCTGAAGGCCTGCATGGGCTACGAACAAACGTCCGAAAGCAGTTTCAGTGCTCGCCGGCGACACCTGGAGGCGCTTGGCCATGCCAGCGCTGCTCTCGAACATGGTCGCGCTCAGTTGACCCTGGCCGGTGCCGGCGAGTTGTTGGCCGAGGATTTGCGCCAGGCTCAACAATCGCTGGGAGAAATCACCGGCGCCTTCAGCTCGGACGATCTGTTGGGGCGAATTTTCTCCAGCTTCTGTATCGGCAAGTAGCCCTCCTGTTGTTCACAGACAGGCCATTCGCGCCTGTCTGCTCTCTCCTTTTCTGAATAAACCTTCCAGTGCCGAGCGGACTTTGTCTGCTTGAGCGGAATTCCTGCACCTGAATTTCGCGTAAACAGGGCTTTTCTGTGGATTAAGCCCTGTGAATAACCGCCGCTAAGGTCAGTTGATAACAGGGCCTGAAAACTGAACATAACCGCCTCTGTGGATAACCACCCCTTTCATCCACAGGCTTACACCGGTTATCCAAGGGCCTCATTGGCACCTGAACACAGGGTTTTGAATCTCTGTACATATTGAAAACAAAGGGCTGTATAGATCTATCCACAGAATGGCATGTGCATAGAAATAAACATAAAAACAAAGATTTAATAAATTTCTCTCTTTTTTAATTTCTATAACTCCGACTTTTCCACAGCTGGTTAAATTTTGTGCAAAGGGTTCTTTAGGAAGGTCGAAGTCCCTATACTTGTCGACCAGGTCCGAAAACCTGAGCTCAAACTATTCCTGAATTACCTACTTAAGCAGGCACGAGGTGCGTGGTGGATTTCCCTTCCCGTTTTGAAGTGATCGTCATCGGCGGCGGTCATGCCGGTACCGAGGCAGCACTGGCCTCAGCACGTATGGGGGTTAAAACCCTGTTGCTGACGCATAACGTGGAAACCCTCGGTGCCATGAGTTGCAACCCGGCCATTGGCGGGATCGGCAAAAGCCACCTGGTCAAGGAAATCGATGCCCTCGGCGGCGCGATGGCCATGGCTACCGATAAAGGCGGCATCCAGTTTCGCGTGTTGAACAGCCGTAAAGGTCCCGCTGTGCGAGCAACCCGCGCGCAGGCGGACCGGGTTCTGTACAAGGCTGCTGTCCGCGAAATCCTGGAAAACCAGCCGAACCTGTGGATATTTCAACAGGCTGCGGACGATCTGATTGTCGAGCAGGAACAAGTCCGTGGTGTTGTCACCCAGATGGGCCTGCGTTTCTTCGCCGATTCCGTGGTGTTGACCACCGGCACGTTCCTCGGTGGACTTATCCACATCGGTTTGCAGAATTTTTCCGGCGGTCGCGCCGGTGATCCACCATCGATCGCGCTGGCCCACCGTCTGCGTGAACTGCCATTGCGTGTGGGTCGTTTGAAAACCGGTACTCCGCCGCGTATCGACGGCCGGTCTGTGGATTTCTCGGTGATGACCGAACAACCGGGTGATACGCCGATCCCGGTGATGTCGTTCATGGGTAGCAAGGAACAGCATCCACAGCAGGTCAGTTGCTGGATTACCCACACGAATGCGCGCACCCACGAAATCATTGCCGCGAACCTCGACCGTTCGCCGATGTATTCCGCTGCCGGTGAGATCGAAGGCATCGGCCCGCGTTACTGCCCGTCGATCGAAGACAAGATCCATCGCTTTGCCGACAAGGAAAGCCACCAGGTCTTCATCGAACCGGAAGGCCTGACGACAAACGAGCTGTATCCGAACGGGATATCCACATCCCTGCCGTTCGACGTGCAACTGCAGATCGTGCAATCGATCCGCGGCATGGAAAACGCACACATCGTGCGTCCGGGCTACGCCATCGAGTACGACTACTTCGACCCGCGTGACCTGAAGTACAGCCTGGAAACCAAAGTCATCGGCGGCCTGTTCTTCGCCGGGCAAATCAACGGCACCACCGGTTACGAAGAAGCCGGTGCCCAGGGTTTGCTCGCCGGGACCAACGCTGCACTGCGTGCGCAAGGCAAAGACGCCTGGTGCCCGCGTCGCGACGAGGCCTACATCGGCGTGTTGGTCGACGACCTGATTACCCTCGGTACCCAAGAGCCATACCGGATGTTCACGTCCCGTGCCGAATACCGCTTGATCCTGCGCGAAGACAACGCTGACCTGCGTTTGACCGAAAAAGGTCGCGAACTGGGCCTGGTGGATGACGTGCGTTGGGCGGCTTTTTGCAAAAAACGCGAAAGCATCGAACTGGAAGAGCTGCGCCTGAAAAGCACCTGGGTACGCCCGGGCACTGAACAGGGCGATGCGATTTCCGAAAAATTCGGCACGCCGCTGACTCACGAATACAACCTGCTCAATCTCTTGAGTCGTCCGGAAATCGACTACGCTGGTCTGATCGCCGTGACCGGCGGCGGGGCAGAAGATCCACAAGTCGCCGAACAGGTCGAAATCAAGACCAAGTACGCCGGCTACATCGATCGTCAACAGGACGAAATCGCCCGCCTGCGCGCCAGCGAAGACACCAAACTGCCTGTGGATATCGATTACACGAATATTTCCGGTCTCTCCAAAGAGATCCAGAGCAAGCTCGGTGCGACCCGTCCGGAGACTTTGGGCCAGGCCTCGCGTATCCCGGGCGTAACACCGGCAGCCATTTCACTGTTGATGATTCATTTGAAAAAACGCGGCGCGGGCCGTCAGTTGGAGCAAAGCGCTTGAGTTCGTTGGTCACTTCGCAACACGCAGAAGAGTTATCCACAGGTGCCCGCCAGCTTGGCGTCACGCTGACAGAAACCCAGCACGCGCAACTGCTGGGTTATCTGGCCCTGTTGATTAAATGGAACAAGGCTTACAACCTCACTGCCGTGCGTGATCCGGACGAAATGGTCTCCCGTCACTTGCTCGACAGTCTGAGCGTGATGTCATTCATCGAAAACGGACGCTGGCTCGACGTCGGCAGCGGCGGCGGCATGCCTGGCATCCCGTTGGCCATCCTGTTTCCAGAGTCCCAAGTGAGCTGCCTGGACAGCAACGGCAAGAAAACCCGCTTTCTGACTCAGGTCAAACTCGAACTCAAACTGGATAACCTGCAAGTTATCCACAGTCGCGTCGAAGCGTTCCAGCCTGCCCAGCCATTCAACGGGATCATTTCCCGTGCGTTCAGCAGCATGGAAAACTTCAGCAACTGGACTCGCCACCTCGGCGATAGCGAAACACGCTGGCTGGCAATGAAGGGCGTTCATCCGGCCGATGAGCTGGTAGCATTGCCGGCAGACTTCCACCTCGATAGCGAACACGCCCTGGCCGTACCTGGTTGCCAAGGCCAACGCCATCTGCTGATACTGCGCCGCACGGCATGATTGGGAACACAAGCAAGAATGGCTAAGGTATTCGCGATTGCGAACCAAAAGGGTGGCGTGGGTAAAACCACCACCTGCATCAACCTCGCAGCATCCCTGGTCGCAACCAAGCGCCGGGTGCTGTTGATCGACCTTGATCCACAGGGCAACGCCACCATGGGTAGCGGTGTGGATAAACATGGCCTGGAAAACTCGGTCTACGACCTGCTGATCGGTGAATGTGATCTGGCCCAGGCCATGCACTTCTCTGAACACGGTGGTTACCAGTTGTTGCCGGCCAACCGCGACCTCACCGCGGCCGAAGTGGTGCTGCTGGAAATGCAGATGAAGGAAAGCCGTCTGCGCAGCGCGCTGGCGCCGATCCGGGAAAACTACGATTACATCCTGATCGACTGCCCGCCGTCGCTGTCTATGCTGACCCTCAATGCACTGGTTGCCGCCGACGGGGTAATTATCCCCATGCAGTGCGAGTACTTCGCACTCGAAGGCTTGAGCGACCTTGTGGATAACATCAAGCGTATCGCTGAACTGCTGAACCCGAACCTCAAGGTCGAAGGCCTGTTGCGTACGATGTACGACCCGCGCCTGAGCCTGATGAACGATGTCTCGGCGCAGCTCAAGGAACACTTCGGCGAACAGCTCTACGACACCGTCATTCCGCGCAACATCCGTCTGGCCGAAGCACCAAGCTACGGCATGCCGGCGCTGGCGTACGACAAGGCATCGCGAGGCGCCGTTGCCTATCTGGCATTGGCGGGCGAAATGGTTCGTCGTCAACGCAAAAACTCACGCATCGCCGCTGCTCAGGCAACTTAAGGAATCCCCATGGCCGTCAAGAAACGAGGTCTCGGACGTGGACTGGATGCTCTGTTGAGTGGTCCGACTGTCAGCTCGCTGGAAGAACAAGCGGCGCAAGCCGATCAGCGTGAGCTGCAACATCTTCCCCTGGACCTGCTCCAGCGCGGCAAGTATCAGCCGCGTCGTGATATGGATCCTCAAGCTCTGGAAGAGCTGGCGATGTCGATCAAGGCGCAAGGCGTGATGCAACCGATCGTGGTGCGCCCGATTGGCGGTGGCCGCTTTGAAATCATTGCCGGCGAACGCCGCTGGCGCGCCAGCCAGCAAGCCGGGCAGGAAACCATCCCGGCGATGGTTCGCGATGTACCCGATGAAACCGCGATCGCCATTGCGCTGATCGAGAACATCCAGCGCGAAGACCTGAACCCGATTGAAGAAGCCGTGGCCCTGCAGCGTTTGCAGCAGGAGTTCCAGCTGACCCAGCAACAGGTGGCCGAGGCTGTGGGCAAGTCCCGGGTGACCGTGGCCAACCTGCTGCGCCTGATTTCCTTGCCGGAAGTCATCAAGACCATGCTGTCCCACGGCGACCTGGAAATGGGTCATGCCCGTGCTTTGCTCGGTTTGCCGGACAATCAACAGGTTGAAGGGGCGCGACATGTTGTCGCACGCGGGCTGACCGTGCGCCAGACTGAAGCACTGGTCCGCCAG
The DNA here is from genome assembly GCF_034541995.1 of Pseudomonas sp. BIC9C. Classification (NCBI taxonomy): domain Bacteria; kingdom Pseudomonadati; phylum Pseudomonadota; class Gammaproteobacteria; order Pseudomonadales; family Pseudomonadaceae; genus Pseudomonas; species Pseudomonas sp. BIC9C. Next base: position 288,996 of record NZ_JAWDGM010000008.1, read on the forward strand.
TGGTTGAGTGGTAAACCTGAGCCTGTTGAACCGGTAAAACCGGACCCGGATATCGCCCGTCTCGAACAGCGCCTGGCCGAGCGCCTAGGCTCTGCGGTGCAGATTCGCCACGGTAAGAAGGGTAAAGGGCAGTTGGTGATTGGTTACAACTCCCTGGATGAGCTTCAAGGCGTACTGGCACATATTCGCTGAAACATTTCCTCATGTAGCGTGCAGACGGAAATCACTACCTGACAGTTGAATAGGGGCAGAACCGCCCCTATACTCTGCGCGCATTTTGTCGGCACAAATTATGCCAAGTTATTGAATTTCGGCAGCCGGCCATTGGAGAGCAAAAGTGATGGAAACCCGCACGCCAAACCGCCTGCCGTTCCATCGCCTGGCAGTTTTTCCGGTGTTAATGGCTCAATTTGTCGTTCTGCTCATTGCCGCTTTGGCGCTCTGGCAACGGTATGGAGTCGTTGCCGGGTACTCGGGACTTTGCGGAGGCCTGATAGCCTTGCTTCCCAATGTTTATTTCGCTCACAGGGCATTTCGGTTTTCCGGCGCCCGGGCAGCTCAAGCCATCGTCCGGTCATTTTATGCCGGCGAGGCGGGCAAACTGATTTTGACGGCGGTGCTTTTTGCATTGACGTTCGCAGGTGTGAAGCCATTGGCGCCGCTGGCTGTATTCGGCGTCTTCGTGCTGACCCAACTGGTCAGCTGGTTCGCTCCCCTGCTGATGAGAACAAGACTTTCGAGACCTTAGGGCGTTTGAGGCAACCATGGCAGAAACAACCGCTTCGGGCTATATCCAGCACCACTTGCAGAACCTGACCTTCGGTCAGCACCCTACCGGCGGCTGGGGCTTTGCCCACACCGCAGCTGAAGCCAAGGAAATGGGCTTCTGGGCTTTCCACGTCGATACTCTCGGCTGGTCGGTCGCATTGGGTCTGATCTTCGTTCTTCTTTTCCGCATGGCGGCAAAGAAGGCGACTTCCGGTCAGCCAGGTGCTTTGCAGAACTTCGTTGAAGTTTTGGTCGAATTCGTCGATGGCAGCGTGAAAGACAGCTTCCATGGCCGTAGCCCGGTGATTGCACCGCTGGCACTGACCATCTTCGTCTGGGTGTTCCTGATGAACGCCGTCGACCTGGTACCGGTCGACTGGATTCCTCAGCTGGCCATCCTGATCTCCGGCGACCACCACATCCCGTTCCGCGCCGTGTCGACCACCGACCCGAACGCTACTCTGGCCATGGCCTTCACGGTGTTCGCGCTGATCATTTTCTACAGCATCAAGATCAAGGGCCTCGGCGGCTTCATCGGCGAGCTGACCCTGCACCCGTTCGGCAGCAAGAACATCTTTGTTCAAGCCCTGCTGATCCCGGTGAACTTCCTGCTGGAATTCGTGACCCTGATCGCCAAGCCGATCTCCCTGGCTCTGCGTCTGTTCGGCAACATGTATGCCGGCGAGCTGGTGTTCATTCTGATTGCTGTGATGTTCGGCAGCGGTCTGCTCTGGCTCAGCGGCCTGGGCGTCGTTCTGCAGTGGGCGTGGGCAGTGTTCCACATCCTGATCATCACCCTGCAGGCGTTCATCTTCATGATGCTGACCATCGTCTACCTGTCGATGGCGCACGAAGAAAACCATTAAGACCAGTTTCGACTAGTCTGATGTCCCTCCCCGTTAAACGGGAGGGGGCTCTTAACGGGGCCTCTGAAACGATTTGTTTTACCGCTTTAAATTAAAAAAACCTAAACCATACGACGTAAAAGTCGGGAGGAAAGATGGAAACTGTAGTTGGTCTAACCGCTATCGCTGTTGCACTGTTGATCGGCCTGGGCGCACTGGGTACCGCAATTGGTTTCGGCCTGCTGGGCGGCAAGTTCCTGGAAGGCGCAGCGCGTCAGCCAGAAATGGTTCCAATGCTGCAAGTTAAAATGTTCATCGTTGCCGGTCTGCTCGACGCCGTAACCATGATCGGTGTTGGTATCGCTCTGTTCTTCACCTTTGCGAACCCGTTCGTTGGTCAAATCGCTGGCTAATTACTCGGATCTTCCGGGTAATTTGGTGTGATGGACAACGTAACTGCGAGGTGTTGGCGTGAACATTAATGCGACCCTGATTGGCCAGTCCGTTGCGTTCCTGATTTTTGTACTGTTCTGCATGAAGTTCGTATGGCCTCCGGTCATCACGGCACTGCACGAACGTCAAAAGAAGATCGCTGATGGTCTGGACGCTGCCAGCCGAGCAGCTCGCGACCTGGAGTTGGCCCAAGAGAAAGCGGGTCAGCAACTGCGCGAAGCGAAAGCTCAGGCAGCTGAAATCATCGAGCAAGCCAAGAAACGCGGTACCCAGATTGTCGACGAAGCCCGTGAACAGGCTCGCGTCGAAGCTGACCGTGTGAAGGCTCAGGCTCAGGCCGAGATCGAACAGGAACTGAACAGCGTCAAAGACGCGCTGCGCGCCCAAGTGGGTAGCCTGGCCGTTGGCGGTGCTTCGAAGATCCTGGGCAAGGCAATCGATCAAAACGCGCACGCAGAGCTGGTTAACCAACTGGCTGCTGAAATCTAAGCGAGGGCGATCATGGCAGAACTGACCACGTTGGCCCGACCTTACGCTAAGGCGGCCTTCGAGCACGCTCAGGCCCACCAGCAACTGGCCAATTGGTCAGCCATGCTCGGCCTGGCTGCAGCGGTGTCGGAAGACGACACCATGCAGAGCGTGCTCAAGGCCCCGCGACTGACGAGCGCAGAAAAGGCCGCCACGTTCATTGACGTGTGCGGCGACAAGTTCGATGCCAAGGCACAGAATTTCATCCACGTTGTTGCCGAAAACGAGCGCCTCCTGCTTCTGCCGGAGATCGCCGCTCTGTTCGACCTGTACAAGGCCGAGCAAGAGAAATCGGTAGACGTAGAAGTGACCAGTGCTTTCGCATTGAACCAAGAACAGCAAGACAAACTCGCCAAGGTTCTCAGTGCACGACTCAACCGGGAAGTGCGCCTGCAAGTCGAGGAAGATTCATCCCTTATTGGGGGTGTTGTCATCCGCGCCGGCGACCTGGTTATCGATGGCTCGATTCGCGGCAAAATCGCGAAACTTGCCGAAGCATTGAAATCTTGAGTTTGAAGGGGCAGCAGAGCAATGCAGCAACTCAATCCTTCCGAAATAAGTGAAATTATCAAGGGCCGCATCGACAAGCTCGATGTGACCTCCCAAGCCCGTAACGAAGGCACTGTCGTCAGCGTATCTGACGGCATCGTGCGGATTCACGGTCTGGCCGATGTTATGTCCGGCGAGATGATCGAGTTTCCGGGCGGCGTCTACGGTATGGCCCTCAACCTGGAGCAAGACTCCGTAGGTGCCGTTATTTTGGGCGCATACCAGTCTCTGGCTGAAGGCATGAGCGCCAAGTGCACCGGCCGTATCCTGGAAGTTCCGGTTGGTAAGGAACTGCTGGGTCGCGTAGTCGATGCACTGGGTAATCCGGTTGACGGCAAAGGTCCGCTGAACAACACCCAGACCGACGCGGTCGAGAAAGTTGCTCCAGGCGTGATCTGGCGTAAGTCGGTAGACCAGCCTGTACAGACTGGCTACAAGGCTGTCGATGCCATGATCCCTGTCGGCCGTGGCCAGCGTGAGCTGATCATCGGTGACCGTCAGATCGGTAAAACCGCTCTGGCGATCGACGCGATCATCAACCAGAAAGACAGCGGCATTTTCTGCGTCTACGTAGCCATCGGTCAGAAGCAATCGACCATCGCCAACGTGGTTCGCAAGCTGGAAGAAAACGGCGCACTGAAGAACACGATCATCGTGGCTGCCAGTGCTTCGGAATCTCCTGCGCTGCAATACCTGGCACCGTACGCCGGTTGCACCATGGGTGAATTCTTCCGCGACCGCGGTGAAGACGCGTTGATCGTTTATGACGATCTGTCCAAGCAAGCAGTGGCTTACCGCCAGATCTCCCTGCTGCTGCGCCGTCCACCAGGCCGTGAAGCTTACCCAGGCGACGTGTTCTATCTCCACTCCCGTCTGCTGGAGCGCGCATCCCGCGTTTCGGAAGAGTACGTAGAGAAGTTCACCAACGGCGCAGTGACCGGCAAAACCGGTTCCCTGACCGCACTGCCGATCATCGAAACCCAGGCTGGCGACGTTTCCGCGTTCGTTCCGACCAACGTGATTTCCATCACCGACGGTCAGATCTTCCTGGAATCGGCCATGTTCAACTCGGGCATCCGTCCTGCAGTGAACGCCGGTGTTTCGGTATCCCGTGTGGGTGGTGCCGCTCAGACCAAGATCATCAAGAAGCTGTCCGGTGGTATCCGTACCGCTCTGGCTCAGTACCGTGAACTGGCGGCATTCGCCCAGTTCGCTTCTGACCTGGACGAAGCGACCCGTAAGCAACTTGAGCATGGTCAGCGCGTTACCGAGCTGATGAAGCAGAAGCAATACGCGCCTATGTCGATCGCCGACATGTCGCTGTCGCTGTATGCCGCTGAGCGTGGGTTCCTGACTGACGTTGAAATCACCAAAGTCGGCAGCTTCGAGCAAGCGCTGATTGCTTACTTCAACCGCGATCACGCCGAATTGATGGCGAAGATCAACGTGAAGGGTGACTTCAATGACGAAATCGATGGCGGCCTGAAAGCCGGTATCGAGAAGTTCAAGGCCACCCAAACCTGGTAAGCCGCAGCGGGAGCCTAGCGGCTCCCGCTTGCTAACCTGATAGGTGTTACATGGCAGGCGCAAAAGAGATTCGCAGTAAGATTGCGAGCATCAAAAGCACGCAAAAGATTACCAGCGCCATGGAAAAAGTGGCGGTCAGCAAAATGCGCAAGGCACAAATGCGCATGGCTGCTAGCCGTCCTTATGCGGAGCGCATCCGCCAGGTTATTGGCCATCTGGCCAACGCTAACCCGGAATATCGCCACCCGTTCATGATCGACCGTGAAGTAAAGCGCGTCGGTTATGTCGTAGTGAGCAGTGACCGTGGTCTGTGTGGTGGCTTGAACACCAACCTGTTCAAGGCTTTGGTCAAGGACATGGCGGTAAACCGCGAAAACGGCGTCGAGATCGATCTGTGTGTAGTTGGTAGCAAGGGTGCGGCTTTCTTCCGCAACTTCGGCGGTAACGTCGTTGCAGCTATCAGCCACCTGGGTGAAGAGCCGTCGATCAATGATCTGATCGGCAGCGTCAAGGTGATGCTGGATGCCTACCTGGACGGCCGTATTGACCGCCTGTCCGTGGTGTCCAACAAGTTCATCAACACCATGACACAACAGCCTACCGTGGAGCAGTTGATTCCACTGGTGGCAACCCCGGATCAAGAACTCAAGCACCACTGGGACTATCTCTACGAACCGGATGCCAAGGAGCTGCTCGACGGCTTGATGGTCCGTTACGTGGAGTCGCAGGTCTACCAGGCGGTGGTCGAGAACAACGCGGCTGAACAAGCTGCGCGGATGATCGCGATGAAGAACGCTACCGACAACGCCGGTGATTTGATCAGCGATTTGCAGCTGGTCTACAACAAGGCGCGTCAGGCTGCGATCACCCAAGAGATCTCGGAAATCGTCGGCGGCGCTGCCGCGGTTTAACGGTTCAAATATTCAGAGGATCCAGCTATGAGTAGCGGACGTATCGTTCAAATCATCGGCGCCGTTATCGACGTGGAATTTCCACGCGACAGCGTACCGAGCATCTACAACGCGCTGAAAGTACAAGGCGCGGACACTACCCTGGAAGTTCAGCAACAGCTGGGCGACGGCGTAGTTCGTACCATTGCGATGGGTTCCACCGAAGGCTTGAAGCGCGGTCTGGACGTTGTCGACTCTGGCGCTGCCATTTCCGTACCAGTCGGTAAAGCGACCCTGGGCCGGATCATGGACGTACTGGGCAACCCGATTGACGAAGCTGGTCCGATCGACACCGAAGAGCGCTGGGGCATTCACCGTCCTGCGCCATCCTTCGCTGAACAAGCGGGCGGCAACGACCTGCTGGAAACAGGCATCAAGGTTATCGACCTGGTTTGCCCGTTCGCCAAGGGCGGTAAAGTCGGTCTGTTCGGTGGTGCCGGTGTAGGCAAGACCGTAAACATGATGGAACTGATCCGTAACATCGCCATCGAGCACAGCGGTTATTCCGTGTTCGCCGGTGTGGGTGAGCGTACTCGTGAGGGTAACGACTTCTACCACGAGATGAAGGACTCCAACGTTCTGGACAAAGTGGCACTGGTTTACGGTCAGATGAACGAGCCGCCGGGAAACCGTCTGCGCGTAGCCCTGACCGGCCTGACCATGGCCGAGAAGTTCCGTGACGAAGGTAACGACGTTCTGCTGTTCGTCGACAACATCTATCGTTACACCCTGGCCGGTACTGAAGTATCCGCACTGCTGGGCCGTATGCCTTCGGCAGTAGGTTACCAGCCGACCCTGGCTGAAGAGATGGGCGTACTGCAAGAGCGCATCACTTCGACCAAGCAAGGTTCGATTACTTCGATCCAGGCGGTATACGTACCAGCGGACGACTTGACCGACCCGTCGCCAGCAACCACGTTTGCTCACCTGGACGCCACCGTCGTTCTGTCCCGTGACATCGCTTCCCTGGGTATTTACCCGGCGGTAGACCCACTGGACTCGACTTCGCGTCAGCTGGACCCGAACGTGATCGGCAACGACCACTACGAAACCGCTCGCGGTGTTCAGTACGTGCTGCAGCGTTACAAAGAACTGAAGGACATCATTGCGATCCTGGGTATGGACGAGCTGTCGGAAGCCGACAAGCAGTTGGTAAACCGCGCTCGTAAGATCCAGCGTTTCTTGTCGCAGCCGTTCTTCGTGGCTGAAGTCTTCACCGGTGCATCGGGTAAATACGTTTCCCTGAAAGACACCATTGCTGGCTTCAAAGGCATCCTCAACGGTGACTACGACCACCTGCCAGAACAAGCGTTCTACATGGTTGGCGGCATCGAAGAAGCGATCGAGAAAGCCAAGAAACTGTAATCCCGGCGCCCGGCAACGGGCGCTAATTTAGGTTGAGGCAATCAGATGGCTATGACAGTCCATTGCGATATCGTCAGCGCGGAAGGAGAAATCTTTTCCGGTCTGGTCGAGATGGTGATTGCGCACGGTGCACTGGGTGATCTTGGTATCGCCCTGGGTCACGCGCCGCTGATCACTAATCTGAAGCCAGGTCCGATCCGCCTGGTCAAGCAGGGCGGGGAAGAGGAGGTGTATTACATCTCCGGTGGTTTCCTCGAGGTTCAGCCGAACATGGTCAAGGTTCTTGCCGACACCGTGCAACGTGCTGCCGACCTGGATGAAGCCGCAGCTTTGGAAGCCGTTAAGGCTGCCGAGAAAGCCCTGCATGAGCGAGGCGCGGAATTCGATTACGGTTCTGCTGCCGCACGTCTGGCCGAGGCTGCAGCCCAGCTGCGCACCGTCCAGCAGATCCGCAAGAAGTTCGGCCATTAAGGCTGCACTTGTTGTGTGATTGATTAAAAAGGGTAGCCTCGGCTACCCTTTTTTCTTTTCCGATTTTTACAACCCGGTCGCAGCCGCTGACCACCCAGGATTGGTAGCCAGTCATGTCTCTCGAAATCGTTATTCTCGCTGCTGGCCAAGGCACGCGTATGCGTTCTGCTTTGCCGAAAGTTTTGCACCCGATTGCCGGCAACTCCATGCTCGGTCATGTTATCCACAGCGCCCGGCAACTTGATCCACAGCGCATTCACGTGGTGATCGGTCATGGTGCCGATGCCGTACGCGAACGCCTGGCGGCGGATGACCTGAACTTCGTCCTGCAGGATAAACAGCTGGGTACCGGTCACGCCGTTGCTCAAGCAGTGCCGTTCATTCAGTCCGACACCGTGCTGGTGCTCTACGGCGATGTGCCGTTGATCGAAGTCGAAACCCTGCAGCGCCTGCTCAAGCAGGTGGGGCCGGAGCAGTTGGGCTTGCTGACCGTGGAACTGGATGACCCGACCGGTTACGGCCGTATTGTTCGCGATGCCGCTGGCAAGGTTGCGGCCATCGTCGAACAGAAAGATGCCAATGACGCCGAACGCCAGATCACCGAAGGCAATACCGGCATTCTGGCGCTGCCTTTTGCCCGTCTTGGCGACTGGATGAGCCGTCTCTCCAACAACAACGCCCAGGGCGAGTACTACCTGACCGACATCATTGCCATGGCAGTGAGCGATGGTCTGGTGGTGGCCACCGAGCAACCGCACGATGCCATGGAAGTGCAGGGCGCCAACGACCGCAAGCAGCTTTCCGAACTGGAGCGGCATTATCAATTGCGCGCCGGTCGTCGTTTGATGGCTCAAGGTGTGACGCTGCGCGACCCGGCTCGTTTCGACATTCGTGGTGAAGTCACGGTCGGGCGCGACGTACTCATCGACATCAACGTGATTCTCGAAGGCAAGGTCGTCATTGAGGATGACGTGGTGATCGGCCCGAACTGCGTGATCAAGGACAGCACCCTGCGTAAAGGCGTGGTCATCAAGGCCAACAGCCATATCGAAGGTGCCATTCTGGGTGAAGGCAGCGATGCTGGCCCGTTCGCCCGTCTGCGTCCAGGCACTGTGCTGGAAGCCCGCGCGCATGTGGGTAACTTCGTCGAGCTGAAAAACGCCCACCTGGGCGAAGGCGCCAAGGCGGGTCACCTGACTTACCTGGGCGATGCCGAAGTGGGCGCGCGCACCAACATCGGTGCCGGCACCATCACCTGCAACTACGACGGCGCCAACAAGTGGAAAACCGTGTTGGGCGAAGATGTGTTCATTGGTTCCAACAACTCGTTGGTAGCGCCTGTGGATATCCTGTCCGGTGCGACCACGGCGGCCGGTTCGACCATTACCTCGACTGTGGATAAATCCCAGTTGGCGATTGGGCGTGCTCGTCAGAAGAACATCGATGGCTGGAAGCGGCCGGAGAAAATCAAGAAGGGCTGAGTTATCCACAACTCCCCTGTAGGAGCGAGCTTGCTCGCGATGGACGTGAACGATGACGCATTCTTTCTGGAAAAATGCGTCGCTCTCATATTTCTCGCGAGCAAGCTCGCTCCTACAAAGGGTTATCCACAGCTCTTTTTATCGCATGGCGCTTGACGAAGTTTCGCTGATAGGTTTTGATTGCTTCCGCTATCTTTCGAAACGAAACTTACCAGCTCATGTCGAAGCGCAACACACCTCAGCGTCGTCACAACATCCTCGCCTTGCTCAATCAGCAGGGCGAAGTCAGTGTGGATGAGTTGGCCAAGCGCTTCGAAACGTCGGAAGTTACGATCCGCAAGGATCTGGCGGCACTTGAAAGCAATGGCCTGTTGCTGCGTCGTTACGGCGGCGCGATCACCATGCCTCAGGAACTGGTGGCCGACCTGGGTCAGCCGGTATCCAAGTACAAACAAGCCATCGCCCGTGCCGCCGTCGCGCGGATTCGCGAGCATGCGCGCATCATTATCGACAGTGGCAGTACCACCGCTTCGATGATCCCGGAACTCGGACTGCAACCTGGTCTGGTGGTGATGACCAACTCGCTGCACGTCGCCAATGCCCTGAGCGAACTTGAGCATGAACCGGTGCTGTTGATGACCGGTGGCACCTGGGACCCGCATTCCGAGTCCTTTCAGGGGCAGGTTGCCGAGCAGGTACTACGCTCCTACGATTTCGACCAGCTGTTTATCGGCGCCGATGGCATCGATCTGGTTCGCGGTACAACCACCTTCAACGAACTGCTCGGGCTGAGCCGGGTCATGGCCGAAGTTGCCCGCGAAGTGGTCGTGATGGTGGAGGCCGACAAGATCGGCCGCAAGATTCCAAACCTGGAGCTGCCCTGGAGCAGTGTCCATACCCTTATTACGGATGAGCGCCTGCCACTTGAGGCTCGCGATCAGATTCAGGCCCGCGGCATCACTTTGATTTGCGCGGCTGTCAGTCAGGAGAAATAGCATGTGTGGAATTGTCGGCGCAGTTGCAGAACGTAACATCACCGCCATCCTCGTCGAAGGCCTGAAACGCCTCGAATACCGTGGGTATGACAGCGCTGGCGTGGCGGTCTACACCAACGATGAAAAACTCGAGCGCCTGCGTCGTCCGGGCAAGGTCAGTGAGCTGGAGCAGGCATTGGCCGCCGAGCCGCTGGTCGGTCGCCTGGGCATCGCCCACACGCGCTGGGCCACCCACGGTGCACCGTGCGAACGCAATGCCCACCCGCATTTCTCCGGTGACCTGTCAGTGGTGCACAACGGCATCATCGAAAACCACGAAGCCCTGCGTGAACAACTCAAGGCCCTGGGTTATGTGTTCACCTCGGACACCGACACCGAAGTCATCGCGCACCTGCTGAACCACAAACTCAAGGATCTGCACGATCTGACCGTGGCCCTCAAGGCGACCGTCAAAGAGTTACACGGTGCTTACGGCCTGGCAGTGATCAGCGCGCAACAACCGGATCGCCTGGTTGCGGCCCGTAGCGGCAGCCCGCTGGTGATCGGCCTGGGCCTGGGGGAAAACTTCCTGGCGTCCGACCAGTTGGCCCTGCGTCAGGTCACCGACCGCTTCATGTACCTGGAAGAAGGCGATATCGCCGAAATCCGCCGCGACAGCGTGCAGATCTGGGACGTTGACGGCAAGGCCGTCGAGCGCGAAGCCGTGCAATATCGCGACGGCGCCGAAGCCGCTGAAAAGGGCGAGTTCCGCCACTTCATGCTCAAGGAAATCCACGAGCAACCGTCCGTGGTGCAGCGCACCCTGGAAGGTCGCCTGAGCCAGAACCAGGTACTGGTACAGGCATTCGGCCCACAGGCGGCCGAGCTGTTCGCCAAAGTGCGTAACGTACAGATCGTCGCGTGTGGCACCAGCTACCACGCCGGCATGGTCGCGCGTTACTGGCTCGAAGAGCTGGCCGGCATTCCGTGCCAGGTCGAAGTCGCCAGCGAATTCCGCTACCGCAAGGTGGTGGTGCAGCCGGACACCTTGTTCGTGACCATTTCCCAGTCCGGTGAAACCGCCGACACCCTGGCCGCGCTGCGCAACGCCAAGGAGCTGGGCTTCCTCGCCAGCCTGGCGATCTGCAACGTCGGCATCAGTTCGCTGGTGCGTGAATCCGATCTGACCCTGTTGACCCAGGCCGGTCGCGAAATCGGTGTGGCTTCGACCAAAGCCTTCACCACGCAATTGGTTGGCCTGTTGTTGCTGACACTTTCCCTGGGCCAGGTTCGTGGCACTTTGGCCGAAGGTGTCGAAGCAACACTGGTCGAAGAACTGCGTCGTTTGCCAACCCGTCTGGGCGAGGCACTGGCCATGGACAGCATCGTGGAAAAAATCTCCGAGCTGTTCGCCGAGAAACACCACACGCTGTTCCTCGGCCGTGGCGCGCAGTTCCCGGTAGCGATGGAAGGGGCACTCAAGCTCAAGGAAATCTCCTACATCCACGCTGAAGCCTATCCGGCCGGCGAGCTGAAACACGGTCCGTTGGCGCTTGTGGATAACGACATGCCAGTGGTGACCGTGGCGCCGAACAACGAACTGCTGGAGAAGTTGAAGTCTAACCTTCAGGAAGTCCGCGCCCGCGGTGGCCAGTTGATCGTCTTCGCTGACGAGAAAGCCGGCATGACCAACGGTGAAGGCACCCACGTGGTGCACATGCCGCACATCCACGACATCCTGTCGCCGATTCTCTACACCATCCCGCTGCAGCTGCTGTCGTACTACGTTGCCGTACTCAAAGGCACCGACGTTGACCAGCCGCGCAACCTGGCGAAGTCGGTTACCGAATAAGTTATCCACAGTTGATCTAAGCTTGATCCTACGAAATAAAAACTGTCGCAACTAAATAAAAACTGTCGCTGGCGTCCCCCGGTCCTCTGGGTTGGCTTGCCAGCGACAGCTCTCTCTCACCGCGCCTCCCTGCTCTGGGCGCAGCTCATGGTTTGAAAACCTGAAATGATCCTAGCGATTCAGCCCGAGGAAACCGTGCGTTCCTTCGTGGAAAGAACTCTGTTTATTAAAGGTAAACAGTCCTCCGAGGAGGATTTTCGAGAGTTCCACAAATACTGCCCCACAAATACGGATATATTGAAAATTGCCGAAATGTTGGGATGGGCAGGTTGCTACGGCTTGAATAAGATGCTTCATAAGCATACTGACTATCCGCTCACGGCCGTTTTTAAGAATATCCAAGATGTTTCCTATTCCGCCAAAGAATATACAGTTTATTCGAGGAGTTTCCATTCAAATAGAAGCCTAGCGGGGTTCTGTCCAATTTGTGTTGATGAGGATATTAAACGCTTAGGATTTTCTTTCTGGCGGCGTGCTCACTGCTCTTACCTAGAGGTCTGCGCTGAGCACAATGTAACGCTGGTCAAACGTTGTCCCGTCTGTGAAAAGCAGTTTTCCCATGGTGGCCATGATCTGGGGGTGATGTGGAAGACCTGTGGGGGACGACATTTGAAAGACTGCCCTGTGACGATGAACACAGATCCATTAGAGCTAAAAAAATCTCAAATTTTTACAAGTATTCTGTCGTTCACTCATCACCTTTCAGAGGAGGCAGTTCTAGCTGTTTTAAAAGAAAAAATTCATCTAGACGAAACCTTAAAGAATAAAGTTTGGAACTCAACATGTGATAATTCGGTGGGGGATCAATTTGCCAGGCGGTTGAGAGTCGTCAGAAATGGCAGGTCTGGAAATCGCCTTCCACTTACGGAGTCCACTGATTTTATCTTCCAAGCTATAGTCGAAACTTATGAAACGTTCACTGAATTTGTCAGTGATGTGAAAGCATACGGGGACGAACTTCGCCCGATTGAGTCTTTGTGGTCGACATATGAGGCAGGCAGCCAGGAATCAACACATTTCGTTGAGGAAGTTTACAACTTAGGTGTGGGAGTTTGGTGTTGCCCATATCCAGCTAAGAAAAATTGGGGGCTTTGGGATTGGCGCCCCGTGAGTTATCCCTGCTGTAATTTTGAGCGACCAAAGAGGAAAGGTCCTCAACCCCAACCCAAACGTGTCGGGTATCCGCCGCCAGGTATCTACCGACGGAAGTAGATTCTGCGCTGTCCCCATAGCGGTGCGGCGCAAGGAATCCAGACCTGATCACATGTAGTTGCCGTGTTCGATCCTTAGCAGCACGTTTCGAACCTCAGGGTAACCATCAGCGTTGGCTAACAGGCTGCACGGCTGCGTCGGTTGAGTGCGAGTATTGAAGAGTCGAGCCACTTCAAATCCTAGGATTGCAATGATGCTCATATCGCTTCACCTTCTGCGTGTCTCTAGCCTGATTGCGAGATTGCGAGATTGCGAGATTGCGAGATTGCGAGGTTGCTGAGGCTCGGCTGGCTCTACTGTTTCGTAGTTGAAGGGATCTGTCGACGCTGGTATGTCACCCAGCACGGTGGACAAATACGCTCTAGACATGGCGTATCGGTCCCGATTTTCCAAGCAAGACGAGAGCATTGGGACCATGGTGTACAGCTCGCCCTTTGTAACCGGCTCTTGTCGCAATTTAGAGATCGACCCGCACGCCGTTTCTATCATACTCAGTAACCGATAATCCCTGGCCTCCCAGTCAACGGGATGATTGTTCATCCGAGCAGGTTTAGTGAAGGTATGCACTTCGGCCATGAGCCAGGCTTTGTCATTTCTGTAAAGCCAGGCGTAGAGAGAAGGCATTTTGCTCCTCAACGCCTGAACTCCCAGTTCGGAGTACAAACTATGCAGGTGTTGCCAATCCCCTCTGTGCTCATCTATCTCGCGGCCGTGCTTAGCTTCAAGAGCTAGGGCGTAAGTCGTTGGATTTGCACGCAACAGCTTATTGATCGTTGAGACAGTGATCTGAAACTCTTTACAAAGCTTCTGTTTCGAAACCCCTTTAGCCAATTTTGTTAACAGATCCTCTTTGAGCTGGCCTTTTAGTCGTTTGGGCCGGGGAGTGTTTCTGGCCGGAGCCGCGACGCTTGAAAGGGAGCTGCTCTCAACAGGTTGTCTCGATGGAGCGCATGCGACTTTCTGAGATGATATGGCCACTTCAGTTTTGTAAGCTTCCAGAAACGAATGTAAGCCATCAAATAGCCAATTAATCAGAACCAGATGCTTTAGAGGATGAATGCTTCTGCGGGGAGTACGAGTCAGCTGATTAACAAATGACTCGGTACTTTCCTCGTCTGCCGGCAATGATTCAAACAGATGAAAGCAGCGAAGTGGCTTTATGCGGTCGAAGAGTGAGTCAGGTCGGTTCCCATGGAGTACAGCAGTTCGATACGCTGCAGCTACGGTGCAAGGATCGAAGGAATTCATTCGACCGATGGACGCAAGGTCGATGACATTGGCCGCCAAGGTCAAAAAAGCCGGGCGTGACCAGTGTTCCTGGGATGAGGCTTGCTCGATCAAGAAGTCCTCGTCAGGTAGCGACCACTCAAACCGAGCCGACCACCGTCTACTTTTGGTTGATGTCATGAGCCAGGCTTGATGGCGTGGACAAATCAGCACCCCTGGATATTGGTGGGTGAGATGCCAGTAAGCTACACCGTGGGCATTCATATCCTCGTGCATACAGTACGGACATGCTTTCAACGGATGTTCGGCTCCAAAGCCACTTGATACTAGGCCAAGTCGATATTTAAGTGAATCAATGCGACTCCCTTTTATGGTTCTTATCGCGTCTTCAATTCTAACTTTATTTTGGAATGGAACAAATATTGGAAATATTGTGTGATAGAGGAGTATCGACTCTGCGCTCCCACAATACTTAAACCCAGTTTGCTCTAATGCCGCTATTCCGCAGGGAATATCATGCTTTATAAATTGTTGAGTTAGGCCCAGCACAGCATTGGATGTAGTCGAAGGGGCTAGGTTACCCATTACCAGATGCTGCCGGCTGCACAAACTGAACAGTGTTTCGTCGGGCAGCCAGTCCAGACGAGGGTACGGCGTAGCCACCCATTCTTGACCTGAAGCGGCGCTCATGGGGCCTCCAAGCCGGGCCAGAAAGGGGAGAGTATAGCGGCTGGCGCCTCGTGCTAAGGATCCATTCCGCCTAAAGCGGCGGAAGCTTATTCGCACACCGTAGATGCCATAACCGTGGGCATTTACCAGCGATATTTTTAATACGCGAGCATCTATGAATGCCGGTTTGTGGCCCTCCAAGCACCGAAAACACTGGGAAGTCAGTAAAAATCCGCCTCCAGAGGCGCAACTTTGCTGGTTTATTCTAGTTGTCAACTACCATTTTTCGACGGTACCATGCGGGATTAAGTGACGTTTAGTAAAGGCAGCACTGAAAACCGAAGATGCACGACAAACAATCGGCGCAAATTCTGCCTAATTAACGTAGCGGCAACTGCCGAAGTGCGGCTAGCTAAAACGAGAAAGTTAACCGGCCTATTACTGAGGCCTGAGGAAAACAACATGGAATCTGGATAGAAAACCCAGGAGCCAGATAGACAAAGGCCCAAGTGTGACCTTGGGCCTCTGAGGACAAGTCAGCTTTCGACACCTGACGAATCCATTGTCCATCCCCTCGTGTAGGGCGTCAAGCCCTGCTCGGCTCCGCTCATTCCGAGAAAAGTAAATTGCGCGTGGCGTAGCCATAGGCGTGCCCGTGCGCTATTGGACGGCTTATTCATCCACTGTAGGAAGGACTTTTATGTGCTGCCTGCTATGGAATGAATGGACGATGGATAACATCAGTGAATCTTCAGAAATCGTTACTCCGCATTGTAGGTCGACAAGGCCGCTTCAAATGGGGAGACAACTACTCAGCCGGAATTTATGCAGTCCCTGGTGAAGCGCCCAAGGGCTCTCGTGTTTGCCGCCTTAATAGCAGAAAACTTGGCCGAGCACTTCACCTCCTTTCTACACCTGAAAGGATATTCGCCCAACTGGCTCTTTATAATCCAGACGTTTTCGAGCTACACGAGCAGAAGATGCTCAGCCCAGTTCCAGATATTCATCCGCTTCAAGGGCATCCCTTAGCTGCAGGGCTGGACCTTTTGCCGGTGAAGGGAACGTCATTGGTGGCAGAGGAAATTGGGCTCAAACATGCTACTGCAGTTGTGACCTACAGTGATGGAGAACGCCATAGAGTTCCCCACCCATACCTGAGCGATCTGCTTCTCTATCTCAAGCCACAAGTCTCGGCCCCTTACGCTGTTAACTGGACAGTGAAGTTGAGCGCGCTGGATTTTGATGAAGTCGCTCGGGGAAGCCTGAAGAGCATGGAGAAACAGAAAGAAGATCGAGAGAAAGCTCGCTTACGACATGCATTGGAAGAGGAGTACTACCTCAGTGCAGGCATCAGGACTGTGAGGGTCTCTAGAGACATGCTGGATCAAGTGCTGGTGGGCAACTTGGATCTTCTATATGGCTACCATGATCGCGAGATCAGTCTCGAATCAAATCTTCTTGAGGACTTCTCACACGAAATCGAAGACTGTGTTACTCATGGGGCGCCAGTAGCGACCGTTGCCTTAAAGTACGGAAAGCGTTGGGGGCGGCGTGATCTTTTTCTGACGAAAATCTACAAAGACATATGGGATCGTAAGTTACCGGTTAGTTTGTTTGATCCCATTCTTATCGATCATCCATTGGTGACGGATGCACCGGATGTTCTGCAGATCTATGGCTCACTTTATGCCGGGCTGCCCGAATGATCACTGGCTCCAAGCTGAAAGCACCTGAAGGATTCAAAGGGCTAACGAAGGATGTCGAATACTATTTCCTTGCGAGTGACGGCAGGGCGAATCGGGCACGGCTGGTGTTTTTTGATGCCGATGGTACCTCCGTCCAATTGATGACTTTGTCCCGTCCAGAATTTGAGTATGCACTCACCAATGGAGATCTCGTGGAATGTGGCAGGGACGCCACTCCTCCTTGGCTCCAGGAGATTAGCGGCATTTCGATAGATCACTTGGAACGACGTCGAGTCAGACCAACGAAAAGCTATGATGAAACGGTCAACAAGCGTTACCTCGCCATAGCGGATTTGATAGACCGTGTTGAGGAGATCCTCTCAGGCGACAAGCCCGAATCGATCATCAACGCCCATGCCAAAAACCAGTCACCTCCTCAGAACGCTGGCCGGTTGCGGGTCTGGTTTTTTGCCTATCTGGTGTTCGGTCGCACGAAATGGGCGCTGATGCCCAAGTTCCACCTTAGTGGGGGTGGTGAAAGGGAGCAGTCAGCCGACGGAAAGGTATTGGGCAGGCCTCCTAAGTCGGGACGGAAATCCCGATTCCCTGCTACGGCCGAAATGCAGGCTTCTATCGTGGAAGGGTTTAACAAATACAATAATACAACCAAATCTGACGCTGAGATTTTTGGTGACGTGCTTGTGCATCAATTCGGTTGTGTTTCTTTAAAAAACTCGAAAGGGGTAACCCAGTTTTACCATCCAGAAGCAAAGCCTTTCCCTACAAGGGGGCAATATGACTTCTGTCTAGGAAAATCAATCAGCGCCAAGTCGTATAGGAAGGCACGTAGAGGCCCCAGCGGGGCTCGGGCAAAGTCCGGTTTTGTTGGAAGCTTTGCTCATCACTTGGTCAATGTAAACCAACTTGTTGAGTTTGACGGCTATAACCCCAAAGGCAAGATATCAGGTTTGCTCGAAGGAGCCGCCTTAGACTCGGCGTGTATAGTTCGAGGGGTGTGTGGCCTATCTGGAGCGGTCGTCGGCCTGGGATTCTCCGAAAGCAAAGAGAGCATGGAGGCTTATCGGATGGCCCTGTTTTCAATGGCCATTGGTAAGGTCAAATGGGCATCGTTGTTCGGCTTAACAATCACAGAAGAGGACTGGCCAACTTATGGTCTGCCACAAAACATCGTCTTCGACCGTGGGCCGGGATCTACCATGGGCGTACCGATTCGTTCACGAGAAGTCGCCCGTGGCGAAATGATGAGCTGGCTATCCAAGCTTGAGTTGACGCCTACTCACTCAGGTCAGTCGAAAGCGACCGTTGAATCGTCACATCCTCGGACCAAATCTGATAATGATCAGCCAACACATTTTCATAGCTCGCTTAATTTTGTGGAAATGTGCAAACGGCATATTTTGCAAGTTATTTACGATAACCGTTCTTCGAACGCTGAAGAAAGGATGACGCCTGAGATGTTGGAGTTAGGCTTCAGCCCCACCCCGAATAATATATATAAGTTCTACAGTAGAATTGGTTATGATTCGGGAACGGAGGTAACTTTTGACTATGCCGTTCGAGAATTCCTGACGCCTCACCCGGCGCATATCAAAAGAAGTGGGGTTTTCTTTTATGGCCGCAAGTACAATTCATCGAAGCTGATTGATACAGAGGTTTTTGACAGGATTGCGCTCAATGGCCAGATACCTGTCAAAGCTTATGTGATGACTATGTGCGTCAGACATATTTGGATCGAGCTTGAAGGTGTCTTATACGAACTCGACTTTGTGAAACCGGCGAGCGTCCATCCCAGCAGCGTCGACATTTCGCTGTCGGATCTTCAAGTGCTCAATGAGAATCGGCTGCGTGGCAACGCGCAGCTTCGTGAGGAGCAGCCAGCGATCCTTCAAGATCGCAACGCCCAATTTCTTCAAGCAACAGGCAAAGCTTGGGACAGTGGTGCTCGCAAGCTTGGGCGTCCTGTGCAGGGCGGAGCGGCCGAGCGTGACGCCGCTGATCACCGGCGGTTGATGGGGAAAGGTCATGACTAATATCTTTTCCACACGCTTTGACGGACCTGACACACTGGCTGATATCCGGCGTTTGGTTACTGTGCATCCTGAACCGGTGACCGGTCTTGAGGAGTTAAGCCCCGCATTGGCCGCTGAGCGTTTGCTTAAGGTCTTGAAGACGATCTTCCTTCCCAACCAGTTTTCTCTGGATTTCATCAAGGACTGCGTTGATCGCGCGCGCAGCTTTTCGGTCGAGAATTTCGCCACCGATCAACAATATCAGCATCGGCTGTATCACCCCCCTGGGGATGAGGCGTTCCCTATATGCCTCACCGGCCTTGCCGGCGTTGGGAAGAGCCAGACCATCAATGCGCTCACAAAAGTGATGCCTGGACCGGCACACTACACATCCGCCCATTACCATGAACCACACACTGTAGTGTCGTACTGGTATGCCAGCGCGGAGGGTAAGGCTGGCGGCAGGCAACTGCTGGCAGACTTTCTCGGCGGCGACGCGGTAGGTGTAAGAGCGAACATATCGAAGCTGCTGATTGAATGCCGGCGTCGGGTTAACCGTGATGGCGTATCACTTACGATGCTCGAAGAGATGCAGCATCACACCACTGGTCAAGGTGTAGCTCAGGTCACGGATATTCTCCTCAATATGGCCAAGCTTGGCGTCCCGATGATTTATGTGGCGAACTACAGCCTGGGTCACAAATTGCTAACAAGGAACAGTGAGGACAAGCAACGGCTTCTGTCCGAGCCTATAGTGATGCTGCCCGACGCTCCCGGTTCGAAGGCTTGGGAGGAATATGTTCTAGAATGCATTCGGGTGAGCGGAGGGCGCCTGTCTGCAGATTCTGTCGCCCTCGCGCGTGAGCTATACCGCTGTACGTTCGGTATAAAGCGTTTGACAGCTCATCTGATCAAAGCAGCTTACCTTGAAGCCCGCGCCGCCCGTCGCAATACGGTCAGTATTGAGGACGTCAACAAGGCATACCTTTCAGTCTCCTACTCAAGCAATAGGCGCGACGTCGAGGATCTATTCCTCATTAACCTTCAGAAGTGTCGACCCGGATTCAGGCCTGACCTTCGTTGTCCGTTCCCCGTACCGGTCCAATCGAACGTCTTGAATTTCACCAAGGAAGATCGTGCTGCACGGGTCAGCGAGAAGGTTTTCGTCGCAGCTCTGACAGCCGAGGAGCGCAAGAACTTTGAGGAGCTCCACCCACAAGGATCAGCCTCCAACCCGTCTTCGAAGCCCCAGCGTGAGAAGCGACCAGCGCTACCTAAGCAGACCCGTGAAGGTTTGGAGGATGCGTACAGCCGGTTGATCGACGAATCCAAAGGGTCGCCTAAGCCGCGAGGGCCTACAAAATAAGCGCTACGAAAGCAGCCGCGCGTTTTCCAGAGATGCTGCCAGGTCTAGGTCGAGGGTGATGCTTGCAACAATGCAGGCAACACTTGCGCGGCCGAGCCAATCAGCATCAGCTCGTTTGGAGCGCCCAGGCAAACGTATACTATGTTGACGTGGATGACTGTCGCGCCAGATGCCAACGCAATTTCAGGAATGTCCGCAGCAGGCCTGACGATTCCTGAAGTCCCCACGGAGATCAGGACGTCGCATTTTCTGACCTCGGCCATTGCTGCTTTCCAGGCTTCACCAGGGAGGTCCTCTCCAAACCACACGACCCCTGGACGCAGTTTTCCGTTGCAACGCGTGCACCTGGGCGGCTCAACCAATTCTCCTTCTGTAGAAGCCGTTAGTTGATCAGTCGTCAGCTCCGCTGGGTTGTTGGCGCTGATGCCGAATTGACCCAGTAGCCGAGATGTCACTGACCCAATCTGATTCCTTGCGAACTATTGCCTGTGCTGGATTTGTCCCGAGTGGAGGTGGATCAGTCTTGCGTCGGCACGTGGATCAATTCGGCATCAGCGCCAACAGCCAGCGATCACGAGGTAAACGTTGTCGCCAGACTGGCCGCTCATGACAATCCACGCCGTGGATCTGGTCGGATAGCAGCGGCGCATTACTGCGCCGCCGCCCCCTGAGAACCGGACGTGCGGGTCACCCCGCATCCGGCTCAAGCCATTCTTCAGCACCATGGTGTGGCACCGAACAACTTGACGAGGCGTTTCTGGATTCGACGGCGAGCGAAGTAAGTGGTCGACACCGGATCAAATGGACTAGGGCGTGTTAACGCTAATTGGCATCAGGTGGCATATTACGCGATACTTCGCGCATGGAAATTACACCTGAACAATTCTCGACCATTGAACATTGTTTCCCACGACAACGGGGCAATGTCAGCCTGTTAAACCTGGATGTGTTGAACGCGATTCTTTATGTCACCGAGCATGGCTGCAAGTGGCGCGGCCTGCCGAAGCGTTTTGGCAATTGGCACACTATCTACACCCGCATGAGTCGTTGGTCGACGGCGAGAGGGGACTCTCGACCGTCGTAGCGCCATTGTGCTCGCGCTCGGCGCGTCTGCCGTTTTTTACACGACAAAAACTCATCTAAATCAATTGGTTGCATGGTTGCGACAGTTTTTATTTAGTAGGTCGTGCGGCAAAAGCCCAAGAAATCGGTGCTGCGACAGTTTTTATTTCTGCTTCGCCCACCGGCTAGCCCCTATATTTGCTGGGCTCGATCCGACAGTTTTTATTTCGTAGGATCAGTAGTCTTCAGTGATCATTAGAAAATAAAATGAGCTCATTAGATTATAAAATTGAGTGAGGACTTGACCACCCATTTGCATCGGACTTGACCAGCACGTTCCGTAACCATAACCGACAGAAAACGGCCGATTCTGTTGAAAAAGTCGGTTCTTCCAGACTGCCCGCATACTGCCCGCTGAATACGCCGTTTTTGCGCGCCGCTACGCGAAATCTGAGCCCGGAATCCTCTGCTCAATGTAAAGATTTCAATCTCGAGCGCATACTTTTCTACAGTGGAAACCATGGCCGACTTTTTCAACAGAATCGGCCAAAAGCAGTCAATTGCGATCGGCTGCAAACGGTCAGCGGCACGCTGTTCGACCATGGCAGAGTTCATTTACTCGTTGAAGACCTCAGGCCCAGCAAGTTAGAGAGCTCAAATAAGATCCACACCCAAAACGTCAAAGAAAGCAGAAAATACCCAACGCTAAAACCGGTTATCAATAATCGACTCCCCGTCATCGCCTTGAACACATGATATGAAAAATGTAGTTCACTAACGGGCATCGCTTTAAACAATGGCAGTAACATTAGCACTAGCATAAACCCAACAGTCAAAACCCTTACAAGATAGCTTTTACTCTCAACAACCTGAAAAGCATGCATATGAACTCGAGTCAACGACATCACAATGGCAGCAACCCATGACAAAATAATCGCCATAGAAAAACTAACCATTATTACCAAAGGATATCTTGATCCCTCACTAAGACCCCCAGCATCCTTATATCCAATCAAGATCATCTGCTGGACCAGCAGCCACCCTTCCTCATTAGCCGTATCGGGTACAACAGCACTGACTACAACCAGCAAAAGCATCAGCAATACAATAATCAGCTTTGTCTGCCCTATACTGAAAACGGGAAAAAAACACTTGCCCTACTGCGTCCGCAACCGTCGCCAGACATAACCTAGCCTCAATCGATACCTGATCGGGAAATCAAGCATTCATGCGAGCATAGACCAAAAATCGGGTGAATTAAAAATAATTAGATGAAAAGACTATCACGCATGACGGCGCGAAGAACTGCCGCTGGCTAAATTTTAGAGTTCATTCCGAACGGGTTGCACCATTTGGCGTGTCGAGAGTTCGCATCAAAAATAAACGAGCAAACTTGCAAGAGAAACTCTACAAATGACCTATAACGGACCGGTTTCACCCGTTCGTGGAAGACAGAAAACGGCCGATTCTGTTGAAAAAGTCGGCCATGGTTTCCTCAGCAGAAAAGTACGCGTCCGAGATTGAAATCTTTACTTTCGGCAGAGGCTTCCGGACTCGGATTTCACGTAGCAGCGTGCAATAAAGGCGTTTTCACCAGCCAATGATCAGGCCGTTTGGGCGGACCGACTTTTTCAACAGAATCGGCCAAAAGCGGCCATCGAATGTCCACTTATTCAGGGGCGATTCACAAACAGGATTGGCCTGATAGGGTATGGGGACAGTCGAAACACGCATCGGTCGTCCGCACCAGCTGTATACCGGTTTGAAGAAACGCGACTATCCGGCCTGTTCAGACCCATAAAAGATCATAGTGCCACTACCTGACACCAGGTAACACCATGACCCCGAGCGCCAGGTACCGGCGCTCCACTCCCCGTTGCGCCCCCCCTCATATAGCCCCGCTCACAAAGCATTCATTTCAGCAATATCACGCACCACCTGATCTGCAGAGCGGTCGAACATCGCCTGCTCCTGCGCATCCAGAGACAACTCGATCACCCGCGCCACCCCATCCTCTGCCAGCACACAGGGGACACCCATGGCAATACCTGTTCGCCCGTACTCGCCCTCGAGAATCGCGACCGTCGGCAAAATGCGGTTTCGCCCATTGGCGATAGCATCCACCATCTGTGCAATTGCCACGCCCGGCGCATCGCAGGCGCTCCCCACCTTCTTCAAACCCAGAATCTCGCCGCCACCCTGACGTGTGCGCTCAACAATCCGCTCTATCTGCTGATTGGACAGGAAGTGAGACAGCGGCACCGAACCGACCGCACAGTATCGCATCAGCGGCACCATGCTATCGCCATGCCCTCCCAGCACCAGCGCCGTGATATCCCGAGCAGAAAACCCTGTCTCCTCGGCAATGAAACACTTCATGCGCGCTGTATCCAGTACCCCCGCCTGCCCGAACACCCTGTTGCGTCCCAGCCCACTGAGACACCAAGCCCGATAGGTCAGCACGTCGACCGGGTTCGACACCACCAACACCGTCGCCGCCGGAGCATGACGATTAATATCCAGCATGATGCTATCGAGAATTGGCAGATTGATACTCAATACATCCTGACGCGATTGACCAGGCTTGCGGGGCACACCCGCCGTAATCACCACCAGGTCAGAATCCTGGAGCAATTCGGCATTGGACCCGCCGTAAACCCTGGTATCAGAACCTGACTCAACTGCCGCCTGCCAGACGTCCAGCGCCTTGCCCTGTGCCAACTCACCCTGCACATCAATCAACATCAACTCACGACAGAACTCTTCCCGAGCGATGATCTGAGCCGCCGCCTCACCCACCATACCGGCACCCACAATTGATAACTTGTTCACCTCACACCTCCCCGCGGCTCGCGCCACCAGCAACACGCCTGTCTATACAGAGAAGTATTACCCGCTAATGCTAAAAGGCCACCCGAAGGTGGCCTGTAATTGTTTTACCTGCTTTTCGCCATTCCCATGGCGGCATTACTTTAGCCTCAGATACCCCCCATAGGCCGAGCCGTGCGGCCTTAGCGGACTGCTCCAGGTCGATCGCAGCCCTTTGCCATCGTCCGCAATGGGTCCAGGCTGTGTGAAAACGCATGCACCGTTTTGAAGTCTGCGTTGCTACGTAAAATCTGCCAGCGTTTGTTAATCAGCAGACCAACAATTTGCGTAGGATCGCGATTTTCGGTCCGCCTCTGACCGTAAACTCCGCTCTAAAACGTTTTCACACAGCCTGCGTCGAAATCGGCCCTTCCCGATGTGCGCTGCGACTGCCAAATCACGTTCAGATCAGGCAAGCCTAATGATGGGCAATATAAATCATCTCGATAGACCACAGCCAAAAGCTGCCGGTGGTGACAGGCAGAAACCGGCCGATTCTGTTGAAAAAGTCGGTTTTTCCAGACTGCCTATGCGAACTGCTGAAAACGCCTTTTTTTGCGCGTCACTATGCGAAATCTGAGCCCCGAAGCCTCTGCTCAAAGTAAAGATTTCAATCTCACGCGCGTACTTTTCTTCTGAGGCAGCCATGGCCGACTTTTTCAACAGAATCGGCCAGAAGCAGACTTCCCACTTTTCACCCCAGGCAAGGGACTACGACCGCAGTCCTGATTGTTTTTCCATTGTGCCCCGCGCTACCCTCACCGCCAGTCGAACACCGTACGCATAGGGATTTGTCGTCATGGAGCATAACTGCCTTGTACCCCCTAACCTCTTCACAGGCACCGCACTCCAGAGCCGCGTGGTGCGTCGCTTATTCATATCTGCTCTGATCCTGTTGTTGTCATGCATGGAAGCTAACGCACAACAGGTTTCTGGTGACTCGTCAGTTTCACCTTGGGCAAAGGCTGATCTTTCAGAGTTATATATGCGTGAACTGTCAAAGCATCAGTGTATGGAGAAGACGATTGCGTCGCTCAAGTCTGGATGCACCTCTGACCAGTGTTTGAAAACCCTCGCAGGTATCAGTGGAGACTGCATTACATGGGCAAAGGGTGATGCAATGGAGTTCTGCACTTCCTACAGGCAAGCGTACATTTCACGGTACTGTGCTACGAATGAACTTGACGCGCGAAGTTGTATTTTACTGCATATCGCTGAGCCCAAGGACTGCGAAAAAACGGGGCTACGGTAATGTCCACGCCAAAGCAGAACTAAAACATTAGGACTCATGGAAGGTAATATGCAGCTTGAACAAGCAAAGCAACGAGCAATTGAAATCGCAGAAGCCCTTCATGGCCGTCACATCAAGGGAGACCTGAGATCGAGGCTGTGTGCTGCGTGCTTTGCGGTCTCCCAACAGCATCACAATTCTATTCTTATCTTGCTTTCCCGGAATCCCCCACTGCAAGCAACTGCCTTTGCACTGCTTCGGCCGCTGACAGAGTCCACGATTAGAGGGCTTTGGCTGTCCCATGTTGCCAGCGACGAGCAGGTGGAGAACTATGTCCAATCCGGAACCAAGTTGGATATGGCCAGCATGATGATTTCGGTAGGCAAGGCCGCTGGCATCAACGCGCATCAAGCGATTTATAGGCACTGGCATTCGCTTTCGGCGTATACACATACCGGAGAGCACCAAGTTCAACGATGGCTCACAACCGAAAATATTGAGCCGAGCTATTCGGCGTCAGAATTGTCGGAGCTGGTGAACCTATCAGGCGTTGTTGCCGAATTGGCGTTCCAGGCCGTCCTTGCAATCTCGTCAACGAGATAACCTGGATATCTCCATATTGGAAAGCCACTGCGTTGATCCTCCAAACTACGCAAAATGTCAGACATCAAGAGCGGACAACTCCCCTCCTGTCCACTGGCTTTTGTGAACCCATTAAAATCACCGGCCCGGCGCCGGCGTTTTCGTTATCGTCACGCAGCGTACAGCTAGCCCGTCAGGCTCATTGGCCTGGCCGCTATTCACTGCGCAGAGCCGCCACCGGATGCAGGCGGGCCGCCCGCAGTGCCGGAGCCAGGCCGGCGAGAATGCCGAGCACCGCCGCCAGCAGCAGCGCCAGCAGCAGAAACAGCGGCTGCAGCGCCAAGGGCAGGCTCGGCATGGCCAGGTGCAGTAGCCCGAGCAGGAGGCCCATCAACAGCAGGCCAAGCAGACCACCGGCCAGGGACAGCAGCGTCGCTTCGGCGAGAAACAGCCCGAGCACCTGCCGCGGACTTGCACCAATCGCCCGCAACAGGCCGATTTCCGCCGTGCGCTCGCCCACAGTGGTCGTCATGATGGTGAGAATGCCGACGGCGCCGACCAACAGGGAAATGCCCCCCAAGGCACCGATGGCCAGGCTCAGGGTGCCGAGAACGCGGTTGAAGCTGCGCAGCATGTCGTCCTGGGTGGTCAGACTGAAATCCTCCACGCCGTGCCGTTCGCCGAGCACCTGGCGAATCTGCCGACTCAACGTTCGCGAAGTGGTACCGGCGCCGAACACCACATGGACTTTGACCACCCCGGTGCGGTTGAACAGGCTTTCGGCCCAATCCACCGGGATGTAGGCGATATCGTCGAGGTTGAAGCCGAGCAACTGGCCCTTCTCCGCCATCACGCCGATCACCCGGAAACGTACACCGCCGACGCGGATCAGTTCGCCTAGCGGATTGCGTGCACCGAACAGCTCGACACGCAGCTGATGGCCGAGCACCACATAGGGCGGCGAACGACCGTCACGGGGCACGGGCAGGAACTCGCCCAGGCTCAACTGCATGCGCCAGGCCTGCGCCAGCTGATGGCCGCCACCGAGAATGTCGCTGCGTCGGCTCAGTTGACCGAACTGGATATCCCCGCTGCCCGGAATGATCGGCACCGCCGCCTCGACATGCGGCAAGCGCCGCAGGGCGTCGGTGTCACTGATAGTCAGTGGCCGTACGCTGCCGAGCAGACCGCCGAGACCGCTGGTCTGGGTCTTGCCCGGGCGCACGGTGATGATCCGCGTACCAAACTGCGAGAAGTTCTCCAGCACATAGCCGCGCACGCCTTCGCCTATGGCCGTGAGCAGCGCCACGGCGGCTATCCCGATCGCTATCCCGAGCAGGGTCAGCAGGCTGCGCAAGGGTCGACAGGTCAGCGCCGAACTGGTCAGCCGGAAACCATCTTGCCAGCGCATCAGTGCGCTCCCGGCGGGCGTAGCGCCGCCACCGGCTCCAGCGCCGAGGCCCGAGCGGCCGGCAGCCAGGCGAACAGCAGCGCCGTGCCGAGTGCCAGCAGCACCGCGCTAGCCCGCGCCCACCAGGGTGCATAGAGCGGCAGATCGAACGCCAGGCGCCCCAGCCAGAGCAAGGTTTCGGCCAGAAGCAGCCCCGCCAGCGCTCCCGCCAGGGCGAGCAGCGCCGCCTCGCCGAGGAACAGCAGGCGCAGCTGCGCCGCCGTCACACCTATGGCCTTGAGCAGGCCGATCTCGGCGCTGCGCTGGCTCACCGCAATCCAGGTCACGTTCATGATCAGGATGCCTGCCACCAGCAGGCTGATCGCGGCAATCCCAGCCACCGCCAGGGTCAGCATCGCGAGTATCTCGTCGAAGGCGCTGAGCAGGCTGTCCTGGCTGATCAGGGTGACGTCTTCCTCCCCATCGTGGCGCTCCTTGAGCGCGGCGAGTATCAGCCGCTTGCTACGGTCGAGAAAGCTCGGACCACGCACCTCGACAAACACCCGCAACAACCCCTCGCGATTGAACAAGGCCTGGGCACTGGCCACCGGGATGATCAACATCTCGGCGAAATCCATCCCCAGGGATTCGCCCCGCTCACCGAGGATGCCGACCACCCGGAAGCGCCGGTCGCCGGCGCGCACCCATTCACCCAGGGCCGGGCGCGCACCGAATAGCTCGCGCCGGAGTTTGCCGCCGATCACGCAGACGGCCTCGGCTTGCTCGGGGTCCAGCGCCGGCAGGGGCTGGCCCTGGACGACCGTCAGTTGGCGAATGGCGAAGAAGTCCCGGGTGGTGCCCAGGGTCAGCACCTCACGATTGCGGTTGCCGACTATCACCTCCATCTGCCCGGCCTGCATCGGCGCGACCCGGCGGATGCCCGGCAACTGGGTGATGGCCTGGACGTCCTGCAAGGTCAACTCGTGCGGCGTCAGGCCGGTGAGCGGCGGCATGCGCCCCGTGGTTTCCTTGCGGCCCGGAAAAACGATGAGGATGTCGCGCCCGAGCAGCGAGAACTCGTTCAGGACGAAGGCCCGCGCCCCTGCGCCGAGACCGGTGAGCAGATTGACCGCAACCACCCCGATAGCGATGGCCAGCAGCAGCATCAGGCTGCGCGAGCGATGCCCACGCAAGGCGCCGAGCCAGAAGCCCAGGGCATCGGCAGCGCGCATCAGGTGAGCGCCCGCTGCGGCGCAGCACTGTGGATCCGCCCGTCACGCATGTGTAACTGGCGCTGTGCGCGGGCGCCCAGGCTGGCGTCGTGGGTCACTACTATGAGGGTCAGGCCCTCGTCGTTGAGCTCCTCCAGCAGGCTGAAGACCTCGGCGCCGGCCTGGCTATCGAGATTGCCGGTGGGCTCGTCGGCCAACAACAGCGCCGGTTGCATGACCATCGCCCGGGCGATGGCGACCCGCTGGCGCTGACCACCGGACAACTCGGCCGGGCGGTGGGCAATGCGCTCGCCCAGCCCCAGGCGCGCCACCAATTGGCTGCTGCGCTTGTGCCGTTGCGCCGTGCCGATGCCGGCGAGGACCATCGGCAACTCGATGTTTTCCAGCACCGTCAGCCGTGCGATCAGGTGGTAGGACTGGAACACGAAACCTATCAGTTGGCTGCGTAATTGGGCGCGCCGCGCCTCGCTCAGCATCGCCGTGGCCTCGCCCTGCAGCCAGTATTCGCCGGCGCTCGGCGCATCGAGCAAACCGAGGATGTTCAGCAGGGTCGACTTGCCCGAGCCCGACGGGCCCATCACCGCCACGTAGTCACCGGCGGCGATGTCCAGATCCAGGCCGTCCAGCCCCATCACCTGCTGCTCGCCCAACTGGAAGCTGCGGCTGCCGCCGCGCAGGCGGATCATTTCTCAGTCTCCGTCGCATCCACCGGGATCACCGCCACGGTGTCCTTGAGCCCTTCCTGCTCGAGGCTGGCGACTATACGCGCGTCCTCGTCCAGCCCTGCGAGTACCTCGGTCCAGCGCCAGTTGCTCAACCCGGTTTGTACCTTCACCTCGCGCAACACCCGGGCGTTCGGGTCATATCGCAGCACTCGCTGCCCTTCCAGCAGGGTCTCGGTGGGGATGCGCAAAGCACGTACGCGCTGCTCCAGGAGGATCTCGACATCGGCGCTATAGCCGGTGAGCAGGACCAGATCGGCCGGCGGCTGGTCGAAGCGCACCTCGACATCGACGGTGCGCGCCTGCTTCTCCAGTTCGCGTACATAGGGCGCGATGCGGCTGACGCGGCCGGAGAAATGCTGGCCACGGAAGGCATCAAGAGTGATCCGCACGGCGGTTCCGGGGCGAACCCGGGCAGCGTCCACCTCATCGATCGGCGCCTCGACATACAGGCAGCTGTCGTCGATCAGGTCGACCGCCGGCGGTGTGGGAATACCCGGCGGCGAAGGGGTGACGAACTCGCCGAGTTCGCCGTTGATTTCTGCGACTATGCCGGCGAATGGCGCACGCAGGGTCGTTTGCTCCAGCAGTGAACGCTGCAACTGCAGGTTGGCGTCGGCCTCGCGGATCAGCACGGCACTGGCACTGCACATCAGCTTCGCCAGGCGAGCCTTGGTCTCGGCCTGGTCGAGGCGATCGGCGGCAACCAACTTGCGGTCGGCCAACTGGCCCAGGCGATCGAGGTCGCGCCGGTCCAGATGAGCCTGCTGGCAGCGCTGTTCGCCGGCGTTGCGTTTGGCCTCCAGCCGCGCCTCGGCCTCCTGCAGTCGGGCCTGTTGCTCGTCCTGCCGCAGGCGCATGAGCACCTGACCCGCCTGGACCCGCTGGCCCTCGCCGATCAGCAACTCGGCAACCTGGCCGCCGACATTGAAGGACAGATGCGAGCGTCGACAGGACTTCAGCGTACCCGCGCGAGTATTGGCCACCAGCGTCTCCACCGGCCCCCGCTCAACTTCTAGCAGCCTGACCGGCAACGGCTGTGGTCGACTCAACCAGCCGCCCAGCACCACCAAACAGGCCAGCATCGACGAGGCAATCAATAATTTGCGCATGGACTGCACCTCCTCCCCACATGGCTTGAGCCTAGGTCAGGAGGGTAAAAGCTCAACGCGAAACGTCATTTATCCGACGATTTTCAGACGAGCGTCAGATAAATGGCGTAATGAGATTTATTTCTCTCGTAACTGCTATTCCCCAGCCATGGCAACTCAATAAGATTCCTCGCCGCGACGATGCTACGACGTCGAAATATCCCCGGAAACTGTGCCACGTTTTGCCCATACCCGAATGTCTTCAAGCGGCCGATTCTGTTGAAAAAGTGGCTCCCCTGTCAGGCCTGCGGCAAAATCTCTGCATCGGCCAGCAGGGAAGCACGCAGCATGATGGGACAGTTATCGAGTGGGCAGGAGCGGCTGTTTTACTCGTTCAACCTTGAAGATCACATC
>NZ_JAWDGM010000009.1:0-196230 GCF_034541995.1 Pseudomonas sp. BIC9C
CTTGAAGACGGTCAATCGACTAAGGTCTTTCACTGATCCTTTTCGCAGTTAACCATCCACGACACACCAAAGCGGTCGACCAGCATGCCGAAGCGCGCCGCCCAGAACGTGGTCTCCAGTGGCATTTGCACTGTGCCGCCGCCTGCCAGCGCCTTGAAGACCCGCTCGGCCTCGGCAATGCTGTCGACGTTGAGTGAAATCGAGCAGGCGCTCATTTTATCGACGGGGCGATCCGGTGTGGTGTCTGACCCCATGATGGCCTGATCGCCCACTATCAGGCGGGTATGAATGATCAGGCTGTGCAGATCCTTGGGGACATGCTCACCGGCCGGCGTTTCACCGAAGGTCAACATGGCTTCGAGCTGGCCTTGCAGGCACTGCGCATAGAACGTGAAGGCGTCTTTGCAGTCGCCGTTGAAGATAAGGTAGGGATTGATTTTCATGGTCGGCTCCAGGTGCTCAAGTACACACATCGGTTTGGACGCCGGGTTTGTCGGCGAATTCCGATTGTGTCGAGCCGACAAGCAAAGCGCTAAATCGTCGCTGGAGCCTGGATTTCTTTAGACATTTTTTCTATAGGTCGCGCCAGGCTTATCGCCTCCGGCGCACGCCGCGGCGCAAGTACACGTTCGATGGCGCCGCTGACCATGCTTTCCAGCAGCTCATCACGTTCCTGCTCGTCGAGCACATGGGGCGTCAGCCAACTGGGAGCGCTGTTGAGCAGAGCGCCAATGGCATGCCCGGCGGCCAGCAGGCCCTGCTCGCTGAAACGGGACTTCGCGCCCAGCATCTTCAGCAACGTGCGTTCGTATTGCTCGCGCAATTGCTCAACCCGAGCCTGCTGCTCTTCGTTCAGACAACCGCTGTCGCGCTCCACCAGGCGGAAATGCCAAGGCATTTCCCGATGCAGATTCAGGTGCGCGCGGATCAGGCTATTGAGTTTGTCGCGTTTGGCCGGAGCTTTTTGCTGGATGCGTCCCAGGGTGGCCAGCAGCTCCTCGTAGAACTCCTCGATCAGGTCGAGCAGCAGATGCTGTTTGCTGGGGTAATGGTGATACAACGAGCCTGGAGAGAGCCCCAGGCACGTCGCGAGCTCACGCATGCCGACCTGGCCGAATCCCTTGCAGGCAAACAGCTCCAGGACCTTGTCCCGGTACTCGGCAAAGCGCGAGCAACGCTCAGGCATAGGCATGGAAGCCGCGCCCCGTCTTGCGCCCCAGGTAACCGGCCGCGACCATTTCCTTGAGCAGCGGCGCCGGACGATATTTGCTGTCGTTGAAACCGTCATAGAAGGCTTCGAGGATTGACAACAGCGTATCCAGACCAATCAGGTCCGCCAGGGCCAACGGACCGATAGGCTGATTGCAACCCAGGCGCATGCCGGCGTCGATGTCTTCGGCGCTGGCCAGGCCTTCCTGGAACACCAGGATCGCTTCATTGATCATCGGCACCAGGATCCGGTTGACCACGAAGCCCGGGCGGTTGCCGGCGGTAATCGCGGTTTTTCCGAGGGCGGTCGCCATGTCCAGCGCCAGTTTGTGGGTCGCGTCACTGGTTTGCAGGCCGCGGATGACTTCGATCAGGCCCATCACCGGCACCGGGTTGAAGAAATGCAGGCCGATGAAGCGCTCAGGCTGGCTGACACTGGCGGCGAGTTGGGTGATCGACAGTGACGAGGTGTTGGAGGCAATGACACATTCGCCGCTGACTTGCGCAGCGATCTGTTGCAGCACGCGCAATTTCAGGTCGAGATTTTCCGTCGCCGCTTCGATGACCAGCTGCGCGTTTTGCAGACTGCTGTAGTCGGTGCTGGTGCGGATTTTGTCGAGGGTGGCCTGTTTCTGCTCCGGCGTCAGGGTTTCCTTGGCGATCTGCCGGTCAAGGTTTTTACCGACCGTTGCGACGGCTTTTTGCAAGGCGCTTTCGGAAATGTCGAGCAAGGTCACGTTGAAACCGGCCATGGCGCAGACTTGTGCAATGCCATTGCCCATGGTGCCCGCACCAATCACCCCGATATTTTGCAGATTCATGTTCCCATCCTTCGATCAAACCCTGCGATACCTTGGCCGCGAGGGCGGCCGAAGGCGTACTATTGCCGCGAGTCTAGAGCCGGCAGGGCGGTTGTCCTATGCCAAAACTGTTCAACGGCAATGATGTTTTTTGCCATTCGGGTGATGAGAGAGAAGCGAACCAATGCGGGAAAAGGACTCGGTTGCCGCCTATTTCGTGCAGGCAATGATCCATGGGCTGAGGGATGATCCGCAGCGCGTGACGGCGGTGCTCGAACAGGCGGGCATTGATCCGTCGGTCATGAATGAACCCACGGCACGGGTGCCGGCCAATGCGTTTGCCGCGTTGTGGCTGATTCAGATCCGCGAACTCGATGACGAGTTTTTCGGGCTCGACTCCCATGGCATGCCGCCGGGCAGCTTCGCCCTGATTTGCCGAGCCTTGATTCAGGAACCCGATCTGCACAGGGCCATGCGTCAGTGCCTGGCCAACTTCGGGTTGTTCCTGCGCGATTTTCGTGGCTCGCTGGCCGTACGGGGCAAGCGTGCGGTCATCAGCCTGGAAACCCGCTCGACGGACAACGATGCCAGCCGCTTCGGTGAAGAAACGTTCCTGGTGTTGATGATCAGTCTGATGTGCTGGCTGGGCGGCCGACGCATTCCCATAGACCGTGCGGACTTCCGCCATTCGCGCCTGTCGCTTGGCGACGACCGCCTGCTGTGGGGGCCCAACCTGACCTTTGGTGCCGAACGCACCGAAATCGAATTTGCCAGCCATTACTTGCGCCTGCCGGTGGTTCAGGATCTGGCATCGCTGAAAGTGTTCCTGCGTACCGCGCCGCAATGGCTGGTGATCCGCTTCCGAAACCAGCATGGCCTGGCATCGCAGGTTCATCAGCGCTTGCGCGGCAGTCACTACAGTGAATGGCCGACGTTGCAGGCCTTTGCCCTGGAACAGCACCTGAGCCCCAGCACCTTCCGCCGCAAACTGGAGCGTGAAGGCTGTTCCTATCAGGAGATCAAGGACGAGGTACGGCGCGGTGTGGCCTTCGAGCAATTGCGTGAGAGCGATGCGAGCATCAGCGATATCGCCGAGCGACTGGGTTTCCAGGAACCCAGCGCTTTCCATCGGGCATTCAAGAAGTGGACCGGGGAAAGTCCGGGGCGCTATCGGGCCCGTTATCAGGGGGAGCGGGGCGCAGAAGTGGCCAACCGTCAGGAGTCCTGCGCTCCCTGAACCACCGCCGGCCCGGCCACCTGAAGGGGGGGGCTTTCAGCAGGCCATCAAGTGCCCACGCGCATGACGATCTTGCCGATGTGTTCTCCCGCTTCCATCCGGGCATGGGCCTGTGCCGCGTCAGTGAGCGGGTAAACCTTGTCGATCATCGGCAAGCAGCGTCCGGCGGTCAGCACCGGCCATAGGTGTTCGCGCAATTGGCGGGCGATGTCGGCTTTTTCTTCCCGGGTCCTGGAGCGCAGCAGGGAGCCGGTGACAACGGCGCGCTTGGCCATGATCGCCAGCAAGTCGACATCCCTGGCGTGCGCGCCACCGAGGAAACCGAGCATCACCAGCCGACCTTCCAGAGCCAGGGCTGCCACATTGTTGTTGAGGTACGAGCCGCCCATGATGTCCAGGATCACGTTGACGCCCTGGCCGGCGGTTTTTTCCGCGATGACCTGCACAAAGTCCTGGTCGCGATAGTTGATCGCCTTGGCGCCCAATTCGCTAATCGCTGCGCATTTTTCCTCGCTGCCGGCGGTGGCGAACGCTTCGATGCCGAGCTCGCGGCACAGCATCAACGCGGTGGTGCCGATGCCGCTGGTGCCACCGTGGATCAATACACGCTGACCCTGGCGTGCACCGCCAAGGCCGAACAGGTTGGCCCACACCGTGAAGTAGGTTTCCGGGATGGCCGCTGCCTGCAACCAGTCCATCCCTTCGGGGATCGGCAGGGCCTGACTGGCCGGGACCACGCAATATTGCGCGTACCCGCCGCCATTGGTCAGGGCGCAGACCTTGTCACCGAGCCTGAATTCGCTGACACCCGCGCCAATCGCCACCACTTCACCGGCCACTTCCAGCCCCGGAATCGGGTTCATACCGGGTTTCAACGGGTATTTGCCGGCCCGTTGAAGTGCGTCCGGGCGATTGACCCCGGCGGCGTGCACGCGGATCAGAATCTCGCCAGCCTCGGCAACGGGCACAGGCGCCTGGCGCGGTTGCAGGACGTCGGGGCCACCGGGTTCGGTGATTTCGATCAGGGTCATGGTCTGGGGCAGTGTCATTTCATATACCTGTATTGAGTGTTAATGATTCGGTCGAACGGCTGAACAGTCTGCTGCCCAGTTCCAGCAACAGCGCTACAACAATGGCGCCGGCGGCAATCACGAACATCAGGGCATGATGGCCGCCACTGGCGTTGAACAGCGCCGAATAAGCGAACCCGGAGAGGGCCTGGAAGGTAGCGAACGACACGGTGGCGCGACTCCAGGCAACCTGTTGCCGGTGATGCCCGGGGATCAGCTCATGCACCCGCGCCAATGCCAGCGGCACGATGCCTGGTGGGAAGGAGCCGAGGATCACCGCCAGTAAAGCCAGCGCCGCGAACGAACTGCTGATCGATAGCAGGCCAACCGCCAGAGCCTGCACCGCCAGCACGATGCGGATACCCGTTTTCGCGCCCAGTTGGTCGGCCAGAAAACCGTAGCTCACCGGCCCGACAATCGCGCCCAGGCCATACATCACCCAGATCAGCGCGCCGACATGTGCCCCGGCATTGAGCCCGCGGGCGACGTAATCCACCAGGAACACCATGGCTGGCACCAGCCCGGCCGCCATGAACGCGTATTGGGCGAACAGCAGGTAAACGCTCGGGTCGGTTGGGCTCGACGACGATGTATTCGACGGCGCAGCGGCTGCCGGGTGCGCGGCGCCTGGCCAGCCAAACCAACTGGCAGCGGTCAGCACCAGGGCCAGCAAGCCAAGGCCGAACCAGGTTTGCTGCAAACCGAGGCTCAGCAGCGGCGGCACGATCGTCCCCGACCCGGCAATGCCCAGGCCGATGCCCAGGAATATCGCGCCGCTGGCCAGGCCTTTGCGGGCTGCCGGTACGTGGGGCAGTACGGTTGCCGCCACCAGTACCATGATCGCGCCACCGGCAATCCCCGACAGCAGGCGCCAGCCGAAGAACCAGCTCACCGACAACGGAAAACCACAGGCGAAAAACGCCAGCGTCACTGCCAGCATCATCAGGCGCAGGGCGGTCTTGTTCGAGGTCCGGCGTGCCAGTGGGTGGCCGATCAGTGCGCCGATCAGGTAACCCACCAGATTGGCGGCACCGAGGTACACCACGTCGCTGGCGGAAAACCAGTGAGCCTGGATCAGCGAAGGTATCAACGGTGTGTAGGCGAAACGCGCCAGGCCGATGCTGACCAGGCTGGCGCAGAGGCCGGCGAAGATCGGTAGCCAGATCGCGCTGCGTGCAGGGGTAACCGGATGCGATGAACCGTGCATGTGCATTGTCCTGTGGAGTCACTCAGGCTTTCAGCATATCGAGATTCATCGAAGCATTAATGCAGCGATTACGCGCTATGCTGATGCTTAATTGCATCGTCAGGAGAGCGTTATGAACTGGGATGACGCCCGGGTATTTCTCGCGGTTTGCCGCGAATCCACGTTGCGTGGCGCAGCGCGGGTATTGGGAGTCGATCAGGCCACGGTCGGCCGGCGCATCACGGCGCTGGAGAAGTCATTGAGCGCGACCTTGTTCCTGCGCACCTCCGAAGGTTACGCGCTCACGGCTGTCGGCGAAGCGGCGCTCAAGGCGGTAGAGAAAATGGAGCATTCGGCCCTGGAGCTGCAACGCCAGATCCAGGGCCTGGACGATCGCTTGAGCGGCACGGTTCGCGTCAGTACCACCGATACCCTGGCGATTGATTTCCTGATCCCGGCGATTGCCCGCCTGCATCGACAACACCCGGATGTACGGGTGCAACTGGACGCCACCACACAGATACTCAGCCTGGCCAAGCGTGAGGCGGACATTGCCGTGCGTAACACCCGACCGGACAACCCGGACCTGATCGCCCGGCGCATCGCGCGCTGGCCGGTGGGGCTGTTTGCCTCGCAAGCCTATGTCGATGCCCACGGCGTGCCGGAGCCTGGCTCGGCGTTCGCCGGGCATGATCTGGTGGTGTATCAACCGTACTTGCAGGGCAACAAAGACCTGACGCTGGTCTCGGAACCGGTGGCGCGCGGGCGGATTGTCGCGAGCCTCAGTTCCAGCCTGCTGGTGCGCCGTTCGATTGCGGCGGGGATCGGGGTCGGGGAGGTTCCGGTGTACCTGGGGGAGCGGGAAGGTCTGGTCAGGCTCTGGCCGGAGCGCTCGCGGCCGTTGCCCTATGACATCTGGCTGGTGACCCACGCGGACCTGCGGCATACGGCCAGGGTCCGGGCGGTGATTGATGAGATTGTCGCGGGGTTCGCCGGCACCGGCGAGTAAACCCGGGGACCACACAACCTGTGGGAGATTCTATGGTTGAGGGGAAGCCCTCAACCGACTTTTGGCTGGTATTCGCTTTGCCCCTTGAGCAAGGCGAATACGACCCGAGCAAGTTTGCGAGCCAGTATCACCAGTGCCTGAGTGGTGCTGAACCCTCGAGCTCTTTGTGCCGCGTAAAAATCTTTCCAGGCTGGTGTACGACTGGCCGACATGGCTGCGTTGTGCAGAAGTCGGCGAGCTTCCGGATCACCTCGTTTGGTCAAGCTTCGGCGACCGTCTTTTTGTCCTGACTTCGCCACCCGCAAATCCATTCCCAGAAAGGCGATGAAGGCATCTGCGTTTCTGAAATCGCCTCGCTGGAATGCTGCGATCAAGCGGGCTCCGGTCAAAAATCCGATGCCTTCAACTTTCAGACAGCGCTTCAACTGACCGAGCAAACCGGCTTCTTTCAGATAATCCTTAATCGTCTTTTCGACCAGCGCCTCAAGCTGTTGCATGGATTTCACTTGCTCGGCGAAAGCGGTCTTCAACAGCGGTTCATTCGCCCAGCTTTGCACCAGGCCCACTCGTGCCTGAACCAGAGCCGCCCGGCGGCGAAAAAGGCTCAAGAGCTGACGGTACAGCGGTGATGGCGGGGTCCAGGGATGAAGATCGTCACCTTCGTTCTTCAGGTAGCGAGCGAGCAGCCTGGCATCCAGCGCGTCGGTTTTGGCGCGGACATTCACCCCTTTGCGGTAATGGCTCAGCTCATAGCCACCCACCATGTAAATCACGCAGCCGGCCTCGTAGGCCAGATCGGCGAACTCCAGGTGATAGATATTGGTCGACTCAATGGCGATGGCCACTGTCCTCGGCAAGTCCTTCAGCCACTGCTTGATGGCTGCCTTGTTGTTGGGAATCGTTTCAAGCAGGTCAAGTTCGGCGTGATAAATCACCAGTTCATTCTTGGCGACATCCACGCCTGCGATCGGCTTTGAGACAGAAACCGGCATTGCCATTAAATTTCCTCCGGGATATGGTTTTGAGCACTTGAAGGGCTCACCCAGAGGCGCAGGCTTGTTCCTATCGTCGGTCTAGCCAGATGCATTCTTTATCGGCGCTTGGGTGAAAGGAGGAGGGGCGAAATCTCCCACGGATCTGTACTGCGTCAACAGTCAGAATCGGGCTTTGTCCCTCCTCCTCCCTTCAAGTCCTACCATACAAGCGGGCTTGCTCGCGAAAGCGCGGTGTCATTCAACAGAGATGTCGTCTGACCCACCGCCTTCGCGAGCAAGTCGGATCGCCGCACCGCCGCTCCCACAGGGTTTTGTCATGGCATTTCCGGCAGTTCCTGTGGGCGCAGGTCGAAGACCAGCACTTCAGCGTCCACGCCGTTGCTCAAGGTCAGCGCCTGTTCTTCGCGGACCCGCACACCGTCGCCCTCCTGCAACAACACTCCGTTGAGTTCGACGCTGCCCCGAGCCACGTGTACATAGGCGTAGCGGTTGGCGGCGAGCTCCAGGGTGGCGCTTTCCTTGCCGTCGATCAGGCCGGCATACACCCGTGCATCCTGACGCACCTTCAGCGAACCCTTGGCGCCGTCCGGCGAGATGATCAGTTGCAGGCGTCCGCGTTTCTTCTGGGTGCTGAAGTGCTCTTGCTGATAGCGCGGTTTGGCGCCGCTGACATCAGGCACGATCCAGATTTGCAGAAAGTGCACCGGCCGGGTGCCGGAGTGGTTGAACTCGCTGTGGGCCACGCCGCTGCCGGCGCTCATCAGTTGCACGTCGCCGGGGCGGATCACCGAACCGGTGCCCAGGGTGTCCTTGTGTTCCAGGGCACCTTCAAGCACATAGGAGAAAATCTCCATGTCGCGGTGCGGGTGCTGGCCGAAGCCTTTGCCGGCGGCAACGCGGTCGTCGTTGATCACCAACAGGTCAGAAAAACCCTGCTCTTTCGGGTTGCGATAGTTGGCGAAGGAAAAGGTATGGAACGACTTCAACCAGCCGTGATTGGCCAGGCCACGATCCGAGGCTTTGCGAAGTGTCAGCATGATGAAATCTCCTGTGGGGACGTGAATTCGTCCGACTGAGGAGAAGGTTAATGTTTACTGGTTGGTTCAATAAGTAGATGAAAATTGAAATACTGTCTCTATCAAGTTGACAGTTGGCAGGCGCCAATCAGCTATTCTTTACCGACTTTGGCGTGTGTCTGGTCATAATGCACAGCACCGAAACCTGTGGGAGCAAGCCCGCTCCCACAAGGTTTGGTGTACCGACCCTATAGATCCCAGTGAATTCCAATCCATGAAAACCGTGGCAATGGTGCTGTTTCCCGACTTTCTCCTGCTCGACATGGCCGGGCCCATGGAGGTGTTTTCCATCGCCAATCGTTATCTGAAACCCGAAGATCACTATGTGCTGTCGACCATCGGCACCGAGCCCGGCGCTCTGCGGGCGTCCAACGGGGTGAGCGTGCATGCCGACCGGCACATCGATCAGGTCTGCGAGGGTTTTGATTTGCTGCTCGTACCCGGTGGCCCCGGTGCCTACAACGAAAAGCATCCACCATTGCTCAACTGGCTCAGGCACAACGTCAGCCGGTCTGCCGGTTATGGTTCCATCTGCACCGGGGCATTCGTGTTGGGGCATGCCGGTTTGCTCGATGGCTACCGCGTCACCACCCACTGGCACTACACCGAGCGGCTGATCAAGGCCTTTCCGAAAGCGACTGTCGAGACCGATCAGATCTTTGTTCAGGACCGCAGCCTGATCACCTCCGGCGGCGTGACTGCCGGGATCGACCTGGCGTTGTCGGTGGTGGCGCAGGACCACGGCAAGAAGGTCGCCCAGGACGTGGCCAAGGTGCTGCTGGTGGTGATGAAGCGCCAGGGCGGGCAGGCGCAGTTCAGCCCGTTGATGGCAGCGGTGGCGCCCCACGAAACGGCGATTACCCGTGTGCAGAACCATGTGCTTGAGCACCTCGATGAAACCTACAGCATCGAGTCCATGGCAGGGCTGGCCAACATGAGCCCGCGTCATTTCGCCAGGGTGTTCGCCCGGGATGTGAACATGACGCCCATGGAGTTTCTGCAAAGCGCCCGTATCGATTGCGCCAGGAACCTGCTGGAAACCACGGAGTTGCCGTTCAAGACCGTGGCGTTCAAAAGCGGCTTCGGCAGCGTGCGGCACATGCGTTTTCTGTTCAGTGAAAAACTTGGCCTGACCCCGACTCAATACCGCGAGCAGTTCAGCTAGCAGGCGTGTGTCCGTCGCGCGCACCGCAATGGCCGTGATGCTCCCCCCGTGACAGTTGTACGGTCACCGAGGCCTGCCAAGATACCGGTGAACTCATTGCAAGGACGGTGCGGAGCCAGGATGGAAGTCAGGTTTCCCGCGGGTGACAGCCCATGAACAGCCTCAGAGATATAAACAGCGAAGCGGTGCTGCAATTTGGTCCCTATGCCTTCCACCTCAGTCAGCGGCTGGTACTGGACGGCGATCGACCGCTGCGCCTGGGCGGCCGTGCCCTTGATGTGTTGCAGGTATTGGTCGAGCACGCGGGCTCGGTGGTCAGCAAGGAGGAGTTGATTGCGCAGGTCTGGCCGTGCTCGGTGGTCGAAGAGATCAACCTGCGCGTGCACATTGCCGCCCTGCGCCGTGCCCTGTGCGACGGACAGAACGGCCAGTGCTACATCGTCAACATTCCCCAGCGCGGCTACAGTTTTGTCGCCCCGGTGCTGCACTCGCCAGAGCCCGTGTCGTTCCCGAGCGAGACCGTACAAAAGCCCCTGCACAACCTGCCGGCACGGCTCACGTCGATCACCGGGCGCGATGCCGTTGTCGGCAGCCTGGTGCGGCAGTTGCCGGTGCGGCGATTCATGACCCTGGTCGGGCCTTGCGGGATCGGCAAGACCACGGTGGCCCTGCGTGTAGCCGAACTGTTGTTGCAGCACTATCGGCACGGGGTGTGGCTGGTGGATCTGGCGGCGATCGATGACCCGGCGCAAGTGACCGACTACCTCACACGAACCCTTGAACTGAAGGTCGGCACCACGCTGGAGGCGCTGTCGCAACGGCATGCCCTGTTGGTCCTGGACAACTGCGAGCACCTGCTCGAACGCTGCCGATCGCTGATCGAGACACTGCTGCAATCGATGCCTCGACTGTCGATCCTCGCCACCAGCCGCGAGCCGCTCAAGGCGGTGGGCGAAACGGTGTTGCGTCTACCACCGCTGGCGGTGCCGCCGGCATCAGCGCTGCACAGTGTCGCCGAGGTCATGGGCTATTCGGCGGTGCAGTTGTTTGTCAGCCGTGCCCGGGCCCGTCAGCAAGGCTTCAGCCTGCGCGAACAGGACCTCAAGGTCGTGCGCGAAATCTGCCGGCGCCTGGATGGCCTGCCGCTGGCGATTGAACTGGCCGCGGCGCAGATCGATGCGTTGGCGCTGGTGGGGTTGCAGGCCCAACTCGACAACTGTTTTCAGTTGCTGATCCAGGGCCGTCGCACGGCCGTTCCCCGGCATCAGACCCTCAAGGCCGCGCTGGACTGGAGCTACGAACGGTTGACTGCAGTGGAGCAAACCGTGTTGCAGCGCCTGGCGGTGTTCAAAATGGCGTTTACCCAGGACGCAGCGATTGGCGTGATCTGTTGCGACAGGCTGCCCGCCGCCGACCTGATCAAGGTGCTGGAAAGCCTGGCATTCAAGTCACTGCTGTCCCGGGAGCAGGGAGGGGGAGTGACCCGTTACCGCTTCCTCAACACCACCCGCACCTACGCATTGGAAAAACTCGAACTCAGTGGGGAATTGCGCACCCTCGAAGTGCGTTATGCCGGTTACATCAGGCAAATGCGCTGGCCTTCAGGCGGGCAGGTGGCATTGCAGCTCGTCGAGTAGCCGGCGAACCGTCATCAGGTCTGGCGTGGCAAAACCTTCGGTGAAGCGCTGGTAGACCGGTGCCAGCAATTGATACGCCCGTTGGGGGCGGCCCTGACGCTGCCACAACTGCGCCAGTGAGGTGGCGCTGCGCAGCTCCCAGGCCAGGGCACCCTGGGCCTTTGCCACGTCGAGTGCCTTGAGCAGTACCGTTTCGGCCGTCGCGGCCTTGACTGGACAATCCGTTGCCAGCAACGTCTTGGCCCTGGCTCGCAAAATCTCTGCCGTGCTCCAGCCCGAAGCACCGCTTTGCGCGCGTTCGAGCAAATCATCGTCGACGCAGGTCGAATCCAGCGTGACCATGATGTCTTTGATCAAACCGGCACTTTGACGGCCGGATGGCCGAACTTCGGTGCCGCCAATCACCTTCGCGTAGTGTTGCGCCCAGTTGTAAAACAGTGGAACCGAATGTTTCTGCGCCTGTTCCAGCAGCAGGCGCAGGAGTTCGCGGGCACTGCGGGTGTCGCCGTTGTAGTAGGCGATCAGGCAGCCGGAGAGCGCCAGGGTGTAGCAGATCGACGTGCCGTGGTTGATCTGCAACGCGATGTCCAGCGCCTGCCGGGCCGTGCGCCAGGCCTGTTCCGGTTGGCCTTGCAGCCAGAGGATGCGCGCGTGGAGGGTCAGCGCCGCGACGCTCTGGTCGTATTGCACGCCGAAACCATGGGTGAAACGGTTGAGATGACCGCTGTGGGCCATGCGTTGCAGCACCTGTTCGGCATGCTTGCGAGCTTGATGCTGGTCGCCGGAGAAGTGC
Source organism: Pseudomonas sp. BIC9C (assembly GCF_034541995.1). Taxonomy (NCBI): domain Bacteria; kingdom Pseudomonadati; phylum Pseudomonadota; class Gammaproteobacteria; order Pseudomonadales; family Pseudomonadaceae; genus Pseudomonas; species Pseudomonas sp. BIC9C. The sequence goes on from NZ_JAWDGM010000009.1 coordinate 12,178, forward strand.
AGGGCCAGCACGCGCAATCGGTGCGTGCTCAGGGACATCAGGGCGTCGTCATGCAGCCCGAGCTGATCGAATTGTCGGCTCTGCTCCAGGGCCATCTGGTATTGACCGCAGCTGAGATTGACGGCCAGGTGACCGGAAATCGCCCGCAGCTGACCGGCCACATCATCGAGTTGTCTGGCCAGGGCTCTGGCGCTGACAAAGGCGCCAACGGTTTCGGCGCTACCACCCTGAGCGTGGTAACAGGCACTGCCCAGGGCCAGCTTGAGGGCCATCTTCAAGCGCGGGCAAGGCTCGGGTGTTTGATCGAGCAAAGCCAGCGCCTTGCGCACATAACCGCCATGTTCCTTGACCAGTGACAACTCCTGCCACAAGGGGGTGGACGTCGCGGCCAGGCGTATCGCCAGGGCCCTTGGCCCTTGTGCGTGCAAACCCCAGTCGAGGGCCGCGCGGATATCCTCCAGGGCCCGGCCATAGCGCTCGATCCACAGGCCGGTCGACTTTTTCTCCCAGTCGTCCTGCGCCTGTTGCATCAGCGCCAGACAGTGCTCGGCGTGCCGTTCCCGTGTGCCGGGCAGGTCGGCGGTTTGCGCGAGTTTTTCCAGGGCATAGTGGCGGGTGGTATCGAGCAAGCGGTAGTACACGTCTTCGTCGCCGACTTCCACGTTCAGTAACGACTTGGCGACCAATTGCGTGATTGAACCGAACACCTCGCGGGGTTCGATGTGTTCGCCGACAATCACCGCCGCTGCCGACTCCAGGGTGAAGCCACCGCGAAACACACTCAGTCGACGCAGGCAGGTCTTTTCGCAGGCGCTGAGCAGTTCGAAGCTCCAGTCCAGGGTTGCGCGCAAGGTCTGATGCCGTGCCAGGGGCGTCTGGCAGGGCTGGGTCAGCACCCGGAAACTGCTTTGCAACTGCGCCAGCAAGCCGTGCAATCCGAAGTTGCCCACTTGCGCTGCTGCCAGTTCGATGGCCAGTGGAATGCCGTCCAGTCGGTGGCAGATGTCGATCAATAGCGGCAGCTCACCGTCCGTCAGTTCAAAGCTGTCATGGCTGGCCATGGCCCGTTCGACGAACAGTTGCAGGGCGGAAAAGGTCATGGCCTGGGCGCGGTCGAGGACGGCGATGGGCGGCGGGCAGTCGAGTGATTCCAGACGCTGGACGAATTCCCCTTCGGCCCGCAGGCTCTCGCGGCTGGTGGCGAGAATATGCACTTGCGGCGCACTGCGCAGAATGTTTTCGCAGAGCTGGGCGATGGCGTCGACCAGGTGCTCGCAGTTGTCGATGACCAGCAGCATGTGGCGGTCGCGCAGATGGTCTGCAAGCCCGCTCAGGGGTTCATCGTCGTGCAGGGCCAGTTCGAGCAACGTCGCCAGATGGCCGTCGATCATCAGCGGGCAATTGATCGGGGCCAGGTCCAGCAGGCGAATGCCATCCCGGTAGCGACCGATCATCTGTTCGGCAACCCGCAGGGCCACGGTGGTCTTGCCGATGCCGCCGGGACCGACGAGGGTGATGAAGCGCTGGCGTGGCAGTTGTTCCATCAGATTGTCGACCAGCGTCTGCCGGCCGATCATGCGCGTACGGCGCACGGGCAGGTTATGCCGGCTCGGCGCGCAGGCCACGGGTGCCGGCGGTTGCCCGGCCTGATCCAGTGAGTGCGGTGCGACAAAACTGTACCCGCGCTGGGCCACGGTGACGATGTAGCGCTGGCCCGCCTGGCCGTCGCCGAGCGCCTTGCGCAACGCGGCCATGTGCACCCGCAGGTTGATGTCTTCGACCACGCTGTTGGGCCAGACCCGGGCGATTAATTGTTGTTTGCTGACCACGTTGCCGGCGTGTTCCAGCAGGATCAACAGGATGTCCATGGCGTGCCGGCCCAGGCGCAAGGGCTGGTCAGCCTCCATCACCAGGCGTTGTCCGGGGTAGACCCGGTAGGGGCCGAAACGCACAGCCTGCTCGGGGGAAAGGGTCAACGAGTCGCTCCTGTTGAATCCGTCTGGTTCGCGGTTTCCGAGCATATTCCTCAGGTTTTTGAACCAGCGCAATGCGCCGCCCGGGGGACTATCGGGTGCAGGCATTGACTCTAGCGTATCGGCCAGGGACCGTCAGCCCGGTGATCATTGGGCGCGACAGATGGACAGCGATTGCCGGGGCTTTTTGTGCGCCATGGAAAATTAACAACGTTTAACTCGTCCTGCGTCCGGTCTGCGCCCAAAACTCTCTTCCCATGTAGGAGCGAGCTTGCTCGCGATGGAGTATCAGTCGACACCAATGTGGCTGACACACCATCGTCGGAACGCCGCCCGGAGCAAGCTCGCTCCTACAAATGGATTTAACCCCTCTCAAGGACAAACCAATGAGCAACGTGGTGGTGGTCTATCACAGTGGCTACGGGCACACCCGGGTCATGGCCGAAGCCGTGGCCGGGGGCGTGGAACGGCACCTGGGCAGCACCTGCCAGTTGATTCCGGTCGAGGACGTGGACGAGCACTGGGAGCGCCTGCACAACGCCGATGCCATTATCTTCGGCGCGCCGACCTACATGGGCAGCGCCTCGGCGGCCTTCAAAGCGTTCATGGAGGCCACGGCGGCGTTCTACCTGGCCCAGCCCTGGCGCGACAAACTCGCCGCGGGCTTCACCAATTCCGGCTGCCTGTGCGGCGACAAGCTCAACACCTTGCTGCAGATGGCGGTGTTCGCCGCCCAGCACTCGATGATCTGGGTCGGCCTCGACCTGCTGCCGGCGCGCTCCAGCACCGGCGCGTTCAACGGCCAACTCAATCGCTTGGGCAGCTCACTGGGCGCCATGGCCCAGTCGAATGTCGAGCAATCCCCCGACGATGCCCCTCCGCCCGAGGATCGCTGCACCGCCGCGCACCTGGGCGAGCGAGTGGCGCGCCTGGCGGATCGCATGAACCAGCTACCGGTTTGATACACCCCCCAACCCTCGTTAAGGAGGCATCACCCATGAGCACCTTCACTACCCGCGACGGCGTCGAGATTTACTACAAGGACTGGGGCACCGGTCAGCCGATTGTCTTCAGTCACGGCTGGCCATTGAACGCTGACAGCTGGGAATCGCAGATGATCTTCCTGGCCTCCAAGGGCTACCGGGTCATCGCCCTCGACCGTCGCGGTCATGGGCGTTCCAGCCAGCCATGGTCGGGCAATGACATGGACCATTACGCCGACGACCTGGCGCAGTTGATCGAACTGCTCGATCTGCAAAACGCCGTGCTGTTCGGCTTCTCCACTGGCGGTGGCGAGGTGGCGCGATACATCGGCCGCCACGGCACCGGCCGCGTGGCCAAGGCCGGGCTGATTTCCGCCGTGCCACCCCTGATGCTCAAGACCGAAGCCAACCCCGGCGGCCTGCCGCTGGAAGTGTTCGACGGCATCCGCCAGGCCTCGCTGGTCGATCGCTCGCAGCTGTACATCGACCTCGCCAGCGGCCCGTTCTTCGGCTTCAACAAACCTGACGCAAAACCGTCCCAAGGCATGATCGACTGGTTCTGGATGCAGGGCATGATGGCCGGCCACAAGAACGCCTATGACTGCATCAAGGCATTTTCGGAAACCGACTTCACCGAAGACCTGAAGAAGTTCGACGTGCCGACGCTGGTGGTGCACGGCGACGCGGATCAGGTTGTGCCGTACGAGGCGGCGGGCGTCTCCAGCGCCAGACTGGTGAAGGGCTCGACGCTGAAGATTTACCCGGGCGCCCCGCACGGTTTTGACGGACACCCATAAGGATCAGCTCAACGCGGATCTGTTGGCGTTTTTGAAAGGCTAGAAAGCTAGATCAAAAGATCGCAGCCTTCGCCGGCTCCTACACGTTAGCGTGCATACCCGCAGGAGCTGCCGAAGGCTGCGATCTTTTGCTTTTAAGGCCTGGCACCACCCGGCAGCGCCAGGCAAACGGATTGATACCTTCGCTGCGGGTGAAGATGTGGCAGAAGTGCGCCTGATCGCAGAAGCCGCATTCGAGGCTGATCTGCGTAAGGCTCATGTCGGTGTACTGGATCAATTGCTTGGCCAGGGTGACGCGTTGCTGGCGAATCCAGTCCTGCGGCGAGAGACCGGTGCTGCACTTGAACGCGCGGGAGAAGTGACTGCGCGAGAGGGCGCACGCCTGTGCCAGCTCGGTGACTTCCAGGCTGTCGCCCAGGCGTTCGAGGATCAGTTGTTTAACCAATCGTTCGCGCTGCGGGCTGAGGCCGCCGATGCTGGTCTTGCGAGGTTCGCTGGCAGGTGCGCGGGCGGTGGTGTGCTGTGGGTAAGCCATGGCCATTGTCCGGTAGGAGGAGGAAAAGCACTGGCGCCCGGTTTGAGCGATCAGCACCGTTACTCTGGAAAAAACTGTTCTGCGCTGAGGACTTCATTGTTGGAGTTGCCTCAGTGCTTGACGAGTTAAACGTTGTTAATTCCATCCCCGAAGCTGTGAACACAGCACATCGCTGCAAGTGCGGGCAGCGGCGGTGGGTCCAAGATGCACAGCCTGGAGCGGGCCATTACGGACCGCCGGTTGGCTTGAAAAGGTGAGCAGATGAAACGGACATGGCAGGGAACGCTGGGGGCCATCGGCCTGGTGCTGATATCCGCCAGCGCGCTGGCCCAGGCGCCCGCGCAGGTGGGCACGCAAGTACCCGGTTACTTCCGGCTGGCGCTGGGGGATTACGAAGTGACGGCGCTGTTCGACGGCTACAACGACCTGTCGCCGAAGTTGTTGCAGGGCATGAGCCAGAGCCAGATCCGCGCTCTGCTGGCCCGTCGCTCGATTGAAACCCCGGGTGTGCAGACCGCCTTCAACGCGTTTCTGGTCAACACCGGTAAGCAGCTTGTGCTGATTGATACCGGGGCAGGGCAGTGCATCGGTCCTACCGCAGGCCAGCTCCCGGCCAACCTGCAAGCGGCCGGCTACAAACCGGAGCAGGTGGACGCCATCCTGATCACTCACCTGCACCTGGATCACGTCTGCGGTCTGGTGGACGGCCAGCAACAACCGGTGTTCGCCAACGCCACGGTGTATGCGGCCAAGGCCGAAGCCGACTTCTGGCTCGACCCGCAGGCCTTGGCCAAGGCGCCGGAAGCGGCCAAGGGCTACTTCAAAATCGCCCAGGATTCCACAGCACCTTACGTTGCCGCCGGCCGGTTCAAGACCTTCGCCCCCGGCCAGTCACCGCTGCCGGGTGTGGTCGAGGCGCAACTGGAGGCCGGGCACACGCCGGGCAGCACCACGTACCGCTTCACCTCCGGAGGGCAAAGCATCCTGTTCATGGGGGACCTGGTGCACAACCTCGCCGTGCAGTTCCTGCACCCTGAGGTATCAATCGGTTTCGACGTCAACAGCCAGCAAGCGATCAACAGTCGCAACCAGGTGTTCAGTGCCGCGGCCGCCAGCAAGACCTGGGTGACGGCTGCGCATTTGCCGTTCCCCGGCATCGGTCATATCAGCGCCCAAGGCAAGCATTTCGAGTGGGTGCCGGTGGAATACGGGCCGTACAAACGAGCGGCAAACGTGCCGTTGATCGAGTAAAGTCCACCGCACTTGCGCCTGGCCGAACACACAAGGAACCCGTGCCTATGAACCGTAACGATCTGCGTCGCGTCGACATGAACCTGCTGGTGATTTTCGAAGCCTTGATGTTCGAAAAGAACCTGACCCGCGTCGCGGAGAAACTGTTCATGGGGCAACCGGCGGTGAGTGCCGCGCTGGGGCGTTTGCGCGATCTGTTCGACGACCCGTTGCTGCTGCGCAACGGTCGCGGCATGGAACCGACGGCGCGCGCGTTGGCGATTCTCAAGGAGTTGCAGCCCGCGATGGACACCATTTCCGGCGCGGTCAGCCGGGCCAGGGAATTCGATCCGGCGACCAGTTGCGACGTGTTTCGCATCGGGCTGTCGGACGATGCCGAGTTCGGCCTGTTTCCACCGTTGTTGCGCCAGTTGCAAGAGGAAGCACCGGGCATCGTCGTGGTCGTGCGGCGGGCCAATTACCTGTTGATGCCGGCGCTGCTGGCCTCGGGGGAAATATCGGTGGGCGTGAGCTACACCACGGATCTGCCGGCCAATGCCAAGCGCAAGAAGCTGCGCGATATTCCCTGCAAAGTGCTGCGTGGCGACACCCGGCCGGGGACGCTGACCCTGGACGAGTACTGTGAGCGGCCCCATGCGATGGTGTCGTTCTCGGGGGACTTGAGCGGCAATATCGACCTCGATCTGGCGAAGGTCGGGCGTAGTCGTCGTGTGGTGCTGGGGGTGCCGCAGTTCAGTGGGTTGCGGGCGTTGCTCGCGGGCACCGAGATGATTGCCACGGTGCCGGATTATGCGGCGTGTGCGTTGGTGGAGGGGTGTGGGTTGCGGGCTGAGGATCCGCCGTTCGAGATCGAGGCGGCGCAGTTGTCGATGGCCTGGAGCGGGGTGCATGACAATGATCCGGCGGAGCGGTGGTTGCGGTCGCGGATCAGTCAGTTCATGTCTGTGGCTTTGGATGTTTCCTAGGTATTGACCTTGGCGGCCTCTGGGCCGACCAGGCTGCTTTTTTGATTGAGTACATATCCGTTTCTGCGGTAACGGCGGCTGGTGGTTTCGCCCTTACGGCGAGTCCCTTTTGGCAAGCGCCCGGTGTGCCCAGCCAAAAGGAACCAAAAGGTCTCGCCCCTTACGTACGGCCCCTCGCTTAGGCTCGGGGTTCCTTCGCTCCGGCATTCATCCGGGGGCATTGCCCTCCGGTCGGCTTCGCGACGACCTACATGCAATGAGTTCGACTGCGTCGAACGGCGCTGCGCGCCTATCCTCGGATGAACACCTCCACTCAGCCTGCCGAGGGGGCGGGTGGATCAAGATCAAGAGCGGCAGGCGAGCTAACGCTCGGCCTGTTGAGTGGTGAGAAGCGTGGGTGTACGCCGATCCGCCTTTGCTCTGCTCTGCTCTTCTGTAGGAGCGAGCCTGCTCGCGATGGACGTCAACGATAACGCGTGCGGCCTGAATACCCGCGTTGTCCCGGCGTTTTTCGCGAGCAGGCTCGCTCCTACAGGGAAACGCGTTCAATTTCGATCAGGCCGGCCAGCAGGCCGCCTCGCTTTTGCTTTGGCTTTTGATCTTCTTGCCCCCTCGAGAGGCCGAGCGCAGGTTCTGTGCAGTGGGCAACCCGGCATGGATGCCGGGTTAGCCGCGTACGGCCATGGATGGCCGATCGCGGCGGGCCCACGGAGCAGGACCGGAGCGAGGGAATGCCGAGCCTTGGCGAGGCACCGAACGTCAGGGGCAAGAGCCCTTGGTTACTTGGGGCTTTTCCAAGTAACCCGCTGTAAAAGCGGAACCGTCAGCCGCCGTTACCGCAGCAATGGATATGTACACCGGTAAAAGATACGTCGCCCAACATCCCGCCATCGCGAGCAAGCTCGCTCCCACAGTGATCAGTGTCGATGGGCCGTTCTCGGTCCACACCGGGAAACAGAGCACGTGCATTCAATTTTTCCTCGTCCTGCCCCGGCACTATCTAGTCCTGTCCCGGCGGCTCGTCGCCGGTGGTTTTTCATTTGTGCGGGTGGGCCATGGACGCTTCGCGACGTGATGATCGGGCGCAAGACTGGGGGCTGCTGTTCCTGCGGGTCAGCGGCGGGTTGTTCCTGTTGTGGGTACACGGCTTGCCCAAGCTGCTGCACTACAGTGCCGAGTTGCAAAACATCGAAGACCCTTTCCATCTGGGCGCGAACCTGACGCTGGTGCTGGCGATTTTCGCCGAGGTCGTGTGCCCGCTGCTGATCGTCGCCGGTTTGCTGGCGCGTCTGGCGTGTTTGCCTATCCTGTTTCTGCTGTGGGTGTCGATGTTGCTCGTGCATCCAGAGTGGACACTCTTCGAAGGCCAGTTCGGCTGGCTGTTGTTGATTGTATTCACCAGCATTTTCATCGCCGGGCCGGGACGCCTGGCGCTCAATGTCCGTTTTGCCGGAGCCTTGCGTTATGTCTGAATCCAATCGCCGTGAGCCGGCAAGTCCTGGGCCTGATGAGGTGGTGACCCTGATCGTCAAACACCGGGTCAAGGCCGGTTTTGAAGTGCCTTATGCAGCCTGGCTGCGCAACATCGTCAAGGTGGCCGCGCAGAACGTCGGGCACTTGGGCGTGGATGTGGTGCGCGGCAAGAACGCCGGCCTCGACACCTACACCTGCGTGTTGCGCTTTTGCTCGACCGAAGCGATGCAGAACTGGCTCGATTCACCGCAGCGCCAGGCGCTGGTTGACGAAGCCGCGCCGATGCTGGCCGATGGCGACCAGACCGAGGTCAATCCGGTCAACGAGTTCTGGTTTTCGCCCCAGGCCGAAGCCGGTACGCCACCGCCGCGCTGGAAGCAGGCCGTGGTGACGCTGCTGGTGATCCTGCCGCACACCTTGCTGGTGCCGCTGATCTGGGGGCCACTGCTTCGGCTTAACGCATTTCTCTCCAACTACGTGGTTGCCACGTTCCTGATCACCCTGACCATCGTGCTGTCGGTGGTTTACCTGTTCATGCCCATGGCGACGCGCCTGTTCGCGCCCTGGCTGTCTCCCGCCGCTTTACACGAGGAACCGTGATGAACGCCGATCTGATTCTGTTCAATGGTCAATTCCATACCGTTGACCGCGCAAAACCGCTCGCCAGTGCCGTAGCGATCAGCGACGGGCGTTTCGTCGCGGTCGGCAACGATGCACAAGCCATGGCCCTGCGTGGCGCGAACACCCAGGTGATCGACCTCAAGGGTCGTTGTGTGATCCCCGGGCTCAACGACTCGCACTTGCACCTGATCCGTGGCGGCTTGAACTACAACCTCGAACTGCGTTGGGAAGGCGTGCCGTCCCTGGCCGATGCCTTGCGCATGCTCAAGGATCAGGCTGACCGCACGCCGACGCCGCAGTGGGTACGGGTGGTCGGTGGCTGGAACGAATTCCAGTTCGCCGAAAAGCGCATGCCGACCCTGGCGGAGCTCAATCAGGCTGCACCGGACACACCGGTGTTTGTATTGCACCTGTACGACCGCGCCTTGCTCAACCGCGCCGCGTTGCGCGTAGCCGGCTACACCCGCGACACGCCGAACCCGCCGGGTGGCGAGATCGTGCGTGACGCCAATGGCGAGCCGACCGGCATGCTGGTGGCACGGCCTAACGCGATGATTCTGTACTCGACGCTGGCCAAGGGGCCGAAGTTGCCGCTGGAATACCAGGTCAACTCGACCCGTCAGTTCATGCGCGAACTCAATCGACTGGGCCTCACCAGTGCGATCGATGCCGGCGGCGGTTTCCAGAACTACCCGGACGATTACCAGGTCATCGAGCAACTGGCCAAGGACGATCAACTGACCGTCCGTATCGCCTACAACCTGTTCACCCAGAAACCCAAGGAAGAGCTGACCGACTTCAAGAACTGGACCGGCAGCGTGAAGCTGCACCAGGGCGACGATTTCTTGCGGCACAACGGCGCCGGGGAAATGCTGGTGTTCTCGGCGGCGGACTTCGAAGACTTCCTCGAACCGCGTCCGGACTTGCCGCAAACCATGGAAGCCGAACTGGAGCCAGTGGTGCGCCATCTGGTCGAGCAACGCTGGCCGTTCCGTCTGCACGCGACGTACAACGAATCCATCAGCCGCATGCTCGATGTGTTCGAGAAGGTCAACCGCGACATTCCGTTCAACGGCTTGCCGTGGTTTTTCGACCACGCCGAAACCATCACCCCGCAGAACATCGAGCGGGTGAGGGCGCTGGGGGGCGGCATCGCGATTCAGGATCGCATGGCGTTCCAGGGTGAATATTTCGTCGACCGCTACGGCAAGCAGGCCGCCGAAGCCACGCCACCGATCAAGCGCATGCTCGCCGAAGGTGTGCCGGTCGGTGCGGGTACCGATGCCACCCGAGTCTCCAGCTACAACCCATGGACCTCGCTGTACTGGATGGTCAGCGGCCGTACCGTCGGCGGTCTGGCGCTGTACGAGGAAGGGTTGCCGCGCACCACGGCACTGGAGCTGTTCACCCACGGCAGCGCCTGGTTCTCGTCGGAACAGGGCAAGAAAGGCCAGATCAAGGTCGGACAACTGGCGGACCTGGCCGTACTGAGCGCGGACTTCTTCAGCGTCGAGGAAGAAGCGATCAAGTGGATCGAATCGGTACTGACCGTGGTCGGCGGCAAGATTGTCTACGGTGCCGGCGACTTCGAAAAACTCGGGCCTGTCAGCCTGCCGGTGCTGCCGGACTGGTCGCCGGTGGCGAAGGTTCCGGGACACTGGCGGCCGAACGCGCCGCTGCAGGCACAGGTTCACCAGTGCAGCGGCCCGTGCGCCGTGCATACCCACAGCCATGAGAAGGCCCGTATGTCGAATGTGCCGGTGAGTGACTTCGCCGGTTTCTGGGGTGCCTTCGGCTGTTCCTGCTTCGCGTTCTGAGTCTCAACAAAGCGTCGGTCATCGTGGTCGACGCTGCACCTCACCACCCTCCGAGGAGTTTCAAATGAGCAACGTTCCTTACAAACGCCTGAACAAAGACGATGCCGTTGTGCTGCTGGTCGACCACCAGACCGGTCTGATCTCGCTGGTACAGGATTTCTCGCCCAACGAGTTCAAGAACAACGTGCTGGCGCTGGGCGACATCGCCAAGTTCTTCAAGCTGCCGACCATCCTCACCACCAGTTTCGACAGCGGTCCGAACGGCCCGATCGTGCCGGAGCTCAAGGCGCAGTTCCCGGACGCGCCGTTCATTGCCCGCCCGGGCCAGATCAATGCCTGGGACAACGAAGATTTCGTCAAGGCGATCAAGGCTACCGGCCGCAAGCAACTGATCATCGCGGGTGTGGTGACCGACGTCTGCGTGGCGTTCCCGACCCTGTCGGCCATTGCTGAAGGCTTTGACGTGTTTGTGGTGACCGACGCTTCCGGCACCTTCAACACCACCGTGCAACAAGCGGCTTGGGCGCGCATGTCGGCCGCCGGTGCGCAACTGTTGAACTGGTTCTCCGTGGCCTGCGAGCTGCAAGGCGACTGGCGCAACGACATGGAAGGCCTGGCCAACCTGCTGTCGGAACGCCTGCCGAACTATCGCAACCTGATCAACAGCTACACGAAATTTACCGCCAAGTAAGACCTGACCTGTGGGAGCGGGCTTGCTCGCGAAGAGGGGGTGTCAGTCACAGCAATGTTGCCTGACACACCGCCATCGCGAGCAAGCTCGCTCCCACAGGTTTTTTGCAGGCAATGGCTCAGCGACTCTGCAACTACCCCAGTAAACCACCTTTCCTGACCTCCACCGAGTGCGCCGCTGACATTCTGCTACAGCCGGCCGCTGTGGCCGATGCTCCACATCAGGACCAGGCCAATCACGTCGGTGAGCACTCGCGCAGCGTACAGCCACCACAGAAAAGCCCGTCACCACACCGCACCTTGAACACAGATTAATAGGGTGTCTGGAAGGGAAAAAGCGGCTATAAAGTGGTTGACTGTCAACCGGGAAGTGACAATGAACCCCTTCGAAGATATGCGTATTTTTTGCCAGGTGATGGACTCCGGCAGCTTCACTTCGGCCGCCGATCAATTGGGCCTGTCCAAGCAGTTTGTCAGCCGCCGCTTGATGCAACTTGAAGAGCGCCTGGGCGTGCGCTTGCTCAATCGCTCGACCCGGCGCCTGGATGTCACGCCGCTGGGGCAAAGCTATTACGAGTCAGCCTTGCGCCTGCTCAGCGAAGTCGAACAAGTTGAACAGGGCATTGCCGGCCAGACCACCGAGCCACGGGGGACCATTCGTGTGAGTGCACCGCTGTCGTTCGCACTGGCGCATCTGGGGTGCCTGTTACCGGTGTTTTTGCAGCGCTATCGCGACGTGACGGTGGAGATGGATTTGAGCGATCGACCTGTGGATTTGCTGGGTGAGGGCTACGACCTGGCGTTGCGCATCGGCACGCTCGAGGACTCGACGTTGATTGCCCGGCGGATCGCGTCGATCCAGCGGGTGTATTGTGCGAGCCCGGCGTACCTGGCCGAACGCGGTACTCCGCTCAAACCTGAGGATTTACTCGGTCATGACTGTCTGCCGTACGGCCATGGTCGACAGGTGCAATGGCGTTTTGCGGGGCAGGGCAAGCCGCTGACTGTCAATGTCAGCGGGCGGATGCGGGTCAACAATGGCGAAGTGCTCAAGGATGCGGCCATAGCCGGGCTGGGGATCACGTATTTGCCGACGTTCATTGTCGATTCGGCACTGAAGGATGGAAGGCTGGTGCAAGTGCTGGGAGAATTCCGGCCGGAGCCGCTGACGTTGTCTGCGGTCTATCCGCAACACCGGCAGAGCTCGCGGCCGGTGCAGGCGCTGGTTGAGTTCTTGCGCGAGCGGCTGGATCGGGTTGAAGGTGGGGGGTAATTAGACGGTTCACACAATCGATTGTGAGAGCGGCGGTGCGGCGATCCGACTTGCTCGCTCCCACAATGGTTTTGTGTTGTATGGGAATCAGCGCGGATCAGCTCCTTTTGTCATCGCCGGGTTGGGCATGGACACCTCGGTCATCCCCGGGCTTGGCATGGACACCACGGTCATCGCCAACTTCGCCATTGGCATGAACGCCACGGTCATCGCCGACCTCACCATTGGCATGAACGCCGCGATCGTCACCGATCTCACCAGCCCGATGTACGCCACGGTCATCCCCGGGTTCATTATGGGTGCCGCTCCGTCCTGAGGACGAAGCCGATCCGGAGTGACCCGAACCGCTGTTGGCACTGCCATGGTCGCCACTGTGGCCGCTGCCGCTGTTGCCACCACTGCCACTTCCACCGTGACTGCCGCCGCCACCGCTGCCGCCACCGCCGCCACCGCCGCTTCCGCCGCCACCGCCTCCACCACTGCCTCCACCCCCACCGCCACTACCCCCTTCCTTGGCATGTGCACTGGATACCCCGGACAGGCTGTCCGGAATCAATACGGTAGACGCCGACAGAACCGCGCCAATAGCTACTGCGAGTAAAAGCTTATTGATGTGCATGTCGTTCTCCGTCTCTTATTCAGATTGGAACGTTGATGAGCATTGCTACGTGCCGCTTTCTTCCCATGGGAACTTGTTAAACACCTCGCCGGACTGATTTATTCAAATGGAGGTTGAAACAATGCAACGGGCAGCGCGGCCCTGTTGCATAAGGTCAGTGAATGCTCGAGGCCAGTTCGAAAATAGGGATGTACATCAGGATCACGATCACCCCGATCAACAGGCCGATGAAGGTCATGAGCAAGGGTTCGAACAGGCGCACGAACCATTCGATCCAGCGACTGATTTCTTCGTCGTAGAAGTCGGCGCTGCGCTCCATCATCTGCCCGAGGTTGCCGGACTGTTCGCCGGCGCGCAGCAGGCGCAGCGATACGGGGGTCACCAGGTGATTGAGTTCCAGTGCGGTAGAGAGTGACTGTCCCTCGCGCACCCGCTCGCATGCCTGGTCCAGGCGCGCGCGGGAGGCGACGGAGAGCAGGCCACGGACCATGCCCATGGCGGTCACCAGGGGAATGCCGCCTTGCAGCAGAATCCCCAGCGAACGGTAGAAGCGCGCCAGCTCATACATGAAGATGCGCTGGTGCACCGCGGGGAGTTTTTCGATCAGGCGGTTCAGCCCCCGACGAAAGGCCGGTTGGCGCTGGAGCAGGACGAGGGCGACGATGATGGCCAGCAAACCACCGAAGAATTCGCCCTGGTGGGCGTGAAGGAACATGCCGCTGCTCATCAGGATCTGCGACATCCATGGCAGGTTCGACCCCAGCCCTTCGAACACCAGGCTGAAGCGTGGTACGACGTAGCCCATCAAAAACAACACCACGCCACCCCCACCACCAGTAACAGCATGGGGTAGATCGACGCGCTGATGATCTTCTGGCGAACTTCGTCCATGCGCTGGCGATAGCTGACATATCGGCCCAGGGCATCGCCCACGGCACCGGTCTTTTCACTGGACTGCACCAGTGCAACGTAAAGCGCAGGGAAAACGGCCGACAGCTGACTCAAGGCCTGGGAAAACGATTTGCCCTCGTAAAGCAAACGCACCAGCTCGCTCAAGGTTTTACGGGCCTGTGGCGCGGTTTCTTTTTCCGCCAGGCTTTCCAGTGCGTCGATCAGCGGTAGGCCGGCGTTGAGCAAGGTGGTCAGTTCCTGGCTGAACAACACCAGGTTGAACGTTTCGCGCCTGTGCAGGCGCAACGCGCGCCAATGTCGCTCGGCGTGCAGGCTGACGACGCGCAGACCCTGGTCTTCGGCGATGCGCCTGGCTTCGCCGTGCCCCGGTGCCTCGACGGTCATTGACACGACACCTGCCTTGCCGACCGCTTTGAGATGAAAGCGCATGGTCGCCGTTCCCGTCAGTTCCAGTTGGTGACTTCGGCGTTCTCGCCTTCGCCGCCGGGTTGTCCGTCCTTGCCCATGGACAGCAGGTCGTACTCGCTGTTTTCACCGGGGTAGCGATAGGTGTAGTTATGGCCCCACGGGTCTAGCGGGAGTTTTTTCTGCAGGTATGGGCCGGTCCAGCGCGGTTCGTCGGCGGGGGCAGTGACCAGCGCCTGCAAACCCTGTTCGGTCGACGGGTAATGGCCGACCTCCAGGCGATAAAGGTCCAGGGCTTTGCTCAAGCCTTCTATTTGCGCCTTGGCCACCTTCACTTCGGAACGACCCAGTTGGGCGAAATACTTCGGCGCCACGATGCCAGCCAACAACCCCAGCACCACCAGCACCACCAACAGTTCGAGCAGGGTGAACCCGCTTTGGGTCCGCCGGGCATAACACAGTCGCTGATTCATGATGACCTCACACAGTCGGCGGCACAGTTGTCATGTATACGCATGCAATTGCCATGCTCACGTTTGGTGATCCTTCTGCACCCCCCGTACTACGGGCCTTCTCACTTACGGCACAGTGCTTGCGTATGGCTGTAGCACGACTGGCCATTGGGGCATTACCCCCATTTTTCGGGGCCGGTAAGGGGAGGTATAACAATGAAATCACTCACCACCGGGTTGCTGGGTCTGCTTGTGTTGACCGGCGCCGCACAGGCCGATGTGTTTGTTTCCGTGGACGCCAATGGCAGCTACGTCCTGTCCAATGTCCACCGCCCCGGGCGCCACTATGAACGGGTGATCCATGAGCCCGATGCGGCGGTCGTCAGCCTCGACCAGCAACCGCAGATGATCGCCGCGCAACCCTACGCCGAGCTGGTGTCGGCGGCGGCCACGGCCAACGAACTTCCGGCGGCGCTGCTGCACGCAGTGATCAAGACCGAGTCCAGCTACAACGCCCGCGCGACCTCACCCAAGGGCGCTCGCGGGCTGATGCAATTGATGCCCGACACCGCCCGCGAAATGGGCGTGACCAACGTCTACGACCCCAAGGCCAACATCCAGGGAGGCGCCCGCTATCTCAAGCGCCTGATGACGATGTTCGACAACGATATCCGCCTCGCCGTGGCGGCCTACAACGCCGGTCCGCAAGCGGTGCTCAGCCGGGGCAATGTGGTCCCGCCGTTCGCCGAAACCCAGCGTTATGTGCCCAGCGTGCTGAACCAGTATCGGCGTTTGCAGGGGTTGTCCGCGGATGCGCCGCTGTGATCGAGACCCCGGGGTGGTTTTCCCCAATAGTGGGGAATAGTGGCCCCAGCGAGAAAGTGGGTGTTGGGTGGGGAATATCCCCCCCGGTTTATCAAGTCATTATTATAACTATATGATTAATAACGTAATTTATTGTGGCATGCAGATTGCTCTGGACGATTTATCGAGAAGCTTACCCCGGATGATCCGCAACGAGGCCCGTGACTATGATCGGCATATCCCGCGCCCCGTCCCTGATTGATTTGCCGTTGTTGGTGACATCGATGCCCGGCATCGGGATTGCCCGCGCAGATGCACGTTGCGAGCGCAAGCGACGGTATTCATGAAGCCCCGGTGACCCTCGACCAGAACGGTGCCTGGTACCTGCACGTGCGGGCGGTGTCCCTCGGTTCGAGTTTCGACGACAAGACCTTTGCCAGCGTTCGGGTCATACCCGGCGATACCCACCAAGAGGAAGCTGACATGAACCGATTCGTACATCGCGGCCTGTTGACGTTCTGCCTGTTGGCCATCGGTATCGGCCAGGCGCTGTCTCACTCGTCGGATGAACATGACGGGCACGACATGGCAGCCGGGAAGGCCAGTCCGGAGACCACCCGGATCAAGTTTGCCGACGTGGACCTGCTGGACCAGAACGGCAAGGTCGTCAGTCTGGAAAAAGACCTGGTGAGGCACAAGATCGTGGTCATTGGCTTCATCTACACCCGTTGCACCACGGTCTGCCCGATGGTGTCCTCGATCATGGGCAAGGTGCAGAAACAGTTGGGTGCGCGGGTCGGCACCGAGGTGCAACTGGTGTCGATCAGCATCGACCCGCAGCGTGATGATCCCCAACGCCTGAACGACTACGCTCGCACCTTCCAGACGGGGCCGGGCTGGAGCTGGCTGACCGGTTCGCCGCAGTCGGTCGATGCCACCCTCAAGGGGCTGGGCGCCTACAGCGGTGACTTCAAGCACCACTCGCCGCAGATTCTGGTGGGGGACGGCAACAACCGTTTCTGGACCCGCTACTACGGTTTCACCGACCCGACAGAGCTGGCCCGGGCCGTCGAAAAGCTCAGTGGTGAACGCAATACCCACGCCAAGCACACCGCCATCGCCATGGAGCAGCAGCCATGAGAGCCATCGACTGGTTTGCCCTGAGCATCTGTTTCTGCGTGTTCAGTTCAGTGACGCTTGCCCATGAAGGGCATGAACAGGCCGCGTCTTCGGTGGCGGCCGTGCAACCGTCCACTGGCACCAACGATTCGAAAACCTGGTTCACCGACACGCCGTTGCAGGACCAGAACGGTAACACGCTGCGTTTCTACAGTGACGTGTTGCAGGACCGGGTAGTGCTGCTCAATGTGATGTTCACCCGTTGCGACGATGCTTGCCCGCTGATTACCCGCAAGCTCAAGGAAGTCCGTGAAGCGTTGGGCGACAAGGCCGACGGCATCACCTTTATCTCCCTTACCAGTGATCCGCTGCGGGACACCCCGGCGGTACTCAAGGCTTACACCTTGAAACAGGGCATCGATGGGCCCCACTGGTTTTTTCTTACCGGCGACAAGGCGCAAATGGACCTTGTATTGGATCGCATCGGCCAGACCGTGCCGAACCCCGAGCAGCACTCCACCCGGTTGATCGTCGGTGACGTGGCGAACAAGCGCTGGAGCACAATCCGTCCCGATGCCCCGGCCGCCGCCATTGCCCAGCGCTTGCAGTTGTTGACAATGCCCGTGGCCGGTCGCTGAGCCACGGCCATGAATAATGCCCTCGTCCTTGGCCTGCTGCTCCTTGGGAGCCTTACGTTCAGCGCCCAGGCGCTGCCGCTGAGCCTCAGCGAAAGTGCCGGCAAGCGGTTGTACCGCGAAGGTGTGTCGACCAGCGGCGAACCGGTCATGGCCCGGGTGGGCGTATCCAGCAGGGTGCTGCCGGCCACCGGCCTGCCGTGCGCCAATTGTCATGGCGAAGACGGCCTCGGTCGCCCGGAAGGCGGGGTGCGAGCGCCGGACCTGAGCTGGTCACGGCTGGCCAGCACCCAAGGCCAGCAGCAGGTCAACGGCCGCAGTTATCCGGCCTACAGCGACAGCACCCTGGCGCGGGCGGTGCAGGAGGGGCGCGACCCCGGCAACAATCGGCTAGATCCGACGATGCCACGGTTCGTGTTGTCGATGAACGATCAACACAACCTCACGGCGTACCTCAAGCGTCTGGCCGAAGACCGCGATCCGGGCCTGAGCCCCGACAGTCTGCACCTGGGCACATTGTTGCCGGGTGCCGGGCCATTGAGCGAGGAGGGTGCCACGGTGGCGGCGGTGCTCAACGGCTGCGTGGCGCGTATCAACGAGGCGGGCGGAATTCATGGCCGTCAGCTGCGCCTGACCATCCTCGACCCCGGCACCGACCGCACCAGTGCCGAAAAGGCGCTGGACCGGTTGATTGATGAGGAGCAGGTGTTTGCTTTGATAGCACCGCTGGCGCCAGCATTGGACATGGACCTTGCCGCGCGTCTGGAAGAAGCCGGCATTCCCCTGATCGGGCCGCTGTCCCTGCAGGGCACGCCCCACACCAGCCCGCAGATATTCGAACCGCTGCCGGGGCTCCGCGAGCAATTGATCGCCCTGGCCGATTACGCCGCTGCCAGCCTGCGGGTGCTTCAGGGGCCGACGCTGATCGCCTATCCGGACGAATCCGGCCAACGGCTAGCGGCGCAGGAACTCGGCCGGTACTTGCAGGGGCACGCCTGGCAAAAGGTGCGCCTGCAAGCCTATGACCCGTCCGGGGATGATTTGCCCTTGGGGTCGCGCTCGGTGTTTTACCTGGGCAGCAGCAGCGGTTTCAGTCGACTGGCCGAGCGCTTGCAAACGGCGGGGCAGGTGCCTTACCTGTTCGCCACCTCGAACCAGGTGGCGGGCAATCTGACGCAGGTGCCCAGCGGATTTTCCCGGCGGGTGTTCCTGGCCTATCCGTTCGTGCCCAGCGACTGGACCCTGGCCGGGCGCCTGGCCCTGACCCAATTGCGCGAACACCAGGGCCTTGGTGGCCAGCACGCGGTGCTGCAAGTGGGCGCGTTCAGTTCGATGATGCTGCTCAGTGAAGGCATGAAACAGGCCGGGCGGGATGCCAGCCGCGGCAAGCTGGTCAGTGCCCTGGAGGGCCTGCATGACTTCGATACCGGGCTGACGCCACTGATGAGCTTTGGACCTGGCCGGCGCCTGGGCTTGAGCGGTGCCCATATCGTCACGGTGGATCTGCCGGACCAGCGCTTCTATCTGGTCGCCCCCTACAAACCCGTTGCTGCCACGCCCTGACGGGAGGCCGATCATGAAACTCAACACTTTGCTGATCCTGTTGACGTTGTGGCTGCCCGTGGCGTGGTGCAGCAATGGCCCGGCCGCGGCGCGGGTCAATGGCGAGGAAATTTCCCGGTTACGCCTGGAGCGCTACTTCGCCGAATACATGGAAGATCAGGGCCGGGCGGCAGGCAGCCTTCGCGATTCGAAGGCCTACAAGCAACTGCGCAAGGCCGCGCTGGACGCCTTGATCGACCGCGAATTGTTGTGGCAGGAAGCCGTCAAGCGCGGCGTGGTGATCAGTGATGCCGTGGTCAAGGCCCAGGTCGATCAGGCCCGCCAGGCGATGGGCGGTGCCGAGGTGTTTGCCAGGCGTCTCGAAGATGCCGGTTTTGACGAGGCCGGTTACACCGAATACACCCGCCGTGAACTGGCGGCCCGGCAAGTGTTCAATGATCTCACCCAGTCCGGTGAGCCGGACGAAAAACAGGTCCGGGCGTTCTACGAAGAACACCGTGCCGAGCTGAACCGGCCCGAAGCAGTGCAGGCCCGGCATATTCTGGTCAAGGTAGCGCCCGGCGCAAACGCTTCCACTGTCGAAGCTGCGCGGCTACGCTTGATGGGAATGCGGGCGTCCATCGTTGCCGGGGCCGATTTCGCCAGCATTGCCCGCAGCGGTTCCGAAGACGCATCGGCCAGCGAAGGTGGCGACCTGGGCTACTTTCCCCGTGGACGGATGCTGCCGGAGTTCGAGGCTGCCGCGTTTGCCCTGGCACCGGGGGCTGTCAGCGACCCCGTGCGTACGTCGGTGGGCTGGCATTTGATTTATCTGGAAAACCACATGGAGGCGACCAATGTCCCACAGGAGCAAGGACTTGAGATGGTTCGGGCTTACCTTGCCCGGCAACAACAGGTTCAAGCTCGCTTGCAGGCATTGGCGCAATTGCGCTCGCGCAATCGAATCGAGCGGATGGACGATGAATAGGGGGTTTCCCCAAAAGTGGGGAAAAAACGTCAATGGCGATCCGATCGCTTTCCCCGTGTTTGGGGGAATGGAATGCCTGTACGAGAAGGCATTGTTTTTAAATTCAAGGACATGAAGACCTGACATTACCGTCGTTCAGCCTGGCATGAAGTGTGCGTAAGTCCTGTCAAGGCGTGCACTCGGCCAGGTTCAATCCCGGACCTGCGGTTTCAAGGAGTCCACCTTGTTAAACAAAGTACTGGTTGTTGATGACGAACAGTTGCTGGCGGAAAACCTCCAGGGTTACCTGCAGGCGCAAGCACTGGAAGTCCGGATTGCTCACGACGGTGCACAAGGAATCGCCGAAGCTGACGATTTCGCGCCCGATGTGATGGTGTTCGATTACCGCTTGCCCGATATGGAAGGCTTTCAGGTGCTCGATGCCGTCCGCCAGAACAGGAGTTGTCATTTTGTGCTGATCACAGGGCATCCAACCGCGGAAGTTTGCGAGCGGGCCCGGCAACTGGGCGTCAGCCATATCCTGTTCAAACCGTTTCCACTGGCGGAGTTGGCCCGTGCAGTGCTTGATCTTCTGGGCAGGAAGCGCGAACCCAGGCCGGGTGTGAGCACTTGCGAAGGATTCGTCGAACGACGCCAGAGCAGGACCGAAAGTTTCCCGCTGCAGTTGTACGACGGTAGTTGGGTGCTTGCAGATCGCCGAAAAAATACATCGGCCTCCATGGCACCGGACGACGAACAATTGCTCACCGGGGAGTAGTGGCGCGACACGACGTTCCGGCTCCGCCGAAATTGCTCGTCGCGCCGACAGGGCTCACAAAGCCCCGGGCGTTGGAGAGCATGCCATGGACCGTCTATCCCTTGTTGTAGAACCGGCGCAACAGGAATGTGTACCGACTCGTTTCAGCAGTGAACAACTGGCCCAGGCCCGGGCCCAGGCCACCAGTTCCGGCGAGCGGATGCTGGACACCCTCGGGGAGTTGAGTGGACTGGCTCCCATGCCTTTCATCCAGTGCCTGGGTGTGACCCTGCACTACCCGGTGCTTGACACCGACAGCCTGTTCAATTCCACCCCGGTGTTCGACCGGGTGACCCTGGCCCAATGCCTCAAGCGCGAATTCATCCTGCTGCGTCGTGATGATGTGGTCATCGGTGCGTTCGCCGACCCTTTCGACAGTGCACGGCTGGCCTGGATCGATGAGTGCCTGCACGGCGCGCCGCTGTACCTGGTGCATGCCGATGACCTGAAGGCCTACCTGGCGCGTCACGAAGAAAGCTTCCATGCGGTGGAGTCGCTCAACGCCCAGGCCGAGGCCGGAACCGAGATCGACACCGTGCAAAGCCTGTCCCTGACCAGCATCAGCGAAGACGCCAGCGTGGTGGTCAAGCTGGTCAACTCGACCCTGTACGACGCGCTGAAAATGCACGCCAGCGACATCCACCTCGGCACCACCGGCAGCGGCCTGGTGATCAAGTACCGGATTGACGGCGTGCTCAACAACATCAGCAAGATCCAGGGCAGCGAGTTCGCCGAGCAGGTGATTTCCCGGGTCAAGGTCATGGCCGAACTCGACATCGGCGAAAAGCGCGTGCCCCAGGATGGTCGTTTCAAGATCGGCATCAGCGGCCGGCAGATCGACTTCCGGGTGTCGATCATGCCGAGCATCTTCGGCGAAGACGCGGTGCTGCGGGTACTCGACAAACAGGACCTCGCCGACAAAGTCAGTGGCGTGCAACTGCAGGCCCTGGGCTTTGAAGACGAAACCCTGCGCCAGCTGCGCCGGCTGGCCGCCGAACCCTACGGCATGGTGCTGGTGACCGGGCCTACCGGTAGCGGCAAGACCACCACCCTGTACGCGATGATCACCGAGATCAACCACGGCGTGGACAAGATCATCACCATTGAAGACCCGGTGGAATATCAACTGCCGGGCGTGCTGCAAATCCCGGTCAACGAGAAAAAAGGCCTGACGTTCGCCCGGGGCCTGCGCTCGATCCTGCGTCATGACCCGGACAAGATCATGGTCGGTGAGATCCGCGACCCGGACACCGCACAGATCGCCGTGCAATCGGCGCTCACCGGTCACCTGGTCTTCACCACCATTCACGCCAACAACGTGTTCGACGTGATCAGCCGTTTCACCCAGATGGAAATCGACCCCTACAGCCTGGTCTCGGCGCTCAATGCCGTGCTGGCCCAGCGTTTGATCCGCCTGGTCTGCACCAGTTGCAGCGCCCCGTACAGCCCGACAGTCGAAGAGCTGGAGGTCTCGGGGCTCGATCCGCAAAAGGTTGCTCACTTCCAGTTCGTCCATGGCAAGGGCTGCGGGCATTGCCGCGGCACCGGATATCGCGGGCGTAGCGCGATTGCCGAGCTGCTGCACCTGGACGACGAACTGCGGCAAATGATCGTCGAGCGCCAACCCATTTCCAGGATCAAGGCCCATGCCTGCAAGCGTGGCTTGCGTCTGCTGCGCGAGTCGGCGCTGGAAATGGTGGAACAAGGCCGGACCACTCTCGAGGAGATCAATCGTGTCACTTTTATCTCGTGAGCAATTTGTCGCCGTGCTCGGCGCCAGCGGTGTCGGCCTGGGGCAACGGCAAGGCAGTGCAACCCACTGGCTGGGCAGCGTCGGCTACATCGACGAAGGTTTCCATGCGTGGACGGTGGCCCTCGACACCCTCGACCGTTTACTGGCCGAACACACCGTTGCCAGGGCGGAACTGACCGTGGTGATCTCCGGCCACTTCAGCCGCTATTGCCTGGTGCCATGGAGCGAGCAGATCAGCAGCCCGGCCGAATTGCTCGGCTTCGCCCAATTGTGTTTCGAAGACCTCTACGGTGCCCCGACGCAACCCTGGAGCCTGGTGCTCTCGCCTGAACCCGCCGGTTACGACCGTATCGCCACCGCGCTGCCGCAGGACCTGCTCGAACGCCTGCGCGCCTTGGTCAGCGCTCGCGGCCTGCGCTTGCGTTCAGTGCAGCCGTACCTGATGGCGGCGTTCAACCATTTCGATAAAAGCTTTGATGCCGGAGACTTTCTGTTCGTGGTCGCCGAACCGGTACGCAGCGTGTTGCTGCTGGCTCGGGAGGGGCGCTGGACCTCGGTGCGTTCGGTGGGCAGCAGCGACAGCGATGCCGCGCTGAGCGCGCTGATCGGCCGTGAAAACCAGTTGCAGGCATCCACCAGCGATCGGCCGTTGAATGTCTACCTGCATGTACCGGCGCGCATCGATTCGCCCCCTGACGTGCCCGGTGTGCATCTGCGCACCCTCGAAGAAGACCGGACAGCCGTACGCGATTGCCTGTACGTCATGTCTCGGGCGGTGGCCTGACATGCGCCCCCTGATGCTCGACTTTCAGCCGCGCCGCTGGTCCGGTCCTCTGGGTTGGAGCCTGCTGGCCGGTGGCGTAGTGCTGACACTGACTTGCCTGCTGGCGCAACAGCACCTGAGCAACGAGGCCGAACAACAGCAAGGCCACCTGCAAACCACACAGCGGGTGCTTACCGGTGACAACGGCAGCAAGGTCAGCCTGACCCCGGCGGAAACACGCGAGCAGGCACAGAACCTGGCTGAAATGCGCAAGGTCTCGCAGCAGCTGCGCCGTCCTTGGGAACGCCTGTTCGCCACCCTTGAAGCCATGCCGCGGGACAACATTGCCCTGCTGAGCCTGACCCCCGATGCCCGCAAAGGCCAGGTGCGGATCAGCGCCGAGGCGCTGGACCTGGACGCCATGCTCGATTTCCACCGCCGCCTCGAAGCCAGCGACGAACTGTCCGATGTGTCGCTGCTGAACCACGAAATTGTCGCCAACGTGCCGGAACACCCGGTGCAGTTCAACCTGTCGGCTACCTGGGAGATCGGCGATGCAAATCCATAAATTGATCGTCCACGAATACCTGCAAGGCCTGGGCGTTCCGGGGCTGGCAGGGCTGGGCATGCTGGTGCTGGCGCTGAGCTATGGCCTGGTCGGGTTGCTGCCGGACTGGGAGTCGCTGCAAAGCCTCAACCAGCAGACCCGCGAAGCCACCGAGTACCTGGCCAAGGTCGAAGACGGCACCGTGGCTGCACCGGTTGTGCCGCAGCGGCAGCTCGACGACTTTCGCAGCAAGTTACCGTCCCAGCCTCAGGCCACGGTGGCCATCGACAAGATCTACGCCCTGGCCGCCCAGGAGCGCATCACCCTGTCCCGGGGTGAATACTCCCTGGGCGTGGACCCCAAGACGCACTTGGCCCGTTATCAGATTCTGCTGCCGGTACGTGGCAGCTATCCGCAACTGCGGCGTTTCCTGCATGCCTTGCTTGGCCAGTTGCCGGCGGTGGTGCTGGAGGATGTGGAGTTCCAGCGCAAGAACATCGCCGATACCGACCTGACCGGGCGGATCCGCATGACCCTTTACCTGTCGAGGTCATGATGAATACCAAACGAGTGGTGGGTTGGGTGGCGTTCTTCGGTGTAGCGGCAGCGCTCGCCTGGTTCCCCGAATACTTCAAACAGGCTGACGACAGCGACCCTGCGGTGGCCACCGTGGCCACGCCAACCAAAGGCAAGACCCCTGGCGCATCGACGGCTGCATCGAGCGCCATTGCGGTGACGCCGATCAAGGACCTGAGCCCGGCCGGCGACCTGTTCGCCGCCCGCAGCTGGAAAGCGGCCCCGGCCCCCGGCACCGTCACTGAACAACCGGTAATCGTTAATCCGGTGGTGCAAACCCCCACTGCACCGCCGTTGCCCTTCCAGTTTGTCGGCAGGCTGGATGACCGTTCCGATCTGCAGGTGTTTTTGCAGAACGGCGAAAAAATTTACGTCGTGCGCAAAGGGGATGTCATCGACGAAACCTGGCGGATCGAGCGGATTTCCGATGAGGAACTGAGCCTGGTCTACCTGCCTCTGCATTTAGCTCAGACTTTGTCTGTGGGGAGTACGGAATGAACAAATCCCGTTTGCTGATGAGCCTGTGTCTGTGCGCAGGGCTGGCCGCATGCAGCTCGGCGCAGGTGGCCAAGGACGAAGCTTCCGCCCTGATGGAATCGGGACAGTACGAAGCCGGTCTGGCCCGCATCGAACAGGGATTGCGTGAAAACCCTCGCGATACCGATCTGCACATGGCCCTCAACAACGGTCGGGCCCGCGCCGTGACGGCGCTGCTGACCCAGGCCGACATGGACCGGGCCCAGCGAAATTTCGCCGGGGCCCGCATGACTTACAGCCGGGTCTTGAACATCGAACCGAACAACCGTCGTGCCCAGGATTCCCTGCGCCAGCTGGACTACCTGCGCAGCATGGATGAGAAACTCGAACTGGCCCGTGGCGACCTGCGTCGCGGGGACATCTACGGTGCCGACCGCCAGGTCAAGCAGATTCTCGAACTGGACCCGAAGAATGAAGGTGCCCTGGAGCTGCAAGACAGCATCCGCCTGGTGCAGAGCCGCAACGTGGTGCAGTACCCGCAGCTGCGTACGCGCCTGGACCGGCCGGTGACCCTGGAATTTCGCGATGCCAACCTCAAGACCATTTTCGAAGTGCTGTCCCAGGTCGCCGGCCTGAACTTCATCTTCGACAAGGATCTGCGCCCGGACATGAAGGCCACAATCTTCGTACGCGATGTACGTATCGAAGACGCCGTAGAGCTGCTGCTGCAACAGAATCAGCTGCATCAGAAAGTGGTGAATGAAAACACCTTGCTGATCTACCCGGACTCGCCGCAGAAGCTCAAGGATTATCAGGAGCTGGTGATGCGCACCTTCTACCTGACCAGCATCGATGCCAACACTGCGCTGAACATGATCAAGACCATGCTCAAGACCCGCGATGTGTTCGTTGACGAGCGCCTTAACACCCTGACCATGCGCGATACCGGTGACGCGGTGCGCATGGCGGAAAAACTCCTGCAATCCCAGGACCAGTCCAACCCGGAAGTGGTGCTGGAAGTGGAAGTGATGGAAGTCGCCCGTCAACGCATTCTCGACCTTGGCCTGCAATGGCCCAACACCTTCGGTGTGGTCAACAGCGACGGATCGGCGGTGACCATTCTCGATCAACTCAAGGGCATCGACTCCAGCCGCATCACTATCTCGCCATCGCCACAGGCCAAGATCAATGCCCAGGACAAGGACATCAACACCCTGGCCAGCCCGGTCATTCGGGTCAGCAACCGCGAACAGGCGCGCATCCACATCGGTCAGCGTGTGCCGATCATCAGCGCCACCTCGGTGCCTTCGACCCAGGGCCCGGTGATCACCGAAAGCGTGACCTACCTCGACGTCGGTCTCAAGCTCGAAGTGCAACCGATCGTGCACCTGAACAACGAAGTGGCGATCAAGGTCGCGCTGGAAGTCAGTAACGCCACGCCGCTGACGCCGACCGCTCAGGGCACCATTCCAGTCCAGGTCGATACTGCAATGCCCAGACCACCTTGCGTCTGCATGATGGCGAAACCCAGATCCTCGCCGGTCTGGTGCGCAACGACCACGGCGCCAGCGGTAACAAGATCCCTGGCCTTGGCGACATTCCTGGCCTGGGCCGTCTGTTCGGCAGCAACAAGGACGACGTCAGCAAATCCGAACTGGTGCTGTCGATCACTCCGCGGATCGTGCGCAACCTGCCGTACCAGAGCCCGTCGGACATGGAGTTCTCGACCGGTACCGAAACCAGCATGCACATCCAGGCACCGGACCGTTCGATGAGCACGACGGTTCAGGCTGCCCCCGTGAGCAACCCCATGAGCGCACCGATCGCCACCACGGTCACTGTCGGGAAGCCTTGATCATGAACGCCTCGCAACGCGGTTTCAGCCTGATCGAAGTCGTGGTGACACTCGCCCTGGTGGGCTTGCTGGCCAGCATGGCCGCACCGCTGACCGAGACCGTGGTGCGTCGGGGCAAAGAGCAGGAACTGCGGACGGCGCTGTACCAGATCCGCGATGGCATCGATGCCTACAAACGCGCTTTCGATGCCGGCTACATCGAGAAGTCACTCGACAGCAACGGTTATCCGCCGAACCTGAAAGTGCTGGTCGACGGTGTGCGTGACGTGCGCAGCGCCAAGGGGGCCAAGTTCTATTTCCTGCGGCGCATCCCTCGTGACCCGCTGGCCACCGTCAAGCGTGACGACGATGGTGGCTGGGGTCTGCGTTCCTATGACAGTTCGGCTGAGAACCCGCGGGAGGGCCAGGACGTCTTTGACGTTTACTCCAAGGCCCGGGGCAAGGGGCTCAACGGCGTCGCCTATCGAGAGTGGTGAGCATATGCGTCGGCAAAAGGGTTTTACCCTGATTGAACTGATGGTGGTCCTGGCAATCATCGCGACCCTGATGACGATTGCCTTGCCACGCTACTTCACCAGCCTGGAGGCCTCGAAAGAGACCACCCTGCACCAGAGCCTGTCGTCCATGCGCGAGGCGCTGGATCACTATTACGGGGACACCGGGCGTTATCCCGACTCCATCGAACAGCTGGTCGAACTGCGCTACCTGCGTAACCTGCCGCTGGACCCGATTGTCGAGCGCAAGGACGCCTGGGTCGTGGTCGCGCCACCGGATGGCGTGGCGGGCGGGGTGGCCGATATCAAGAGTGGGGCCTCAGGGAGGGCACGTGATGGCAGCCTTTATTCCCAGTGGTAAGCCTTCGGGCCAGGACGGCTTCACCTACCTGGGCGTGCTGTTTCTGATCGTCGTGATGGGCATGGGCCTGGCCAGTGCCGGCGAGTTGTGGGCCACCGCCGCGCGCCGGGATCGCGAAAACCAGTTGCTCTGGGTCGGTACGCAGTATGCCCAGGCGCTGCGCAGCTATTACCGCAGTTCGCCCGGAGTGGCCCAGTACCCGAAAGAACTCGCGGACCTGTTGCAGGACGAGCGTTTCCCGTCGGCCAGGCATCATATCCGGCAGTTGTACCCGGAGCCGATGACAGGTGGCGAATGGGAGCTGATTCGCGGTATCGACGGACGTATCAGCGGTGTGTACTGCCCCTCCACAGAGAAGCCGCTCAAGCAGGTGAATTTTCCCAGCCAGTGGTCGGATTTCAACGGCATGGCCAGCTACAAGGACTGGCAGTTCGTGGCCGAGAATGCCTCCATCGAGGACACCGAGGGGCCGCCGAAAGCACAGTCCACCGGGCCCCAGGCATTGCAGCCATGAATCGTCACTGGTTGGCGGCATTGGTGTACGCCGATCTGCCTTTGCTCTGCTCTTCTGTGGGAGCGGGCTTGCCCGCGAAGGCGGCCTGACTGAGTACATATCCGTTTTTTTGGTAACGGCGACTGGCGGTTTCGCCCTTACGGCGAGTCCCTTTGGCAAACGCCCCAAAGGAACCAAAGGTCTCGCCCCGAACGTCCGGCCCCTCGCCAAGGCTCGGGGTTCCTTCGCTCCGGCATTCATCCGGGGGCATTGCCCTCCGGTTGGCTTCGCTGCACCTACATGCAATGTGTTCGACTGCGTCGAACGGCGCTGCGCGCCCATCCCCGGATGAACACCTCCACTCAGCCTGCCGAGGGGGCGGGTGGATCAAGATCAAGAGCGGCAGGCGAGCTAACGCTCGGCCTGTTGAGTGGTGAAGAGCGTGGGTGTACGCCGCCCTTCCTTTGCTCTGCTCTTCTGTGGGAGCGAGCTTGCTCGCGATGGACGTCAACGATGACGCGGGCTGTCTGAATCCCCGCGGTGTCCTGGCGTTTTTCGCGAGCAAGCTCGCTCTTACAGGGAAACGCGTTCAATTGCGATCAGGCCGGCCAGCAGGCCGCCTTGCTTTTGCTTTTGCTTTTGCTTTTGCTTTTGCTTTTGCTTTGGCTTTGGCTTTGGCTTTGGCTTTGGCTTTGGCTTTGGCTTTGGCTTTGGCTTTGGCTTTTGATCTTCTTGCCCCCTCGAGAGGCTGAGCGCAGGTTCTGCGTAGTGGGCAACCCGGCATGGATGCCGGGTTAGCCGCGTACGGCCATGGATGGCCGATCGCGGCGGGCCCACGGAGCAGGACCGGAGCAAGGGAATGCCGAGCCTTGGCGAGGCACCGAACGAAAGGGGCAAGAGCCCTTGGTTACTTGGGGCTTTTCCAAGTAACCCGCCGTAAGGGCGGAACCATAGGTGGCCGTGACCGCAGAAACGGATATGTACACCGGTAAAAGACACGTCACCCAACACCCCGCCATCACGAGCAGGCTTGCTCGCGAAGGCGGCCTGGCATCTAACGAAAATCTTCAAGCTCCCTCGCCACTGAGGTTGGGGATGTCTGTACGATCTTCAGACGCTTTCCAGCATTTCGATCAACTGCTCCGGCCACACCGTTTCGCGGGTCTCCCGTAGCTCTGCCACCGACCACCATTTATGGTCCGCCATCACCCGAACCTCGTGAGCCGTCCACCCCTCACGGGACAGGCGTTCACTGTCGGTATGAACCACGAAATAGCGCTCAACGGACAACACCGTTTCGCCGCTTGGCAGCATCATTGGAAAACTGCGATCGGCAACGCTCGAACCTATGGTGTCGACGTGCAGGCCCGTTTCTTCAAACAGTTCACGAACCGCCGCAGCCTCAAAGGATTCACCCTGCTCGAGCCCACCACCGGGTGTCGCCCAGTGACTTTGGCCGGCGAGGGCATCATTTGTGTGCTGGAAGTGAAACAACAGAACCTGTTGCGAGGGATTGATCACCAGCAGTCTGGCGGATTTGCGTTGGCGCATTTTTTCTTTCCATAGAGTGCCGCGAACCGCAGCTTTCACTGCGGTTCGCGACGGTAAAGCTCATGTTGGTGTTGTTACACAGATTTTGTTACGCCACCACCCGATAACACGGCACATACGCCGCGCCGCCCGGCAGTTTCATCCGGTGTTGGGCGACGAAGGCCTTGAGCAGCAGGTCCAGCGGCTGCATGATCGCCGCGTCGCCGCGGATCTGGTACGGCCCGTGTTCTTCGATCAGGCGGATGCCCTTGTCCTTGACGTTGCCGGCGACGATGCCGGAAAACGCGCGGCGCAGGTTGGCCGCCAGTTCATGGGATGGCAGGTCGAGGCTGAGTTTCAGGTTGGCCATGTTTTCGTGGGTCGGGTCGAACGGGCGCTGGAAGCCTTCGTCGATTTTCAGCAGCCAGTTGAAGTGGAATGCATCGTTGCGCTCGCGGCGGAACTGCTTGACCGCTTTGAGGCCCAGGGTCATTTGCCGCGCCACTTCGGCCGGGTTATCGATGATGATCTGGTAGTGCTGCTTGGCGGCGTCCCCCAGGGTGGCGCCGACGAACGCGTCCAGTTGTTCCAGGTACGGCGCGGCATGTTTCGGCCCGGTGAGGATGACCGGGAAGGGCAGGCCTTCATTGCCCGGGTGCATCAGGATGCCGAGCAGGTACAGGAACTCTTCGGCCGTCCCGGCGCCACCCGGGAAGATGATGATGCCATGACCGACGCGGACGAAGGCTTCCAGGCGTTTTTCGATGTCCGGCAGGATCACCAGTTCGTTGACGATCGGGTTCGGCGCTTCGGCGGCGATGATTCCGGGTTCGGTCAGGCCCAGGTAGCGGCCGCCGTGGATGCGTTGCTTGGCGTGGGCGATGGTCGCGCCTTTCATCGGGCCTTTCATCACGCCGGGGCCGCAACCGGTGCAGATGTCCAGGCTGCGCAGGCCCAGTTCGTGGCCGACTTTCTTGGTGTATTTGTATTCTTCGGTGTTGATCGAGTGCCCGCCCCAGCACACCACGATCTTCGGCTCGACGCCGGGGCGCAGGGTGCGGGCGTTGCGCAGCAGGTGGAAGACGTAGTCGCTGATGCCCTGGGAGTTGCTCAGGTCGATGCGTTGGCTGTCGAGTTCGTTTTCGGTGTAGACGATGTCACGCAGGGCGCTGAACAGCATTTCCCGGGTGCTGGCGATCATTTCGCCGTCAACGAAGGCATCGGCCGGGGCGTTCAGCAGCTCCAGGCGTACGCCGCGGTCCTGCTGGTGAATGCGGATTTCAAAATCTTTATAGGCTTCAAGAATGGTCTTGGCGTTGTCGACATGGGCGCCGGTATTGAGGATGGCCAGGGCGCACTGGCGGAAGAGGGTGTAGGTGCTGCCGGAACCGGCTTCGCTCAATTGCTGGACTTCCCGTTGCGAGAGCGTTTCCAGGCTGCCTTTGGGGCTGACGGAGGCGTTGATAACTTGGCGTTGGGTCATTCAATGATCCTTAAAACGATGTCATTCACAAAGCAACCACGAATGGCATCCGAATAATGTGTATTCATGAAAGAAGATGGCACGAACTGCACGGTCTCGCCATGTCCCCGCTTGACGATGAAAAGATGAAAAGGAGCCCCAGCATAGCTAAATCCCTCGCAGAGGCGATAATGGCCCGCAGTCTTTTTGCCTCAGACCCCTTTTTACCATTGAAGCTCAGGAAACCCGACGCGATGTTCGAAATCCAGCCGATGAACGCCGATACCTACCGGCAACAGACGCGGCGCAGCACGGTCATCATTGCCCTGATCTTTCTGGCGCTGGCGATGGGCCTGTCTACGGCGGCGGTGGCTCTGTTCGGCACGGCAGGGGGCGACAATCTGCGCTTCAACGTCGGTGGCGTGTTTGTTGCGGTGCTGGCGATGGCGGCGCTGATGCGCAAAGTGTTCTGGCACCAGGAGTGGATGGCGTCGGCGGTCTACGGTTGGCAGCTCAAGCGCAGCCTGATGAGCGTCACCAATGTCATGCATCATGTCACCGCAGCCGTGGAAAAGCATGATCCGGTGGCCATGAAACTGTTGCGTTTCTACCATTTGGGGTTGAACCAGATGCATCAGCTGGACGGCAACTCCAGTGACCACAGCCAGTTGATCCGCGAAATGGATCAGCACAGTGAACGGATGCAGGCGCTGGGCATCGAAACCGGGCAGACGCGGCTGGATCCGGCGTGGCTGGAGGCGGTAAAGCAGGCGTCGCGCTAGCATCATTGCGAGCCTGTATCAGGCATAGTGAACAAAAGCGGCGATCAGGAAGACTCGCCCTGTCACAGACAATCAGGGAGCACCATGGGACATCCGTCGATCAACGATCATATTGAAATGCTCCGGCCAGTGGTGCCCCGGCTCAAGGTCCGCTCGGCGGTGATCCTGCTGGTCGCTGTGTGCCTGTCGATGGTGATTATCGTGATCTGGGAAGCCTGGAGCTCACGCCAGTACCGTCTGCATGACAAGGAAGTGGTGATGTCCAACCTTGCTCAGACCCTGGCTTCGCAAGCGCAGGCAACGATCAAGCAGGCCGACACGCTGCTGTTCACGCTGGTCGATCGTCTGGAGCACGACGGGATGGATCGGTCCCGGCTGCCACTGTTGCTCAATGCCCAGCGCAGCGAGTTGAGCCAGCTCCACGGCCTGTTCGTTTTCGACGAAAAAGGGCGGTGGGTCGCCAATTCCAATGGCGTCGGCCAAACCGGTGTCAATAACGCCGACCGCGAATACTTCATCTTCCATCGCGACAACCCCAGCCGCGGGCCACACATCGGGCCGTCGATCAAGAGCCGTTCGAGCGGTGAATGGATCGTGACGGTTTCACGCCGGCTCAATCATCCCGATGGCAGCTTTGCCGGCGTGGCACTGGCGTCGATTTACCTCAGCCACTTCCTGCAACTCTACGACAGCATCGACATGGGCAGTAACGGCGTGATCAACCTGATCGCCGACAATGCCAGCATTGTCATTCGCAGACCCTTCAAGGAGACGGATATCGGCACCAGCCTTGCCAAAAGCCCGTTGTTCACCCGGTTGTTGCCCAAGGGCGACGCGGGCACGGCCACGATCACTTCGGTCGTCGACGGTGTCGAGCGGGTGACGGGGTACCGCCGGGTCGAGGGCTATCCGCTCATCGTTTTTGCCGCGTTGAACAAGGATGAAGTGCTGGCCAGTTGGCGCCGGGAAACCCTGCTCAGCGTGTGCATCGTCACGCTGTTGCTAAGTGTTCTCGGGGTGCTGGGGTTGCGGCTTATCAAGTTGATGAAGCAGCAGAATCTGGTGCAGGTCGAGTTGCTGGACACCCAGGACAAGCTCCTGGAGGTCAATCGCAACCTCGAAGGCCTGGCCCTCAAGGATGCGCTGACGGGGCTGGCCAACCGGCGTCAGTTCGACGCGTACATCGATGCGGAAATGGGGCATGCCCGGCGCAGCCAGACCGGGTTGGCGCTGCTGATGATTGATGTCGACCATTTCAAACCGTTCAATGACCGCTACGGCCACCTGGCCGGTGATGAGTGTTTGCGCAAGGTCGGTGCGATCATCACGGACAACATCAAGCACCCCGTTGACCTGGCCGCCCGTTATGGTGGCGAAGAGTTTGCCGTGGTGCTGCCCGACACCGACTACGTGGGGGCATTTCTGATGGCGGAGAAAATCCGCCGCGCGGTGCTACAGGCTGAATTTGCCCACAGCGACAGCCCGGAAGGCAGCGTGACGGTCAGTGTTGGCGTGTGTGCCAGCAATGCCGCTTCCCAGGTTCGCCCTGAAGACCTGATTGGTGCGGCAGACAAGGCGCTGTACGTGGCCAAGGCCAGTGGGCGCAACATGAGCGTGATCGCCAACTGAACGTCTGGCGTCAGACAAACCGGTCCGTTCCCTGAACCAGCCGGGTAGCCAGGTTGGGTTTTTCAAGCTGCTCCAGCCACCAGCCCAGGGCGCGACCGTCATGATCGCCACGCCAGCCGGCGTACAGAATGTTCGGTTCGCGCGGGTCGGCCATCGGTTTTTCAATCAGCGTGCCGTTTTTCAACAGCGAGCCAACCCGGTGTCGTGGCAGCCAACCCACCCCCAGCGCATTGCACTGAGCGAGGATTTTCGCGCGCATGGTCGGCACGGCCAGCACCGGTTGCCCCCCGGTGACGCCGTAGGTGCTGCCCTCGGTGGCTCTGGATGAATCGGCCACCACAATCGCCCGATGCTGCGCGACCATGGCCCGGGTAATCGGGCCTTTGGCCTTGGCCAGCGGGTGTTTGGGCGACACCGCAAACACCCATTCCATTTCACCCAGTTGCATCCAGCGCAAGGACGGGATCGCCGGAGGCTCGTTGGTGGCGCCGATGATCAGGTCTGCGCGGCCTTCGCGCAGGGCTTCCCAGACCCCTTTGAGCACTTCCTGGGTGATGCGCAGCGGTACACCGGATTGCAGTGCATCGAATTCGTCGATCACCGGGATCAAGGTTTCGAACTCCAGCAGTTCGTCGGTCACTATCCACAAGCGACTCTCCCAGCCGTTGGCGACTTGCCGGACCCGCTGGGTCAGGCGCGAGACGTCCTGCATCAATCGCGCCGCTTCGTTGACCAGCAACTCACCCGCCGGGGTCAGTTGCAAACGGTAGCGGCGGCGGTCGAACAGCAATGCATCGAAACGCTCCTCCAGTTGCCGCGCCGCATAGGACACGGTCGACGGCGCCTTGCCCAGGTGGGCCGCCGCCCGCGACAGACTGCCGGTTTCGCGGATGGCTTCGAGCAGCGCCAGGTCTTCGGTCGACAACATGTGTTCAGTCCTTGGCGGGTGGTTGAAGAGTCAGGCGGCCCATTGCCGGATCAATCGAAGATAGACCAGCACGTTGATCACCAGCACCACGGCGCCCAATCCCAACTGAATGCCGGGTGTCAGGCCGGCGGGGTAGATGACCGGCCAGAGGTAATGCTCGATGAATCCACCCCCATAGCCGGATTGCCCGGCCCCGTGGCGCAGACGGTTTTCCCAGTCGGTCAGCGGGCAGGGCAAGTGGAGGAACTCCACCGCCATACCCCACAGCGCTGCGGGCGGATGCCACCAGATCAGGTGGCGCCATTTGAGCACCAGCAACCCGCCGAACAACACAAACACAATGAACAACAAGTGAAACAGCATCAGCCCATCGGCTGCGATTCGGTACAGCATATCGGTGCCCCTGAAGGCTGAACGAATCGCTCCATGGTACTCGGACCGGTGGCGGGCGCTCTATCGATTGTCGCGGCCCAATGCGCTGAGCACACCTTTCAAACGCAGGGTCATCGATTCACTGCTGCGTTGCATCGGCGCACGCAGTTCGTCACCGATCAAGCCTTCCAGGGCCAGCGCGGTTTTCACCGGGGCCGGGTTGGGCTCCAGGAACAGGCTGTTGACCAACGGCAGCAAACGGAAAAACGTGGCGCGGCCGTCCGCCAGCCGGTTGTCGCGGATCTGCCGGTACAACTGCACGAACAGTTCGGGATGGACATGCGCCGACGCGGCAATCGCGCCTTTGGCGCCCAGGCACAGGGCATTGAAGATCTGGTTGTCTTCACCGCACAGCACGTCGACATGGCCGCTATCGAGCAGGGCCAGGGTGTTCGAAAAATTGCCGCCGCAATCCTTGATGGCGACGATGCGCTCGTGGGTGACGATGTTGAGCAGGGTCGCCTGTTCGAAGGCCACGCCGGTACGGTAGGGGATGTCGTAGAGGATCAGCGGCACGCTGGAGGCATCGGCAACCGTGCGGAAAAACGCTTCGAGGCCAGCCTGGGAAGGGCGGATGTAATACGGCGCCGGCACCAGCAGGCCAGCCACCGGGCGCTTGAGAATCTCGCTCTGGAACTGCAACAACTCGGTCAGGTTGTTACCCGCCAGGCCCATGACCACCTGTTGCGCTGGCGCCTGTTCCAGCACCGCATCGAGCACCGCCAGTTGCTCATGTTTGCCCATCGCCGCCGGTTCGCCGGTGGTGCCGCAAACGATCAGGCCGTCGACGCCTTTTTCCAGCAGATGGCTGACCAGCCGCCGCAGGCCTACGAAATCGATGGCACCGTTGTGGAACGGTGTGACCAGTGGAACCCAGATACCTTGAAACGCGGACATGCACTTTCTCCTGATGGTTGACCGATGTCGTCACCGTCAGGAGCGTAGAAGGAGAGTAAGCAAGGGGAGGGTGGTCCGTCGCGCTCAATGTCCAGTCAGCTCATCTGACGGGACAGCGCGCCCCGGTCACATGAGCGACTGTTTCTTCGATTTGAGGGTGTGCGCAACGCAACCTTGCGCCTTGGCAATCAAGCCAAAGACGGAAAAGTTGAAGTTGAAGGTTGCGGACATACTTGCTTACACCCTGAGTGAGGCGCCCAGTTTTAAAAGCCGGCGCGCTGTTTGTCAATCACGAAAATCAGCGAACTCGGCGCGCATCCGCCCCTTGTGCTTGGCCTTGTAGAGCAATTGATCGACCTGGTCGACGAATTCCAGCGCCGTGGCATGTTCAGAAGCGGCGGTGGTGCCGACGCCCAGGCTGACGCTCAGCAGGTTCGACACGTTCGAGAATTCATGGGGGATCTGCTGCTGGCGAATCAGGTGCAGGCATTTGTTCGCCACCAGCCTGGCGGACTCGGCATCGCTTTGCGGCAGTAGCCAGACGAACTCTTCGCCGCCGATCCGGGCGATGAAGTCCCGTGGCCGGTTCGCCGCCAGGGACAGGGTTTGCGCGACGCGGCGCAGGCATTCGTCGCCCTTGATGTGGCCGTAATGGTCGTTGTACTGCTTGAAGTAATCGATATCCAGCACGATCACCGACAACGGCGAGCCCGTGCGCTGGGCATTGGTCCACTCGCGTTCCAGCACGGTGTCGAACATGCGCCGGTTGGCGATGCCGGTCAGGCCGTCCTGGAAGGAATACTCTTCGAGTTGCTTTTGCAGGCGGATCAGGTGTTCTTCGGTTTTCTTGCGCTCGCTGATATCGAACATGAAACCCACCAGCGCTTCGACTTCGCCGTCCTTGCGCACCACGTGCACCACATCGCGAATCCACACGTACTCGCCGCTGTCGGTCAGCGCCCGGTAGTCGGCCTCATGATCGAGACCGGCCCGCGATTGCGAGACGCAAAAGTCCATCACGTAGTCGCGGTCATCCGGGTGCATGCGTTCGACCCAGTCGTTGACCGTGGTCCAGCTGTCCTGCTTCCAGCCCAGCAGTTCCTCGATCTGTGGCCCGATGTAGCTGAAAGTCATGGTTTTCCAGTCGATGCGCCAGGGAATGGCTTTGGTCGACTCAAGCAGGGTTTTGTAAACGTCGCTGTCGGTTTCGACTGAACTCATGAAGGGCCTGGCCTCGATGAAAATGCAGCGCCATCATGTTGCTGTCACTTTGCCGAATCAAGCGGGCAGCCGATGAATGGCACGCCGTCGTATCAGTGAGCAAGATTGTTCAAGCCATTGGCCGCCATAGCTGGCAAAGTCTGGGGTCTTTCCCTGTCTGTAGAACGTCATGTCCAACTCAATGATGCCGCGCAGTGCCTTTCTGCGTGGCGCCGCGGCGATCATGCCGCTGTCCCTGGCCACTGCGCCCTGGGGTTTGCTGGCCGGCTCCATGGCCATCGAGGCCAACCTCACGCCCCTGCAAGGCCAGGGGCTGTCGAGCATCGTGTTTGCCGGGGCCGCGCAACTGGTGGCCATTGGCATGCTCAAGGGCGGTGCCGGGATCTTTTCGATTTTGCTCACCACGTTGCTGCTGACCTCCCAGCATCTGCTTTACGGCATGAGCATGCGCTCGGTGATTTCTCCGTTGCCGGGGCACTGGCGTGCAGGCCTGGGTTTTTTGCTCACCGATGAGTTGTTCGCCTTGACCTGCCAGCACGACAAGCAGCAATTCAACCGTTGGTACGCCTTGGGCGTGGGCCTGACGTTCTACATCGCCTGGAACCTGTTCACCCTGGCGGGCATTGTGCTCGGCAGCAGCATTCCGGGCCTCGAACATCTGGGCCTGGATTTCTCCATCGCGGCCACCTTCATTGCCCTGATCACCCCGGTGGTCCGCAACGTGCCGACCGTGGTGTGCGTGGCAGTCTCGCTGTTCTGCTCGGTGCTGTTCAGCTACTGGCAATGGGGCTCGGCGCTGGTGCTGTCGGGGTTGGCGGGCATGACCGCCGGGTTTGTCTGCAATAAATTCTACGGTGGACGCACATGATGGTCTGGGCAGTGATTTTCGGAATGGGCGTGTTGGTGTTCCTCAACCGCTATGTTTTTCTGGAACCGCGACTGCCGGTGCGCCTGAGCAGCAATGCCCGGCAATTCCTCGGGTTTGCCGTACCGGGCATGTTGACCGCCATCTGCGGGCCGATTGTGTTCATGCCGGAAAAACAGCTGAACCTGCAATGGGACAACCCTTATCTGATCAGCTCACTGGTCGCCGTTGGTCTGGTGCTCTACACCCGCAACACCTTGCTCAGCATGCTGTTGAGC
Source organism: Pseudomonas sp. BIC9C (assembly GCF_034541995.1). Classification (NCBI taxonomy): domain Bacteria; kingdom Pseudomonadati; phylum Pseudomonadota; class Gammaproteobacteria; order Pseudomonadales; family Pseudomonadaceae; genus Pseudomonas; species Pseudomonas sp. BIC9C. The sequence goes on from NZ_JAWDGM010000009.1 coordinate 50,171, forward strand.
ATGGGGTTCTTCTTTTTGCTGCGCTGGTGGCTGTGAGCCGGTCGACGGAAACTGTTCTACGCTTAAAGTGGATGACCGATCCCTTCAGGAAGAGAGGTGAACATGGCCAATGACCCCAAGCGTCTGGACCCGGAAGAAGAAGAGGACGAACCCACGGAAGAAGAGATTGAGCAACAGAAGCGTTCGGTACCGGACTGGAAGCATCCTGACGACGGCAAGGAATTGTCAGAGCCAGACCGCAAGTTCTGAGCAGCGTGCGAATACCACAAGGCCTCGCCATTGAGCGGGGCTTTGTCATGTGACGTCCTGGAATTTCAGTTTGTAGACACAACTGTCGTTATTGATCGGTTCATGGAACTTCTTTAATCAGTGCGGCGCCCTGGTTCCTGACATTGCCAACGGCCTTGTCGACCTTGTACCACTCAAATGCGTTACTGACCTCGCCCTGGGACAGCGCCATTTCCTCGGCTCGTTCCTTGGGTGTGGCCGGGTCCAGCCATTCCCGCGCCAGCTCGGGCGAGAACACCACCGGGCGCCGGTCATGCACGTCAAGCATCCCGCCCGCGCTGTCGGCCGTCAGGATGACGAAACCGTCGTGCTCTCTGTGAGGGGCTCCGCCGATGGGGTACTGGCCGATGGCCGCGCAAAAAACCGGCGCCCGGTTCCGTCGCCGAATCAGCCACGGTTGTTTGTCGCCGTCACCGGCGTCGACCCATTCGAACCAGTTATCAATCGGGCAGATCGCGCGATGGGGCCAGATCGCCCGGAAGTACGGGCCGTGGGCGACTTTCTCGACCCGGGCATTGATCGGCGCCACGCGATCGGTCGCCCAGTGCGGGCGCCAACCCCAGCACACGGCGTCGGCGTGCAGCCGCTCATTTTCCAGGTGCAACAGGGCGAGTTGCGTGGTGGGCGCGGCGTTATAGTGCGCCAGGGGTTCGTTGCCGACGCGGTTGACCAGCGCGTCGGGGATGCTCAGCACCTTCACGAAATCGTGGATTCCACGGTATTGCGACAGTCGTCCGCACATGGCCTGACACTCTGGTTGAGCATTTTTTTCAGTTTAGTCGGTGGCGACGAAACGGGCTGGCAAGCACTGGAACCAAACTCTGTGTACCTTATCCAACCTCGGCTCGCCGTCTCGATGTGAGCTGACGACGGATGAACGGGCGAAGGATTCTTGCCAGTTGACGTATCGACCGTGATGGTCTGGCCCAAGGCAGAAGATGAAACAGTTGTTCAAGTGTTTAACGGTGTGCGCCCTGGCAGTGGGTCTGCTGGGCTGTATCGCAGCACCGATAGAAATGACTCCGCAGACCGAACAGCGTTTGCGCGAGCAACCTCCCATCCGGTTTCTGCTGACCTTCGATGACGGCCCCAGCGCATCGAGTTGGTGGAATCCGACCGTCACAGTGCTTGAGAGCCTGGCGCAAAACCCGCTGCAACTGGGCATCAAAGCCGTGTTCTTCGTGCAAACCCGTGCACCGCGAGCCGGCGGCAGCGAGTTGGGCCGGGACATCATGCGGCGTGAACACGCCGAAGGTCACATTCTGGGCTTCCACACGGCGACGCCCTGGCACACCAACCATCGCTCTCTGGAGCCACAAGCGCTGGAGCAGGCCCTGACCGATGGCAGCGTCGACATAGCGGCGATCACCGGCGCCCGCCCAATCCTGCTGCGCCCGCCATTCTGGAACTACGACAAACGCACTTTCGCCGCCTACCAGCAGCATGGCCTGCATGTACTGCTGACGGACTTGAGCGCCAATGACGGCAAGATCTGGGGCTTCAACGCCAGCCCCCGACGCCGGTCGCACATGCTGCGCTCGATGTCCGAAGTTCGCGAGCGCATTGCCCGCGGCGAATTGCCGGTGGTCGATGGCGTGATTCCGGTGGTGGTGACCTTCCACGACCTCAACCGTTATACCGCCCGGCATACCCGCGAGTACCTGCAGATACTGCTCGACAGCGCCCGGGAGACCGGAGTGAAAACCGCGGACAAGCCGTTTTACGACGATCAGGCCGCGTTGCTGCGGGCTGCCATGGCGCGAACCGTGCGCGACGATTCGCAACCTGTCGAGTTGCCGGGGTTCTGGAACTGGATCTGGGGTGCAAACACCCATTGAATACGTGCAGGCTTGAGTGCTGGACAACTCTCATTGCGAATGATTTCCGGAGCAGGATCGGCAAAGTGTATCTATCCTGAAACGAATCGAAATGACTGTTGCCCGAGGGACCGGCCATGCTTCCGATTTCAGTTCTTTGCAACATCGTAGAGTCCGGGTTTGCGCCGTTATCGTGCGAGTGCACGGAGAGTCTCGGATTGCTGCGCATCGAAGTCTACGACCCTGTCACCAGGCGGGTGGAGCTGTTGGTCAGCGGTGTTTCGACAGCCGAACTGACCAGCGTGCGCGCCGTCTCCGATTTAGTCGGCGAGTTGCGTACCAAGCTGAAGGCAGGGCGCCGGATCTTTGCGGGCTGATACCTCGCTGATCCGATGGCAACACTGGCTCTGTGGCGAGGGAGCAAGCTCCCTCGCCACAGGTATTCATTGCCTCAAGTCGCTGGCGGCAGCAGTTCATCAATCATCCGTAAACAATGGTTCAACCCCGGCGACACATCGCCCACCCGTCGGCTGAGAATGATCGGCGAGGTGGCGTTGTCTTCCAGCAGCGGGGTGAAGCCGATGTCGTCGCGGTGCAGCAACTGCACCGAGGCCGGCACCAGCGTAACCCCGATTCCTGCCCCCACCAGACCGATCGCCGTTTGCAGCTCGTTGGTCCATTGCGCGACGTGGATGCTCACGCCGTAGGACTCAAACAGGGCAATCACATGGTCGGCGTAACTCGGCCGTGGATTGCCGGGGTACAGCACAAAGGGTTCCTTTGCCAGTTCCCGCAGGCTGATGGGACCTGCGAGCAACGGGTGCCCGGCGGGCAGGGCGGCGACCAGGCGGTCTTCGGTGAGCACGGTCTGGACGATGGCCGGGTCGTCAATACGGATTCGGCCGAAACCAATGTCGATGCGCCCGGCCTTCAATGCCTGCACCTGTTGCAGGGTGGTCATTTCCGACAGGCCCAATTCCAGCTCCAGCGGCTCGCCACTGCGTAACCGTCGGATCAGTTCCGGCAGCACGCCATACAGTGTCGATGGCGCAAAGCCGATGCCCAGCCAGGTTTTCTCACCCGAGCCGATACGCCGCGTGTTGTCGCAGACCTTGTTCAGTTGTTCGAGCAGGGCGGTGGAGTGCTCATGGAAAAATCGCCCGGCGTCAGTCAGCTTCAGCGGTCGGCCGCGCTCCAGCAGCATCACCCCCAGTTCGTCCTCCAGTTGCTGGATCTGCCGGCTCAACGGCGGTTGGGCAATGTGCAGGCGCTCGGCGGCGCGGGTGAAGTTGAGGGTTTGAGCCAGCACCTGAAAGTAACGCAGGTGACGCAGTTCCATGGGACCTCCGGATTTTCAATTGAATACCTTTAAGGTATTAAACAAGACCAATTCTATATTGGCCGCCCGGAAAAAGCCGTATGAGAATCCGACTCAGAACTTCAAGAACCTGACGGGTATCGAAATGCTAGCAACCGCCATTGAGTCGATCGAGACGATCATCGTCGATCTGCCGACCATCCGCCCGCACAAGCTGGCGATGCACACCATGCAGAACCAGACCCTGGTGATCATTCGCGTGCGTTGCGCCGACGGTATCGAAGGTATCGGCGAGTCCACCACCATCGGTGGCCTGGCCTACGGCAATGAAAGCCCGGACAGCATCAAGACCAACATCGATACGCACTTCGCGCCGCTGTTGATCGGCCAGGACAGCGGCAACGTCAACGCCGCCATGTTGCGTCTGGAACGCAGCATCCGTGGCAACACCTTTGCCAAATCCGGTATCGAAACCGCGCTGCTCGACGCCCAGGGCAAACGCCTCGGCCTGCCGGTCAGCGAATTGCTCGGTGGCCGTGTTCGCGACTCGCTGCCCGTGGCCTGGACCCTGGCCAGCGGTGACACCGAAAAAGACATCGCCGAAGCGGAAAAAATGCTCGACCTGCGCCGCCATCGCATCTTCAAACTGAAGATCGGTGCCGGTGAGGTCAATCGCGATCTGGCCCATGTGATTGCCATCAAGAAAGCCCTGGGTGATCGCGCCAGCGTGCGGGTAGACGTCAACCAGGCGTGGGACGAAGCCGTCGCGATACGCGCCTGCCGAATCCTCGGTACCAACGGAATCGACCTGATCGAACAGCCGATCTCACGCAACAACCGCGCTGGCATGGCCCGCCTGAACGCCATGAGCCCGGCGCCGATCATGGCCGACGAATCCATCGAAAGCGTGGAAGATGCGTTCAACCTGGCCCGCGAAGGTGCGGCCTCGGTGTTCGCCCTGAAAATCGCCAAGAACGGTGGCCCACGCGCCGTGCTGCGCACCGCCTCCATCGCTGAAGCGGCCGGCATCGCCCTGTACGGCGGCACCATGCTTGAAGGCGGCTTGGGCACCATGGCTTCGGCCCATGCCTTTGTCACCCTGAACAAACTGGCGTGGGACACCGAGCTGTTCGGCCCGTTGCTGCTGACCGAAGACATTCTCAGCGAACCGCTGGTGTATCGCGATTTTGAACTGCACGTGCCGAAAACGCCGGGCCTGGGCCTGAGCCTGGATGAAGAGCGCCTGGCGTTCTTCCGCCGCGACAAGACCATTCATCAAGCCTGAGGAGAGCATTATGCTGTTCCACGTAAAAATGACCGTGAACCTGCCGGTCGACATGAATCCTGAAGCGGCCGCCAGACTCAAGGCTGACGAAAAGGCCCTGGCACAGCGCCTGCAAGAGCAGGGCAAGTGGCGCCACCTGTGGCGCATCGCCGGGCACTACGCCAACTACAGCGTGTTCGATGTCGACAGCGTTCAGGAACTGCATGACCTGCTGATGCAATTGCCACTGTTTCCGTACATGGCCATCGAAATCGACGCGATGTGCCGGCACCCTTCTTCCATCCGTGACGATGATCGCTGAGCCCAGCCTGCTCAGCGCTACGCTAATAATTACAAGATGAGGAACCTGCAAAATGAACGTCAAGATTTCCCACACTGCCGAAGTCCAGAAATTTCTCGAAGAGGCCAGCGGCCTGCTCAATGACGCCGGCAACCCGCGGACCAAGGCGCTGGTGTACCGCATCCTGCGTGACTCGGTGAACATCATCGAAGACCTGGCGGTGACCCCGGAAGAGTTCTGGAAAGCCGTCAACTACCTCAACGTGCTGGGTGCGCGCCAGGAGGCCGGGCTGATGGTGGCCGGGCTCGGTCTGGAGCATTACCTCGACCTGCTGATGGACGCCGAAGACGAACAGGCCGGCAAGTCCGGCGGCACACCGCGTACCATTGAAGGCCCGCTGTATGTGGCGGGCGCGCCACTGTCGGTCGGCGAAGCGCGCCTCGACGATGGCGTCGATCCGGGCGTGCCCCTGTTCATGCAAGGCCGCGTGTTCAACACTGCGGGTGAACCCCTGGCCGGCGCTGTCGTTGACGTCTGGCACGCCAACACCGGTGGTACCTACTCTTACTTCGATACCACGCAATCGGAATTCAATCTGCGTCGCCGTATCGTCACCGACGCCGAAGGCCGCTACCGTTTCCGCAGCATCGTGCCGTCGGGTTATGGCTGCCCGCCGGACGGTCCGACCCAGCAACTGCTCGATCAACTGGGCCGTCACGGCCAGCGCCCGGCGCACGTGCACTTCTTCATTTCCGCAGCGGATCATCGCCACCTGACGACCCAGATCAACCTCGATGGCGATCAGTACCTGCACGATGACTTTGCCTACGCCACACGCGACGAGTTGATTGCCAAAATCACCTTCAGCGACGATCAGCAGCGCGCGGCAGCCCATGGTGTGAGCGGTCGCTTTGCCGAAATCGAATTCGACTTCACCTTGCAGTCGTCTGCCCAGCCTGAAGAGCAACAGCGCCACGAGCGGGTTCGTGCACTCGAGAACTGATAGCAAATCCCTGTGGGATCACCACTCTGTGGGAGCGGGCTTGCTCGCGAAGGCGGAGTGTCAGTCAACGTTGAGGTTGAACCTGGCACCGCTTTCGCGAGCAAGCCCGCTCCCACAAGGGCTTTCGGTCAACGGTCCGGAAATATCTCAAGCCACGGATACACTGTTCTAGAATGCCCCGACGCAACTCATAACAAAAATCAGAGTGAGCCGATGATGCAAGCGCAATTGTTGAGCCAGCGCAGCCGGGTGTTCGACCAGGCCGACCCGTACGCGGTGTCGGGCTACGTCAATCAGCACGTCGGCAACCATTGCATCCTCATGCCCCGTACGGGACAGCCACTGGCCAGTCTCGACCATCGAAAGTTCGCCAGCCTCGACCTGTGCCGGATCAGCTACGGCGCGAGTGTACGGGTGACCTCGGGCGCACTGGAGAACATCTATCACCTGCAAGTGTTGTTGCGCGGCAATTGCCTGTGGCGCGGGCATGGCCAGGAACATTACTTCGCTCCCGGCGAACTGCTGCTGATCAACCCCGACGATCCGGTGGACCTGACGTACTCCGACGATTGCGAAAAATTCATCCTGAAGATCCCCACCCGGTTGTTCGAGTCGGTTTGCGATGAGCAGCGCTGGCAGTATCCGGGGCAGGGCGTACGGTTCCTGGAGAACCGCTATCAATTGGGCGAGCTGGAAGGTTTCATCAACCTGCTGGCGATGATTTGCCAGGAAGCGGAGGCCACCGAACAGATTGCCAGGGTGCAGGAGCATTACGCACAGATCATCACCAGCAAGATGCTGAGCCTGATGAAAACCAACGTCAGCCGCCTCGAGCCCGGTTCCCAGACCGCCACCTTCGAAGCCATTGCCGACTATATCGCGAGCAATCTCAAGCGGGACATCGACAGCGAGGAACTGGCGCGACAGGCGCACATGAGTTTGCGCTCGTTGTATGGCCTGTTCGAACGCAATGCCGGCCTGACGCCGAAAAACTACCTGCGCCAGAAGCGTCTGGAGCGCATCAATGCCTGCCTGAGCGACCCGACCTGCAACGTGCGCAACGTCACGGAGGTGGCCATGGACTACGGCTTCCTGCACCTGGGACGATTCTCCGACAGCTACCGCAAGCAGTTCGGCGAGTTGCCGTCGGATACCCTCAAGCGCCGGCATTGAGGCCGACACTTCCAACATTCATGTCGCCTGACCCGACGCCTTCGCGGGCAAGCCCGCTCCCACAGGTTTAGTGGTTGGACACAAGTTTTGCGTTCAACCGAAATCACTGTGGGAGCGGGCTTGCCCGCGAAGTGGCCTTTACATTCAGCATTGATGTCGCCTGACACAACGCTGACCCCTGCACAAAACGGATAAAGGTCTGCACCCCGCGGATATTCCAGCCTGATCCCCCGTCCTAGCATGGCCCTGCCTGAACAATAACAATGGAGGCGGCGGCCATGACCCTGCGACCCGAATATTTGCATTCCCTGCTTGAAGACGATCCCGAGCAGGGCCTCTATCGCTGCAAGCGCGAGATGTTCACCGACCCCCGGTTGTTCGATCTGGAGATGCAGCACATCTTCGAAGGCAACTGGCTCTATCTGGCCCACGAAAGCCAGATCCCCAACATCAACGATTTCTACACCACCACCATGGGACGCCAGTCGATCTTCATCGCGCGCAACAAGGACGGTGTACTGAACGCGTTCATCAATGCCTGTAGCCATCGCGGCGCGACCCTGTGTCGGCACAAGTCCGGCAACAAGAGCTCCTACACCTGTCCGTTCCACGGCTGGACCTTCAACAACTCCGGCAAGCTGCTCAAGGTCAAGGATCCGGCCCAGGCGGGCTACCCGGCGAGCTTCAACTGCGAAGGCTCCCACGACCTGACCCGCGTGGCGCGTTTCGAGTCTTATCGCGGCTTCCTGTTCGGCAGCCTCAACGCCGATGTGCTGCCGCTGGTGGAACACCTGGGCGAGTCGGCGAAGATCATTGACATGATCGTCGACCAATCTCCCGACGGCCTGGAGGTGCTGCGCGGATCTTCGAGCTACATCTACGAAGGCAACTGGAAGCTCACCGCCGAGAACGGCGCCGACGGCTACCACGTCAGCTCCGTACACTGGAACTACGCCGCCACCCAGAACCAGCGCAAGCAGCGCGAAGCCGGCGACAGCAACCCGACCATGAGTGCCGGCAGCTGGGCCAAGCAGGGCGGCGGTTTCTACTCCTTCGACAAGGGCCACATGCTGCTCTGGACCCGCTGGGCCAACCCTGAGGATCGCCCGCTGTACGAGCGTCGTGACGAACTCGCCCAGGATTTCGGCAAGGCCCGCGCCGACTGGATGATCGAGAACTCGCGCAACCTGTGCCTGTACCCCAACGTGTACCTGATGGACCAGTTCAGCTCGCAGATCCGCATCGCCCGGCCGATCTCGGTCAACCGCACGGAAATCACCATCTACTGCATCGCCCCCAAGGGTGAAAGCGATCACGCCCGTTCCAGCCGGATCCGTCAGTACGAAGACTTCTTCAACGTCAGCGGCATGGCCACGCCGGACGATCTGGAGGAATTCCGTTCCTGCCAGACCAGCTACCAGGGCAGTGTCACCACCTGGAACGACATGTCCCGTGGCGCCGAACACTGGATTGAAGGCGCCGACGAGGCGGCGAAAGAAATCGACCTGCACCCGCTGCTCAGCGGCGTACGCACCGAAGACGAGGGCCTGTTCGTGCTGCAACACAAGTACTGGCAGCAGACCATGCTCAAGGCCCTGGCGGCCGAGCAGTCGAAGTTGATCGCCGTGGAGGACGTGCAATGAGCATTTCCTTTGACACCGTGCGCGACTTTCTCTACCGCGAAGCGCGTTACCTCGATGATCGGCAGTGGGATGAGTGGCTGGAGCTTTACGCCCCGGACGCAACGTTCTGGATGCCGTCCTGGGACGATAACGACGAGTTGACCGAGGACCCGCAGCGGGAAATCTCGCTGATCTGGTACGGCAACCGCACCGGCCTGGAAGACCGCATCTTCCGCATCAAGACCGAGCGCTCCAGCGCCAGCGTGCCGGACACCCGCACGTCTCACAACATCAGCAACATCGAGCTGCTCGAACAGGCCGACGGCTTGTGCAAGGTGCGTTTCAACTGGCACACCCTGAGTTTTCGCTACAAGACCGTCGACAGCTATTTCGGCAGCAGTTTCTACACCCTCGACCTGCGCGGTGAAAACCCGCAGATCTTGGCCAAGAAAGTGATCCTGAAGAACGACTACGTTCGTCAGGTCATCGATGTTTACCACTTGTGAGGCGGCCGTCATGACCCATTCCATCGCGTTCAACTTTGAAGACGGCGTCACCCGTTTCATCGACGCCAATGCCGGCGAAACCGTGGCCGACGCCGCGTACCGCCAGGGCATCAACATCCCGCTGGACTGCCGCGACGGCGCCTGTGGTACCTGCAAGTGTTTTGCCGAGGCTGGCCAATACGACTTGGGTGAGGAGTACATCGAAGACGCCCTCAGCCCTGAAGAGGCCGAGCAGGGTTTTGTCCTGACCTGCCAGATGCGCGCCCGGAGTGACTGCGTGGTGCGGGTGCCGACATCCTCGGAAGTCTGCCGTACCCGCCAGGCCAGCTACGACGCGACCATCAGCGCCGTGCGCCAGTTGTCCGACAGCACCATCGCGCTGTCGATCAAGGGTGAGTCCTTGAGCAAACTGGCGTTCCTGCCGGGGCAATACATGAACCTGGGGATTCCCGGCAGCGAGCAGACCCGTGCGTATTCGTTCAGTTCGTTGCAGCGCGATGGCGAGGTCAGCTTCCTGATCCGCAACGTGCCGGGTGGCTTGATGAGCCGTTTCCTCACCGGCATGGCCAAGGCCGGCGACAGCATGCGCCTGGCCGGACCGTTGGGCAGTTTTTACCTGCGTGATATTCGCCGTCCGTTGCTGCTGTTGGCCGGTGGCACCGGGCTGGCGCCGTTCACCGCGATGCTGGAGAAGATCGCCGAGCAGGGCAGCGATCACCCGCTGCATCTGATCTATGGCGTGACCCACGATTTCGATCTGGTGGAGCTCGATCGCCTGGAAGCCTTCGCGGCGCGCATCCCCAACTTCACCTTCAGTGCCTGCGTCGCCAGCCCCGAGAGCCAGCATCCGCTCAAGGGCTACGTGACCCAGCACATCGAACCCAAGCATTTGAACGATGGCGACGTCGACGTTTACCTGTGCGGCCCGCCGCCGATGGTCGAGGCTGTCAGCCGGTACATTGGCGAGCAAGGCATCAAGCCGGCGAATTTTTACTTTGAGAAATTCGCCGCCAGCGCGACTTGAGTCGTGCACAAATTCCCTGCCAGGCAACTGCCCAATGTGGGAGCGGGCTTGCTCGCGAAAGCGATCTGACAGGGGACACTGTTGTTGAATGTTACGGCCTCTTCGCGAGCAAGCCCGCTCCCACAGGACCGCGTTTGACCTGCATTACTTTAATTGGTCGGATTTTTTTGAGGTTGCCATGAACAGATTTCACGAAAAAGTCGCACTGATCACCGGCGCTGCCCAAGGCATCGGGCGGCGGGTGGCCGAGCGTATGGCCGCGGAAGGGGCGAAGCTGATCCTGGTGGATCGTTCCGAACTGGTGTTCGAAGTGCAGCAACACCTGGCGCCGGCCAGCCAGGTTCTGGCCCTGACCGCCGACCTTGAGCAATACGAGGAATGCTGCCAGGTGATGCAAACCGCCGTCGAGCGATTCGGTCGTCTTGACGTGTTGATCAATAACGTCGGCGGCACGATCTGGGCCAAGCCGTTCGAGCACTATGCAGCGTCGCAGATCGAGGCCGAGGTTCGCCGTTCACTGTTTCCAACCTTGTGGTGTTGCCATGCGGCGCTGCCGTTCATGCTGGAGCAGGGCAGCGGGGCGATCGTCAACGTCTCCTCCATCGCCACCCGCAGTCTCAACCGTGTGCCCTACGGTGCGGCAAAGGGTGGGGTGAATGCCTTGACCGCTTGTCTGGCGTTTGAAACCGCCGGTCGTGGCGTGCGGGTCAACGCCACTGCACCTGGCGGCACCGAAGCGCCGCCGCGACGCATACCGCGCAACGGTGCCGAGCAGAGTGAGCAGGAAAAACACTGGTACCAGCAGATCGTCGACCAGACCCTCGACAGCAGTTTGATGAAACGCTACGGCACGCTGGATGAGCAGGCGGGGGCTATTCTGTTTCTGGCCAGCGACGAAGCGTCCTATATCACCGGCATGGTCATGCCCGTGGGCGGCGGCGATCAGGGCTGACGCGAGCGACAAACAACCCCATCCGCAATCGGAGACATGATGATGAGTGTCAAACCCACGATCGTGCTGGTCCATGGTTTTTGGGGCGGTGCTGCCCACTGGAACAAGGTCATCGTCAAATTGCTCAGCCGGGGTGACACGCACATTCGTGCCGTCGAATTGCCGCTGACGTCCCTGGCCGAGGATGCCGAGCGTACGCGCAAGATGGTCGCCCAGGTGCCGGGGCCGGTACTGCTGGTGGGGCATTCCTATGGTGGTGCGGTGATTACCGAAGCCGGCGACCAGCCGAATGTGGTGGGCCTGGTGTACATCGCCGCCTTCGCGCCGGATGCCGGTGAAAGCCCCGGTGGCATCACGCAACGGCATCTGCCTGCGGCGGCGGCCAACCTGGCTCCCGACAGCGACGGATACCTGTGGGTCAAGCCTGAGCTCTATCACGAAAGTTTCTGCCAGGACCTGCCGGCGACCGAAGGGTTGGTCATGGGGCTCACCCAGAAAGCGCCGCTGGCGAGTACCTTCGGTGACACCATCAGCACCGTGGCCTGGAAGAACAAACCATCGTGGTATCAGATTTCCACCGTAGACCGGATGATCGCGCCGCAAAACCAGCAATGGATGGCCGACCGGCTGAACCCCCGGGAGATTCTGACCTTGAATGCCAGCCATGCGTCATTGGCGTCGATGCCCGCCGAAGTGGCGGCTTTGATCGACAGGGCAGCGACGGCGTTGGCCGAGGGCTAGTGTCCAAATGCAACCGGAATGGGGAATTTTCCTGGCGACGTCTGGTCGGTATTTCACAGAAGGGTGGGTGTAAGGTAAGCAAGCCAACCTGAGAACACTGCCCAGGAGGAGGTGACTATGAGCGTTCCGATGTTGAACAAAATGCACATGAACGGTTACGACGTACTCAGCGTGAACAACGGCCCCTGGCGGGTATGCACCCAGGGTGACCGGCTTGGCTCGTTCGACAGTCGAGAAGAGGCACTGGCGTTTGCCGCGTCACTGCCCGGCTACAAGGCGCGAACCACCCGGCCTGCGCGCAGCCACCAGGCTAAATGAAAGCAGGCTTGAAGCCCCGGTCCGCCGGGGCTTTTGCTGTATGGGGCAGGGTCAGTAGCCTCCGCCTCCGCTGCTTCGGGCAGGTTCCCGGGCTTTTTGCTGCATGTGGCTCCACTCCGCGCAGGTCATGAAGCTCTTGTGGTCGACCATGCCGCGGCCGTCGAAGCTGACGTTGTAGGACTGCTGATGACCGGCCTGAGTCAGTCTGTAGTCAAAGCACGTACCGGGTTCGACGGTGCGATCGCTGACCGCCAGGGGCTGGCCGCCGATTTGCCGGACTTGCTCCTGGCTCATGCCGGTGTCGACTTTCGCAACCAGCGGCTGGTCCTGGTAGATCGAGTTGGTGCTGCAGCCTGCCAACGCGGTCAGTGCAACGACCAGCGTGAATAGAGGCCTGTTCATGGCAGCGCTCCCGCTATTGAGCCTTGTTGCGGCTAATGACCTTGGCTTTCACTTCCTCGGCGTAGCCGGACAGTTTTTCTTCATCACCCTGAAATAAAGAACACAGTCTTTGAACGGCTTGTGCGTCGATCTCGTTCCCGAGCAGGCGCAATTGCTGCTCTATGCGCAGAAGCTCCACTGCCGACCAGCGCAAATCTGATGCAAGCCCTTGCAGATCACGCCGAAGTTCCTGTTCCGATTCGTTAAGCCACATGATGACCTCCTGAATTCTGCACTACGGAATTTTAGACCTGTTTAACCGACCGGACGTTGTGTTCGTCTGAATCAGCGAGGTTTCCTTCGGTCGGGAAAATAAACGCGAACGTGAAAGTACGCTGTTCTACTCAAGGAAGATGGATGGCTTATCTGAATTCAAGGAACTAACGGGTGGAGCCGATATCAATGACAGTCGCCGAATCGTTGGGATGGATGTACGGGCGACAGCGAGCTACATTTTCTTTTTTCGAATCTAAGGAAGCAGCATGCGGATGTTGATGGGGGGAGTCGTGCTGGCATTGCTGGCCGGGTGTTCATTGCCGGCGTCGCTGGTTCCGGGCGAGCCGAATGTCAGCAAGCACAGCGCGAAAGCGCCAAAAGAGTATGCAGCGTGTGTGTTGCCTGCCTGGCAACAGGAAGTACCGAATACGACCCAGGTTTCGATATCCAACGGATATCGGATCACCGCACCCAGCGTGATTACGGCCGATGAAGTGCTGGATATCGTGAAGTACAAGGATGGCAGCCAGATTTCGCTGTACCAGGGGCCACCCTGGGCCAAATCCGGCGACCTGCGCAAAATCGTGCGCGACTGTTTGTAAGCGCGGGAGAGTGAAAAAAACCGGATGCCTGGCGTGCATCCGGTTTTTTTGTGTGTGGATCAGTCTGAAAGATTGGTCGCCGGAATGAGTTGCTCACTGGCCTGAGCGGCACTTTTCCGTTCCCGACGCTCGTTCATCCAGTTTTCCACCTTTACACCGAATTCCGGTGGGGCTTTGCGCCCGAGTTTCCTGGCGATGTCCAGAATGGTCTGTTGGGCGAGGGCCTCTTCCATTCGTTTCTGCGCAACCATCATCGCGCCATGGACCGCACACGGACCGTCCAGTGCCCATTCGGGTGGGGCACCGTCAAACACCGCGCAACGGCCACGGATCTCCCGACAATCGAAAATCGCCTTGCGACCGTCGATGGCGTTGACGATATCCAGCAGGGTGATTTCGTCAGCGGGCCGGGCCAGCTTGAAGCCGCCGCGCATGCCTTCGGTGGCGACCACCAGTTTGCCTTTGGCCAGTTTGGTGAAGATTTTCGCCAGATAGTCCAGGGGAACGCCTTGCAGTTCGGCAAGGTCACGCACGCTCGCCTCGCGCGAGTCGCCGCCATTGCCGACGAGAAAAAGCAGGCAGTGGATGCCGTACTCGACACCCGCGCTGTAAAGAGACATGCATATCTCCGACTTGATTAGTCGCCAATTCTAGCAGCCTGAAGTAAGCCAGGCAATGAATCGTCGCGTCCTGAATTTTCTTTTCCAGCTTGAAAGGTCGGCGTTATGCGCTTTCTTGAGCCTTTTCTGTCGAGGCATCGGCGCCCTCGATGCCGGTCATCAAAAAAAACGGGTTGCAGGATTAAACATGGATCAATACAGTCGTAGTTATTCGAGCGGCACAGGTGAGCGATTCTCGAAGCACACCGACCTCATGCTCGCTCCCGATGAGCGTGCCCCATAACGATTGAAAACACTTGGTTATCCCCTGGAGTTAAAGATGAAACAGCACATTCTGGTGATCGGCGCAGGTTTCGGTGGCATGTGGACCGCATTGAGCGCCACGCGTCTGTTCGATATTCACGGCCACGACGACGTTGAAGTGACCGTGCTGGCGCCTCAGGCCGAGCTGCGTGTACGCCCGCGCTTCTACGAGCCGAACGCCCACCAATTGGCCGCGCCGATCGGCGATCTGTTTGATGCTGTGGGGGTCAGGTTCATCAAGGGCGCGGCGCAGACCATCGACGTCGAACAAAAGCAGGTCGGTTATGTCGATGCCGCAGGGACCCGACACGTCTGCAGCTACGACAAACTCGTTCTGGCTACCGGCAGCCGCCTGGCTTCGCCGAACACTCCGGGTGTGGCCGAACATGCGTTCGATGTCGATCAGATCGAACAGGCCGTGCGTCTGGAAAACCACCTCAAGGCGCTGGCCAACCAGCCCGAAAGCAAGGCACGCAACACGGTGGTGGTGGCCGGTGGCGGTTTCACCGGGATCGAAACGGCGACTGAAATGCCGACCCGCCTGCGGACCATCTTCGGCGACCGTGCCGACATCAATGTGATCATCGTTGACCGCGGCGATAAGGTTGGCGGCTCGATGGGTGAGCAAATCGCAGAGTCGATCGTCGAGGCCAGCGTGGCGACCGGCGTGAAATGGCACTTGAAAGCCTCGGTCGTGTCGGTCGATGCCAACGGCGTGACCCTGTCCGACGGTGCTCGTATCGATGCCAAAACCGTGGTCTGGACCACCGGCGTTCGCGCCAGCTCCCTGACCGAGCAGATTCCGGCCGAACGCGATCACCTGGGCCGTCTGCATGTCGACGCCCACCTGAAAGTCATGGGCCAGGACGACATCTTCGCCACTGGCGACGTTGCCTGTGCGGCCAGTGACGAGATCGGCAACTACGCCTTGATGACCTGCCAGCACGCGATTTCCCTGGGCCGCCATGCCGGCAACAACGTCGCCGCGCAGATTCTCGGTGTCGACCCGACGCCGTACAGCCAGCCGAAGTACGTGACCTGCCTCGATCTGGGCGCCTGGGGCGCGGTCTACACCGAGGGCTGGGATCGTCAGGTCAAGTTGGTCAAGCATGAAGCCAAGGCACTGAAGACGCAGATCAACACCCAGTGGATCTACCCGCCAGCGGCTGACCGTGCCACTGCATTGGCTTCGGCGGATCCGATGATTCCCGTGGCCTGATTCGAACATCGCACCTGAATAAAAAATCCCGCTCGGGTTCGCCTGAGCGGGATTTTTTACGCCTTGATTGCCTGTGTGAAATTTACCGTGTATTTTTTCATGAAATTACAAATACAAAATTTCACGAGGCCGTATGTTTCAGCAATCCACCCGGCATGTCGCCAGTTACTACGCCCATACTTGCGCCGATCGTCTGGTCGATCGAGCTGCACTGGAAGGTGAACAAGACACCGAAGTGCTGATCATCGGGGCCGGTTTCAGTGGCTTGCACACGGCGTTACGCCTGGCGCTGGCCGGCAAGCGCGTGACCTTGCTCGAAGCCAGCCGGGTGGCGTGGGCCGCGTCCGGGCGTAATGGCGGGCAGGCAATTCTCGGCTGGTCGTGCGACATGCCACCGCTGAAAGCGGCGCTGGGATACGAGCGGGCGCGACGATTGTGGGACGGTATGCGCTGGGCCGCGCGCGAACTGCGTGATTTGCCCGGTCGCCATGAGTTCGACTGCGACTACCGCGCCGGCCATCTCTGGACCTCGGTGATGCCGCGGCGAGTGGGGCTGCTGACCGAGTGGCAACACGAGGCGAGCCACAAGTGGGGACACGACAAACTGCAATTTATCGAGCGTAGCGATTTGCCGCGGTGGGTCGCCAGCGAGCGTTATCAGGCCGGCCTGTTCGATCCTGAGGGTGGGCATTTGAACCCGCTGAAACTGGCCCTGGGCCTCGCGGATGCGATTGAGCGGGCCGGTGGCCGCATCCACGAGCAAAGCAAGGCGCTGAGTTATGGCGAGGAGGGCGATGGCTTTGTGGTGACCACCGAGCGCGGTCGTATTCGCGCCGATGTGCTGGTGCTGGCCTGCAACGCTTACCTCGATCGACTCGACCCGCAACTGGCCAGTTGCGTGTTGCCGGTCGGGACGTATCAGGTCGCGACCGCGCCGCTGACGACGGAGCAAGCCACCGCGCTGCTGCCGAGTAACGTGTGCGTGACCGACAATCAGTTCGTGCTCGATTATTTCCGGCGCACCCCGGATAACCGCCTGCTGTTCGGCGGCGGTTGCACTTACCTGGGCGGGATGCCCAAGGACATCGCCGCGGCGACCCGGCCGTTCCTGGAGCGCGTGTTCCCGCAGCTTACGGGCGTCGAACTGGAGTTTGCCTGGGGCGGCCACATCGACCTGACCCTCAAGCGCACGCCGGATATCGGACGGCGCGGTGACCTGTACTGGATGCAGGGGTATTCCGGGCATGGCGTGCTGCCGACCCTGGCCGCGGCGCGGGCGGTGTCCGACGCGGTACTCGGTCAGCCCGACGAGCTGTCCCTGTACCAGGGCCTGAACAACGGCAGTTTCCCCGGCGGCAAATACCTGGCCGCGCCGCTGGAAGCCATCGGCAAGGCCTGGTATCGACTGCGCGACAGTATTTGAAGCGACACTTTCTGGAAGCCTCAAGATGGACATGCAAGAAGAAATCTCGGCGCTGGCGATCCTGATCCAGGACCTGCGCAAACACAAAAAGTACACCCTCAAGGAACTGGCGGACAAAATCGGTCGCTCCGTCGGTTTTCTGTCCCAGGTCGAGCGCGGTCTGTCGCGCCCGACGGTGGCGGACCTGACCGCCATAAGCGAAACCCTGGGCGTGCCGACCACCTATTTCTACAGCCTGCCCAAACCCATGGCCCTGTCCTGGGTCACCCGCCCGGACGAGCGCCGCACGCTGTACTACGCCGATGGCATTACCGACATCCTCGTTTCGCCAAAAATGCGCGCCTCGTTTTCGATGCTCGAAAGCCGGCTGGAGCCCGGTGCCAGCAGCGGCGACCGGCACATGAAGGACAGCTCCGAGCAGGGCGGTTATGTCCTGGAAGGGGAGTTGACCCTGTGGCTCGACGACAACCAACCGGTGACCCTGCGTCCCGGCGACAGCTTTCAACTGGCCAGCCATGCGCACTGCCGCTACGGCAACCTGTCCGACCAACCGACCCGCGTGCTTTGGGTTTACACCTGATAACAACAAGGAACAAATCGATGGATGCTGTGTGCTCTGATCTGCTGGCCGAGGTTCGCAACTTCCGCCACTGCAACCCCGAAGTGCGCTACGTCGACCTGATCTCCCTGGACATTCCGGGGCATTTCTACGGCAAGCGCTACCCGATCGAGATGCTCGAAAAAGTCGCTGCCGGCAGTGCACTGAAGCTGCCACAGAATTGCGTTCTGCTGGGCACCCAAGGCGGGTTGTTCAAGATCGGTGATTACTGTTTCAACGATGGCGACCCGGATGCGTTCCGCCGTTTGGTGCCTGGCACCTTGAAGCTGGTGAGCTGGGAAAAGCAGCCCTTGGGCCAGATGCTGATCACCTCCGACGGTACGCAAAAACCGATTGTCTTCGAGCCCCGCGAGGTACTGGCGCAGGTGCTGGAGCGGCTCAAGCGCAAGGGCATTCATCCGGTGGTGGCGTTCGAACTGGAGTTCTATCTGTTCGACAGCCGCTTGAAGGACGGCTTGCCGCAATTTCCCCGTGACGAGTTGACCGGCGATGCCGATGATCAGCCGAACATGCACATCGAGCGCCTGTCGCGATTTGCTCCGGTGCTCGATGAAATGGTCGAGACCGCGCGTGAGCAAGGCGTCGATGCCACGGTGATCACTGCCGAGCTCGGTCCGGGGCAGTTCGAAATCAACTTTGGCCATTGCGATGACGGCCTGCGCGCCGCCGACTGGGCCGCCCTGTTCTGTCGCAGCACCCGGGGCGTGGCGCTCAAGCACAACTTGCGCGCCAGCTTCATGGCCAAGCCTTACTTGCAGCACCCCGGCAGCGGCATGCACGTGCATGTCAGCCTGTATGACCAGGCCGGCAACAATCTATTGGCGGCGAACGGGCAGCGGGCGCTGCGTCATGCGGTGGCCGGTTGCCTGGCTGTGTTGCCGCACTGCATGCCGATTTTTGCCCCGAACCACAATGCCATGCGCCGCCTGAGCGGCACGGTGAACGTTGCGTCCCGCGCCAGTTGGGGCTTCGAGGATCGCGATGCGTGCTTGCGTATTCCGGAGTCGGATGTGAAAAACCTGCGCATTGAACATCGCCTGGCGGGTGCCGATGCCAACCCGTATCTGGCGTTGGCGGCGATTCTGGTGGGGTTGGAGCAAGGTCTGGAAGCGGAGCGCGAGCCGATTGCACCGCTCAATGAAGACCGCAGCAGTGGCATCGACTTTCCGTTGGAAATGCTCGAAGCGGTGCAGTCCATGCAAAATCATGCATCGCTGCGCGAAGGCTTGGGGGCGGAGTTTGTGGACGTCTATTGCGAGAACAAACGTCAGGATCATCTGGCATTTCTGCATGACATCAGCGCGCGGGAATATCGCTGGTTTCTCTAGGAGTCCTTGGAAAATATGTGGATATTTAAGGGCTTGGAGCGTTTATTAACTGAACAGTGAATAAAAATATCTTGTTACAGCGTGAAATATTCCGTAATATCCGCGCCGCGTTCACCACCACGGTTTATGCATTTTTAAATCCCAGGCGTCCATCAGCTGCCTGGGATTTTTTTTTGCCTGAGATTTAGTCGGCTGCTGACTCCAGGATCGGCGCTCGCTTGCCGAGCTTCATCAGCCAGTAATAACTCAACGCCGGCACCAGCAACCCGACGATCCACGCCAGATCCACCCCGTCCAGCGCCGTGGCCACCGGGCCGACGTACAGCGTGGTGTTCATGAACGGAATTTCCAGGGCAATCGCCAGCAGGAAACTACCGCAGGCAATCCGGTTGATGCGTCCGTAGATTCCGTTCAGGTCGAAGATGTCGTCAATCCGGTACTGGCCTTTGCGCAGGCAGTAGTAGTCCACCAGGTTGATCGCCGTCCACGGGATCAGGAAATAGCTCATGAAGAAGATGAAATTCAGGAAGAAGTTGATGAAGTCGTCCTGACTGATGGTGCACAGGGCCGTGGCCACCAGGCTGATCAGCAGCATGAACACAGCGCGTACCCGCGGGGTCACCTTGAGCCGGGCGAACGGTTCGATCACGGTGATGGTCGACATGAACGCGCCGTACAGGTTGAACACGTTGATCGACACCTGGCCGTAGACGATGAAGGCGAACAGCAGCACCGCGCCAGTGCCGAACAGACCGGCGACATGCCCGCCGACGTTGCTGGAAAAGTCACCGATGCCGACGCTCAGGATCGCCCCGAGAATCATCATCCACGCGCCGCCGCTGACAGTGCCGGCGTAGCTGTACCAGAACACCCGGGCGGTCGGCGTGCTGCTCGGCAGGTAGCGCGAGTAGTCGGCGACGTAAGGTGCATAGGACAGCTGCCAGGTCACGGCAATGCTCACCGCCACCAGGAACTTCGACAACGAGAAGCCGGTTGGCAGCCATTGTTCGGCCGGGATCGGCAACTGCAAGGCGAGCACCGTGGCCGCCACGAACACCACCAGCGACAGAATCGACAGCAGCTTCTGCAAGCGGTGAATCAACCGATAGCCATAGAGCGCGACGACGAAGCACAACGCGCCGATCAGGTAGATGTTGCCGGACATCGGCAGTGGGCTTACAGACTCCAGCGCCTGGGCCGCGAGCAAGGTGTTGCTGACGAAGAAACCCAGGTAGATCAGCATCACGAACAGCAGCGGCAACACGGCCCCCAACACGCCGAATTGCGCCCGGCTCTGGATCATTTGCGGAATGCCCAGCTTCGGCCCTTGCGCAGAATGGGAGGCCATGAAAATCGCCCCCAGCAACGAGCCGACGATGATCGCCAGCGCACTCCAGAACAGGTTGAGCCCCATCACCACCGGCAACACGCCGGAGGCGATGGTGGTGATGTTCATGTTGGCGCCGAACCAGATGTAGAACAGCGAGCCCGGCTTGCCGTGGCGTTCGGTCTCGGGGATGAAATCGATGCTTCTTTTTTCGACTTGCATGGCGATCACTCCTGAGTCCGGACGAGGTGGGAATGCAGACGGGCGATGGTGCCGGGCAGCTCATGGGGCTGGTGGGCAAACAGGTCCGGACGCTGGGGGACCAGGCTCAGGTAGTCGCGCTGTTCCAGGGCGCGCTGGCACTCGGTCGTTGTGAGGATTTCCAGCGCGTAGACCCAGTTGGCCATGATCAGCAGGGCCGAATAATGCCCGGCCTCGGTGGTCGTGGTGCAGGCATCGCTGACCAGGCGCACGCGATAGCCCAGGGCGAAGGCATCGAACACACTGGTCAGCACGCAGACGTCGGTCAGTACACCGCAGACGATCAGCGTGTCGACCTCCATTGCCTTGAGTCGGGCATCGAGGTCGGTGCGGTGAAAGGCACTGTAACGGCCCTTGTCGATGATGAATTCACCGGGCTGTGGCGACAGCGACTCGATGATTTCCACTTGCCGGGTGCCGGCGCGGTAACTGCCGGGGCCACCGTCGGCGGCCAGGGGTTCACCGTGGGGCAGGTCACTGCCATCGGCCTGATTGATGTGACGGGTATAGATGACAGGCATCCGCTGATGGCGGGCGGAATCGAGCAGGGCGGCGGTATGGGCGACCACCCTGTCGACGTTTTCCAGGACGAAACCGTCCTCCTGCTGCATGTCGATGATCAACAGCGCGTTGTTATTGTTCATTGGGCAAACCTGATCAAAGGCGAAACACAAGGCACCGCACGTGCCATGCAATGGCGGGCCGCGGGGTGCGTGATTGGCTGTTCGGGTGGGCTCAGTGAACTATTTGCCAGAAGCCGTTCTGCTTGGCCGAAACGCTGGCGCGCAGGCGTTTGAAATGCAGGTGCGAAGCGGTCCATTCGCCGCGCAGGTAAGCCTGTGCGGCGCCGGAGGGAAGGGCGAGTGATGGGAGACGACCAGTGACCATGGAAATCGACCCTTGTAGGAGCGAGCTCGCTCGCGAAAAACTCTGGACAGCGCGGTGATTCAGATGGCGCGCGTTATCGTTGGCGTCCATCGCGAGCGAGCTCGCTCCTACACCCCGGCTTCGCGTCCGGGGAGCAGGGCGGCGCAATCAGTGGAACGCTGGCACCACGTGCTTGATGAACAGCTCCAGGGATTTTTTCTTCTCCGCGTGGGGCAGGCTGTTATCGCACCAGAAGCTGAATTCGTCGACCCCCAGTTCCTGGTAGTACTTGATGCGCGGAATGATTTCTTCCGGGGTGCCGATCATGGCGGTCTTGTGCAGGCTCTCCAGTTCGAACTCGGGGCGACCGGCGAATTTCTCTTCCGGGCTGGGCGCGAGGAAGCCGTTGACCGGGGTGGTCTTGTTGCCGAACCAGGCATCGAACGTGCGGTAGAACTTCGAGATCGCCCTGGCCCCGACTTGCCAGCCTTGCGGATCGTCGGCGGTGTGCACGTGGGTGTGACGCAGCACCATCAGTTGCGGGCGCGGCACGTCCGGGTTGTTGTCCAGGGCGGCCTGGAATTTGTTCTTCAGGTCGAGGACTTCTTCGTCGCCTTTCATCAGCGGCGTGACCATTACGTTGCAGCCGTTGGCCACGGCGAAGTTGTGCGAGTCCGGGTCGCGGGCGGCGATCCACATCGGCGGGTTCGGCTGCTGGATCGGCTTGGGCACGCTGGTGGACGTCGGGAATTTCCAGATGTCGCCGTCATGGGCGTAATCGCCGTTCCACAGTGCCCGCACCACCGGCACCATTTCGCGCAACGCCTGGCCGCCGGAGGAGGCTGGCATGCCGCCGGCCATGCGGTCGAATTCGATCTGGTAGGCACCACGGGCCAGACCGACCTCCATGCGGCCGTTGCTGATCACGTCGAGCAACGCGCATTCGCCGGCCACCCGCAGCGGATGCCAGAACGGCGCGATGATGGTGCCGGCGCCCAGGTGAATGGTGGTGGTCTTGCCCGCCAGATAAGCCAGCAGCGGCATCGGGCTTGGCGAGATGGTGTATTCCATGGAGTGGTGTTCGCCAATCCACACGGTGCTGAAACCACCGGCCTCGGCCATCAGGGTCAGTTCGGTCAGGTCTTCGAACAGCTGGCGGTGGCTGACGCTTTCGTCCCAACGTTCCATGTGTACGAACAGGGAAAACTTCATGACGTTTACCTCGGATCTTTTGTTATCGGCCTGTCGACTGCGGGCTCGTTGTTTATTGGTATACCATAATACGAAATGTCTGCAAAACATTTCTCTGCCGACAAACTCGGGTTCTGTGGGAGCGGGCTTGCTCGCGAAGGCGGAGTGTCAGGCGACATCGATGTTGAGTGTGCCGGCCTCTTCGTCGGAACGCCGCCCGGAGCAAGCCCGCTCCCACAAGGGGATCAGGCCAAGACCGGTAAAGCGCCCATCTTGCCGTGGCAATACACCAGCGGCCCGCTGCTCTGGCGGGGAACGATCAGGTTTTTCACGGCGCCGACCATGATGGCGTGGTCGCCCCCTTCATATTCGCGCCACAGCTCACATTCGATGACCGCCGTGGCGTTGGCCAGAATCGGGTTGCCCAATTCGCTGAGCGTCCACTCGATCCCCTGGGCCTTGTCCTTGCCTTTGCGCGCGAAGGCATAGGCTTCGTTTTGCTGGCCACCGGAAAGCACGTGGATGGCAAAGCGTTTGTTCTTGATCAGGACCGGGTAGGAGTCGGAACTGTAGTTCGGGCAGAACAGCACCAGGGCCGGGTCCATCGACAGCGAGCTGAAGGCGCTGGCGGTGAGGCCGACGATTTGCCCATCGTCATCCAGGGTGGTGATCACGGTCACTCCGGACGGGAACGAACCCATGACTTGTTTGTAGATGGCGGCATCGATCATTGGACGGTCCTCGGGTGGTGTGACGCTGTTTTTATGTGTTTGTAGGTCTGATGGTATACCGTAATACATCTATTGCAAGGTCTTTTTAGGTGAACCGATAAACGTACGTCCTTCGTCGGAAAGTCAATGATTACGGGGCTTCCAGCTATCAAGCGCTGGGGTGAATCGGGCAGGATACCGGTTCAGAGGCGTGCTCAAAGACCGGATCAGTCTTGTTTATAGTTTGGAATACCATAATATGGTCGGCATCTGAGGGGCGGCCAGAGAGTCCCCCCGGTTTGGCTTCATACAAAGATAAGAACAGACCAACTCGAGTTCATGCACATGTCCCAGATGTCCCGGCAAGATCCGTTGATCGAGAATCACACGGTCGACTACGTTCCACTCGCAGAGCGCCACGGGAAGGCCCGCGATCTTTTCACCCTGTGGTTCAGCACCAACATCGCGCCACTGCCCATCGTCACCGGCGCCATGGTGGTCCAGGTGTTCCACCTCAATCTGTTCTGGGGCCTGCTGGCAATTGCGCTCGGGCACATGGTCGGTGGTCTGGTGATTGCGCTCGCGTCGGCCCAGGGGCCGTGCATGGGCATTCCGCAGATGGTGCAAAGCCGTGGTCAGTTCGGCCGCTATGGCGCGCTGCTGATCGTGTTCTTCGCGGCGTTGATCTATATCGGTTTCTTCATTTCCAACATCGTGTTGGCCGGCAAGTCGATTGTCGGCATTGCGCCGTCGGTTCCGGTGCCGGCCAGCATCCTCATCGGTGCCCTCAGCGCCACGGCCATCGGGGTGATCGGTTATCGCTTCATCCACACCCTCAACCGCATCGGCACCTGGGTAATGGGCAGTGCCTTGCTGGCCGGTTTCCTCTATATCTTCGCCCATGACCTGCCGGCGGACTTCTTCACTCGGGGCACGTTCAACCTGTCCGGCTGGCTGGCCACGGTCTCGCTGGGCATCATCTGGCAAATCAGTTTCTCGCCGTACGTGTCGGACTACTCGCGCTACCTGCCGGCGGATATCGGCATCACCCGGCCGTTCTTCGCCACCTATCTGGGGGCGACCCTGGGCACGATCCTGTCGTTCACTTTCGGTGCCGTGGCGGTACTGGCTACCCCGGAAGGCACCGAGGCGATGGCAGCGGTGAAGCAGTCCACCGGTTGGCTGGGGCCGATCCTGATGGTGCTGTTCCTGCTCAACATCATCAGCCACAACGCCTTGAATCTGTATGGCGCGGTGCTGTCGATCATCACGTCGATCCAGACCTTCGCCAGCCAGTGGACGCCCAGCATCAAGGTGCGGGTGGTGTTGTCGAGCATCGTGCTGGCGGGTTGCTGTGTGGTGGCGCTGGGTGCCTCGGCGAATTTCATTTCGCAGTTCATCGGCCTGATTCTGGCGCTGTTGCTGGTGTTGGTGCCGTGGGCCTCGATCAACCTGATCGACTTTTACCTGATCAAGGGTCGTCGCTATGACATCGCCTCGATCTTCCGGGCTGACGGTGGCATCTACGGTCGCTTCAACCTGCACGCAATCATTGCCTACTTCATCGGCATCATCGTGCAGCTGCCATTCGCCAATACTTCACTGTACGTCGGACCGTACGCCAATCTGGTAGACGGCGCCGATCTGTCGTGGCCGGTGGGGCTGGCGGTGACGTGCCCGTTGTATTACTGCCTCGCTACGCGAAGCCAGCCGCAGGAAAGCCGTTCGGTGAAACTTGGCTACGCCGACTTGTAGGAGCGAGCTTGCTCCGGGCGGCGTTCCGACGATGGACTCAAGAGCACTGCGTTTAGTCAGTAAACACGCGTAATCGTTAACGACCATCGCGAGCAGGCTCGCTCCTACAGGGATGGCGACATGGCGGCTGTCTTGTGTTCGGCGAACGCTCAGGAATGATTGAACACCTTCAGGCCGCGTTGCACCGCGGGCCTGGCTTCGACCGTGTCAAACCAGCGCGACAGCTGAGGCAGTTGCTTCCAGTCCAGTCGATCACGGAACGCGGTGGCGATGGTGAATGCCATAATGTCGGCCATGGAGAACTGCTCTCCGGCCATGAATTCGTCCGTCAAAAAACGTTCCGAGAAGGTCAGTTGTTCGATCACCCGCAGATCGATGATCGCCGCCGCCTTGTCCTGCCCCGCCTGGTGCAGGAAAAACGCGGCATGGCTGGGGGCGATGACATCGGTCACGAAAAAGAAATATCGGTCGATCACCCGGATGCGCTCAGGCCCTGGCTGCGCCGGTGCCAGCCGTCCAGGCGCCTTGGCATCGGCATACTGGATGATGGCGTTGGACTGGTTGATGACCAGCATCGGCGTAGTCCCGTGATCGATCAGGGTCGGGACTTTTCCGGCCGGGTTAAGCGCCAGGAAGGCCGGCCCACGCTGCTCCTGTGCATACAGGTTCAGCTTGCGTGCCGTGTAGGCGATGCCCGATTCTTCCAGGGCAATCGCTGCCCGCAGACTGTTGCCCGTGTTGGCACCGAACAGCTCGATTTGATCGTTCATGAGTCATTGCTCTTGTCGGGACATGCAGGCAGCCGCCGAACACTGCCGATGAAATCAGTATGGTGAAAATTCGCTGCACCGATATGCAAAAACGGTGACCGTCCATACCCCGGCGCGACAAGCCGTATCCCTCCACGAAAACTACTTTCACCGCGTTTGATAATCGCTTCTCGAAATGTTTTAAGAGTTTCACAAGCCAGTCAGTCAACCCTCACCTCGAACGACCGATGACTCATGTCACTCATCGAGCGCGCCTGTTTTCGCGCCCGGGTTGAGTGCTGTTGTGTGGGCGGTAATTGGTCCTGCCTGGCGGTGAAACCTTCAAATAACGATAAGAAACACCCAGGAGCACCCTATGTTCAAACGAGCCATTCCCACTGCAGTCCTGCTGGCCACCAGTTCGCTGTGCGCACAGGCTGCCGATACCGCTGGCCATGGTTTTGTGGAAGACAGCAAGGCCAGCCTCTCGATGCGCACCTTGTATTTCAACAGCGACAATCGTGACGGCGCAGCCGATCCTTCGAAAACCGAAGAGGCGGCCCAGGGGTTTGTGTTGCGCTATGAGTCGGGGTTTACCCAGGGCGTGGTGGGGTTCGGGCTCGATGCCCAGGCATTGCTCGGCATCACACTGGACAGCGGAGCGGGGCGCCACGTCGGTAGCGGCATGATTCCCTCTGACGGCGACGGCGCGGCCGACGCCTGGAGCAGCTTTGGCCCTACGGCGAAGATGCGCCTTGGCAGGACAGAGTTTCGCTACGGCACCTTGCTGCCAAAGTTGCCGATCCTTCTGGCGAACGATGCACGCGTGTTGCCGCAATCGTTTACCGGCGCCCAGGTCACCTCGAACGACATCGATGGCCTGACGTTGACCAGCGGTGTGCTCGAGCACGCGGTAGGGCGCGCCTCGACGGACCGCACAGGCTTGTCGGTCGCCGGCAGCACGCGCGAAAGCAACAAGTTCTACTACGCCGGCGGTGACTACAACCTCACCAGGAATCTGAAAACCCAGTATTACTTCGCGCAGCTGGAAGATTTCTACAACCAGCACTTCCTCGGCCTCACGCACATCCTGCCAATTGACAGCGCCAGCTCACTGACCACCGACCTGCGCTACTTCCGCACCACCTCGAGCGGTGCCAACAGTTCGGCCTCCGGCCGCGCGCAAGGCTATCGGGTATCGGGCTACACCGACGACAACGACGGTGAAATCGACAACAGCACCTGGGCCGCGATGGTCACCTACACCCATGGCGGCCACGCGGTGTCGGTGGGCCATCAGCGTGTGGGCGATGGCAGCAACTTCGTCCAGCCCAACCAGGGCAGCCTGGTGGACAAAGGGGCGGGCGGTGGCAGTGTCTACCTGCCCACCGACAAGATGATCCAGAACTTTGCCCGGGCCGGCGAACAGACCAACTTCGGGCAATACACCTACGACTTCGCGCCCTTGGGCGTACCGGGCCTGAAAGCTTCGATCGTGTATCTGAAGGGCACGGACATCAAGGCGCAAAACGCCAGCGATCAGTCCGAGTGGGAGCGCGACATGACCCTGGACTACGTGTTGCAGTCGGGCACGTTCAAAGGGGTGGGGTTCACGCTGCGTAACGCCAGGTCGAACACTGACGCGGGCCGCAACGTCGATCAGAACCGGTTCATCATCAACTACACCTTGTCGCTGTTGTAATCACATCACAACCCCAGTGGGGGCAGCCTGCTTGAGAAGGCGGTGTGCCAGGCGGCCCACCGAGAGTTTGGGGACCACCGCAACGCTGATCAATACGGACACGTATTTTGGCCGTTTCGATCTCCTTTTGGCCTGCCTCACGCTGTGAACCGGCCACGCCGTCGGCAAGAATCAGACGCGGGTTGCCGGTTCGGCGACCCCAGGTCAAATCACAACCAGACGCTTCACTTCCTTGCCCTTGGCAATTTTCAAGGCTGCTGCCGTGTACAGAACATAAAAACCATCGAACTCACGCCACACTTGGGGAAATGATCCATGGACTCAATGAAACGCATAATGGGCGCCACCGTTTGCGGACTGTCGCTGCTGGCCAGCGCGGTGCACGCCGAACAGCACGAATTGCGGGTGTACAACTGGGCGGACTACATCCTGCCGTCCGTGCCCAAGGATTTTGCCAAGGACACCGGGATCAAGGTGACCTGGGACACCTTCGACACCAACGAGTCCCTGGAAGCCAAGTTGCTCACCGGCAACTCGGGTTACGACCTGGTGGTGCCATCGAACCAGTTCATCGAAACCCAGATCAAGGCGGGCGTATTCCAGAAACTCGACAAGTCCAAACTGCCGAACTGGTCGCACCAGGACCCTGCGTTGCTCAAGCTGCTGGACAAGAACGACCCGGGCAACCAGTACGGCGTGCCCTACATGTACGGCACCGTGCTGATCGGCTTCAACCCGGCCAAGGTCAAGGCGGCGCTGGGCGAGAATGCGCCGGTGGACAGCTGGGACCTGGTGTTCAAGCCCGAGAACATGGAGAAGCTCAAGGCCTGTGGCGTGGCGATGCTCGATTCGCCGTCGGAGATCCTGCCGCTGGCCCTGCATTACCTGGGGCTGGACCCGAACAGCCAGAACCCGGATGACTACGAAAAAGCCAAGGCACTGATGCTCAAGGTTCGCCCTTATGTCACCTACTTCAACTCCGCCAAATACATGACCGACATCGCCAACGGCGATATCTGCGTGGCCATCGGTTACTCCGGCAGCTTCTATCAATTCGGCAATCGCGCCAAAGAGGCGGGCAACGGCGTGGTCGTCGACTGGCGCCTGCCCAAAGAAGGCGCGCCGATCTGGTTCGACACCTTCGCCATTCCGAAAAGCGCGAAGAACGTGGCCGAAGCCCACGAGTTCCTCAACAACCTGCTGGACCCGAAAGTCATCGCGCCGATCAGCGACTTCCTCGGTTACCCGAATGCCAACAAGGACTCGCTGGCGCTGATCGACAAGGACATCACCGGCAACCCGAACCTGACGCCGACCAGCGACGCATTGAAGACGCTGTACGTCGTGCAGCCATTGCCGCAAAAGCTTGAGCGGGTGCGTACCCGGGTCTGGACCAGCATCAAGTCCGATCAATAACACCGGCAAACTTGTGGGAGCGAGGTTGCTCCCACATTTGAACAATGCCGACCACAATTCCCGCGCATGACAAAAACACACACTGCAGGAGCGAGCTTGCTCGCGATGGCGGACTGGCAGGTAACAGCGATGTTGAATGTGAGGGCCTTATCGCGAGCAGGGGAAATGCATTCCCACTGTGAGAGCGACGGTGGGGCGATCCCGCCTGCTCGCGAAAGCTATTCAACAAACAAGGCAGAGGCTGCGGCTTAACCCTGTGTTTCCTGTTCCAGTTCTTCCTCGACCGCTGCTGCCTTACCCTTGGTCTTCAACTCGCTGACAATCACCGCCGCCACAATCAAACCGGCGCCGACCAGGGCAATCGCCGGCAAGCGTTCCCCGGCGATGCGCCCGACAATCCCGGCCCATACCGGCTCGCCGGCATAGATCAGGGTGGCGCGGGTCGGTGACACGCTTTTCTGTGCCCAGTTCATCGCCACCTGAATCGCCGCACTCGCCGCCCCAAGGCCCAGTGCGCTGCACAGCAGCAACCAGGAGAAATCCGGAATCGCCTCGTTGGTCGGCATCACCATCAGGAACGACAGCACCGAAGTGACCGCCAGTTGCACCGCCGTCACCCGACGCACATCGACCTGGCCGGCATAGGTGCTGATCAGGATGATCTCGGCCGCAATGGCCACGGCGCTGATCAAGGTGGCGATTTCACCGGGGCTGAAGTTGAACGACGCACCGGACGGCCCGGACAACAGCATCAGCCCGGTAAAGGCCAGCATGATGCCGATGCTGGGCATCAACCCCGGACGCCGTCCCAGCACCAGCCATTGCAGCAACGGCACAAACGGGACATACAGCGCGGTAATGAACGCCGATTGGCTGCTGGGAATGCTCTGCAACCCGACCGTCTGCAAGCCGTAGCCGAGCATGATCGCCACGCCGATGAACGACCCCGCCTTGAGTTCGAACAGGGTCAGGTTGCGCAGGTGGTGCCAGGAAAACAGGGCGACGATGCTTGCGGCGGCGGCAAAGCGCAGGCCGACGAAAAACATCGGGCCGCTGACGGTCATCGCATGCTGCACCAGCAGGAAAGTACCGCCCCAGACCATCGTGATCAGCACCAGCACGCATTCGGCCTTGCTGAACCTTGTAAAACGGGAGGAAGCCTTTGGGGAGTTCACCGACGTCATGACCTTGCACGCTACTGGAGGGGGACGCACAATGCGCCGAATGTTGCGCAGTATACTGCCCAACCCCACTCAGTGAGCAATATAGTGCACAAAGATTCTACCCAACGGGCATCGGTCCTCCAGCACGTCAGTCAAAACGTCCGTCGCTTGCGTCATGCCGCCGACCTGAGCCAGACCGCGCTGGCCGAAAAGTCCGGTGTCAGCCGTCGAATGCTGGTGGCGATCGAGGCGGGGGAAAAGAACGTCAGCCTGACCACCCTCGACCGGGTGGCCGAAGCCCTCGACGTTGCCTTCAGTGACTTGATCCAGGCTCCCGACGCCCGTGATCCGAGCCGTATCAATGAGCTGGCCTGGACCGGCACGATTCCTGGCAGTAAAGCGGTGTTGCTCTCCAAGGCCCAGGCCAGCCGCGAAGTCGAGCAGTGGGAGTGGTGCCTGCAACCGGGCGAGGTGTATCCGTCGGAGCCGGACGCCGATGGCTGGAGCGAGCAGATTTATGTCTTTGCAGGTTGCCTGACCGTTATGCTCGGCGACCAGCCACAGCATATCGCGGCGGGTGAATTCTTCATGTTCGCCAGCAACCAGCCGCACTGTTATCGCAACGACGGGACAGTGGCGGCGCGATTTGTGCGTAATGTGGTGATCTGAACAGGGAGAGCACGATGGACCAGACCTTGACCAATGACGCCGACATCCTGATTGTCGGCGGCGGCCTCAGTGGCGCGATGCTGGCGGCGCAGTTGATGCGTTTGCCGGGCCAGCGCCGGGTGCTGGTGATCGAGCCCCGGGCCGAGTTGGGGCGGGGCGAAGCCTACAGCGCGGTGGAACCGGGCCATACGCTCAACGGCAATGCGGCGCGGATGAGTGTCGACCCGGACAACGCCGACGACCTGACCCAATGGTTGACCGAGTACATCGAGGCGGGCGGCTGGCCGGAATCGGATCAGCAGCACGTGCCGATCAGCGAGTTGTTTCCACCGCGGGGCGTTTTCGGCCTGTATGCCCGGCAACGCCTGGCAGAAGCGCAGGCGGTGGGCGCCTTGAACGGTTCGACGGTCGGGCATGTGCAGGCCGAGGTGATCGATCTGCAAACCGATGCCGACGCCGTACAGTTGACCTTGAGCGATGGCCGATGCGTGCAGGGTGCTTTTGCGGTACTGGCCACCGGGATGTTTCCCGCCGCGCGCACGCCACAAACCCGGTCCAGCGGCTTGAACGCAGCGGCCCTCGATCCGTGGGGTGTGGCGGCCATGCAGCAACTCGATCCGCAATCGACGGTCATGATCATCGGCTCGGGCCTGACCATGGTCGACGCCGTGGTGTCCCTGGAACAGGCCGGGCATCGTGGGCCGATCGAAGTGTTTTCCCGCCATGGACTGTTGCCCCATATACGTCGCCAGCCACCAGCCTGGGTGGATTTTCTCGCTGCGGACCCGAGTATCCGCACACCTCGCCAGTTGATGCGCGAGTTGCGTCGACACTGCCGGGACGCCATCGCCCAAGGCATCGATTGGCAGGCGCCACTGGACACGGTACGGGCACACATTGGTCGCTTGTGGCATCAGGCGACGGATGAGCAGCGTCGGCAGTTCGTGCGGCATGTGCGGCCGTGGTGGGAAAGTCATCACCATCGCTCGCCACCCCTGAGCGCCAAATTGGTGGAGCGCTTATATAAAGAAGGGCGGTTACGTGTTCACGCAGCCTCATACAAGGGCCTTGAGCCTGCGATGAATGGCGGCGTGAGTATCCGCCTTCGGCGGCGCGGCGAGGCGCAGACCTGTGTGGTCAGCGGTGCCGCCCTGATCAACTCCAGCGGTATCGAATATGACTGGCGTCGGGTCGCGCGACCGCTGCCCCGGCAACTGCTCGCCCGAGGCCTGGTGCGGCCGGGGCCGTTGGCCCTGGGCATCGCGGCAGAGGTGGATGGCGCGGTCCTGAACGCCGAGGGTCAGCCCGCCCGCCGTCTGTTCGCCATGGGCCCGCCATTGCGTGGCATGTGGTGGGAAAGTACCGCCGTCACCGATGTGGCGAGCCAGGCCAAGGCGTTGGCCGAGCGGCTGGTGCGCTAGTCGCCCGTTCAACACGCCTCGCCTTCAGCGCGGAGTGTTGGTGCTCAGCCAGCGCTGTTTGAGTCGCTCCAGGTTGCCGTCCTGTCG
The DNA here is from genome assembly GCF_034541995.1 of Pseudomonas sp. BIC9C. NCBI lineage: Bacteria > Pseudomonadati > Pseudomonadota > Gammaproteobacteria > Pseudomonadales > Pseudomonadaceae > Pseudomonas > Pseudomonas sp. BIC9C. The sequence goes on from NZ_JAWDGM010000009.1 coordinate 82,587, forward strand.
CATCTGGTCCAGCGCCTCTTGCCAGTGTGCCATTGACGGGACTCGTCGATCAGGTTGTGGGTCTGAGTGCATATCCGTTGCTGCGGTAACGGCGGCTGGCGGTTTCGCCCTTACGGCGACTCACTTTTTTACATGCGCCTAAAAAAAGTAAGCAAAAAAACGCTCGCCCCGAACGTCCGGCCCCTCGCCAAGGCTCGGGGTTCCTTCGCTCCGGCATTCATCCGGGGGCATTGCCCTCCGGTCGGCTTCGCGCGACCTGCATGCAATGAGTTCGACTGCGTCGAACGGCGCTGCGCGCCAGTCCCCGGATGAACACCTCCGCTCAGCCTGCCGAGGGGGCGGGTGGATCAAGATCAAGAGCGGCAGGCGAGCTAACGCTCGGCCCTGTAGGAGCGAGCCTGCTCGCGATGGTCGTCAACGATGACGTGGGCTGTCTGAATCCCCGCGGTGTCCCGGCGTTTTTCGCGAGCAGGCTCGCTCCTACAGGGGGGGGCGGTCACGTTAGATCAGGCCGGCCAATAGGCCGCCTCGCTTTTGCTTTGGCTTTTGAACTTCTTGCCCCTCGAGGTCATGCCACTCTGGTCGGCGCTGGCGATGTTGTAGTCATGGTCTTGTCCTTGGGGTGCAGCCAACCCCATCAACCAACATGGCTGATGGGGCGCAGGCTCAGTTGGCGATCACCGGCACCGTGCGCACGGAGCCTTGGGACGAGGTGATCGTGGCGGTCGGGTTCGCCGACGGAACCACCGTGGTGGTGTTGTTCACCGTCAACTTCCAGCGACCGTTCGCCGGTACGGCGGTGGTGCCCAGGGTGACCAGTCCGGTCGGAGTGGTTACCTTGATGGTGATGGTGTTGCCGGTGGTCACCGATGAGGTACCGGCAAAGCTCCAGGTGAAGCGGTTATTGGAGCGGGCGCTCACCGTTGCGGTGGTCACTGCGAAGGTTTCCGCAACAGGCCGTGGCGAGACCTGCACCGTGACCGTGGCCGGCGACGTCGACCGGGCGCCGAAGCTGTCCCGGGCGATGTAGGTGAAGGTCGTGGTGAAGGCCGTGGTGAAGGTGGCCGGTGGGGTGTAGGTGAGCACCGTGCCGTTACTGCTGACGATGCCGCGACCTGTCGGTGGTTGAGTGAAGCTGGCGACCGCCAGTGGCAGGTTGCCTTCCGGATCGGTGTCGTTGGCCAGCACGTTGATTGGAATTGCCACACCCAGTGTCGTGACGGCATCGGCGACTGCCACCGGAGGCCGGTTAGGCGCCACGGTGATGGTCACGGTTGCCGCTGTCGTCGAGGCCAGGCCTTTGATGTCCTGGGCCTTGTAGGTGAAGGTCGTGGTCAGCGGCGCATTGACCACAGCGGGAGGGGTGTAGACCACCGCCGTAGTGCCGCTCAATGCCACGGTGCCCTGGCCGGCGGCCGGCTGGGTCAGCGCGGTAATGCTCAGCGGCGTATTGCCGTCCGGGTCCCTGTCGTTGGCCAGCAGGTTGAGGGTGATCGGCACGCCGAAGCTGGTGCTGCCGGTATCGGCGACGGAGATCGGTGCCTGGTTCGCGCCGGAGTCCGGCGCCGTACCGACGACGACCACTGGCTCTGTGTCGCTGCCGCCGGCGGCGGATTTCACCGTAACGGTTGCAGGGGGTTGGCTCAGGTCCGCCACCGTCAGGCGTTGCAGGGTGCCGGTTTTCGATAGCCTTCCGTAGCCCTGGGCGACCATGTCCGGTACCACCACTTCGTCTGTGGAGGTGGCCTCGATCAGCAGGCTGTGGTTGCTCCAGTTGTAAAGAGCGGTCTGGATTTTCACCACGTCCGAGAGCTTGCTCGACACCGAGGTCGGGCGGGTGGTCCCTGCCGGGTTGGTGGCAGTGACCACCACGACTGGAGGCACGGTTGCGTTGGTCAGCAGATGCTGGGCGAAGAATACGCCGTTGTTATCGCTCAGCATGTTGGTCTGGCAAGGCGACACAGGCGGGCCGGGAACCAGCGCGATGCTTTCACGGAAACACAGGGTCGAACCGGTGGCGGCTTTGGCAAACACTTCGACCCGGGTGTTGTCGCCGCCCGTGCCGGCTGTGCGGCGGTAGGTGGCTCGGGTCATGTCCACCGCGGTTTGCGCGCGGCTGTCGAGGACCTTGCCGGACAGGGTGAAAAGGTTGGTCTGGAGGGTCCCGGCCGGACCCTGGATGCGCACGAAGTTGGTGTTGTTGGGGCTGCCGGTCACGGCCTCGGTGAGGTTCGGGTCGCCGACGAAGGTTTCGATGGCGCCGGTGTCCGGGTTCACCTCGGTGTAGGGGCCGTTGACGCTGCGCAGGAACGGCCCGATCGCGCCGTTGACTGCACCGCTGAAAACCCCCGGTGCACCGATGCCGATGTCCCTGGTAATGTTGATCGCACGACGGCCGGGGGTGGTGACGTTAACCGTTTCCACACCATAGGGGTGGGTGATGGTGTAGGTCCCGGCAGTGGGAATGTTCACCCGCATACGAATCCGCGCGAAGCTGATCTGGTCGCCGTCGACCGGATTACCGCCGGCAAACGCAGCTTCTATCCCGGCGACATAAGCGTCCATGCCATAGCCGGCGGCGTTGTTGGGGATGCTGGTCTCGGCGAGGAACCAGAAGGCTTCGTCCGGCCAGTTATCCGGGAACACCATCGGCAGGGTGTCGTCGAAAACGCCCGGTGTCGGCAGCAGGGTGCACATGTAGGCCGGTGGCACACTGGCTGGCACCCGCGAGCTGGCGGCGCGGGACTGGCACAGCTCCATCGACAGTAGATTCTTGTCCTGATACCAGATCGGGAATTTCCCGGTGGCAAAGGTGTAAGGACCGGGATCGACGGCGGCGAGTTGCGCGAACGCACTGCCGGACAGCGATAGAGTCAGTCCCAGGGTGTTGAGCGCCAGGCGTGGCCATTTGTTCATGATGCCTCCTGATGAGGATCCGGGCATGTGAGCGTTCATTGCACGATGACCACTTCTTCGGTATCGCTGCCGCCATTGGATGACGTCACACGAACCTGGGCTGGCGGAATCGGTGTGATGCCGGTGGCCAGGCTTTTCACTGCGCCGTCGCCACTCAGGGCACCGATGGCCAGACCGGTGCCCGTGGTAGCTGTGAGCACCGGTGGCGACGTTTCATCGCTGGTCGAGGCCGTGATGGTGATTTGCCCGGTGCTCAGGCTGTATTCGGCACGTGAGATCGTCACCAGGTCGGTCAGCGGCATGGGCAAGGTGGTTGGCGTGCTGCTGGCGATGGCCAGGTGGTTGTCGGCGGTCACTTGCAAGGTGCTCGGCAGCGTCGGATTGTTCGGCGACTGCGCATACCAGTGGCCGGTGGTGTTCGCTTCGGTGAAGCTCAGGACCGGGTTGTTGCTGGCCAGGGTCACAGTGGCCGGTGGTGGCGGGGCCAACACGAACACGTCCTGCTGGGCCACGGGTGCGCTGGTGCCGGCATGCCGCGAGTAGGTGCTGCGCTCGGCGATCACCGGAGTCGGCCGGACCACCGACGACAATTTGCCGGAAACAGCAAAGAGGTTGGTGCGCAAGTCCAGGCCATTGGGGCCTTCGATGCGCACGTAGTTGGTGTTGAACGGGCTGCCGGTGACGGCTTCGTTGAGGTTCGGATCGCCGACGAATTGTTCGGCCTGGCCCGTGGTCGGGTTGGTCTCGGTGTAGGGGCCATTGACACTGCGCAGGAACGGCCCGACGTCGCCCTTGAGCGCGCCGTCGTAGGTTTTCGGCGCGCCGATGCCGATGTCACGGGTCATGTTGATTGCCCGTCGGCCGGGGGTGTCGACGTTGAACACTTCGACGCCGTAGGGGTGGGTGATGACATAAGTGCCGGCGGTGGGCACATCGATGCGAATACGGATACGGGCGAAGCTGATCTGGTCGCCCTCCAGTGGATCCCCACCACTGAAGGCTGCTTCGAGCGCCGAGACATAGGTCAGGTCGATGCCTCGGGCGACATCGACGATGGTCGTTTCGCCTGTGGCCCAGAACGCTTCGTCGGGGAAATTGGTCGGGAAGACCAACGGTTGGGTGTCATCGAAAATGCCGGGATTAGGGATCAACGAGCACATGTAAGTCGGGGCGCCCGGCGCGCTGGCAACCCTGGAACTGACAGCCTTTGATAAGCACAGGTCAAGGGTTCGGCCGTGGCTATCCTGATACCAGGCGGCGAAATTGCCATTGGCTGGCAGGTAGGGTCCGGGGTCTACGGCAAACAGCGCTGCCTGGGCGATGCCTTGGGCTAGAGCGGTCACGACCAGGGCGGTCGTGGCTTTGCACAGTAAAGGGTGCATGAGTATTCCCTCTATCGAAGTACCTGCCCTTTGGGGATGGGTCAGTTGGCTGGGAGTTTGGCAACTTCCGTACCAATCAGCGAAAACGTCCGTGAGAGGCCCGAACTACGGGTGTAGATGCAGCCGCCGGTGACAGGCCGGCAAGTTGGAGATCGGGCGGTTGCCCCCAACTTTGGGGGTGGGTCGGGCGGTGGGGCAGGTGGGGAATCGCAGTACCCAGGTTCGGGCAAACCGCCGTGGGTGGGCTATAAACCTATAGGGGGGGTAAACCGGGAATCGTGTCCATGACCACTATCGCCAAAGTGCTTGCGACCGAAAGCGAAGTCCGCTTGAACACGCGCAAGCAGCCGTTCGATCTGCTGCGCTGGTTTTCGCTGGTCAGCATGGCGGTGATCGGGACGGTGGCGGTGGCGCTGGGGGCGGTATCCACGCGGTTCGTGATTACCGAAAGCGTGCAGCGCGATGCGCTATTGACCTCGCAATTCATTCAGGCGATTGCCTTGGCCGAGGTGCGCCATCTATCGATACCCAACGTCCGGACCATGGGCGAGTTGCTCGACCCACGAAAAGACAAGGACTTTCCAGACGTCGACCCGCTGGCCCGCGCCAGTGCCCGTGACGATTTCCTCGACCATATCGAAAATTTGCCGGACGTGATCCTGATCAACATCTATGCCCCCGACCGCATGGTGATCTGGTCGACCAACCCGGCCTTGATGGGCACCACGATCCATGGCGATGAAGACCTCGACCGGGCGTTCAACTCGAAGCTGTCTGTGTCGACCAGCTACCACGATGTGGACAAATCCCGCATGGAGCAGAAGTTCGTGGTGCCACCCAAATACCTCTTCATCGAAAACTACATTCCCCTGTTCGATGCCGATGGTCGCACCGTCACGGCGATGGTCGAGATTTACAAGGAACCGCAGGACCTGATCAACCGCATGGAGCGCGGTCTGGTGCTGATCTGGCTGGCGACTGCCCTGGGCGGCGGTCTGATTTACCTGGGCCTGTACGGGATCGTGAGGCGGGCGGCGATCCTGCTGGCGACACAGCAGAAGCAATTGATCACCAACGAAACCTACGTGGCCCTGGGGGAGATGTCCTCGGCGGTCGCCCACAGCCTGCGCAATCCGTTGGCGACCATCCGTTCAAGCGCCGAGCTGGCGATAGAGTTCGACAGCGGGCCGGCACACGGGAACATCAACGACATCATTTCTCAGGTCGATCGCATGTCGACATGGGTACGGGATTTGCTCCAGTCCTTGCGACCGCTCAATGACGAGGCTGAGCCAGTGAACCTGGTGGCGGCACTGCATGACAGCCTGATGGCTTACGAGCAACAGATCAGCAAGGCCAGGGTCAACGTAGTGTTCGAGCCGGACCAGACGCCCATGGTCCTGAGCCAGCAGGTGCAACTGACCCAGATCCTCAACAGCCTGCTGTCCAACGCGGTGGAGGCCATGGACAACGGCGGTACGCTGACCATCCAGATCGAGCCGCGCGATGTCCAGCGCGTCAGCGTGAGGGTGAGCGATACCGGCAAAGGCATGAACGAAGAACAGCGCACCATGGCCTTCCGGCCGTTCTTCACCACCAAGCAAGGCGGGCTGGGCGTCGGGCTGGTGCTGGTCAAGCGGATCATGGAGCGTTTTGGCGGTGTAGTGACCCTCGACAGTCGCGAAGGCGAGGGCACCACTGTTCGTCTGTCGTTTAAGTTGGCCCCATGAACATCCCCCGTTAGTGGGTGTCAGTCCCCGGTCATTTCCATGGTCAATGGCAGGTTGATGTTGATAAGCCATTGTTTTATCGAGTGTTAATGCTTTTATATCAAGCAGACACAAAGTTGGCGAGGTCCTTGCATCGTCACTATTACCACCTTCACGATTACGAGGCGGCTGGTGATGGCAAAAAAAGCGCGCTACGACTTCAAGCGTTCAGGCGCGTTTACGCCTTTGAAGCTGCATTCACCACGCTCACGGGCCTTGGGCATGCACCTGGTGTTGATGCTGGTGACCGGTTTGCTGGCCAGCCAGCTACTGGTTGCCAGCCAGCCATTATCGACGCCCGAACCTGCTCCGGCATCCACTCCCGTACCGGCTGTCGTTGAAGCCGACACCCCGTGGGGTGGCAACTATTTCCCCAACACCCTGCTGACCGACCAGGACGGCCAGCAGCTGCGTTTTTTCGATGACATGATCAAAGGCAAGGTGGTGGTGATCAACTTCATCTTCACCTCGTGCAGCGACTCCTGCCCCCTGGAAACCGCGCGCCTGCGCCAGGTGCAGAAACTGCTGGGGGATCGGGTCGGCAAGGACATTTTCTTCTACTCCATCAGCATCGACCCCCTGAGTGATACCCCCGAAGTGCTCAAGGCTTATGCGCAACGCTTCCAGGTCGGGCCGGGCTGGAAATTCCTCACCGGGGAATTCGCCGACGTCACCGAGTTGCGCAAGAAACTGGGGTTGTTCATCGAAGGCATCGATAACGGGCGCAACAAGGACCACAACCTGAGCCTGATCGTCGGCAACCAGGAAACGGGCCGCTGGATGAAAGCCTCGCCGTTCGAAAACCCGTGGATCCTGGCCGACCAACTGGCCAATACCTTGCAAAACTGGAAGCAGCCCAGCGTCGAAGAAAGCTACGCCGATGCTCCGCAAATCCGCCCGCCGAGCAATGGCGAAGAGCTGTTCCGCACCCGCTGCGCATCCTGTCACAGTCTCGGTCCGTCGGACGGGCAGGGCATCGGCTTGCGCAGCATCGGCCCGGACCTGATCGGCGTGACCCACAAGCGTGATCCGGCCTGGCTCATACGCTGGATCCGCGAACCGGATCGCATGCTCGTGGAAAAGGATCCGATTGCGATGGAACTGTTCGATCGCTACAACAGGATCCCGATGCCCAATCTGCGGCTGGATGAGCATTCAGCCCAGTCCATCATCGATTTCCTGCATGAAGAGACTGACCGTCAGCATCCGCCGGCGGCCAGTGGTAACGGGGAGCCTGAGCATCATCATTCGGTCGCGCAACCCGAGATGACCCAGGCGCAATAGTGTCAAAAAAATTACGTTGGCCGGTCAGTTGCTATCAATGCCACCTACACTGATCCAGATAGTGGCTGAACAGGTTCGATTTCAAGCATCCAGGACACCGCCATGCAGATACTGGAACAACAAAAAGTAGCTGCGCCGCAGGCTCCGGCAGTACCGCGCAGGGGGTGGCGGCCGCAGTTCAACCTGCTGCGCTGGTTCTCCCTGGCAAGCTTTCTCATCATTGCCGCGGTGGCGTTGGGGCTGGGTTACATCTCCACGCGCTTCGTAGTCGATGAAAGCATCGAGCGCGATTCAATGCTGACCGCGCAGTTCATTCAAGCCATTGGCGAGGCCGAAGTCCGTCATGCCGGGATTTCACCGGGCAGAACCATGGGCGAAATGCTCGATCCGCGCCTGACCATGCCGATTCCGACGTCAACCCCGAAGCCCGGGCCGCCGCGCGCGTCGAGTTTCTCGACCATGTGGAGCATCTGCCGGACATCCTGCTGGCGACGGTGTATGCCCTGGACCGCACGGTGGTCTGGTCGACCAACTCCGAGTTGATCGGCGTGCGCATCGAAGACGACAACGAACTGGACGAATCCTTCGAAATGAAATCGCCGGTGTCCACCCGCTACCACCAGATCGATGAGGAGCGTCCCGAACAGCGTCTGCTGCGCGAACCGGAATACCTGTTCGTCGAGAACTACATTCCGATGTTCAACGCCGACAGAAGCAAAGTGATTGCCATGGTGGAGATCTACAAGGAACCGGTGGACCTGGTGGAACGCATCCAGCGTGGCTTCAAGGCGATCTGGCTGGCCACCCTGATCGGCGGGGCGGCCATTTACCTGGGGCTGTTCTGGATCGTCCGGCGCGCGGCGATACTGCTGCAGAGCCAGCAAAAACAACTGATCGCCAATGAAACCTTTGTCGCCCTGGGGGAAATGTCCTCGGCGGTGGCCCACAGCCTGCGCAATCCGCTGGCGAACATCCGTTCCAGCGCCGAACTGGCCCAGGACATCGCCAGCCAGACCGCACAGAAAAACATTGGCGACATCATCAGTCAGGTCGACCGCATGTCACGCTGGGTCCGTGAATTGCTGGTGTCGTTGCGGCCGATGAATGACGACTTTGAAACGGTCGACCTCATACTGGCCCTCGACGACACCTTGAGTGCCTTTGAGTCCTTGATCAAACGCTCGAACGTCGAAGTGCATTTTACTCCTGCCAGCGTGCCACCAGTCGTCAGCCAACAGGTGCTGCTCACGCAAATACTCAATAGCCTGTTTGCCAATGCTCTGGAAGCCATGCCCAAAGGGGGCGTGCTGACGATCGAGGTCGATTCCTCGGTACCTGGCGACGTGAGCATGATCCTGACCGACACCGGCAAGGGGATGTCCAAACAACAACAACAAATGGTCTTCAAGCCGTTTTTCACCACCAAACAAGGCGGATTGGGCGTTGGCCTGGCTCTTGTCAAAAGAATAATGGAGCGGTTTGACGGCTCAGTCGAACTGACCAGTCGAGAGCAGGAAGGAACCCGCGTTTGTCTCAATTTCAAAGTGGCAACGGGAGGGGAATATGGAGCACAGCATTCTGCTGGTCGAGGATGACGAAATCCTCGCCGAGAATATTCAGACTTACCTGGAGCGCAAGGACTTCGAGGTGACCGTCTGCCACTCGGCTGAAGATGCACTGGAGCAATTGGGTTCTTTCGCTCCTGACGTGGTCCTGACCGACAACTCGTTGCCGGGCATGAGTGGTCACGAACTGATCCAGAAGCTGCGCATCAGCGCGCCGGATCTGAAAGTGATCATGATGACCGGCTACGGCAACGTCGAAGACGCCGTGGTGGCGATGAAAGAGGGCGCCTTTCATTACGTCACCAAGCCGGTGGCCCTGCCGGAGCTCAAGCTGCTGCTGGACAAGGCCCTGGCCACCGACCGCATGGAGCGCACGCTGTCGTTTTACCAGGAGCGCGAGGCCCAGAAATCGGGGGTGCAGGCACTGATTGGCGAGTCGGCACCGATGGCGTACCTCAAGGGCACTATCAGCCAGTTGCTCGACGCCGAGCGGCGGATGGCCAACAGCGATCTGCCTCCGGTGCTGGTGGAAGGCGAGACCGGCACCGGCAAGGAACTGGTGGCCCGGGCCTTGCACTTCGACGGCCCGCGCAGCAAAGGCCCGTTCATTGAATTCAACTGTGCTTCGATCCCGTCCAATCTGGTGGAGTCGGAGCTGTTCGGCCACGAGAAGGGCGCCTTCACCGACGCCAAGGATCGTCGCATGGGTCTGGTGGAAGCGGCCGATGGCGGCACGCTGTTCCTCGATGAAATCGGTGAAATGGACCTGCTGTTGCAAGCCAAGCTGCTGAAACTGCTGGAAGACCGGACCATTCGCCGGGTCGGTTCGGTGAAGGAGCGCAAGGTCGATCTGCGGGTGATCAGCGCCACCAACTGCAATCTCGAACAAATGGTCCAGCAAGGCAAATTCCGCCGCGACCTGTTTTTCCGCCTGCGCATCATTTCGATCAAGGTGCCGCGCCTGTATGCCCGTGGCGCCGATATCCTGCTGCTGGCCCGGCACTTCCTGGCACTGCATGGCAAACGCTACGGCAAGCCGAACCTGCATTTCAGCGACCAGGCCGAAGAGTTGCTGCTCAGCTACAGCTGGCCGGGCAACGTGCGCGAATTGCGCAACATGCTGGAGCAAACCGTGTTGCTGGCGCAAAGCGACACCATTGCCGCCCATCAGTTGAACGTTTGCTTGAGCCTGGTGGATGAGCCACCGATGTTTCATCACGAGCCGCAACAGTTTAGCGAACAGCGTGCGTCCTATAACGGCAGCGAATCCATGAACCTGCCGGAAGTGGAACGCGACATGGTGCGCAAGATGCTCGACAAGACCGACTGGAACGTCACCAAATCGGCTCGCTTGCTGGGTCTGAGTCGCGACATGTTGCGCTACCGGATCGAAAAACTCGGCCTCGCCCGCCCGGACAAACGCCAGTGGTAGGGAAACTGATTGAGAGCGCCCCCTGGTGCTCACTGCAACACCGGGCCCTGCCTCAGGCAGGACAGCATGCAACCGGGATTCTCGACTTCCTGGTTCACGTAGACGCCACGCTCCGGATCGTAGGAGCGGACAAATACCCTGACCGTGGCGTCGGCCACGGTCGGCAGGCGCGAATCGTAGAACACGTGATCGCTTGAAACCGGGATGAAATCCCCGGGTGCGGTCGGGATGTACGTGCCCGGCGGCACGGTGCTCATGGACGGTGGTACGGGGTGTGCGAAGGGTTGGTCGGCGCCGTAATAGTTGAATTCACTGCTGTAGTCAGTGGTGGCAGGCAAGTCGTCGGCGTGGGCGACAGCGGTCGCGCTCAGGCAGAGGGCGAGCAAAAGTGTCAGGTCGGATTTTTTCATGGCAACACCTGTGAAATCGGTTTAACCACATGTCCCCAAGGTCATTAACTATAGCTGTCGCCGTGGACGGCCGTCGGCGCTGCGCGGATTACAAGTTTGCAACATCTGTCAGGATGGGGTTGATCTAGACTTCGGCCGGTCAATTCGACGACCCGAACCCTGGAGCGTGCAATGGAACTGCCGACAAAAGAACAAGCCATCGCCAGTAACCGCGAGGCCTGGAATGACTCCGCCCGTCATCACAAGGATTCCAGCGAATGGCAAGCCTTGTTGAAGGATGTGGCGCACGCGGATTTTTCCTGCCTGGACGAGACCCTGACCGCTTTGCTGACCCAGACCGGCGTCCATGGCAAGGCGGTGGTGCAGCTGGGCTGCAACAACGGCCGCGAAAGCCTGTCACTGTTCGCCCTGGGCGCGCGCAGCGTGGTGGGTGTCGACCAGTCCGACGCATTTCTCGAGCAGGCACGGGAACTGGCGTCCCGCTCGCCCCATGCGCCGCAATTCATCGAAGCGGACATTCACCACTTGCCTGCGCAACTGCAGGAGCGCTTTGACCTGGCACTGATCACCATCGGGGTCTTGAACTGGATGCCGGACATCGGTGAATTCTTCCGCCATGTGGCGAGCACGCTGAAGCCGGGTGGGGCGCTGGTGGTATACGAAACCCACCCGTTCCTGGAAATGTTCGACCCCGAGGCAGCCGATCCTTTTCGCCCGGACAGTTCATACTTCCGTCGCGAACCGTTCGTGCAGCATGAACCGATCGTCTACGAAGGCAGGATCGAACAGCCATCGGCGGCGTCCTACTGGTTCGTCCACACCTTGAGCGACCTCTTCAGCGCTGCCATTGCGGCAGGGCTGCAGATTCGTCACTTCAAGGAATACCCGCACTCCAACCGCGAAGAACTCTATGACCGTTATCAGCAGCAGGTCGCGCAGTTGCCGTTGTGTTTTACGTGGGTGGTGGTGAAGAGCTGAGTAGTGGCTGCTGACTGTGTACATATCCGTTGCTGCGGTAACGGCCACTTAGGGTTTCGCCCTTACGGCGAGTCCCTTTTGGCAAACGCCCCAAAAGGAACCAAAAGGTCTCGCCCCGAACGTACGGCCCCTCGCCAAGGCTCGGGGTTCCTTCGCTCCGGCATTCATCCGGGGGCATTGCCCTCCGGTTTGCTTCGCTGCACCTACATGCAATGTGTTCGACTGCGTCGAACGGCGCTGCGCGCCCATCCCCGGATGAACACCTCCACTCAGCCTTCCGAGGGGGCGGGTGGATCAAGATCAAGAGCGGCAGGCGAGCTAACGCTCGGCCTGTAGAGTGGTGAAGAGTGTCTGTATACGCCGATCCGCTCTGCTCTTCTAATGAAATGGCTCCCCCCCACACCCTGTGATCGCTCTCTAAGCTTTCACAGGGTGTCTTACGGAGGCTATTGCCATGAACAACGTTGCCATTGTCGCTATCGATCTAGGGAAACATACCTTCCATCTGCACGCGCAAGATGATCGCGGTCATGAGCTCTACCACAAGAAATTCAATCGCGCAGGTCTGGCCAGGCACCTGGCCAACCTTGAACCGTGCACGGTGGCGATGGAGGCCTGTGGTGGCGCCCACTACACGGCGCGGAAGCGGCAAAATGGGGCCATGTGCCCAAACTCATTGCCCCCACCTCGTGCGTCCCTACGTGAAAAGCAACAAGAACGACTTCGCCGATGCCATGGCGATTTGCGAGGCGGCGAGCCGCCCGACCATGCGTTTTGTGCCCCTAAAACCGAAGCGCAACACGCGCTGGCCATGCTCAATTCGCAACGCGACGCCTACATCAAGGAGCGTACGGCCAGCGTCAATCGGATTCACGCCGGCCTGTTAGAGGTCGGTATCAGCCTGTCCCCAGGCTTTCACGCCATCAAGGAACTGCCAGCGCTGCTGGAGGCGTGTTCATTTTCTGCGCAGATCAAACAAATCCTGCTGGGGCTGCGTGAGCACTTCAATTATCTGGACGGGCAGGTCAAGGCACTGGACAAGCAGGTTGAACGCCAGGCCGCTGAAGATGATCTGGCTTCTCGCCTGATGACAATTCCTTGCGTCGGTCCGATCACCTCCAGCGTCCTGGCTGCGGAGTTGGGCAACGGTCAGCAGTTCAAGTGCGGTCGAGACTATTCAGCCTCGATTGGGTTGGTGCCCAAGCAACATCCACCGGCGACAAGACGGTACTTTTGGGGATCAGCAAACGCGGTGACCGGAATCAGAGACGGCTGCTTATCCAGTGCGCCCGTGTGTATCTGATGGGGCTGGAACGACAGACAGGAGCGCTGGCCGATTGGGTCCGCCAACTGCTGGCTCGCCATCATTCCAACCGTGTGGTCTGCGCCTTGGCCAACAAACTGGCAAGAATCGCCTGGTCGATCGCCGCTCACCACGATGAATTCAAGGCGGGGTCAAGCGCGATGAACGCTTGACCTCGCTGCCACCGAGCACCACCCACCTGGTTTTGCGATGCTGGATAACAGATGACGTGAACGGCCAACCGGCCTGACGACTACCCTGGGTTCCCACAAGGCTGAAAAAGCCTTCTTTCTATGAAGGGCCGTCAGGCGCGATTCTCATCGAGGCGCAGGGTCGCCACCCAGACGCCGGATAGATGAAAGCAAGCCAAACACGCATCAAAAACAGTATTGCAGAAATGGGGATCCATAGATGTGGGAGCTGGCTTGCCAGCGATGGCGGCCTGACAGTCGACCTGAATGGCGCGGGTGTACTCAGTCCTCTGTGGGAGCGAGCCTGCTCGCGAAGGCATTATCAAGAACAGCAAAAATCCCCACCATGCCTCTCGGTGCTAGGATCTGTCCCGAATCCTGCATTCCGTGAAGGAAGACCCATGTTGAAGATTCTCGCGCTGCTCACGCTGTTGGCATCCACTGCCGTCCACGCCCAAACCCCGCTGCAAACCGACTTGCCGCTCAAGTACCTGGAGCAGGCCAGCGCCGATTCGACCCATCAGCCCCTGGTGATTTTCCTCCACGGTTACGGCAGTAACGAGCAGGACCTGTTCGGCATCAAGGATGACTTGCCCGCGTCTTATACCTACCTGTCGGTGCGGGCACCTTTGGTGATGGAGGCGGGCAGCTATCAGTGGTTCCGCAAGAAGGGCGAAGGGGCTTACAACGGTGAGACCGATGATCTGAAGTCCAGTGGCCAGGTGCTGCTGGATTTCGTCGCCCAGGCCACGAAGAAGTATCACACCGAACCTGAGAAGGTATTCCTGGTCGGCTTCAGCCAGGGCGCGATCATGTCCTACGAAGTGGGCCTGCGGCATCCCGAGGCGCTTGGCGGGATCGCTGCATTGAGCGGGCGGGTTCTGCCGGTGCTCAAGGCCGAGCTCATGCCGGATGAAAACGCCAGTCGCTGGCGATTTTCATCGGTCATGGCGAGCAGGACAAACGCCTTCCCTACAGTGACGGCACTGAAGCCAACAGCCTGTTGCAGAGCGTGTCACTCGAACCCGAGTTTCACGGCTACCCCGGTGTCGGCCATAACATCAGCGCCGACGAGATAAAGGATTTGAGCGCCTGGTTGCAGCGCCTGAACCCCTGAGCCTTATTTTCCACTGACGATCTGTTTGATCAGGGTTTCGTGGGCCGCCATGTCGCCGGGACGGGAGATCACCTGGATCACCGTCATGCGGGTGCCGGATGCCGCCATCAGCGTGGTGGTGAGGTCATGCCGCCGCCCTGTGTGGCGGTGCCGTCGACCTGGCGCAGGCCCAATCCGGTTTTCCGGGTCAGGGATTTTTCGCTCAGCTTGTTGTAGTCGGGCAGGGATGTGCGTTGCGCCGAATCGAAGTCGGCCACGGTACTGTCGAGGAACTGGCCGTCGTTGTCCTTGACGCTGATACCTTTGGGCAGGGTGTTTTCCGCAGCGATGACCACGGTCTTGGTCGCCGCGTTGCTGTACAGGGTGCCCGTCGCACCGTCCGGGCTGGCGGGCAGCGGGTTGGCGGTGAAACCCTTGGGCAGGTTGAACGTGAACTTGCCGCCGAGCATCGAGACTTGTTGGGCCGGCGCGTTGTCGCTGGAAGTGGCCTTGGCCGCCTGCGCATTCAAAGCCCCCAGGCCGGTAGCAGCTGCCAGCAGCAGGACGAGGGCTTTTTTACTCAACAATGACATCGGAATCTCCAGGGATGGGCGCGCGGTGGGGCGCGATCATCCCACGGAGGTTGTGCTGCATTCCAGTGTGCACTACCGAGCGGTCACTCTCTTTTCGACTAATCACCTGTGGCGAGGGAGCTTGTCGGATCGCCGCACCGTCCCGCTCGACTGCGAAGCAGTCGCTCGTCCTTTCTATGCGGTACTCCTGAAAGAATGCAGGGGGCCGCTTCGCGACCCAGCGGGAGCAAGCTCCCTCGCCACAGAGATGTGCCCAGATCAGGCCTCGCGTAGTGCCGGATAGCTCTGGATCACGTCGAGAAACTCGATTCGCCGCTCGCTGGCCAACAGTTCCGGCAGCAACTGCTCGTAGTCCTGGCGGTACGTCTTGCTCAGGTGACGGGTGATGAAGTCTTGCTTGCTGCAGTTCCAGGTTTCATACAGCACCAGGGTATTGGGCTCGTCCTGCAACTGGTGCACCCAGGTGTTGACGAAGTCCGGCTCAGCCGACATCTGATGCACCACCTCCAACAGGCGCTCTCTGGTTTCGGCAAAACGTTCCGGTTTGGCCGGCAGGTAAACGATAAACGCGACTTGATCACTCATTTCATCACCCTCGAAGGCTGGAACCGGCGGATTACGCCTGGTTTTGCGGGAACAGGTTGCGACGGGTTTCTTCGTCGAATTCGGCCTTGAGCACCAGTTTCTCTTTCAGGCCGTGGGCGCGTTGGGCGGCCGGGCGGGCGCTGATTTCATCGTACAGGCGCTTGACGTTCGGGTACGCCGCCAGACCGCTCTCGCCGAGGATGTAGGGCGCGTAGTTGGCCCAGCCCCACAGGGCCATGTCGGCGATGCTGTAGGTGTCGCCAGCCAGGTACTGATGCTTGGCCAGGCGCTCGTCGAGGATGCGATAGTGGCGTTCGACTTCCTTGAAATAGCGGTTTTTCGCGTAAGGCAGATCTTCCGGTGCATGGTGCAGGAAGTGCACCGCCTGGCCGGAGAATGGCGACAGGCCGGTGCCGATGAACATCAGCCACGAGAGCATTTCGGCCTGGCCGGCAGCGGATGCTGGCAGGTAGCGCTGATGTTTCTGCGCCAGATGCAGCAGGATCGCCTGGGAGTCGAACACGCTGGCATCGCCATCAACCAGCGCGGGTACCTTGGCATTCGGGTTGATCGCCAGAAAGGCTGGCTGGTGTTGCTCGCCCTTGAAGGTATCGACGCCGATCAATTCGTAAGGTGTTTGCAACTCCTCGAGCAGCAGGGCAACTTTCATCGGGTTCGGCGAAGGGTGGAAAAAGAATTTCATGGTGTAGGCCTCAGTCGGGTAGGGGTGGAACTGAGGCTGATGTTGAAGCAAGCACGTTCGATTGACGTGCAAGGTTGTTGATCTAGTCGTGCGAAACTATCGAACGTGTTTCGGTGCTCTGACGGTTGCTTCAGCGTCCGTCGTCGGGTCAACCGGCCGCGCCAACAAGCGTTTGGTCACGCCCAGCATGGCCACCGACACGGCGATGCCCAGGACAAAAGCGTTCATTCCCATCGTCGGCAACGCCAGCGCCAACACCAGGCAGAAGGCGGCGAACGAGTACATGCCGGTGGCGGTGGCGCGCAGCAATGCGGCGGTAAAGGCCGGGCCACGGGTTTGCTGGGAGAACACCGCCATCACGCTGCCCAATACCGGGAACACTGCCAGCAGGCCGCTCCAGCGGTCGCCGACGGTGCTGGCCAGCAGCGTCACGAGCAGCGTGAGCAATGCACCGGCGACCATGCGCAGCAGGAGCTTGTCGGATTTCGGCGCCGGGCCACTGAGCACCGGTTGCACGGTGGGGAACAAGTACGGTGCGGCGAGCAGCGCGGTGGCGGCGGCGCACACCGAAAACACCAGGGATGCCGGGATCAGCGACAGCACAATTGCCACCACCCCCCAGACCGACAGCGAGACCAGCAACGCCAGCGGCCATCCGGCCCGTTGTGCGACCTGAGCGTAGGTCACGCAAAACGCGATCATCGCGAACATGGCCGACAGCGCGGCGGTGGCCGATTGCGCAGCGAACGCCTGGCCTTGTTCAAGGGCGAGGAACAACAGAATCGGCCCGACCACCACCGGTAATCCCGATAACCATCCGGCCACGCTCGGCCCCCAGCGTTTGCCAGCCAGGGAAATCAGCAGCAGGAAGCCTGGAATCACCAGTAGTTTGAGGATCAACACGCGCACGTCTCCGACCTGTGTGAGGTGGCAACGGTAACATTGCGTCGGATAGATTGCTGTATCTGTGTGCGATTTTTGTATACAAAAAACAGGCCCCTTGAAAGTTGTACGAAGGGTCTTTTGCGCATACGTTTTGTCCGGGCATTCCACATGAGGCCACCCCGTCATGAACCGTCAACGATCGCTGCTGCGCCATGGTCTGTGGCTGCTTGTATTGCTGAGCTGCCAGGCCCTGGCCAATTGGCAGGATTCGCTGCCCGGTGCGCAAATCCTCGGCACTGGCGAGTTTCGCAAGTACGGCTTCGATGTCTACAGCGCACGGCTCTGGAGTACGTCGCGGCCCTTGGCGAACGATCAGCCGTTCGCCCTCGAGCTGATCTACCAGCGCAGCATTTCCCGGGACGACCTGGTGAATGCCAGTGTCAGGGAGATCAAGCGGCTCTCCGGTACCGCGATCAGTGACGAGCAACTGGCGTCCTGGCAGGCGCAGATGCAGCAGTCGTTCGTCGATGTGCAGGCCGGCACCCGGCTGACCGGCGTCTATCTGCCAGGGCAGGGCGCGCGGTTTTTCCTCGGCCAGCATTTGTTGCGTGAAGTGAAGGACCTGCAATTTGCCCAGGCATTTTTTGCCATCTGGCTCGATCCGCGTACCAGCAACCCCGAGTTACGCCAACAGTTGCTGGGCGCGGCCCCCTGAACTTTGCGATGATCGCAATCTGTTTGTGAGCCTTCCCACCTGTTGATGGATCATCGTGTGAACTTCAGTTTCTTGCCCAAGACCGCGACTGCGCCGTTTTGCCCGCCGGAAGTGGCCGGCAGCGTTGCCGTCGACCCTCGCGCGTCGTTCTTGCAGCGAGCCCTGCGTTTTGCCGGGCCGGGGTTGTTGGTGTCCATCGGTTACATGGACCCGGGCAACTGGGCCACCGCCATCGAGGCCGGCTCGCGGTTTGGCTACAGCCTGTTGTTCGTGGTGTTGCTGGCGAGTCTGGCGGGGATGGTGGTGCAATGCCTGTGTTCGCGCCTGGGCATTGCCACTGGGCGGGACCTGGCGCAGTTGTCCCGGGAACGCTACAGCACGCGCACCGCTCGCACCCAATGGTTTCTGGCGGAGATTTCCATCATCGCCACCGATCTGGCCGAGGTGCTCGGCTGCGCGCTGGCGTTCCATTTGTTGCTCGGTTGCTCGCTGAGCCTGGGCATCGCCCTGACGGCGTTCGATACCTTGCTGGTGCTGGCTTTGCAGAACCGTGGATTCCGCCGGCTCGAAGCAATCATGCTGGTGCTGGTCGGGACCATTGGCGTGTGCTTCTTTATCGAGTTGCTGCTGATCAAACCCTACTGGCCCGAAGTCGCCCGCGGCTTCACGCCGTCGCTGTCGGCCATTGCCGATGCTGCGCCGCTGTACCTGGTCATCGGCATCCTCGGGGCCACCGTCATGCCGCATAACCTGTATCTGCACACGTCCATCGTGCAAACCCGGGCGATCGGCAAGGACCTGGCCAGCAAGCAGGACGCGGTCAAGCTGGCGCGCATCGACACCATTGGCTCCCTGGCGCTGGCGCTGCTGGTCAACGCGGCGATTCTGATTCTGGCGGCGGCAGCATTCCACGGGACCGGGCATACCGATGTCGTGGACATTCAGGATGCCTACCACTTGCTCGACCCTCTGGTGGGCGGGGCGTTGGCCAGCGTGCTGTTTGGCGTGGCGTTGCTGGCCTCGGGGCAGAGTTCGACGTTCACCGGCACCATCGCCGGCCAGGTGATCATGGAAGGGTTCCTGAACCTGAGGATTCCCTGCTGGCAACGACGCCTGATCACCCGTGGGCTGGCGCTTATCCCGGCGTTCATTGGCGTGTGGCTGATGGGCGATGATGCCATCGGCAAGTTGCTGGTGTTGAGTCAGGTGGTGCTGAGCCTGCAATTGCCGTTCGCGTTGTACCCGTTGATCCGCATGACCAACGATCACGCACTCATGGGGCCGCTGGTGAACCGGCTGCCGACGCGGGTATTGGCGTGGGGGTTGTTTGGGGTGATCAGTGGGGCGAACAGCTGGTTGATCCTGCAGTTTCTGGGGTGACAGGTCTGGCCCCTTCGCGAGCAAGCCCGCTCCCACAGTTGAGCACATTCCCCTGTGGGAGCGGGCTTGCTCGCGAAGAACGATAACCCGGCCTACCTGAAAAAAAAGAACCCGGTGCGACTTGCATCACACCGGGTGTTTTTCCAGGCGACAACGGTTCTTCGTGGGTCCCCGTGCCGTCTGTTGAACGCTTTAAGCCCGTTCGAGCGCCAGTGCCACGCCCTGACCACCACCGATGCACAGGGTGGCGAGGCCTTTCTTGGCGTCACGCTTGAGCATTTCATGCAGCAGCGTCACCAGCACGCGGCAACCCGAGGCACCGATCGGGTGACCCAGGGCGATGGCGCCGCCGTTGACGTTGACCTTGTTCAAGTCCCACTCCAGGTCCTTGGCCACGGCCAGGGATTGTGCGGCGAAGGCTTCGTTGGCTTCGATCAGGTCCAGCTGGTCGATGTTCCAGCCGGCCTTGTCCAGGCAGCGGCGAGTGGCCGACACCGGGCCGATGCCCATGATCGCCGGATCGACGCCCGCGTTGGCGTAGGCAGCGATTTTCGCCAGTACCGGCAGGCCAAGGGCCTTGGCTTTGTCGGCGCTCATCAGGATCACGGCGGCGGCACCGTCGTTCAGCGACGAAGCGTTGCCGGCGGTCACCGAACCATCTTTCTTGAAAGCCGGCTTGAGCTTGCCCAGAGAATCGGCGGTAGTGCCGGCCCGTGGCTGCTCGTCGGTGGCGAAGGACAGTGGATCGCCCTTGCGCTGCGGGATCAGGATCGGTGTGATTTCGTCAACGAAGCGCCCGGCTTCGATGGCGGCCACGGCTTTCTGCTGCGAGGCGGCGGCGAACGCGTCCTGCTGCTCGCGGCTCAGGCTGTATTTTTCGGCCAGGTTCTCGGCGGTGATGCCCATGTGGTAATCGTTGAACGCATCCCACAGGCCATCGCTGATCATGGTGTCGACGATTTGCGCGTGACCCATGCGCAGGCCAGTGCGGGCACCTGGCATGACGTAGTTGGCCAGGCTCATGTTTTCCTGACCACCGGCGATGATCACCTCGGCGTCGCCGCAGCGAATCGCTTGGGTGCCCAGGTGCAGGGCCTTGAGACCGGAGCCACAGACCTTGTTCAGGGTCATGGCCGGTACGGCGAACGGCAGGCCGGCCTTGATCGCGGCCTGGCGCGCAGGGTTCTGCCCGGCGCCGGCGGTCAGCACCTGGCCCATGATCACTTCATCGACTTGCGCCGGGTCCAGGCCGGTTTGGGCCAGCAGTTGGCGGATGACTGCGGCGCCCAGGTCAACGGCGGAGACCTTGGCCAGGGAACCCTGGAAGCTGCCGATCGCGGTGCGCGTGGCGGCAACAATGACGACTTCTTGCATGGAATGACTCCTCACTGGGCAGCGAACTGCATTTCCGGTACGTGGTCCGGCACGATCAGTTTACCGGCAGTCTTGGCGACGATCTCTTCGACGCTGACACCCGGCGCACGTTCTTTCAGGATGAACGCGCCGTTTTCGATTTCCAGGTAAGCCAGGTCAGTCAGTACGCGCTTGATGCATCCGGCGCCGGTCAGCGGCAGGCTGCATTGGGAGAGCAGCTTGGACTCACCGTCCTTGGACGCGTGGGTCATGATGACGATGATGTTGTCTGCGCCGGCCACCAGGTCCATCGCGCCGCCCATGCCCTTGACCAGTTTGCCGGGGATCATCCACGAGGCGATGTTGCCTTGCACGTCCACTTCAAAGGCGCCCAGTACGGTCAGGTCGACATGACCACCGCGGATCATCGCGAAGGACTCGGCCGAGGAAAAAATCGAAGCACCGATGCGTGCGGTCACGGTTTGCTTGCCGGCGTTGATCATGTCGGCATCGATGGTTTCTTCAGTAGGAAAGGGACCCATGCCCAGCAGGCCGTTTTCCGACTGCAGCATGACCTCCATGCCTTCGGGAATGTAGTTGGCGACCAGGGTCGGAATGCCGATACCCAGGTTCACATAGAAGCCGTCCTGCATTTCGCGGGCGACGCGTTGAGCCATTTGTTCGCGGGAAAGTGCCATTGTCGTTATTCCTTCATTCGGTCCGGGGGCAGGGGATCACTTACGCACGGTGCGCTGTTCGATGCGCTTCTCGAACGTGCCGCAGATGATCCGGTCGACGTAGATGCCAGGGGTGTGGATCTGCGCCGGGTCCAGCTCGCCGGGTTCGACGATTTCTTCGACTTCGACCACGGTGATCTTGCCGGCGGTAGCCGCCAGCGGGTTGAAGTTCTGTGCGGTGTGGCGATAGATCACGTTACCGAAATGGTCGGCTTTCCAGCCTTTGACGATGGCGAAGTCGCCGGTGATGGACTCTTCCATCAGGTACTTGCGGCCATGGAATTCGCGCACTTCCTTGCCTTCGGCGACCGGAGTGCCGACGCCGGTGGCGGTGAAGAAGGCCGGGATGCCGGCGCCGCCAGCACGCATTTTTTCCGCGAGGGTGCCTTGGGGGGTCAGGGTGACTTCGATTTCGCCCTTGAGCAGTTGCTCTTCGAACAGCTTGTTTTCACCAACGTAGGAGGCCACCACCTTGCTGATCTGCCGGTCTACCAGCAGTACGCCGAGACCGAAACCGTCGACGCCGCAGTTGTTGGAAACCACGGTGAGGTCACGGGTGCCCTTGCGCTTGATCTCGGCGATGAGGTTTTCCGGGATGCCGCACAGGCCGAAGCCGCCAGCGATCACGGTCATGCCGTCTTCAAGACCTGCCAGAGCTTCCTCATAGGAACTCACGCGCTTGTCGAAACCTGCCATATGCACCTCTTTTATTCTTTGTGGGCGGCTGGCTAGCCGAATGGAGTTGAGTGTCGCGCTGGTTAATTCATTTGTTAAGTTGATTTTTAAGGTTGATTGATAGATAAAACTCAATAAACCGCTGCTCTAAACTTGCAGCTTGAAGCCAGCAGCTTACAACTTGAGCGTAGCGAGATGACCATCAAGCAGATCCGCGCCTTCCTGGCCGTGGCCCAGAGCCTGAGTTTCGCCGTGGCCTGCGAGCGCCTGCACCTGTCGCAGTCGGCCCTGAGCCTGACCATCAAGGCGCTGGAGGAGGGCCTGGGCGGGCGCCTGTTCACCCGCAATACACGTAACGTCGCGATGACCGCCGAGGGCGAATCCCTGGTGCCATTGGCACGCCGCCTGATCGCCGACTGGGACAATGCCGAGGACGAGATGCGCCAGCGTTTCACCCTGCAACGCGGCCGCGTGACCCTGGCGGCCATGCCATCGTTCGCCGGCAACCTGCTGCCGCCGATCCTCAAGACCTTCCGCGCCCGCTATCCGAACGTCAACGTGACGGTCAACGATGTGATCAACGAGCAGGTGCTGGAAATGGTCCGTGACCGCCAGGTTGAATTGGGGGTGGCCTTCGAGCCGACCCAGAGTTCGTCGCTGCAATTCACGCCCTTGTACATCGACCGTTTCGTCGCGGTGGTGCCCCTGGATTCGGCGCTGGCCGGGCTGGATGACATCGATTGGCAGACCCTGCTCAAGGAGCCGTTCATCACCTTGCAGCGACCTTCCACCGTGCGGGTAATGCTGGAAGAGCACCTGCAGGCCCGCGGCATGAAGCTGCCGGTGGAGTTTGAAAGCCATCAACTGGCGACGGTCGGGCGCATGGTCGCCAGCGGTCTGGGCGTGAGCGCGGTGCCGGCCTTGTGTGCCGGGCAGATGCGTGAGCTGGGCGCGCGTTGCATCACGTTGCGCGACCCGGTAGTGGAGCGGGCACTCGGGGTGCTGACGTTACCGGGGGGAGAGCTGTCGGCGGCGGCGCAGGCGATGTTTGATGTGCTGAAATCGGAAGATTTTAGTCACCAACTTTCATGAACAGATCAAAACTCCTGTAGGAGCGAGCCTGCTCGCGAAAAAGCCAAGGCCACCGTTGGCATCTGGTTTTACGCATTATCGTTCACGACCTTCGCGAGCAAGCTCGCTCCTACAAGGGGCCGGTTTGATCAGAGTGACAAGCGCTGCGCCAACAACGGCAACAGCCGCTCACAAGACCCCTCGATCTTCATATCCAGAATCTCGTCCGCTCGGGTCTTTCCCAAGTTGATCGCAATCAACGGCTTGCCCTGATCCACCACCGCCCGGCACAGGCGAAACGCCGAATAGGCCATCAACGACGAGCCGATCACCAACAGCCCGTTAGCCTGCTCGACGGCGGCCATCGCCCTGGCCGCCGTGGCCTGCGCGACGTTTTCGCCAAAAAACACCACATCCGGCTTCATCCGTTCCCCGGCGCAATGCGGGCAGTGCGGGACCTGGAAGCGTGCCTCGAAGGCCGGGTCGAGCAAGGTGTCGCCGTCCGGCGCCTGCACGGCGTCGACGCCTGCCAGATACGGGTTTTGCGCTTCCATCAATTGCTGGATCGAATCGCGCTCGCTGCGCCGGCCGCAATCCAGGCACAACACCCGGTGCAAACTGCCGTGGAGTTCGATCACGTCATGACTGCCGGCCTGGTCGTGCAGGGTGTCGACGTTCTGGGTGATCAACCCGCTGATCTGTCGCGTGCCCTGCAGACTGGCCAGGGTGTCGTGGGCCACGTTCGGCTGCGCCTGACGCACCCGTGGCCAGCCGAGCATCGCCCGTGCCCAATAGCGTCGCCGGGATTGCGGGGCAGAGAGAAACTCCTGGTACATCATCGGCTGCCGGCCACGGCGCACGCCCTGGTTGTCGCGATAATCCGGAATGCACGAGGGCGTGCTGATGCCAGCCCCGGTCAGGACCGCGAACGGCGCGTCGGCCATGAGTTGATGGAGGCGATCGAGCTGTTCGTGGATCAGGTTGTCGAACATGCTGGGAAACCTGTAGGAGCGAGCATGCTCGCGATGGTCGTCAACGATAACACTGTAAGCCTGACACCCCGCGGCGTGATCGCGTTTATCGCGAGCAGGCTCGCTCCTACACCCACAGAGCTGGCGGCGGTGTTTATTTGCGTGCCTCCAGAATCAGGTTGAACGGCGTTTCGGTGGCCCGGCGAAAGCGCGTGAATCCAGCCTCTGTAAACACCTTGCGCAACCGCGCTTCGCCGGCCTGGGCGCCGAGGCCGAGGCCGACTTCCTGGGACAGCGAGTTCGGCGTGCAAATAAACGTCGAGGCGGCGTAGAACAGGCGTCCGACCGGGTTGACGTTGTCGTCGAGCAAGTCGTTGGCGTAGGGCTCGACCAGCAGCACCGTACCGTCGTCTTTCAGCGACTCATAGGCATGTCTGGCCGCGCCCACCGGGTCGCCCATGTCGTGCAGACAGTCGAAGTAGCAGATCAGGTCGTAGTCGCTGCCGGGGTAGCTTTTGGCCGTGCCCTGGAAGAACCGGGCCCTACCGGACACACCGCCTTCTTCGGCCCGTTGGGTGGCAACGGTAACGGACGGCGCGTGGTAGTCGAAACCGACGAAGCGCGAATCCGGAAACGCCTGGGCCATGATCACCGTCGAGGCGCCATGGCCGCAGCCGATGTCCGCCACTTTGGCCCCGGCTTCCAGTTTGGCCACCACGCCGTCGAGGGCCGGCAACCATTCGGCGACCAAATGGGCTTTGTAGCCGGGGCGGAAGAAGCGTTCGGTGCCGCTGAACATGCACGGATGGTGTTCTCCCCACGGCAGGGCGCCGTTGCCGCGCATGGCGTTGACCAGCTTGTCCTTGTCGTGGAAAAACGACGCGACGACACCGATGCCCCCGGCGATATAGACCGGTGAGTCTTCGATGGCCAAGGCCAGGGCTTGCTCTTCGGGCAGGCGGAACTGGCCGTCGTGGTGTTCCATGTAGCCGGAGGCGGCGTGGGCGCTGAGCCATTCGCGCAGCAGGCGGGTGTTGCAGCCGGTTTTCCCGGCCAGGGTTTCGGGGGTGATGGGCTGGCTGTCGGCCATCGCCCGGTACAGGCCGAGTTCTTCGCCGAGGATGACGTTGGCGAGCATCGCCGCGCCGCCCATGTCGTTCACCAGTTTGCCCATGAAATCGTTGAGTCTGGCCTCGTCCATCATGTGTGCTCCTTCAGCAGGATCACGGTCCAGGGGCATTGTCTGGTGGGGCTTTCGCCGCTGGGCGGTGGTCGTGGGAATGTGCAGGGCACCGAGCGGGTCCTGTGTGCATTGAGTTTAGTTCGGGCCTTGTACTGCGCGGTCTGGCGCGACGAAAGCGACGACTTTTCGGTAGACACCAGACCCTGTGGGAGCGGGCTTGCTCGCGAAGAGGCCGGCACATACATAGCAGATGTTGACTGACCCACCGCTTTCGCGAGCAAGCCCGCTCCCACAGGGGATTTGTGCTGTGTATCGCACTGTATCCAACCCCCCTGCGGATACAGTTTTCCCAACAGTCAGGCGTTGTCGAACACAAACCCGATACAAACCTGCGATGAACTGTGAAGGCCGTTTTGGCGCCGTTATTGCGTGGCGGCCAAGACGCTTTCCCTGGCCGTCGCCACCGACGGTCGTACGCTCCTGACTCTGTTCCGCGCCTGATGCGGTCAAGGGGATTTCCATGACAACGCTTGTGTCTCAAACCGATCCCGAGGTCACACCCGTGGATCGCCTGCGGGTCGATCACTACACCCATGGCATCATCGGCCCAAGCCAGCCGATGCTCGGGCCATTGGCCGACGGCGGCACGCTGATCACCGGTACACCGCCGGGCTGTTGGGGGCCAATGATCACGCCAGCCTTCGAGGGCGGGCATGAAGTGACGCAACCGGTGGCGATCGCCGGGGCGCAAATCGGTGATGCGGTGGCCATCAAGATCAAAAGCATGCGTGTGACGTCGCTGGCGACTTCGTCCGGGGTCATGAGCTTTGTCGAGGGGCGATACAACGGTGATCCGTTCGTCTCGAAATTCTGCTCCGCCTGTGGCACCGACCATCCCGCCAGCCATGTCGAAGGCATCGGCGCCGAGGCCATTCGCTGCAACCACTGTGGTGCCGAGGTCAGCGCGTTTCGTTTCAGCCACGGTTATGTGATTGTGTTCGATGCGCAGAACCAGGTCAGTCTGACGGTCAATCAGGACATCGCCAATCGTCTGGCGGGTAACGCTTCAGAAATGTCGGCACTGCCGCAATTCGCTGCCCAGCATTCGATCCTGTCCCTGGCCCGTGCCGACATCCCCGGCGTTGCGGCTCACATGCGGCCGTTTCTCGGTAACATCGGTACTCTGCCATCCCGGGACTTGCCCGACTCCCACAACTGCGCTGACTTCGGCCAGTACCTGATCAATGCGCCGCACCGTTTCGGCATGACCCGCGAAGAACTGCACGCGGCGAAAACCGACGGCCACATGGACACCAACTCGATCCGTGAAGGCTGCGTGCTGATTTGCCCGGTGAAAGTTCCCGGTGCCGGGGTGTACATGGGTGACATGCATGCCCAGCAGGGCAACGGCGAGATCGCCGGGCACGCTACCGATTGCTCCGGGGAAACCGAAGTGGTGGTGGAAGTGGTGAAGAACCTGACCCTGGAAGGGCCGATCCTGTTGCAAAACCTGGATGACTTGCCGCCGATGGCGCGGCCAATGAACGCCGGACAAAGGGCAAAAGTCCGTGAGCTGGGCGAGCGTTGGGGCCAGCACGAGATCGAACAGAGCGGGCCGATCACCTTCATCGGCAGCGGCGAGAACCTCAATCTGGCGGTGGAAAACGGCCTGCAACGCGCCGCTTCCGTCACCGGCCTGCCTTATGACGAAGTCCTCAACCGCGCCACCATCACCGGCTCGATCGACATCAGTCGCCTGCCGGGCACCGTGCGTGTGACGTTCCTGTGCCCGATGGCTGTGCTCGATCGCATGGGCATCGGCCATCTGGTGCGTGAGAAATACGATCTGGCCTGACAGCCGATGGCGGGTTTGTACCACAGTGTGTATGGACTTGCCGGCGATACAGACGCTGGCATTTTCCGGCACAAGTGAACACAGGCCCGATACACCCCTTCGATTAACTGTGTCTGACGGCGAGCATCCATTGGGTGCTCGCACCCCAGACACCGTTTGAGATCGACATCATGCAGACATCCATTCCCCCTGTAGCCAAGGCCAGCGCAGGGCTTGGCCTGCGTCGCGGTTTACTCAAAGACCTCCAGGCCGCACCGACAGGCGATTTCGACTTTCTGGAAGTCGCCCCGGAAAACTGGATCGGCATCGGCGGCGCTCACGGCGCGGCATTGCGGGCCCTGGCTGAACGCTATCCGTTGTCCTGTCACGGCCTGTCCCTGTCCCTGGGCGGGCCGTCGCCGCTGGACGTCGGGTTCTTGCAGGAAGTCCGGGGCTTTCTCGATCACTATCACGTGCCGCTGTACAGCGAGCACTTGAGCTATTGCAGCGATGACGGTCACCTGTACGACCTGTTGCCGTTGCCCTTCACCGAAGAAGCGGTGCATCACGTCGCCGCGCGGATTCGTCAGGCCCAGGACATCCTCGGTCGGCGTCTGGCGGTGGAAAACGTTTCCTATTACGCCGCTCCCCGACAGGACATGGACGAGGTGACATTCACCAATGCCGTGCTGCGCGAGGCCGATTGCGACCTGCTGCTGGACGTTAACAATGTCTACGTCAATTCGATCAACCACGGTTTCGAGCCTCAGGCGTTTCTCGCCGGCATCGATTCCGGTCGGGTGGTGGCCATGCACATTGCCGGGCATTTCGATGAATCCGATACCTTGAAGATCGACACCCATGGTGCTTCGGTCAAACCGGCGGTGTGGTCGTTGCTGACCCAGGCGTATGCCCGGTTCGGTGCGCAACCGACCTTGCTGGAGCGCGATTTCAATTTTCCGGCATTCGCCGAACTGGTGGCGGAACTGCAGACCATTCGCCGCTTGCAACAGGAGGGCGTGAACCGTGGATAAGTCGGGTCTCTTGCATCAACAAACCACCATGGGCCTGTACCTGCGCGACCCTGAACACAACGCGCCACCCGCCGGAATGGACCCTGCCCGGGCACAGGTTTACCGCGATCTGGTGTTCGCCAACCTGTCTTCGCTGCTCAGTGGCACCTTTCCAGTGTTGGTGAAGATGATCGGCAATGAACGCTGGGGTTCGCTGGTGCGGATTTTTTTGCGGGACTACCGGGCCCGTACACCGAAATTTGGTGAAATCGCTGAGGAGTTTGTCGAGTTTCTGGCGACCGGGCTTGAGGCATTGGGTGATGGGGGGTGGCCGCCGTTCATGGTGGAGCTGGCGCATTACGAGTGGGTGGAAATGGCGTTGCAACAGTCCGATGCGCAGCCCCTGGTTGTCGGTGATGCGGCGTTGTTGCTGGATCGGCCCTTGCAGGTGTCGCCGCTGGCCTGGCCGTTGGCGTATGCCTGGCCGGTGCAATTGTTGGGGCCGGATTATCAGCCGGATGCTTTGCCTGATCAGCCGACGTTTTTGCTGGTGCGTCGGGCTGAGGACTGGAGTGTGAGGTTTTCCGGGTTGAGTCCGTTGGCGTGGCGGTTGTTGCAGCGGATTGTGGAGTTTCCCAAGCTGACCGGGGTTGCGCAGTTGCAGGGGTTGGCGGTGGAGGCGGGGCAGGTGGGTTCTTCGGTGTTTTTCGAGGGTGGTTTGGGGTTGTTGCGGCAGTTGCATGAGGAGGGGGTTGTTGGGGTTGTTTGACCTTGGCGGCCTTTGGGCCGACCAGGTTCTTGGTTGATGCGTACATATCCGTTTTTTTGGTAACGGCGACTTAGGGTTTCGCCCTTACGGCGACTCACTTTTTTTAACAAGCGCCTTAAAAAAAGTAAGCAAAAAAAGCGCTCGCCCCGAACGTCCGGCCCCTCGCCAAGGCTCGGGGTTCCTTCGCTCCGGCATTCATCCGGGGGCATTGCCCTCCGGTCTGCTTCGCGACGACCTACATGCAATGAGTTCGACTACGTCGAACGGCGCTGCGCGCCATTCCCCGGATGAACACCTCCACTCAGCCTCCCGAGGGGGCGGGTGGATCAAGATCAAAAGCTGCAGGCGAGCTAACGCTCGGCCTGTTGAGTGGTGAAGAGCATGGGTGTACGCCGCCTTGCCTTTGCTCTGCTCTTCTAATGAAATGGCTCCCCCCCACACCCTGTGATCGCTCTCTAAGCTTTCACAGGGTGTCTTACGGAGGCTATTGCCATGAACAACGTTGCCATTGTCGCTATCGATCTAGGGAAACATACCTTCCATCTGCACGCGCAAGATGATCGCGGTCATGAGCTCTACCACAAGAAATTCAATCGCGCAGGTCTGGCCAGGCACCTGGCCAACCTTGAACCGTGCACGGTGGCGATGGAGGCCTGTGGTGGCGCCCACTACATGGCGCGGGAAGCGGCAAAATGGGGCCATGTGCCCAAACTCATTGCCCCCCACCTCGTGCGTCCCTACGTGAAAAGCAACAAGAACGACTTCGCCGATGCCATGGCGATTTGCGAGGCGGCGAGCCGCCCGACCATGCGTTTTGTGCCCCCTAAAACCGAAGCGCAACAAGCGCTGGCCATGCTCAATTCGCAACGCGACGCCTACATCAAGGAGCGTACGGCCAGCGTCAATCGGATTCACGCCGGCCTGTTAGAGGTCGGTATCAGCCTGTCCCCAGGCTTTCACGCCATCAAGGAACTGCCAGCGCTGCTGGAGGCGTGTTCATTTTCTGCGCAGATCAAACAAATCCTGCTGGGGCTGCGTGAGCACTTCAATTATCTGGACGGGCAGGTCAAGGCACTGGACAAGCAGGTTGAACGCCAGGCCGCTGAAGATGATCTGGCTTCTCGCCTGATGACAATTCCTTGCGTCGGTCCGATCACCTCCAGCGTCCTGGCTGCGGAGTTGGGCAACGGTCAGCAGTTCAGCGCGGTCGAGACTATTCAGCCTCGATTGGGTTGGTGCCCAAGCAACACTCCACCGGCGACAAGACGGTACTTTTGGGGATCAGCAAACGCGGTGACCGGAATCAGAGACGGCTGCTTATCCAGTGCGCCCGTGTGTATCTGATGGGGCTGGAACGACAGACAGGAGCGCTGGCCGATTGGGTCCGCCAACTGCTGGCTCGCCATCATTCCAACCGTGTGGTCTGCGCCTTGGCCAACAAACTGGCAAGAATCGCCTGGTCGATCGCCGCTCACCACGATGAATTCAAGGCGGGGTCAAGCGCGATGAACGCTTGACCTCGCTGCCACCCGAGCACCACCCACCTGGTTTTGCGATGCTGGATAACAGATGACGTGAACGGCCAACCGGCCTGACGACTACCCTGGCTCCCACAAGGCTGAAAAAGCCTTCTTTCTATGAAGGGCCGTCAGGCGCGATTCTCATCGAGGCGCAGGGTCGCCACCCAGACGCCGGATAGATGAAAGCAAGCCAAACACGCATCAAAAACAGTATTGCAGAAATGGGGGGATCCATAGATGTGGGAGCGAGCTTGCTCGCGATGGCGGCCTGCCAGCCGACCAATTTCTTGCAGTTGTACTCGGCCCAACTGTGGGAGCGAGCCTGCTCGCGAAGGCGCCCTACCAGCCGACCGGCATTTCGCGGATGTACCCAGTCCCTGTGGGAGCGGGCTTGGTCCGGGCGGCGATCCGACGATGGCGGCCTGTCAGCCGACCAGTCTCTCAAGGATGTCCACAACTCAAACTGTGGGAGCGAGCCTGCTCGCGAAGACGCCCTGCCAGCCAACCATTTCCTTACGGCTAGCCCGGCAATCTCAGCTCCGCGCACAACCCGCCGCCTTCACGGTTGCTCAAGGTCAACGCCCCGCCAATCGCGATCGCCAGTTGCTGGGCAATCGCCAACCCCAGCCCGGTGCCGCCGGTGCTGCGGTTGCGGGAGTTTTCCACGCGGTAGAAGGGTTCCATCACTTGTTTCAGTTCTTCCTCGGCGATTCCCGGGCCTCGGTCGAGGATTTTGATCGACAGGTTGCCATCGGCCTGTTTTTCCACCCGCAACTCGGCAGCACCGGCAAACTTCAGCGCATTGTCCGTCAGATTGACCAGCACCCGGCGCAAGGCGTGGGGGCGGGTGTCGATGACGGCTGCACTCTTGCCTGTGAGCTGAACGTCCTTGCCCATGTCCTGGTAGTCGAACACCAGGCTGTCGAGGAACGAGTCGAGGTCGGTGCGGCGGCTTTCTTCGGTGGCGCCGTGGATGCTGCGGGCGTAGGCCACGCCTTCGCGTACCAGGTGTTCCATCTCGCCCAGGTCGTTCCACAGTTTGTCTTTTTCGCTGGAGTCGTCCATGAACTCGGCGCGCAGTTTCATGCGGGTGATCGGGGTTTGCAGGTCGTGGGAAATCGCCGCGAGCAATTGCATGCGTTCCTTCAGGTACGCCGCGATGCGTGCCTGCATCGAGTTGAAGGCTCTGGCGGCATGGGCGACTTCGGTCGGGCCTTTTTCGTTCAGGAGCACTGGGTGGGCATTGGGGTCCAGGTTCTCGACAGCGTCGGCGAGGCGGGTGAGGGGGCGGATGGCGATTCTGACCGCCAGCCAGGAGCAGGCCAGCATCAGCGCCAGTTGCCCGAGCAACACAATGGGCAGCCAGGGCGACAACGGGACCATCGCCGGGCGGACGTCGATGGTCAGTGGGCTGCCATCGGCCAGGTTCAAGTGCACTTGGAAATGTTTGTTTGGTCCGGGGATGTCGGTAAAGGTCATCGGGTAATCGTGACCGATGGCGTCCTTGATCGAGGCGATGGCGATGGGCGCATCGGGCATGTCGGTGCGTATGGGTGTGCCCGGGGAGCCCTCATTGAGCAGGTAACGGTAATTGCGTCGATCCAGTTGTTGCAGCCAGCCGGTCCGCTCATTGGCGGGCAAGCGGTCGAGGATGGCAATGGACGTGGAAACGTCGGTTTCCAGATTGCCGAGCATGGTGTTTTTCGAGGATTCGTAGCGCTCGTAATATTGCGCGCCGAAGGACAGCGCCTGGGCGAGGATCAGGCCGATCAGGAATATCAGCGACAGCCGCGAGGCCAGGGTGCGCGGCCAATGAAGCGCCTGCGTCATGATTGATCGCCCAGGATTTCCACCGGCAGGGAAAATACATAGCCTTCGCTGCGCACGGTCTTGATGTAGGCCGGTTCGCGGGCATCGTCCAGCAGGCGCTGGCGCAGGCGACTGACCAGCAGATCGATGGAGCGGTCGAACAGGTCGGCGTCGCGGCCCTGGGTCAGGTTGAGCAATTGATCACGGTTGAGCACCCGTTGCGGGTGATCGAGAAATACCCGCAGCAATCGATACTCGGCACCGCTCAAGGCGACCATGGTGCCGTCTGCATCGAGCAGGTGACGCGCCGAGGTATCCAGGCGCCAGCGGCCGAAGGCCAGCAGGCGGCTGGCTTCGGTCACCACCAGGTTCGGCGGCAGCATGCGGGTGCGCCGCAGCACCGCGTTGATCCGCGCCAGCAGTTCACGGGCCGCGAACGGCTTGACCAGGTAGTCGTCGGCGCCCATTTCCAGGCCGAGGATGCGGTCGGTTTCATCGTTGCGGGCGGTGAGCATCAGCACCGGCGTGGCCTTGTGTTTGCCGGCGCGCAATTCGCGGCACAGCAGCAGGCCATCGTCCCCCGGCATCATGATGTCCAGCACGATCAGGTCTACCGGGGTGGTTTCCAGAAAAGCGCGCATCTGCCGTCCATCCGCCACGACGGTGGTGCGCAGGCCGTTCTTCTTCAGGTAGTTGCCTACCAGCTCGCGGATTTCGCGGTCATCGTCAACGATGAGGATGTGATCAACGTGATCCATTGGGCCAAACCTCTGATGAATGGGGATTGCCACACAGTCTATCGAGCCAGGGCGGGGTCGCCTGCCGCCCTTTGTATTGCAGTGTATCCGGCCTGCCTGCGGATACACACGAAGGCAAAAAAGCCGGTTTTCAGCGGTTTTGTATTGCTTTGTATCCAGGCACCGTTCTGATACGTACCGATTGATTCTCGCCGATTTCCGACACAGACGAGATACCTCGCAGGCTTTTAATAGGTTCCATCGAGGCAAACCAGAGCGCCTCGGCCCAACGAACAGTTGACCTGTTGAAACCTTGAGGAGTCCGCCATGAACACCAAAGCCATCTACGCCGCATGCCTGTTTGCCGCACTGAACATCTGCACCTTGTCGGCCCGTGCCGAAGCCGATGTCGCCCCTAAAACCTACACCTACGGCACCCAACTTGACATCAGGAAGGTGGTGGCGTTGACCGAGGACACTGCACCTTCCTGTGGCGTGGTGAATGCGCGGCTGACGTACCTCGATTCCCAATCGAAAACCCAGGTGCTGGATTACCGCAAATTCGCTGACAACTGCAACTCGGAAAACTGAGTGTTGCGATCAACCACCGCTTAATCCATTTGAAACAGGAAGGACATCATGAACAACTTTTCCCGCTACCTGACCGCCATCGCCTTTACCGTCGCCGGTGCGGCAGCCCATGCCAACGCCGCTGTCGAGCAAAGCGCCTGCGCCAGCAACACCTGCTTCCAGCTCACGCCGGTAGCAGAGAAGGGCACCCAGGGCTTCCTGGCGCAAGACGGTTCCAGCCGTACGCCGCAAGGGCAGATGCTCGCCGAGAACGGCACCAGCCGTACGCCTCAGGGGCAACGATTGGATGAGCAAACAGCTTGAGAACACCCCCAATCCACTGTAGGAGCGGGCTTGCCCGCGAAGACGTCGGCACATTCGATAGAGATGTCACCCGCAAGGCCGCCTTCGCTGGCAAGCCAGCTCCTACAGTAATGATGTGTCGCCCTTTAACCTGTATCAGGTGATCCCATGTTACTCATCGCTTTCCTGGGCGGCATATTGACCGTCCTCAGCCCGTGCATCCTGCCGGTCGTGCCTTTCCTGTTCGCCGGAGCCGACCGCACACGCTCCTCGATCCTGCTTACACTCGGCGGCATGGTCCTGACCTTTGCCCTGGTCTCCAGCCTGGCGGTAGTCAGCAGCGAGTGGGTGATTCGGGCCAGCAACACCGGCCGCCACGTAGCGCTGGCGGTGATGGTGCTGTTCGCCCTGTCGCTGATCTCCGCCCGGGTCGGTGACTGGCTGGCCCGTCCCTTCGTGTTGCTGGGCAATCGCATCGACCCGGACTCGCGCAAGATGTCCGGGCCGCTGGCTTCGATCATGATCGGTGTCGCCACCGGGCTGCTCTGGGCACCCTGCGCCGGGCCGATCCTCGGGGTGATTCTGACCAGCGCCATGCTGCAGGGCGCGAACGCCGGCACCAGTCTGTTGTTGGTGGCCTATGGCGCGGGCAGTGCGCTGTCCCTGGGGACCTTGATCTTTGCCGGTCGCGGCCTGGTCAATCGCTTGAAACCGTCGATTCCGGTCACCGGCTGGTTGCGTCGCGGTGCCGGGGTTGCAGTGCTGGCCGGTGCGGCGGTGATTGCAACAGGGGCCAATGACCTGCTGCTGACCAACACCTCATCCGAAGGTGTCAGCCGTGTCGAAAAAGGCGTGCTGGAAACCGTGCCAAAAGTCGTCGATTACCTGGTCAGCAAGGTCAAGGCCGACAGCGCCATGGACAATGCTCAAGGCGCGATGCCGTCGCTGTCCGGCGCAGTGGACTGGCTCAACTCGCCCGCACTGACCAACGAAGCCCTGAAAGGCAAAGTGGTGCTGGTGGATTTCTGGACCTTCGACTGCATCAACTGCAAGCACACCTTGCCCTACGTGAAGGACTGGGCGAAGAAATATGAAAAGGACGGACTGGTGGTGATCGGCGTGCACACGCCCGAATACGGCTTTGAACGCATCATCGACAACGTCAAGGCCAAGGTGAAGGAATACGGCATCACCTACCCGGTGGCGATCGACAACAACTACGCGATCTGGCGCAACTTCGACAACCAGTACTGGCCGGCGCACTACCTGATCGATGCCAAGGGGCAGGTGCGTTACACCCACTTCGGTGAAGGCAGCTACGAGACTCAGGAAAAAATGATTCAGCAGTTGCTGGAGGAGGCCAGGGCCAGCGCACCAGCGGCGTAATCCGTTCGATCAATGGCTCACAGGTCTCGCGCCATGAGCCATTGATCTTTTTCCCATGCCTGGAAACGCTCCAGCAGCACCCAGCCGCGCTTGGCGTAATAAGCGCTTTGGTCTTGGGTGTGCAGGTAGATCCTCTTCTCGCCGCTGGCTTTGGCTTGCGCGCAAATGCCTTCGATCAAGCGCTCTGCCAGGCCCTTGCCGCGTGCCTCGGGGGTGATGAACACACAAGCGAGCCACGGCCCCAGATCCGGGCGGTGGGCCAGGTCGGCCCTGGCCAGCGCTGCGCCGCCCAATAGCTCGTCGTGGTCGAGGGCGATCAGGCACTTCCAGTCCCCGTTGTCTTGGCCGTCGGCAAATTCCCGTTGCCATTCGGGCAGGGGCTGTTCGGCGTATTCGTATTGGAACTGCTGGTGGATCCACGAAGCGAATGTGTTGCTGTGCTGCATATGTCGAGCAAGCCAGTCCAGGCGGAGTGCCATGTTGTGAGTCCTTTCAGAGGTCAGTCGCTGGGTAGCGAGAGTAGCCGGCCCGGGCGGTGCTGTCGCCCCCGCTGGTTCAGCGACCGTTCAAGTGATTCGAGGCTGCCTGACCGCGCCGCCACGCCGCCGGCGGTGCTCCAAACTCACGCCGGAAAGCCCGGCTGAAGGCGGTGTCGGTCTGGTAGCCGACTTCTTCGGCGATCCGCGTCAATGAGCTGTTGCTGCTGCGTAACAGGTTGGCGGCGAGCAACATGCGCCATTGCGTCAGGTACTGCATCGGTGACATCCCCACCAGTTGCTGGAAGCGTTCGGCCAACACCGATCTGGAGGTGCTGGCGGTGCGCGCCAGTTCGTCCAGCGTCCAGGCGTGGCAGGGTTTTTTGTGCAAGGCGTTGAGGGCGGCACCGACGATGCGGTCACGCACGCCGGCCAGCCAGCCGGTACGGCCTTCGCCCTGTTCGTTCATGTACAGGCGCAGCACTTCGATGAACAGCACTTCGGCGAGTTTGGCCAATACCCCTTCGCCGCCGGGGCGGGGCGAACGGGCTTCGGCAAGGGCATAGCGCACGGAGGATTCCAGCCAGACACCGGCACTCGAACCGCGCACATTGACCCGCACCACGGCCGGCAATCCCTTGAGCAACATGCCCGCCAGCCGCGTGTCGCACGCCAGGTAGCCGCACACCAGGCGGGTGACCGCGCCACCGCCGCCATAACTCAACTGCCGGGGCCGGCGCGCCAGCACCGCATCCAGTCGTGCACCCGTGGCCGGGGGCAATCCCGGTCGGGAGCACATGCGATGAGCATCGCCCTGAGGGAAGATCACCACGTCGCCCGCGCTCAGCAGCAGCGGCGGGTCATCGCCCAGTTCGACGTAGCACTCGCCCTCGGTGATCAGGTGAAAGATCACCACCCGTTCTGCATCGGGCTCCAGAAACGGCGCCGCCGTGTTGGCACTGGGCGACTGGTAGCACCAGGGCGCGGTGAACCGGGCGTTGATGAAGATCGCGCCGACCAGGTGCACGACGCGCAGGGTCTGTGACAGGGCGTCCATTGGGGTTTCCCGTGGAAGGATTTCTGATTGTGAACGCCTCGGCGTGCAACGTGGAATCTCCGGACGATCGGGCAGGCCTGGCCGACGATCGGGCAGGACGCCAACGCCCGTCACGACGATAGTTTTTCTACGGGGTCGATACCGGCCCTGCCACCCAGAACAAGAAAAGAGAGGTTGCCATGCCGAAGTTCGTGATTGAACGCGAGATCCAGGGCGCCGGAGCATTGTCGGATAGGGATTTGAAAGCCGCTTCGCAAAAGTCCTGCCGGGCGTTGCGTGAGTTGCCAGAGGTGCAGTGGCTGCAGAGTTATGTCACCGGTGACAAGCTCTACTGCGTGTATATAGCGCCGAGCGAGGCGCAGATCCAGGAGCACGCCAGAATCAGTGGTTTTCCCGCCAACCGCATTTCCCGGGTCATGAACATCATCGATCCGACGACGGCGGAGTAACCACGGCCGGACCCGATTCGTGTTTCAACCCAGAGACCGTCTCCATGAGTACACCCATTGATCTGACTGCCTTGAAAAACCGCCAGATGGCCTCCTGGGCCAGCGGCGACTACGCCGTGATCGGCACTACCCTGCAAATTGTCGGCGAGCAACTGGCCGAAGCCTGCGACCTGTTGTGCGATGAGCGCGTGCTCGACGTTGCCGCCGGCAACGGCAATGCGACCCTCGCTGCGGCGCGCCGTGGCTGCCAGGTGACGTCCACCGACTATGTCGCGGCCTTGCTCGAACGCGGCGAAGAGCGGGCCCGGGCAGAACGCCTGAATGTCGCCTTCCAGGTCGCCGATGCCGAAGCCTTGCCGTTCGCCGATGCGAGTTACGACGCCGTGCTGTCGACCTTCGGCGTGATGTTCACGCCGGACCAGCCCAAAGCCGCCGCAGAACTGGCTCGAGTCTGTCGCCCGGGTGGGCGGATCGGCCTGGCCAACTGGACGCCGGAAGGCTTCGTCGGCCAGATGTTCAAGACCCTGGGCCAGCACCTGCCACCGCCGCCGGGAGCGAATCCGCCCTCGCGCTGGGGCACCGAAGCCTGGTTGCACGAGCATTTTGACGAGCGGGAGTTTCTGCTCCAGGTGACGCGCCGCACGTTCAATTTCCGCTATCGCTCGGCGGCGCATTTCATCGACACCTTCCGCGACTGGTACGGGCCGATGCACAAGGCCTTCGCCGCGCTGCCCGCTGACGGCGCCAAGGCACTGGAAACGGACCTGACCGAGCTGATCAACCGGATGAACCGAGCGGGTGACAGGTCGCTGGTGGTGCCGAGTGAATACCTGGAGGTGGTGATTACGCGGCGTTGAGTGGCTATGCATAACCTCTGTAGGAGCGAGCTTGCTCGCGATGGTCTTCCAGTCGCAGTTTCTGTGGCTGATACACCTCAATCGTCGGATCGCCGTCCGGAGCGAGCTCGCTCCTACAAAGGGCCAGAGTCAATGCCAGCTAAATGACCTTCGCACCCCGTGCCTCCAGCAACTCGCGCAACACCGACCGGTGACAATGCGCTTCATCCTCGCAATAACAGCCCACGGCCAGTGAAGTCTGGTGGGACAGCGCGGCCAGCAGGTCGAGCATCTGACTGGCCGCAGGCTGGTTCATCTCAGTCTTGAACTTGCGTCTGAACACCTCCCAGGCCTTGGCATCCTGCGCAGCCTTGGCCTCGGCCACCAACTCCGCACTGGGCGACAGCAGCGGTTGCCAGACATCATAAAAATCCCGACGGGCGAATTCGGCTTTCGGTACGCCACGGGGAGGGCGGCGTACCGTGCCCAGGCGCAATCCTTCGTCGGGGCGACGGGGTGAGCCGAGTTGAACGATATGGACCGGCATGGCTACTTGTGCCGCGTTTCGTCGAACCACTCCAGCGCCGTGCGCCAGAAGCAGATGCCCAGGAAGTACGCCGACATCAGCAGCCACAGCCCCATCACCAACGGGTTGATCAGAGGATGGTTGAGCACCAGCGACAAGCTGCACAGCAGCCAGATCGCCGTCACCGCAATGTTGATCGGCATGAACCGGCGCACCCGAAACGGGTGCAGGAACTTCATCCGGGTCACGGTCAGCAGGGCCAGGCCAATGATCGTAATGAGGGTGATCCACGGCGACGGGGCGATGATGTACAGGCACAGGGCAACCACGTTCCAGGCAGCGGGGAACCCCTGGAAGTAGTTGTCCTTGCTCTTCATGTTGACGTTGCAGAAGCAGAACAGCGACGACACCAGAATCAGCGACACGCTCAGCAGCAAGGTGTAGCCCGGCAACGGGATGTAGCGATAGATGAACAGCGCCGGAATAAACACATACGTCAGGTAATCGATCACCAGGTCGAGGATCGAGCCATCGAAGCTCGGCAACACCGACTGCACATTGACCTTGCGCGCCAGCGCGCCGTCCAGTCCGTCGACGATCAGGGCGACACCCAGCCACAGCAGGCAATGGGTCGGCTGGTTATCCAGCAGCGACAGGGTGGCGAGGAAAGCGGTGACCACGCCAGTGGCAGTGAAACCATGGGCGCCCCATGCTTTGAGTCTGGCGATGTGCAGGGTTGAGATCACGGGGGCGTTCTCCAGTGAATGAAGCAAGCCGGTTGTCACCCCGCGAACGGGGGCGGTGGCAAAGCGGGTCGGGTTGCAGGTATCGACCGGGTATTCGGGAATAAGGTTCACCACCTATGAATCTTAGCTGCGCCGCAAAAAAACACCCCGGACAATCCGCGGTAGCGCGGGCATGTCGGCCCAACGGTGCTGGCACATTCGCCTGCGAGGTCTATCGTTGCCTGACTGGAAAACCCCATCCAAAGAGGACACACGTCATGAACACCAGCGATCTGCTCGAACAATTATTGCGCGCCGGCCAGGGTTCGATGGCGCAACAGAGCGGCGGCGCCTCGGCCCAGGGCGGGCTCGGCGACCTCGGTGGATTGCTCGGCGGGTTGTTGGGTGGTGGCGCAGAAGCGGGTGCTGGCGGCGCTGGCGCAGGGTTGGGCGGTTTGCTCGGTGGTTTGCTTGGCGGCGGTTCGCCGATGGGCGGTGCTCCGCAAGGCCGCTCCACTGGCGGCGCCAATTACGCGGCACTGGCGTCCCTCGGCATGATGGCGTTCCAGGCGTACCAGGCCTGGCAGCGCAGTCAGGCATCGGCCCCGCAAGAAGCGCCACGGACCGTGGACTTGCTGGCCGGCCCGCAAGTCGAGGAACACAGCCATGCGATCCTGCGGGCATTGATTGCCGCGGCCAAGGCCGATGGCCGGATCGATGACGCCGAGAAGCAGATGATCAGCACTGAAATCGGGCGTCATACCGACGATCCGCAATTGCAGCAATGGCTGGACGATGAGGTCGCCAAGCCACTGGACGCCAGTGAAGTGGCACAGTCGGC
This sequence comes from Pseudomonas sp. BIC9C, assembly GCF_034541995.1. Taxonomy (NCBI): domain Bacteria; kingdom Pseudomonadati; phylum Pseudomonadota; class Gammaproteobacteria; order Pseudomonadales; family Pseudomonadaceae; genus Pseudomonas; species Pseudomonas sp. BIC9C. The sequence continues at coordinate 122,615 of NZ_JAWDGM010000009.1, forward strand.
CACCGACCCTGGCATGGCCTCGGAGATGTACCTGGCCAGCGTGATGCTGGTGGACGATCAGCAGGACGCCGAGCGCAACTATCTGGATGAACTGGCCGCGGCGTTGCAGATCGAGCCGGAGCTGCAAGTGCATCTGGAGCAGCAGGCCAGGGGTACTGCCTGACGGGTGCATCCGTCATAAACAAAGCTTCGCGAGCCTGTTCGCGAAGAGGCAATCACTGCCGAGATGCATTGGTGGGGGGATGAAAAAATAGTTCGTAGCGAACTCCATGTGGCGAGGGAATTTGCTCCCTCGCCACAAGAGCGTGTTACTTGAGGAATGCCTGGAAATCGGTACCCATTTTGTCGATCGCCGCTTTGAAGTCCTTGGCGGTAACCTTCTGGCTCTCGTTCTCCAGGGCGGTGCCAAATACCTTGCGTACCACTTTGGCCACGGTCTGGTTGCTCTTCGCGTCGATGAACTCGGCTTCGATGAACAGGATGGTTTCCTGGTCACGGTGACCGGTGGCTGCCTGAGTCGCGCCGACAACGGCCGCGACCGGCACCACTTCATACCACTTCATGCCTTCGTTCTCGGCGGTTACCCCGGTGATCGCCGCACGCATGATCAGGGGCCGGGAACCCGCCGGTGCGGCGGAGGCGTCAGACACTACGCGGTACTTCTGACCCAGCGTGGCCTTGGCCTTGCTGGTCATGTAGTTCTGAATGTCGGCCAGTGTCTGCTGGTTCACCCGCTCATTGGGTTTGGGCGCCGGGTACAGCTCCAGCTTGTTGAACACCACGGTGTCATAAGCATTCGGGTTCCACGAAGGGCTGACCCAGCGCATCGCGGTTCCACCGCTCGGCGTCTGGACTTCCTGCAGGTTGTTGTAGTTGGACAGGAAACCTGAGTATTGCGCCTTCTCAGTCACTTTCGAGGTGCAACCGCCTAGCAACAGACTTGCCAGCGCAGCGCCGACCAGCAGTTTTCGGGACAGATTCATAGTGGTGTTTACTCCTTGGATGAAATCGTCGTTCTTTCGTTTGCTGTGCATCAGAATCGCCAGGTCATGTTCCCGGCCAAGGCTTGAATCCAGGCATTGTCGAATTGACCGGAAACTCGATTGCCCGATACGGATTTGGCCTGGTCCACCGGCATGTCGCCGAGCCAGACCATGGCCCAACTGACGTTGACATCGGTGTCCTTGTTCAGAGCATAGGTGGCTCCTGTCGCAATGCGCCAGGATTCGTTCATCGGCACGACCACGCTGCGATTGCTGTCCGAGACGGCACTGCTGTCGTAGGCCACGCCGATGTTCCACAACCACTGCTCGGTGGCCTGGTATTGCGCGCCAAGGGAAAGGTGCCAGGTGTCCTTGAAGCCGGCGTCGACCGTTTTCGATTGCCCTCCAAACGCCGTGGTGTCGACCTCTACGGCGATGTCGCCGAACTCGGACCAGTCCTGCCAGTTGGCCGAGGCCAGCAAGGCCCATTGCCGGTCCAGTTGCTGGAACAGGCTCAGGGTGACGGTCTGCGGCACCTTCATGTCGAGTTCGGTATCGGTGTTGTTGACGCGCTCGAGCAGGCGGCCGTCGCCCTTGACATCCAGCCGGTCCTTGAAGTCCAGGTCGACCTGGCTGGTATAGGTCAGGCCGATGCGCGTACCGGGTTGCGGGGCGTAGATCACCCCGACGTTGGCGCCATAGCCCCAGGTGTTGTCCCGGTATTTGAATTGGCCGTCAGAGCGGTCGGTGAAGCCGAAAGGGGAGCGGTCGATGGCCGTGTCTGCCTTCAACATGCCGTACATGGCCTTGATGCCCAGGCCGACCGACCACTGCTCGTTGAAGCGATAAGCCACGCTTGGCACCAGCGACAGGCCGAGCAGGCTGGAGTTCTGCGTGAAATAGCGGCCCGACCAATCGTTGTCGTAATTGACCGCCAGCCCGAAGTCGCCGTACTGGCCGAAACCCACGCTCCAGTGCTCGTCCAGTTCATGGCTGATGAAGAAGCTGCCACCGGGAATCGGATCGAGGGCATTGCCACTGCCGCTGCCCGGGACGTTGGTGCCGGAGTCGCGGTCGAAGCTCAGATCGCCGTACAGGACCTGCAAGCCGGCGGTGATTTGCGTGCCCGGCAGAAAGCTCATGCCCGCCGGGTTACTGGCGATGGTTGAAGGGCCTTGGGCACGGGCAGCGGCGCCGGCGTTGGCCAGGCCTGCGTTATCGGTGCCGATTTCATAGAGCATAATGCCGCCGGCCCAGGCTTGCTGGCAGCACAGGGCAAGTAGCGCAGAGGCGGGCAGGGTAGCTGTTTTTGTCGGCATGGAAATCCCTCAGCAATTATCCATTTCGAATACGGGTGGACTGCACCAGCCACCCGTGGATTCGGCTGTTACTTGGCCATCTCTGCCCGCGCCGCGGCGATCTTGGCTTTAACCGAGTCGAGGTTGAAACTCGCGCCTTTTTGCATCGGCGGGAACTCGATCGCTGTTTCCGCCAGTTTGGCCACCTGCTGCTGCACGAACACGAAGCGCCAGAATTGGAATTTGAACCAGTCGAAGTATTGTTGCGAACCCTGCGCGGCCTGATTTTCCGGCCAGCCCATGCGCTCGAACGGGTCGAGGCGCAGATTGGTCAGGATCGGTACATCGACCGCCAGTTTGGCGCCCATCCAGCCACCCGGTTGGTCAATGAAGCGATATTTGTAGTCGTCTATGCGCACCGCACCCAAGGAGCTTTCTCCGAAGTAGAAGACTTCATGCCGGTTCGACGGACCTTTTCCGGTGATCATTGGAGTTTGATCATAGCCGTCCAGGTGAACTTTGTAGGTGGTGTCGCCCAATTGTTTGCCTTTGAGCAGTTCCGCCGTGATGTTCGGGTTACCTGCCGCCGCGACCAGGGTCGGGAACCAGTCCATGCCGGACATGAGGCCGTTGGCGATCTGGTTGGCCGGCACCTTGCCTGGCCAGCGAATGATTGCCGGTACCCGGAAGCCACCCTCCATGACCGTGCCTTTGCCCATGGCGAACGGAGTCGTGCCACCATCGGGCCAGGTGAAGTTTTCCGCACCATTGTCGGTGGTGAAAATCACGATGGTGTTGTCGTCCATGCCGTCTTTTTTCAGCTTGGCCAGGACATCGCCAACGATGTCATCGAGCTGAGCCATGCCGGCTTCCTGTTCCGACCAGCCATTCTGCGAGTTGCGCATGGCCTGGTACTTGTCGGACAGGTGCGTGACGATGTGCATGCGGGTCGGGTTGAGCCAGACGAAGAACGGTTTGTTGTCCTGTTTGGCCTTGTCGATGAACGAGAAGGCCTTGTCGCGAATCTCCTCGTCGACGGTTTTCATCCGGTCCGGATAAAGCGTGCCGGCGTCTTCGATCTTCTGCTTGCCCACCTTGCCCCAGCGCGGCATCACGGTCGGGTCGTCGGTGGTGGTGGCCCAACTGTGGACCATGTTGCGTGGGCCGACGCTGTCGAGCAGCTCCTTTGGATAATTGGGGTGTGCCGGGTCTTCCATGGCGTCGAGGTGATAGAGGTAACCGAAGAATTCATCGAAACCATGGACGGTGGGCAGGAACTGGTTCAGGTCGCCCAAGTGGTTCTTGCCGAACTGGCCGGTGGCATAACCCATGGCCTTGAGGGTGGTCGCGATGGTGACGGCTTCGGCGGGAATTCCCACGGGCGAGCCGGCCTGGCCGACGGTGGTCATGCCCGTACGAATCGGCAGTTCGCCGGTGATGAAGTTGGCGCGCCCGGCGGTGCAACTGGCTTCGGCGTAATAATCGGTGAAACGCATGCCTTCATTCGCGAGTTGGTCGAGGTTGGGTGTTCTGCCGGCCATCATGCCTTGGTTGTAGACGCCGATATTCGACCAGCCCACATCGTCGCCCATGATCACCAGGATGTTGGGGGCTTTGTCGGCGGCCAGGGTCAGACCGGGAAGCGCCATTACAGACAGCAAAAGGGGGACCGCAAACATCGTGGATAAGGTTGTCCGATTCATGTCGAGCTCCTGCGCACTCGCGTGAGTACATCGAGACGAGCCCCCAAATCGCCGCTGAAATTCGTAACCCCCGCGAAGAGCGTAGGTTTGAATTGCGAAATATCCAGTAATGAGTAGTCAGAAAGCATTGATTCAGGCGCATTAAGCCGAAAGAGTGCTCCGTCAACGACACCGGCCAAATAGGGGCGGCGAGCGGTGCCCGCCGCCTCAATCGTCATCACCGGGTCGCAGTGGCGGCCAGCAATGGTGCCATTTGCTCATCGGTCAATGCGGCGTGTACGTCCATGCTCATCAGGTCGTTCCACTCCAGCACCCATTTTTGTATCGGCACCAGATCACTCGCCTCGGCAACGCCGAAGCCGGCCGAGCTCCCTACGGCGTGCCAGCGTCCGTGCATGGTGACGCCTGCGGGCGGCGCGCCACCGGTCTTGAGAAAACGTGCGATTGCGGCATCACGGTTGCCCGGGCTGATTGTCCAACTGACGATGAATAACATCGGCCACCTCCTGTTACGGATTGGCACCGGTTTTTGTGCGCGCGCCTGGCTGGCGCCGTGGCCGTGGCCGCGCTTGTGTTTGCAGTTCCGTCCTGGCTGGCTTGCGGCAGAATCTCCCATGGAAGGCATAGCAGCGCTTTGCCATTCATGTACGACCGCTGATCCTGTTCAGGAGGCTGTTGGAGGGGAGTAACGGATGCGTGTTTCACCAGCGAAACATGGGCAGCGGCCGCAGCGGCGAGCGAAGAAATTGCCGGGCTGAACGCTTCATCAGCATCGAGTGAAAACCATGGTCGGGAAAGGTCGACTGCACGGTCTTGATGACGCTTCGGGGTAAGCCGAAACGGACCAGGCCCAGGGACACATCCACCAGATCGGCCTGGCGGAAGCATTCGACGCTGTCGGCACAAGCGCCGCGATACCGGCGCACCTTGTGATGCTCAAGTATCAACGCACTGACTTCATCCTTCAGTTCCGGTCGTTGTTGGCTGTCGAGGTACTCAGTGGCCAGGGCAATGGATGGCGGCAGGTAGTCCAGGGTGTCATCGGTCCAGATACCCAGGTCATGAAACGCCGCCGCGATTTGTACAGCTTGCGGGGGCAGGCTTTCGGCACCGCTGAGGGCACAGTGGAAATTCAGCACCCGGTAAATGTGGTTGCGGTAGCCCTGCAGGTCGGCACCGATGGCCAGGGCGAACGAGGTGAGAATCTCGTCGGTGCAGGGGAATTCGAGAATGGGCTTCATCAGGCATCACGCAACAGGTCGTTGGCATTGAGCAGCTCGTAGGCAATCTCCGGGCGCTTTTCCATGGCACGGCGAATGGCCGCGGGGATGTTGGCGCGGGTCTTGCGGCACAGCCCCGGCAGTTCGCCAATCTGGATACCGATGCCGCGCATGGTGCGCACTTCATTGAAGCCGGGGGCGATGTCCACGCGGATACCCAGTTGTTCGAACATGCGCCGTTGCACGTGCTCGAGATCGCTCAGGCTCTGCAGGTTCTCCAGGCGTTCGATCAGGCGTTTTTCTTCGTTGCGGGTCAGAAACAGAATGCGCAGGTCCGCGCCCGGTGTTTCCAGCAACGGGTCACGCCCGCAATCGCAGGCACCGGGCGGGCAGGGTTGGCGAATCGGAGTGGAGGCGTTCATGTGATTCAATCATAGAGCGCCGTGATCGAATTTGCCCATGGGTTTTTGGCATGAAGGCGCTCAAAAAAAATGTGGGAGCGGGCTTGCTCGCGAAGGCGTCCTGTCAATCGACATTTGCGTCGACTGACACCACGCCTTCGCGAGCAAGCCCGCTCCCACAGGGGTTGCGGTGAACCTGCCGGACTTACTTCAACACCAGCATCCGGTAAACGCCGTCTTCGACTTCGATCCCGTGAGTGTCATGGGTGAAGCCGGGGAAGGATTTGTCGAAGGCTTCCAGTGCCTTCAGGTACGCCAGCAACGGACCGTCCGCAGGCCCTGCGTTTTCACCCGGCATGAGCAACGGGATGCCTGGCGGATAGGGCACGATACCGGTGGCGGCAAGGCGCCCGGCGGCCTCGTTGAGGGTCACCAGTTCGATGTCGTTGCGCACCAGTTTTTCGTAGGCCTCCACCGGGCTGAATTCGGCTTTTGGCAGGGTGCCGAAGGCCTGGGACATGTTGGCGGTGGTCTTGTGTTTCTTCATGGCGGCGAAAATTTCGTCGGCCAGGTCCTTCAGGCCCATGCCGGCATAGCGTTGCTGGTGGGCGTTGTACAGGTCGGGCAGGCACAGCTCGAGCTCGGCGTTGTCGTCGTAGTCTCGCTTGAAGTCGAGCAGGGCGTTGAGCAGTGTGCCCCACTTGCCTTTGGTGATACCGATCGAGAACAGGAACAGGATGGTGAAGTCGGTGGTTTTCTCGACCACGATCCCCTGACGGCCCAGATACGCCGTGACCACGCAAGCGGGGATGCCGGAGGCGAGCAGGTTGCCGTCGTCGCCCATGCCCGGGCTGAGCACCGAGACCTTGATCGGGTCGAGCATGCAGTAACCGTCTTCGATGTCACCGAAACCGTGCCATACCGCGTTCGGGTGCAGGACCCAGCAGTTCGGGTCGGTTTTCAGTTGCACCGGGTCGACTTCATGGAACGGCACGGTCGCCGCGCCCACCTGTACGGTGGGTGGCTGCCAGCAGGTGAAGAACCAGTTGTCCTTGCTCAGCATCTCGTTGTGCATGCGCGAGAGCACCTGGCGGAAGCTGATGGCTTCTTCGATCGATTCGCTGGTGAGGATCTGCCCGCTCGGTGCTTCCATCATCGCCGAGCTGACGTCGCAGGACGCCATGATCGCGTAGTTAGGCGAGGTCGAGGCGTGCATCATGTACGACTCGTTGAATCGCGCATGTTCGATCGGGTTGCGGCCATCGCGCACGTGGATCATCGAGGCCTGGGACAGGGCGGCCAGCAACTTGTGGGTCGACTGGGTGGCGAACACGGTCGGCTTGGACTTGTCGTGATCGCCCGGGTCGCCGTGCATGGCATGGCGACCGCTGTACAGCGGGTTGAAGCGCGCATAACCGTACCAGGCTTCGTCGAAGTGCAGACGGTCAACGCTTTCGCCCAGCAGCTCTTCGACGCGGGTGACGTTGTAGGTCAGGCCGTCATAGGTGGAGTTGGTGACAATGGCGTGCACCGGCGTCGGGTCGATGCCTTGCTTGACCAGCGGGTTGCTGGCGATGGCGGCTTTCACGCCTTCGGCGCTCAGGGTCTGCGGCAGGATCGGGCCGATGATGCCGTAGCGGTTGCGGGTCGGCACCAGGTAGGTCGGAATCGCCCCGGACAGGGTCATCGCATGCTCGGCGGACTTGTGGCAATTGCGGTCGCACAGGGCGATCTGGTTGCGCGTGACGCTGGCCATGAGGATGACGCGGTTGGACATCGACGAACCGTTGGTCACGTAGTACGTGCGGTGTGCGCCGAAGACCTTGGCGGCATAGCGTTCGCCCTGGCCGATAGGGCCGCTGTGATCGAGCAGGGAGCCCAGTTCGCCGACCGAGATCGACAGGTCGGAACGCAGCAGGTTTTCGCCGAAGAACTCGTAGAAGGCGCGCCCGGCTGTGCTCTTGAGAAACGCCGTACCGCCGGCATGGCCGGGGGTGTGCCAGGAGTATTCATAGGTGCGGGCGAACTTCACCAGCGCGCCGAACATCGGCGGCAGGGCGGCCTGTCGGTAACGTTCGATAGCGGCCAGGATGCGCCCGCTGAGGAAGCGCGAAGTGTCCTCGGGCAGCCAGATGAAGTCGTCGGCGTGTTGCATGACCAGCAATGGAATGCTCGAGGCGGTGGTACGGTCACTGATCAGGAACACCGGCACGCGTGTGTTGCGCTCGCGCAGTTTGACCAGCAGTTTGATGCAGTCGGCGTGACCTTCGCTCGCGTCCATTTCCCAGCGGATGAGCACACATTGAACGGCAGGGTCCGAACGCAGGATCGAGGCGGCATCACTGAGGCTTTCCGAGGCCAGGACACTGACGCCACGTCCCTCTACGTCGTGGACCAGTTGATCCAGGGCGCGGCCGAACACCGTTCGCTTGTCCGGCGGACTGCTGACCAGTAGCGCCAGCATTCCGAGCGAGTGTTTATATTCCGTCATGATTGAACCTCCAGAGTGGCTTTAGTCAGATTGTTCACCGGCACTGGCTCGGCAGTGAGGTGCTGCGCGCTGACGGTTTGCGTCGGTACGCTGTTGTTGAGAGCTTCGAGGCGGATCAGGCGGTTGTTGACGAAGCCGAACAGGGTGTAGCCAAAGATGGTGGCCACGCCGCCCAGCATCAGGGCCTGCTCACCGGAGCTGTACAGCGCCAGATAGCTGTAGGCTGCTGCGACCAGGGCAATGACGTTGGTCGCCAACGCCTTGCCTTCCGGCACGTTGGAGACTTTCTGCATGGTCATCAGCGCGGCCATGGACAGGATGTAAGGCACCAGGTTGGTGACCACTGCGAGGTTGACGAGGGTGTCGAACTGCTTGCTCAGGTCGGGACTGATGGTGAGCAGGGCCAGCGCGGTCTGTGCGGTCAGCAGTACCAGCATGCCGACGATTGGCGTTCCCGCCTTGTTGGCCTTGGCGAAGATCGACAGGAAGTAACCGGTGTCTGCCGAGCTTTTGTACACCTGGGCGATGGTGAACTGCCAACCCAGCAGCGAACCGATGCAGGCGAGCACCATTGCCGCCATCACGATATCCCCGACCATCGGGGTGAACATTTTGGCGAACACCAGGCCGAAAGGTGCGGTGGACGCGACCAGTTCTTCGTTGCCGACGATTCCGAAGATAACGTTGGTGGAGACGATGTAGATCACCGCCGCACCCAGGGTGCCGCCCAGCACGGCAATCGGCACGTTGCGCTCGGGGTTTTCCACCGCGTCGGTGTTGGCGCAAGCCGATTCCAGGCCGAGGAAGGCCCACAGGGTGATCGCCACCGAGGCGCCTGCCGCTTCGAACCAGCTCTTGTCGTGGGGGTTCCAGCCGGCGGCGTAGACGCTACTGTCAAACCAGAACCAGCCAACCGTGGATACCAGCACCACCGGTGCAATCACACCCCAGACCGTGACTGCGCCGATCCGGCCGGTAATTCGGGCGCCGCCAAAGTTGGCGAAGGTGGTGATCCATAACAAGGCGATGGTCGCCAGGCCTACTTGCAGGGAATCAAGTTTTATCCCGAACAACACCTGGATATAACCCACCGCAGTAATACTGATCGCCACGTTGGCAATCAACAGTGAGAGGCCGTAGGTGTAGTTGGTGATGTAGTTGCCGGCCTTACCGAACGTGTATTCGGCATAGCCACCCATGCCGCCGGTCTTGCGGCTGAGCATCCCGCATCGCGCAAAGGCGTAGGCCAGAGCGAGGGAGCCGGTGGCCGTCACCAGCCAGGAAAGAATCGAAATTGCACCGACTTCCGCGAGTTTCGTCGGTAGCAGCACAATGCCGGAGCCCAACATGTTGACGGCGGTCAACATTGTCAGTTGCCCCACACTCATTTTCTTTGCGACTGACATTCCGTTGCCTCACTTAGTTGGCGATTGAGAGTCTTAGCTATAGCAAAGGATTGAAAACTCGCAAGAAATGGCGTCACCCATTTCGTTTTTGCACTAAATCGCAAAAAAGGCAGGATGCTGGCCCCCAAGTTTAAAAATCCTCAGCAAAATTAGTTCATTTTCAGCCAGTTAAATAGGTCAAGATGCGCAAGACATGGATCGCATTAATCACGCTAGTTGTTGCGGGTATGGCCAATTCGGCTCACTCCAAAGAACTGGCCACTAATGATCAGTACATTTGCAGTTGGGGCGCGGGCACCGCCGCAAGGGCACAGGAACTCAAGCTCTCGGGCGTTTCTCTGTATGCCGCGCGGCAGAAAATCCAGGTGTACAAGTTCGCCAAATCCTGGATGCGCATGATGGCACTTGGCATTACAGAGCAAACTTATGACAGTCCGTCGCGATTGAAACCGACGGCTGTACGGCAGAGCTTTTATGAGGACTGCGTGAGGTACAAGTTGGCGCGTAAATAAACAACGGGCGGGCATCGGTCGGATTGACCACGGCGTGGGCCTGTGACGTCTATATTGATTGACCATCCCAGCGACAGGATGGGGTGTTAAAACCGGTTTCTTACAACTCAATCAGGAGGTCACCATGAACCAGATCGATAAAGTGTTGTACACCGCCAAAACCCACACCACCGGTGGGCGTGACGGCGCCTCCCGCAGCTCCGACGGTATCCTCGATGTGAAGCTCTCGTCCCCGGGCGCGGGTGGCGGCGGAACCAATCCGGAGCAACTGTTCTCTGCCGGCTGGTCGGCCTGCTTTATCGGTGCGATGCAAGTGGCGGCAAGGGAAATGAAAGTGACGTTGCCCAAGGACGTGGCCGTCGATGCGGAAGTCGACCTGGGTACCAACGAAGGCGGCTATCTGTTGCAGGCGCGGCTCAATGTCAGCCTGCCAGGGCTGGATCGCGAAACCGCACAGAAAATCGTCGACACCGGGCACCAGTACTGCCCTTACTCGAAAGCCACGCGCAACAACATCAACGTCGTGCTCAAGCTGGTTTGAGGTGACATGAAAAGGTCTTGGCGATCGAAATGGGTTGTCGCCAAGGCCTGAAATGCTCGCTGCCTACATTGGGCTATGTTTCGGATATTCCTTGTGGGAGCGAGCCTGCTCGCGAAGGCGACCTGACTGAGTACATATCCATTATTTTGGTAACGGCGGCTGGCGGTTTCGCCCTTACGGCGAGTCCCTTTTGTCAAACGACACAAAAGGAACCAAAAAGTCTCGCCCCTTACGTACGGCCCCTCGCTTAGGCTCGGGGTTCCTTCGCTCCGGTATTCATCCGGGGGCATTGCCCTCCGGTCTGCTTCGCGACGACCTACATGCAATGAGTTCGACTGCGTCGAACGGCGCTGCGCGCCCATCCCCGGATGAACACCTCCACTCAGCCTGCCGAGGGGCGGGTGGATCAAGATCAAGAGCGGCAGGCGAGCTAACGCTCGGCCTGTTGAGTGGTGAGAAGCGTGTGTGTACGCCGATCCGCCTTTGCTCTGCTCTGCTCTTCTGTAGGAGCGAGCCTGCTCGCGATGGACGTCAACGATGACGCGGGCTGCCTGAATGCCCGCGTTGTCCCGGCGTTTTTCGCGAGCAGGCTCGCTCCTACAGGGAAACGCGTTCAGTTGCGATCAGGCCGGCCAGCAGGCCGCCTCGCTTTTGCTTTGGCTTTTGATCTTCTTGCCCCCTCGAGAGGCCGAGCGCAGGTTCTGTGCAGTGGGCTAACCCGGCATGGATGCCGGGATAGCCGCGTACGGCCATGGATGGCCGATCGCGGCGGGCCCACGGAGCAGGACCGGAGCGAGGGAATGCCGAGCCTTGGCGAGGCACCGAACGTCAGGGGCAAGAGCCCTTGGTTACTTGGGGCTTTTCCAAGTAACCCGCCGTAAGGGCGGAACCATAAGCCGCCGTTACCGCAGCAATGGATATGTACACAAAAAAAACCTCGCCAGACACAAAGCCTTCGCGAGCAGGCTCGCTCCTACAGGCTCAGTGTTTTAGCTGGCGGAGCAATCAATTCATCTTGCTGTGATCATGCATCATCGTGCCGTGATCCATGGTGCCGATCGCCTTGGCAACGGCTTCAACCTCAATCGTCTCTTTCTCACCCCTGGCGTCTTCCACGGTCAGGGTCAGCGGCACCTTGTCGCCTTCCTTGATCTGGGCCGTCAGGTTCATCAGCATGATGTGGTAGCCGTGCGGGTCGAAGCTCACCGCTTCACCGGCCGGCAGCGCGACAGACTGAACTTGCTGCATTTTCATCACGTCGTCTTTCATGCTCATTTCATGAATCTGCACAAGTTTGGCGACCGGCGTTTGCACACTCAGCAACTTGCTGTCGCCGCTCGCGGTGACGGTCATGAAGGCGCCACTCGACGGCTGGCCGGCTACGGTGGCGCGGACCCAGGCGTCTTCGACCCGGGTTTGTGCCGACACCTGCAAGGCCAGGCCGACCAGGGACAAGCCCAGCGCCAGTTGCTTGCAACGTTGCGCGAAACGGTTTTTAGCCTGCGGGGCATTCATTTCAGCAAACCTCCATCACGGTGAGCAGGTCCTCTGCGCACTCTTTGGCCGTCAGGGACGTGGACAGTCCCAGGCGCAGAGTGCCCCGGGAGTCGAAGACATAACTGGTCGCGGAATGGGAGAGGGTATAGGTATCGCCGCTCGGGACTTTTTCAAAGAACACGCCGAATTCCTTGGCGGTGGCGGCGGTTTCTTCCAGGGTGCCGTACAGCGCTTCGAAACTCGGGTCGAACGCCTTGACGTACTTGTCGAGCATCTCTGGCGTGTCGCGCTCAGGGTCCAGGGTGATGAAGATCACCTGCAGCCTTTCGCCATCGCGCCCCATCAATTTCTTGGCCTGCGCCGCACGGGCCAGGGTGGTGGGGCACACGGCCGGGCATTGGGTGAAACCGAAGAACACCATCGGCATCAAACCACGATAGCTGCCCAGCATCCTGGTTTCGCCCTGAGCGTTCTTGAGCTTGAAATTACGCCCCATGATCTTGTCGCTGAGGTCTTTGCCGTACTTGAACGACAGCTTGCTGCTGTCGTCGCAACCGGCGAGCAGGCCCAGGCTCAACAGGCCCATGCCTTGCAGGACGGTTCGGCGGGTATACAAAGTACTCATGAAGGAAAGCATCCTGTTGAACAGGCTGAAATGACAGCGTGATGACTGTACAGACAAAAAATCGAGGGGATGTTAACAAACTGTGCCGGTGCCGGAGGGGCGGATACGACCATTGGACCGACGCAGAGGCGTGACATAGTGTCGCGCCGGAGCAAGGCCGTCCGAGGGCGAGAGTGCTCTTGTGGCGAGGGAGCTTGCTCCCGTCGGGTTGCGTAGGACCCCAGCTCTTCACCAGAAAAGCAGGGCCTGCTGCGCAGTCCAGCGGGAGCAAGCTCCCTCGCCACAGGCTTAACGGCGCAGTTTCGCGCAATGATCCTCTTCCGATTGCGCGGCGGTGTACCAGACATAATCCGCGCTCTCGCCGGTCACGGTCTTGCCCGCTTCGGCCAGGATCAGCACCGCATTCCCTTCACCGGCACCGAGGTCTTTCAGGTGCAGTGGCACCCCTAGATCCTTGCGCACGTGGAAGGCACCGGCCAGCAGTAACGCCGGCGTCGGTGCTGCCAGCAGGCGCTCGGCCATGCGCCGGTCACGCTGTTGCTGCACGGCGAGCATGGCCGGCATCTGTGCTTCGGGCAGCAGACCGCAATGGGATTGGCGGATGTCGTCCAGCAAGGTCGCCTGCACCTGTCGGGTGGTGGAGGCTTCACCGGTGAGCACCGGGCGCTGTTGGTAGATCTGCATGATCTGCGCGCGGTCCAGATTCGCCGCCAGCAGCGGATACGGTTGTCGCAGCGCGTAGGTGACGAGGGCGCCATAAACACTCCAGTCCCAATTGGCCTGCCAGGCCAGCGCCTTGAACGCATCGGCCGGTGGCTGGCCGGCGCGGGTCGCGGCTTGCGCGGCATCGACCCTGGTCTGTTGATCGGGGTTGAGCATTTCCATCAGCAGGCTGCCCTGGGGGCGTTGTGCCGCCAGCTCGCGCAGCAGCCACAATTGCAGGGCGTGGTGGTCCGGGTTGTCGTGCTGTTCACCGACCAGAACACGCGGCGCAACGCCAGGCGTTCGACCAGTTCTTGCGGCGTCAACGTACGGCCCGTGGCGAGTTCGCGGATGACCCCCAGGTCAGCGTGATCCCGGCCCTGGGCAATAGGCGCCGGAGGCGGTGTGACCTGATGGGTGGTTTGGCAGGCAGCCAACAGGCTGAATGCACAGAGCAACAGAAAGCGCATCGGTTTTCCTTATTGGACAGGTGCCCCTCGATGACAGAGGAGGGGGGCGGTATCAGCGCGCGATGATCAAAGGGTGGCCGCGTTCCGGATGCTGGTGAATCAGCACCTCCAGCCCATACACCGCCGCCAGTGCCTCGGCAGTCAACACTTGTGCCGGTGGGCCGTAGGCGTGGGGCAGGCCTTGTTGCAACAACAGTAGTTGATCGCAGTAACGTGCGGCCAGATTGAGGTCGTGCAGGATCACCAGCACCGCTGCCCCGCGCTCGGCGAAGTCACGCACGGCTTGCAAAATGGTGTGCTGGTGCAGCGGATCGAGCATCGACGTCGGTTCATCGAGCAGCAGGGTTTGCCCTTCGGCCCCCGGCCAGAGTTGCGCGAGCACCCGCGCCAGATGCACGCGCTGGCGTTCACCGCCGGACAGGGCCAGATAGCTGCGTCCGGCCAGATGCAGCGCATCGGCAGCCTTGAGCGCCTCGGCGACGATTTCGGCATCGCGCACGCGGCCGCTGGCGTGGGGCAGGCGACCCATGCCGACGACTTCATTGACCGAGAACGCAAAGCTCAGGCTCGAACTCTGCGGCAGCACGGCCAAGCGTCTGGCCCGTTCCTGACTCGGCCAATCGGCGAGTTGACGCTCGTCGAGGCTGACCGTGCCTTCGCTGCTCGCCAGTTCGCCGCATAAAGCGGCGAGCAGGGTGCTCTTGCCGGCGCCATTGGGTCCCAGCACGCCGAGCACTTCACCGGGGCGCAACTGGATATCGATGTTGGCCAGTACCGTGCGGTTGCCACGGCGAACCAGCAAGTTGTTTGCCCGCAGCATCAGGAACGCCCTCGTACCAGCAGATAAAGAAAGAACGGAGCGCCGATCAGTGCCGTCACGATGCCGATGGGCAATTCAGCCGGCGCCAACAGCAGGCGCGCGGCCAGGTCGGCCAGCAACAGCAGGCTCGCACCGGCCAGTAACGACGCAGGCAGCAACACCCGGTGATCCGGGCCGACCAGCAGGCGCATCAGATGCGGCACCACCAGACCGATGAAACCGATCAGGCCGGCCGCCGCGACTGCCGCGCCGACGCCGAGCGCCGTGCACAGCACCAGCTCAAGCTTGATCCGCTCGGTGTCGAAGCCCAGGTGACGGGCCTCCGACTCACCCAGCAGCATGGCATTGAGCGCCGCCGCCCGCCGTGGCAACCACAACGCCACGCCCAGGGTGACGATCAGCAACGGCCACAAGCGCGGGTAGCTGGCACCGTTGAGGCTGCCCAGGTTCCAGAACGTCAGGGTGCGCAAGGTTGCGTCATCGGCCAGGTAGGTGAACAGCCCCACGCCGGCACCGGCCATGGCCGTCATCGCCACACCCGCCAACAGCATGGTTGCCACGTCGGTTTGCCCGTCCCGGCGACCGAAGCGATACACCACCGCCGTGACGATCAGGCCACCGGCGAAGGCGCTGACCGACAGCAGATAAGGCTCGATGGCCGGTGGCACACCACCGAGCAGGCTGCCGCCGACGATGGCCAGGGCGGCACCGAGCGCCGCTCCGCCTGATACGCCGACCAGACCCGGGTCTGCCAGGGGGTTGCGGAACAACCCCTGCATCGCCACGCCGGACAACGCCAGTACCGAACCCACGGCGATGCCGAGCAAACTGCGCGGCAGGCGAATCTGACCGAGGATCAGTTGCGCCTGCTGCGTGTCACCACCGTCAAGTGGCAACCCGAGCAGGCGCAACCCGGCCAGCAAGGTATCGCTCAGCGGCAGGCTGACCGGCCCGAGGGCCAGGGAAAGCCAGAACACCAGCACCAGCAACAGCAGCAAAAAGATCAACGTCGGACGCGGCCGGAAAATGGCCGTCATTGGCTGATCTCGACGGTCTGCGCTTTGGCGTCCGGGTAGAGCGCCGTGGCGCAGGCCGGCAGTGTTTTGATACGCATAGGGACTATTCCTTAGTCGATCAGAGTGGTGGCGGTTTCAGCGAGGGCACGCCAGTCATCACCCTCGGGGGATGCCCTGCTTGCGCACGCCGAACAACTGGATGACTTGCTCGCTTTCGGCATCGAAACCTTCGTAGCGGGTGATGATGCCATCGACGCTCGGCTTGCGCACACGCCACAGTTCGGTCACATCACTGCTGTTTTGCAGTGCCTCCGGTCGTAAAACCGCGCAATTGAACTGGCGCTGCCTAGACTTTCAGCTTGATCAGCCTTGGGGAGACTGTCGGTCAACCTGCGCCAGCGACGCGCGGACAAAACACCAGAGGTTCAATCATGAGCACTCAATCGATAGATACCGAACAGATCAACCAGGTGGTGCGCCATTACGTGGAAGGCATGGTCTTTGCCAATGAAGCGCTGCTGCGACAGGCCTTTCATCCAGACTGTCGCATCATCGGTCACTTCCAGAAGGTGCTTGAATGGGCTTCCCTGGATGAGTTTGTCGTTGCCATCAAGGCCGAAATCCCCGCGCCTGCCGGTACGCAGCCGTTTTGGCAGGTGATCAACCTTGATGTCACCGGCGATGCCGCCGCGGTCAAGGTCATCGATGATTTCGCCGGGATACGCTTTACCGATTACCTGTCGTTGCTGAAGGTGGACGGTCGATGGTTGATCATCAACAAGCTCTACTACTACGAGGAGTAGTGCTTGGTTGCGGCACATTCGACGAAAAGGCTTATGCCTGTCTCCATGAAATAATCTCGTGATCATCACGATTTAAATGAGTTTGTCTCACCAAGGATCAAATGCCGACAATGACGCCATTAACCATATGGAGTTGTATCGTCATGGCATTGGCCCATTCCCTTGGATTTCCGCGCATCGGTCGCGACCGCGAACTGAAAAAGGCCCAAGAGGCGTTCTGGAAAGGCGAATTGGACGAGGCCGGTCTGCGTTCCGTTGGCCGCGACCTGCGCAAGACCCACTGGGACTTGCAGAAAAAGGCCGGGATCGAGCTATTGCCAGTCGGCGATTTCGCCTGGTACGACCAGGTCCTGACCCACTCGTTGATGTTCGGTGTGGTCCCGGAGCGTTTCCGCCCGCACGACGGCAAGACCAGCCTGCAAACCCTGTTCGGCATGGCTCGCGGTGTCAGCGACAGCTGCTGCGGCGGTGCGCACGCCCAGGAAATGACCAAGTGGTTCGACACCAACTATCACTACCTCGTGCCTGAATTCAGCGCCGATCAGCAGTTCCAGCTCGGTTGGGACCAGTTGTTCGAGGAAGTCGAAGAAGCCCGCGCGCTGGGTCACAACGTCAAACCCGTCATCATCGGCCCGCTGACTTATCTGTGGCTGGGCAAGGCCAAGGGCGTCGAGTTCGACAAGCTCGAACTGCTCGATCGCCTGCTGCCGCTGTACGGCCAGATCTTCCAGCGCCTGGCGGCACAAGGCGTCGAGTGGGTACAAATCGACGAGCCGATCCTCGCTCTCGACCTGCCGCAAGCATGGAAAAACGCCTTTGAGCGTGCCTACAACCTGATTCAGCGCGACCCGCTGAAGAAACTGGTCGCCACGTACTTCGGTGGTCTGGAAGAAAACCTGGGGCTGGCCGCCAACCTGCCAGTGGACGGTCTGCACATCGATCTGGTGCGCGCCGCCGAGCAGTTCCCGACCATCCTCGATCGCCTGCCCGCCTACAAAGTGTTGTCGCTGGGCGTGGTCAACGGCCGCAACGTCTGGCGCTGCGACCTGGAAAACGCTTTGGCCACTTTGCAGCACGCCAACGAGCGTCTGGGTGATCGCCTGTGGGTCGCGCCATCCTGCTCGCTGCTGCACAGCCCGGTCGACCTGGGGCGTGAAGACCAGCTCGATAGCGAACTGAAAAGCTGGCTGGCGTTTGCCGTGCAGAAGTGTGAAGAAGTCGCGCTGCTGGCCCGGGCCGTCAACGAGCCGGAAGCGCCGAAGGTACTTGAAGCGCTGGCTCAAAGCCGTGCCGTGCAGGCCAGCCGTGCGACATCGCCACGCATTCACAAGCCCGCCGTGCAGGCGCGTGTTGCCGCCATCACCGTCCGGGACAGCCAGCGGCACTCGCCGTTTGCCCGGCGTATCGAGAAACAGCGCGCCGGCCTGAACCTGCCATTGTTCCCGACCACCACCATCGGTTCGTTCCCGCAAACCACGTCGATCCGTCTGGCTCGCCAGTCGTTCAGGCAAGGCAAGCTGACCGAGGCCGAGTACACCGAAGCGATGCACAGCGAGATCCGTCACGCCGTGCAAGTGCAGGAACATCTGGGCCTGGACGTGCTGGTGCACGGTGAGGCCGAGCGCAACGACATGGTCGAATACTTCGCCGAGCAGCTCGACGGCTACGTGTTCACTCGCTTCGGCTGGGTCCAGAGCTACGGTTCGCGTTGCGTGAAACCGGCGGTGATCTTCGGCGACCTGAGCCGTCCGACAGCCATGACCGTGGAGTGGATCCGCTACGCCCAAGGCCTCACCGACAAGGTGATGAAGGGCATGCTGACCGGTCCCGTGACCATGTTGATGTGGTCGTTCCCGCGCGAAGACGTGACCCGCGAAGTGCAGGCCCGCCAACTGGCCCTGGCCATCCGCGACGAAGTGCTGGACCTGGAAGCCGCCGGCATCAGGATCGTGCAGATCGACGAAGCCGCGTTCCGCGAAGGCCTGCCGTTGCGCCAGGCGCAGTGGCAGCACTACCTGGACTGGGCTACCGAAGTGTTCCGCCTGTGCGCCTCGGGTGTGCGTGACGAAACCCAGATCCACACCCACATGTGCTACAGCGAATTCAACGATGTGATCGAGTCCATCGCCGCCATGGATGCCGATGTGATCACCATCGAAACCTCGCGCTCGGACATGGAGCTGCTGGATGCGTTCGAAGCCTTCGCTTACCCCAACGAAATCGGCCCGGGCGTGTACGACATCCACTCGCCACGGGTGCCGGATGCCTCGGAAATGGCCAACCTGCTGCGCAAGGCGGCCAAACGTATTCCCGCCGACCGCCTGTGGGTCAACCCGGACTGCGGCCTGAAGACCCGTGGCTGGCCGGAAACCGAAGCGGCGCTGGTGCATATGGTCAATGCGGCGCGTCAACTGCGTAAAGAGTGGGCCTGACGCGTTAGTGGATGCACCACTGAAACCTGTGGGAGCGGGCTTGCTCGCGAAGAGGCCGGCACATTCGATATCGATGTCGCCTGACACTCCGCCTTCGCGAGCAAGCCCGCTCCCACAGGGATCGATGTCGACCACAAATATCGAGGCCGGCAAACAACCCTTGTGGGAGCGGCGGTGCGGCGATCCGACTTGCCCGCGAAAGCGGTAGGTCAGTCACCAATAATGTTGGCTGTGCGAACGCCTTCGCGGGCAAGCCCGCTCCTACAGCCGCGGCTCGGCCACCAGCAGCAACGACTGCGGCACGGGGCTTTGCGGGTGCTGTGGCTCCTGCAGGCTGGCCAGCACAAAACCCGCCATGTCCAGTGCATTCAGCCAACTGGACAAGGTGCGGTAATACCATGGCATGGGTTGCCATTGCCCCTTGAACGTGGAGAAGGTTTCTTCCCGCCAGCCATCCTGATAGTCGCCCGCCGCAGCTGTCCACGGGTGCAGCGTCTGGATCACCAGCGCGCCGCCAGGGGCGAGCAGGCTGTTCATGGCGGCGAGCAGGGGGATGATGTCCTGATGCAGCAGGGCGAAGTTGGCGCAGATCAGGTTGTAGTCGCGGCCGATGTCGACTTTCGCTTCTGCCAACTGTTCATGGCTCGCCAGATGCACCGGCGCAGTGCCCGCCGCCCGCGCCGCCTCCACCAGCGTCGCGTCGCCATCCACACCGACCGCATCGATGCCGCGTTCGGTCAGCGCACGCAACAACCAGCCTTCGCCGCAACCCAGGTCCAGCACTCGCTCGGGCTGCCGACCCAGCACCGCCAGCAGGATGGCCTGGTCGGTGACCTTGAGACGGCTTTCGATGCTGCCCGTGCGGATGGCGTCGATCCAGGCTCGGGCATTGTGGTGCCAGCTGTCGAGGAGGGTGGATTCGGGGGCGGGCATGGCGTTGTCCGGCGTGGTGGGTTGGATGAAAGGATAGGGCAAAGGCGCCAATCAGCCATTTCCAATACAGACGATTTGCCGGTGGAGCCGGTGTCAGCCGGCGCCACCGGCAGCGCAGCGAACGCTGGACGGGCTAGCCGCTTTTGGTGGCGGCCAAATGATAGGCAACCAACGCGTTGGCGTGACCATGACCCATACCGTGTTCGGTTTTGAGCCAGGCCACCATTTCCATGTGTTTCTTGTCGCTGACGGTCTTGAGCAGATCCAGCCAATGGGCGATCGGCTGACCATACTTCTTTTCGATTGACGGGAAGTACGAAGCCGGTCCTTTCGGTTTTGTCTCTTCGGTCACGATGCAAACTCCCTTTTCGATTTTATGAGTTTGAAAGCAGCACCGGTTACGTTACTTATTTGCCGTCAGTGAGTCCATCGTCCGGGCGATCGAAGGCCTGCTCTGGATACAGCGGGACACCCCGCGTCAATAATTCATCCCGTCATCGATCGCGATGCCCTGGGCACGCATGGCCTTGATCAACTCGCTACGGGTGCCGGGCAGGTTGAGCATGGTCCTGGCGCGCAGTTCCGTGACTTCCTTGGCGGTGTAAGGCTGATAGTCGACCGGCAGGCTGTCGCCTGCCATGCCGTCTTTACGCATCAGCCAGTTGAGCAAGTCCGCCAGTTGCGCGTTGTTCAACGCCGACTGCGACATGCCCGGCACCCGCACGAGGAATTCGCGGCCACCGGGTACTTTCAGGAAATTGCCGACAAAGCCTTTCATCCGTGGCGTGTCGTTGGCGGCCGAACCCGTGCCGTCGCCCAGGTGGCAACCGGCACACTGCAATTGATAGTTCACGCCGACGCTGTACCCGGCCTGGGCAATCGGGGTTTGCAGTGACTCATTGCCCGGCGCGTGCTGCTGGTTCGGGTCGGGAATGGCCCGGGCGAAAGCGAGCGGGGCGCTCAGGGCGCAGACCAGTCCGAGTAATATCAACCTACGCATAAAACCAACCTCTGTTGATGACCGGTTTGGCACCTGTTGTAGGAGCGAGCTTGCTCGCGAAGAACGCAAGGGCGATGCGTTAAACCAGATAGCCCGCGTTATCGCTGACGTCCATCGCGAGCAAGCTCGCTCCGACAGGTACACATTCAAAGCAGTAAAAAAGGAAAAGCAGCCATAGAAAAAAAGCCGCCGATTGCACAAGCAACCGGCGGAAAGTGCGCGTTTAAACGGCGACGCCGCGGATGACCGAAACGGTGCAGTGGTAAATGTGCGATTTGGCGGCCAGGCACCAGTTCACATCGTTGTTGTTGAACGGGCGGTAAGCCGGCTCTTCACTGTCGTTACGGGTACAGGCGCATTGCGCGCAACTCTGCTTACCGCAGCAGTCGTTGTACGAAATGATGTAGTCCTTGCCATCGGCCGGGTTGCGGCAGGTGCCGATCCAGGTCACTTGCGAGGCTTCGGTGCCCGGTGGGCGGAGGTCACCGACCCACCGCAGCAGCTGCACAGAAAACCGTCGATGGAGCAGTAGCGCCAGTAGTCGCAGCTGTTCGGATCACCTGGGTCGCCAGCCTGCGCCGGCTCCGCGGCCAGGGCCTTGCTGGTGCGATCCAGCGGCAGCAGCAGGGGCAGGGCGGCACCGGCCACCATCAGCGAGCCCATGCGCGACAGCAATTTACGGCGCGACGTGGTATCGGCAACACGGCGGGTCGAGCGCTCGAACAACAGATCCAGCAGTTTCATAAACGTCTCCCTGCCTTATCAGTGGCTATGGCCGTGGCTGTGGTCGTGGGTGTGGGGTTGGGCGTTGAGGTACTGCTGCAGCGTGGCGTGCTTCAGGTGCTCGACTTCGAACAGGCTGTCCAGGTGTTCGCGGGAGTTGACCAGGCCCTTGGCGCGCAGGGTGCCGGCCTTGTCGATCAGCGCGGCGTACGGCAGCTTGCCGATCTGGTAGGTCATGCCCACTTCCGGGCCGACCACATAGGTGGCGTCTTCCAGTTTGTGCTCACGGATCAGCGCTTGTTGGGCGTCCATGTCGCCATCGCTGACGAACACCACGTCCAGGCGGTCCGATTGCTCCCTGGCGATGGATTTGATCGCCGGCAGCAACGACTTGCAGATCGGGCAGGTCGGCGAGAGGAAGAACAGCAGTTGCGATTTTTCGCCGGCATAACCGAAGTTCACCGGGCGACCGTGACGGTCGCTGGCAGTGATTTGCGGCGCGGGCTCGTTGACCGCCACGCCTTTGTCGACCATCAGCGCGCCAGCCGGGGCCAGGCGACCGTGCAATACGCCAATCTGCCGCACCAGGCCCATGACGACAAACGCCACGGCCACCAGCAGCACCCAGAGCAGAACGTTGGAAACAATCAAGCCTTCCATTTCGATTACCTACCAATCAATTTGAGCAGAAGAGGGGAATTCGCCAGCAAGCCATCGGCGGCGGCGTAGATGAGCAGCGCGACGGCGGCGGCGGTCAGGGTCACGAAGCCATCGAACAGGTTGAGGTCGCGAGCCACCGGCGCAATGCTGGCTACCAGCGCCAGTGCCACCAGCGCACTGTTGCGCAGCAGCAGGACCGGGCGCAGCGGTTGTGCCTGGTCGGGACCGGCGCAACCGCAGTCGATGTCCGCACGACCGCGCCACAGGTTGATGCCGATGGCGACGGCGTACAGCGCCAACAGGCTGGCGGCGCTCACCGCAGCGTAACCACGGCTGACCGGCACCAACAAGGCGAACGCAATGACCAGTTCCAGCAAGGGCACCAGGCGTGCCGTCGGGCGCACCAGCGCCTGGGGCAGCAGTTGATAGTCCGCCAGCTGCCGGGTGAAGCGGGCCGGCGCGCTCAATTTGTGGGTCGCGGCGCTGGCCAGCAACACCGCGATGGCGATGGCGCTGGCAATGATGAAGATCGGATCTGTGTGCATGGCCGAACCTCTTAGTAGCTCAGGACCTGAGTCGCGGTCTTCGCGACTTTCGGCATGCTGCCGGTGAGCTTGTTGGTCTTCAGGTCGAAGATCTGCAAACCACCTTCCACGTCGGCGCCGAGCAGCAGCGGTTTGTCGTCGCCGGTGGCCTGCATGCTCCAGATCGGGGCCGGGGCTTCCAGGGTCGCTACCTTCTTGTGGGTCTTGAGGTCAAACGCCCAGATCAGCGGGCTAGGGTCTTCCCACTTCATCGGTTCGTGGGCGTCGTGCATCAGCACGTAAAGGCGGTCGAGCTTCGGCGCCACGGCCATCATCTGCCAGCCACCCGGTGCCCAACCGGCTTTCTTGTCCTCCTCGGACACCAGCGACCAGGACGGCAGAACCTTCGGTGCGTCGCCGGCGAAATCCACCGGGCGTACGGTGCCGGTCGTGGTGGTGAAGTAGTAGGTGTCGCCGACGTTGACTGCACGCTCTACCAGTTTTTCCGCGTTCGGATCAAAGAACGGCGTGCGGCTGCGCGCGGTTTCCTGGCCCTGATCGTTGAGGGTTACCACCTGCAGGCTGCCGTCGCCGCACAGCGAGGCGAAACGGCGGTTGCCGACCGGGTAGTTGAGCACGCAACCGGGAATCGCGATTTCCGTGGCAACCGCTTTGGCCTGGGTGTCGACCACGGTGACCGACGTCGAAGGGGTGAAGTTGTAGACGTAGACGAACTTGTCGTCACCGCTCGGCTTGAGCGAGTAACGCTGGGTCAGCGACTCGGCGCGCTTGTTTGGAATCAGCACTTCCCAGGCCGGCGACAGGGTCGAGCTGTCCCAGGCGGTGAGCACGTCGGTGCGGGTGCCACGGGTGCCGCGGGAATACCAGATGTCCGCGCTGTAGATGGTTTTCTTGTCGTGACTGAGGGTCGACGGCGCAGCAAAACCGGTCGGCACCATGCCGAGGATGCGCTTCTGGTCCGGGTCAACCACTGTCACACGGCCCGCCACGAAGCTGTCGAACTCGACGTCGATGACAAACGCGCGATGAGCTTCCGGGGGAAACGCCAGAACGGTCTGGCCAATCGTACCGGCGGGCAAATCCGCGCGGGCACTGTTCAAACCGAGTACAAGCAGGCTCAGGCCTAGCGCTGACTGTACGGAGATCCTGTTTGTTCGCATAAGGGGAACTTCCTGAATTGTTGGTAACGCGGATCGCGGGTGCTTTGGCAGATTTTTACCCTTTGATTCTGCCGTGCCCCGCGAACGGGAGAATTGCCCTGCCTGCCAAGTGTTTGTGTGTCTGTGCCAGTGTCATGAAACACTGTTTGTAGGAGCGAGCTCGCTCGCGAAAAAACCAGGGGCACCGTTGGGCATCTGGTTTAACGCGTTATCGTTAACGACCATCGCGAGCAGGCTCGCTCCTACAAGGAGATTGGGGAAGTTGCGAGGGGAAGGGAGAAGGTAAACACCGCGCCACACGGCTCCAGGTTTTGCGCCCAGATATCGCCACGATGGCGGCCGATGATGTTCTTGCACAGCGCCAGGCCGATGCCGTTGCCGCTGACCTTGGACGAGAAGAAACCGTCGAACAGCTTCTCTTGCGCCTGGGCCTGGATGCCACGGCCGCAGTCTTCGATGCGCACTTGCGCCACATCGTTGTCGCGGCTGGCATGGATGCGCAGCAACCGGCGTTCAGTCGGCAGGTCAGCCATTTCTTCAATCGCGTTGAATGCCAGGTTGAGGATCACCTGGCCGATCAGGACTTTCTCGCAACTGACCTGCAGCGGTTCCGGCGCGGTGACGATTTCCACGCGCACCAGGCTCGGATCGGCCCGCAGGCTGATGAAGTAGCGGGTTTCGCGCAGCAGTTCATTAAGGTCGACCAGCTCTTCGGTCTGCTCCAGCTTGACCACGTAGTCGCGCACGCTCTTGATGATCACCGACGCGTGCTCGATTTGCCGCACCGCGTTCTGCAAACCCCAGGCGACGGCTTGATCGGTTTCGCCGGCGTTGCCCAGGCGAATCACCGTGCCTTCGATGAAGTTGCGGGTGGCGGCCAGGGGTTGGCTCAGTTCGTGGGCGATGGCGACGGCCATTTCGCCCATGGCGTTGTAGCGCGCCAGGTACTCGAGTTTTTGCTCGCTGACCCGCCGTGCCTCTTCGGCCTGCACCTGCTCGGTCACGTCGCGGAACAGCAGCAGATGGCCGACCAGATCGTCTTCAATCTCGATGTAGCGGCAGGTTGCGTCATGCCAGCGCCATTCGCCGTCCCGGCGTTGCACCTTGTAGTGCACGCTGAATGGCGCGTGCTCCGGCGTCTCATGGGCGAACTGTTGCAACAGGCGCTGACGCGAGGCGTCGTCGCACCAGGCCAGGAAGTTCTTGCCCATCAATTGGTGCACTTCGCTGTCGAGCAGGTGCGCGCCGGAGTCGCTGATAAAACCGATATCGCCCTCGGGGCCGAGCACCGCCACACCTTCGGCCAGGTCCTGCATGAAGGCCTTGAGCCGACTCTCGAAACGCTTGAGGTCACGCTTGACCTTGTCCTCTTTGGAAATGTCGCGGAACTGCACCATCAACACATCGCGACCGTCCAGGTGCACCAGGGTCGCCACCGCCTCGGAAAGAATCTCCACCCCTTGCTTGGAGCGATAGCACCACTCGATGGCCCGTTGCCCGGTGCGGGCGGCACCTTCGAGCCAGCGCAAACCCACGGAGCGCCGGTACTTCGGTGCGTCGCGGGTCATGTCCGGGGCCTTCAGCGGCGTCAGTTCTTCCAGGGTAAAGCCCAGCGCCGCCAGGGCAGCGGCGTTGGCCCAGAGAATATCCTTGGTGTGCGCGTCATGAAGAATGATGCACAGCGGCATGGCTTCGATCAGCGCATGAAAGTCGTTCGGTTTTGGCAGGTACATCGCACGGCCCCTGGCGGCAGAGATTTGCAGTATGGCGTTTTATACCTGCTCGCACAGCGGGATGCGCTCAGAGGTAACCGGCGTGGACCTAGGGGTTTTCTTTAGCGAGGGGGCTGCACGCCCCAATAGTGGCGCCGGGGTGCGGTTTTTACACTGGACCTCAATGCAAGGGCAGCGCCCCTTTCACTGTAGGAGCGAGCTTGCTCGCGATGGACGTCAACGATTACGCGTCCTGTCTGAATGACCACGTTGTTGAGACGTTTTTCGCGAGCAGGCTCGCTCCTACAGGGAGCGGTGTAGCCCCACTAACAATAAGCAAAACGGAGAAAGCCCATGCTGCGTTCAGCTGTCGCGCAACAAGACCCTGTGTCCGGCCCGGTCGTGCCAATGGTCGAGAGTCAGCTATTTCAGCAGGTGCTGGATGAGGTTCGTCAACGCCGCGACGAATTCGACGCCGGCTCCCACGTGCCTCGGGACATGATCGAGCGCTTCAAGCAGGTGGGCATCTATCGTGCCGCCACGCCGAAATGCTTCGGCGGCGACGCCCTGGCGCCGGCGCTGTTCCTGCAAATGATCGAACGCATCTCCGAAGCCGACGGCTCGGCGGGCTGGGTGGCCAGCTTCGGCAGCGCCGGCGTCTACCTGGCGGCCTTGCCGCCGCAAACCCTGGCTGAAATCTACGCCGAGAGCCCTGACCTGGTGTTCGCTGGCGGGCTGTTCCCGTTGCAGCCTGCCGAGGCGGTAGAGGGCGGTTGGCAGGTCAACGGCACCTGGAAATTCGCCAGCGGCTGCAAGGGCGCGGACTTGCTGGGTGTGGGCATCGGCGCCGCTGGCGGTAAGCCTCGCACCGCCGTATTCCGCCCGGACCAGGTCGAGATCGTCGAGAACTGGGACGTGGTCGGCCTCAAAGGCACCGGCAGCCACGACTTGCGCGTGACCGACAAGCGCATCGATGAGCGCTGGACGTTTATCCGGGGTGGGGCGGCAACCATTGATGAGCCGCTGTTCCGCTACCCGTCGATTGCCTACGCCGCGCAAGTGCTGGCGGTGGTCAACCTCGGCCTGGCCCGTGCAGCGCTGGACGAAATCAGCCGCATGGCCGGTGCCGGCGGCATTACCGGCGCGCCGAAAATGGCCGACCGCGCCTACGTGCGCATCGAAATCGCCAAGGCCGAAGCCAGGCTCGCCGCCGCACGCGGGTTCTTCTACAACGCCACCGAGCAGGTATGGAACTCGATCCTGGCCGGCAATCCGGTGACGCCGGAGCAGACCAGCCTGCTGCGCCTGTCGGCGATCCACGTGTCCCAGGCCGGAGCGGCGGTGGTGCAGAGCGCCTACAACCTGGCCGGGACCACCGCCATTTACCTGCGTCATCCGCTGCAACGCTACCTGCGCGACTCGATGGTGGTGACCCAGCACGCCTTCCTCAGCGAAGGGCTGTACGACGGTGCCGGCTCGGTGTTCCTCGGCGTGCCGCCGTTCCCGGGCTACATCTGAATTCCCTTCAACTTTTCAAGGATCCAACGCCATGTCGCAAACCACTCAAGAACCGTTGCGTGTCGTCTTCTGCATCGGCATCACCCAGAACTTTTTCGACCTGCCCACCGGCGAAGGCCTGAGCGTCTGGAAAGGCTTCAGCCAGATGATGGGCTCCCTCGGCGCGATGCCCGGCATCACCGTGCTCGGCGCCATGGATGACGACCGCCTGATGGTCGGCCCGTCCACCACCTCGCCCTGGACCGTGTACATCATGGCCGACGTCGACTGCCACCAGTCGGTGATCGACGCCTGCAACCTGTTCCGTACCACGCCGGTCGGCGAATACAGCCTGTGGCGCTACGCCAGGGTCGAAGCACGCATCGGTCGCCCGCTGACCATCCCAGACGCGGCCAGGGTGTAAGCCATGGACGAGGCCTTGCTGCAGCGTCTGGCGACGCTCGAAGGGGAGAGTGCGGTGCGCCGCTTGATGGCGCGCTACATGGACCTGTGCGATGTGCCACGGGCGGCGATTCATCTGAGCCAATTGGCGCAGTTGTTCACCGAGGATGCGATCTGGGAAGGCGTTGGCAGCCAGACCGCGCAGACCTTCGGTCAACATCACGGGCATAAGGCGGTGGCCGCGTTTGTCGCAGGTTATCTGCCGCCATCCGACCACTTCCGGCTGAACCTGCATTACCTCACCAGCGAGTCGATCGTGGTGGACGGCAAGGCTGCGCAGGGGCAGTGGATCATGCAGCAGATCTCGACCTATGCCGATGGCCGCAACGAGTTGTTCGGCACGCGGTTGAACATCGAATTTCGTTGTGTCGACTGCGTCTGGCTGATCGCGCATTTCCGCACGCAACGCTTGTTCAATACGGAGCTGGGTGCATGAGTACCTTCATCAGCGAATTCCTGCTTGGTGGCAGCGGCAAACGCGTTGCCATCAAGGACTCCATCGACATCGCCGGTTACCCGACACGCTCGGGCAGCCGCGCCTTCGCCGACGCCCCGGCGGCGACGAAGAACGCCGAGGTGGTGGATGCGATCCTCAACGCAGGCTGGCAGATCGTCGGCAAGACCAACCTGCATGAACTGGCCTTCGGCGTCACCGGCATCAACGACTGGACCGGCACGCCGGTCAACCCGCAAGCCCCGGATCGTGTTCCCGGCGGTTCCTCCAGCGGTTCGGCCTCGGCCGTCGCGGCGGGCCTGGCGGACATTGCCATCGGCACCGACACCGGTGGTTCGGTGCGGGTCCCGGCGGCGTGCTGCGGCGTTGCCGGGCTCAAGCCGACCTACGGCCGAGTCAGCCGCGTCGGCGCGCATCCGTTGGCTTCCAGTCTCGACTGCGTCGGGCGTTCGCCCGGACCATGGACGACCTGATTGCCGCCATGCAGGTGATTTGCCCGGGTTTCGACGTGCAAGGTTTGCCCGGTGACGGCGCCAAAGTCGGCTTTCTCGACGTGGCCTGTGATTCGCACCTGCAAGCCAGCCTGGGTGCTGCCGCGGACCGCGCCGGATGGCGCCGTAGCCACCTGCACCTGAGCGAATTCGAAGCGGCGTTCGCCGCCGGCCTGACCGTGATCAATTTCGAAAACTGGGCGGCGTTCGGTCACCTGGCCGGCAAGGGCCTGATCGGTGCCGACGTGGAGACCCGTTTGCTGGCGGCCAGCCGAACCACGCGCGAGGAACTGGCCCAGGCCGAATCCGTGCGCACACGCTTCACGCAACAGGTGGATGCGGCCCTGGAAGACTTTGCCGTGTTGCTGCTGCCGACGTTGCCAACCTTGCCGCCGACCCTCAGCGAGGCCCGCGCCGGCAGCAAGGCTGTGGCCGGCATGACACCGCTGGTACGGCCCTTCAACTTGAGCGGTCACCCGGCGCTGTCGGTGCCGGTGGAAATCGATTGCGGCGGCTTGAAAGTCGGCCTGCAAATCGTCGGTCGCAAAGGTCAGGACGAAGTGGTCTGCGCCTTCGGTGCGCAGTTGCAACAGAGCATGGCCGGTTAACTGCCAGCTCTACAAACGAAATCATAAAAAGAAGCCATGAGGAGAACCGCATGAGCACTCATGAATACCGGCTGATCGCATCATCGAAAAGCCCGGACGCACTGGTCAGTCACGACCGCGTCGACGTCTCGCTGTACAACGATCCGGCGCTGTTCGAAGCCGAGCTGGAGAAGATTTTCTACCGCACCTGGGTGTGGGTTGCCCACGAAAGCGAAGTGCGCAACAGCGGCGACTTCAAGACCGCCACCATTGGCCGTCGGCCGGTGATCGTCGTGCGCGACAAGAAGAACAACATCAACGTCCTGGAAAACCGTTGCCGGCACCGTGGCGCCACCGTGTGCGAGAAGCACAAGGGCAACGCCACCGGTTTCACCTGCCCGTATCACAGCTGGTCCTATGGCCTGGACGGCAAGCTGCGGGCGCTGCCGTATCCGGACGGCTATGAAGGCATCCTGGAAAAGTCCGAATTGCCGCTCACCAGCCTGCGCGTTGAAAGCTACGCCGGCATGGTCTTCGCCAGCTACAACGACGAGATCGAACCGCTGGAAGACTTCCTCGGCGGCGCGAAACACTGGATGGACCTGTTCATGAAGCAGGGTGCCGGTTATCCGATCAAGACCCAGGGCGAACACAAGTTCAGCTTCAAGGGCAACTGGAAGATCCAGCTGGAAAACACCACCGACGGTTACCACTTCCCGATCGTGCACAAGTCGTTCATGTCGTCGGTGGATGAAGAAACCTCGGAAATGCTCTCGTTCATGACCGACGAGCAAGCCGTGACCCACTCCCTGGGCAATGGCCACAGCGTGATGGTGATGGTGCCGGAGCACGTCGACCTCGATCACGACGACGGCACCGAGCCGTTGCAGGAACGCTTCGCCCACGTCACCGAAGAACTGTCGAAAACCATGCCACCCGAGCAAGTCCGCCGCATCGTGCGTTCATTGCATGGCGCCGGGTTCAACCTGAACCTGTTCCCCAACGTGGCCATGTCGATGTCGTTCTTCCGCGTGCTGCGCCCGGTGTCGGTCAGCGAAACCGAGATCCGCCACGTTGCCCTGGGCATGGACGGCGGCCCGGAAATCGCCAACCGCGAACGCATGCGCATCCACGAACACTTCCAGGGCCCGTTCGGTTTCGGCAGCCCTGACGACGCCGAAGCCTGGGACCGCGTGCAGCGCGGCTCGTATGCCGGCGTCGATGCGCCAATCCTGGTCAACCGCGGCCTGAACCGCGAAATCACCGCTGAAAACGGCGACAAGGTCAGCCACGCCACCGACGAAGGCGGCATGCGCGGTGCCTACGACATGTGGAAAAGGATGATGAGCCAATGAGCAATCACGACACCCTGAACGGTTTTGCAGGTCCCTTGGCCCAGGCCATCGAATTCATCTGGCGCGAAGCCGAACTGCTCGACCACAAGCACTACGCCGAATGGGCGACCCTGTGGAGCGACAGCGGCAAGTACATAGTTCCGATCGACCCGGACACCGAGGATTTCGAAGCGACCCTCAACTACGCCTACGACGATGCACGCATGCGTGCCTTGCGTATCGAGCGCTTGAGCGCCGGCTTCTCGCCGTCGGCGGTGGATGCGGCGAAGACCATTCGCAGCGTTTCGCGTTTTCGCCTGGTGGAAGCGGCCGGTGACATCGTCGAAGTCAACTCCGCGCAGCTGCTGTACGCCTACAAGCGCGGCGTGCATACGCCGTTCGTGGCCGACCTGAACCACCGTATCCGTTTCACCGACGGCGTGCCGACCCTGGAGCGGAAAGTGGTGCGCCTGATCAACTCCACCGACAGCCTGAGCGCGCTCGGCTTCCTTTTGTGAGGGCAGGATCATGAGTCGAGTAGCCCTCGTAACGGGTGCCTCGCGTGGACTGGGCGAGTGCATCGCCCGGCGTCTGCACGCGGCCGGTTATCGCGTCGGCCTGGCGGATGTGCGCCTCGATGGCGTGCAGCAACTGGCCGCCGAACTGGATGGCAGCGGCGCCACGGCCGTCGCCATCGAGCTGGATGTGCGCAGCAAAGCCGACTTCCAGCGTGCCCGCGACCTGCTCACTGAGCAGTGGGGCGGCACCGACATTCTGGTGAACAACGCCGGGGTGTCGAAAGTCGCGGCGCTGATGGAGATCACGCCCGAAGAGTTCGACGAGTCGATGGCGATCAACCTGCGCGGCACCTTCGTCGCCTGCCAGGTATTCGGCGCGCACTTTGCCGAGCGTGGCTTCGGGCGCATCGTCAACATCGCGTCCCTGGCGGGGCAGAACGGCGGCACCGCTACCGGTGCGCATTACGCAGCGGCCAAGGGCGGCGTCGCGACGCTGACCAAGGTCTTTGCCCGTGAACTGGCACCGCAAGGCGTGACGGTCAACAGCCTCTCGCCAGGTCCGCTGGACTTGCCGGTGGTGCGCGAAACCGTGGCGCCCGAGCGTCTGGAACAGATCCTGAAAATGATCCCGGCCGGCACCCTCGGCGACCCTGCGTTCATCGCCGACAGCGTGTTGCTGTTGATCGCCGATCACGCCACCTCCGTAACGGGTGCGTGCTGGGACATCAATGGCGGTTTGTTCATGCGCTGAGCAGCAGAAAAATGCCCCCCTGTAGGAGCGAGCTTGCTCGCGATGGTCGTCAACGATAACGCTGGAAACCTGGCACCCCGTGGCGACCTCAGGTTCATCGCGAGCATGTTCGCTCCTACAAGGTGCAGTACCCAAAACAACAGTATTCAGGTGATGCAATGATGAAGGTGAAGATCGAAAGGATCGTCGACGAAGCGCTGGATATCCGCTCCTTTCGCCTCGTGCGCAGTGACGGCCAGCCGCTCGACACCTATGAGCCGGGCGCCCACGTCGACCTTACCGGGCCGACCGGGGTGACCCGCCAGTATTCGCTGTGCAGCCCGCCGCAGGATCGCCGTGCGTATCTGGTGGCGGTAAAGAAAGAAGCGCAGTCGCGCGGTGGATCGCTAGCGTTGCATGAGCAAGTGGAAGAGGGCATGGAGCTGGAAATGGGCGCGCCGCGCAACCTGTTCCGCCTCGATGAAAGTGCCGACGAACACGTGCTGTTCGCCGCCGGTATCGGCGTGACGCCGCTGTTGAGCATGGCTTATCGACTGGCGGAAAGCGGCCAGCCGTATCGCCTGCACTATTTTGCCCGTTCGGCGCAGTACGCTGCGTTTACCCAGCTGTTGGCGACGAACTTTGCCGATCACGTGGAGTTTCACTACGGCGTGGAGCCCGCGGATCTGGACAGCGCGTTGAGCGAATGCCTGGAGCGCGCCGGCAGCGCCGCCCATGTCTACACCTGCGGCCCGGCACCGTTCATGAACAAAGTGGTGGAAGTGGCTTTGCGCAGTCGCCCGGATGATGCCATTCACCTGGAGCACTTCGCGGCGGACCCGGTGGCCAACAGCGCCCCGGCCGGCACATTCGAAGTGGAGCTGGCCAGTTCCGGCGTGGTGCTGCAAGTGCCAGCCAACGCCAGTCTGGTCGACGTACTGCAGGCCCACGGTTGCGACATCGACACCGAGTGCCGCGAAGGCATTTGCGGCACCTGCATCGTCGAGGTCCTGGACGGTGTGCCGGAGCACCGCGACAACTGCCTGTCGAACAAGGAAAAGGCGTCCAACAAGCAGATCTGCGCTTGTGTATCACGGGCACTTTCCGCTCGTCTGGTATTGGACATTTAAGACCGCGCAAGGCTGGAAAGCTTGGGCCGGAGCCTGTTGAATGGGCGCCCGGCGGCCGTCGAGGGAGGCGATGGTTACAGCAACAACGGTTTTGACGAACCGCTCGATGAAGCGGTCGAAAAATAACAACAAAAACGTGAGGCATTGCGGACATGATTACAGCATCGACGGTGCGCAACGAGGCGTTCGAAAGTTGGTTGAGCCAGGTGAACCAGGCCTGTGGGCGTTTCGATGCCCGGGCGCTGGACTCCGATTTTTACGGCGAACTGGCGGAATTTCGCAGCGGTGCGATCAACCTCAGTGTGGTCGACATGGCGCACGTGCACTTGTACCGCACCAGCAAGGACGTCAGCACCAGCAGCGATGGCCACTACTACGCAGTGTTCCAGATGCGTGGCAGCTCGCAACTGGAGCAGGGCGACAACCGCGCGCAATTGGGTTGTGGTGACATCGCGCTGATCGACGCCAGCCGTCCGAGCGACATGATCTACAACGACGATTGCCGACAGCTTTCGTTGATACTTCCGCGCCAGGTGGTCGAGCGTGGTTCGCATTTCAATGCCGTCAACTGCGCCACGCGCATCGCGGCCAGCAGCCCCCTGGCGGCGATGGCCAACAAGCTGGTGCAAGACACCCGCCAGCAGGAAGGGCTGGACATGCAGGAGAGCGAGGCCGTGCTCGACGCCCTGGCCAGCCTGTTGCTGCCGGGTATCAGTGCCCGTGACAGCGCTGCTGATCCCCATGAACGGCAGTTTCGCAAAATCATCGCCTTCATTGACGCGCACCTGAGCGACGAAGAGCTGTGCCCCGAGCTGATTGCCCGTGAAGTGGGGATTTCCGTGCGCGGCCTGTACCGGATGTTCTCCAAGCGCGGCCTGGTGGTGGCGCAATACATCAAGCACCGCCGCCTGGACTTCTGCGCCGAAAACCTGCGCCGCGCGGATGTCGAGCAGAAGCTTTCGGCACTGTGTTATGCCTGGGGCTTCTCCGACTCGAGCTACTTCTCGTCGGCCTTCAAGTCGCGTTTTGGCGTGTCACCGGGTGCTTATCGCAAGCGCTATAGCCATAATTGATGTTGGATGTGTTGGCCTCTTCGCGAGCAAGCCCGCTCCCACATTGACTCTGTGTACGACGCAGATCCAATGTGGGAGCGGGCTTGCTCGCGAAGGCGGCCTCATGACCGCCGCAGATCATTCAGTGCCGCACCGGCTCATCCACCGGCAAATGCAGCACCTCGCGCACCAGCATGGCGATGCTGGTCACGCCCATCTTTTCCTTGATCTTGGTGCGGTGCACGTCAACGGTCTTCACGCTGATGTTCAACTCCCGCGCAATCACCTTGCTGGCCTTGCCATCGATCACCAGCATCAACACTTCCCGCTCGCGGCTGGTCAGCAGTGCCAGTTTGCCCTGCAGGTTCTGACGCTGCTGCTGATCGGCCTGGGCGTGTACGGCGGTCTTCAGCGCGGCCTGGATGCGGTCGATCATCTGCTGCGGGTTGTAGGGCTTCTCGACGAAATCCAGCGCGCCGTTCTTCATCGCCTTGACCGACATCGGAATATCACCGTGGGCCGAGACGAAAATGGTCGGCAGGGTGCTGCCGCGCTGGTTGAGGATTTCCTGCAACTGGAAACCGCTGGTCTCCGGCATGCGCACGTCGAGTACCAGGCAGGCGGGCTGCCTGGGGTCGTATTGGCTGAGGAACTCTTCGGCGCCGGCAAAGCACTGTGCCTGCACGCTGACCGATTCCAGCAACCAGGCCAGGGAAGTGCGCAGGTCCTTGTCGTCGTCAACGATATAAACAATCGGTTTACGGGTTTCCATCGGGGCTGCCACGAAATTTTCTAATTATTGTTTTCGCACGCGAACGCGCGGCACGCATTGGCTCATCGTTCTGGAGCCAGTATGCAGAATACCCACTGTGGCCGGCCCTTGCGATAAAGAAACCACCTAGTCGACTAGCGGAAACCCAACCTCACCATGGGGATCGTCAGAATGGTTGTGCCGCGTCTGCGGCCTTAGTCTTGTTCCATCACCTACGGACCGCTTTCGACGCGGTCCTCCTGAAGGAAGGGGCATCGACATGGCCGACCTGAGCCAGCAGCAAATCGACTTTCGCAACGCCATGGCGCAGCTGCCGGCGGCGGTGAACATCATCACCACCAATGGCCCGGGCGGGCGCTGCGGCATCACCGCCAGCGCCGTGTGCTCGGTGACCGATTCGCCGCCCACCGTGTTGGTGTGCGTCAACCGCAACAGCGCCACCCACGACGTGTTCCGCACCAACGGCCGGTTGTGCGTCAACGTGCTGTGTGGCGAACAGGAAGAACTGGCGCGGCACTTCGCCGGCATGACCCAGGTACCGATGGCCGAGCGTTTTGCCTGGGACCTGTGGGACGACGGCGCGGCTGACGTGCCAGTGCTGCGTGATGCCCTGGTGCAGCTCGAAGGGCGGATCAGCGAGTGCAAGGAAGTGGGCTCGCACTCGGTGATGTTTGTCGAGCTGGAAAAGGTTGGGGTGCGGGAACCGCGCGATAGCCTGGTGTATTTCAACCGGTTGTTTCATCGTCTTGAGCATGCCAGCGCGCATTGCTGAGAATGTGGGAGCGACGGTGCGGCGATCCGACCTGCTCGCGAAAGCGGTGTTTCAGTCAGCCTGTCTTTTGTTGACGGTGTACATATCCGTTGCTTCGGTAACGGCGACTTAGGGTTTCGCCCTTACGGCGACTTACTTTTTTAACAAGCGCCTTAAAAAAGTAAGCAAAAAAGCGCTCGCCCCGAACGTCCGGCCCCTCGCCAGGGCTCGGGGTCCCTTCGCTCCGGCATTCATCCGGGGGCATTGCCCTCCGGTCGGCTGCGCTCGACCTACATGCAATGAGTTCGACTGCGTCGAACGGCGCTGCGCGCCAATCCCCGGATGAACGCCTCCACTCAGCCTGCCGAGGGGGCGGGTGGATCAAGAGCGGCAGGCGAGCTAACGCTCGGCCTGTTGAGTGGTGAAGAGCAGAGCGGGTGTTCGCCGACCTGCTTTGCTCTGCTCTTCTGTAGGAGCGAGCTTGCTCGCGATGGCGGCCTGCCAGCCAACCAATTTCTTGCGGCTGTACTCAGTACCTGTGGGAGCGGGCTTGCCCGCGATGGCGGTTTCAATTTGGAATGCATGTTTAAAGGCTGTCAGATTAACTTCCTGCAAGCTACAACGCCCTGCGGCATTACCTACAGGTACACCAGAATCCGCCGGCTTGTGCGCCTTGGAGGCCATCGGTAACTTGGCGCACGTCGCTGATGTCCAGTGATCGGGTTTGGCAGCCCGTGGTGACATGAGGTGCATGGGCAGTCCAGTCAGTCAGGTATTCCCCATCCTTGGACTTGATGGCAGCTGTGCGCAGGGCGCCCTCGGGCGCGCCGGCTTCGTGTCTCCCCGGTCTGCCAAACCCTCCACGATGTTCACCATCAATCCGCAAATCGACAGCGAAACCCTGCTGGCCCATGCCTGCGAATCGCTGGCCTCGGCGAGTGTCATGGCCAACGATCTGGCGGGATTTCTGGAAGGCACGCACCGCAACACCCTGTTGGGCATCGCGCAAGTGATCATGCTGGGGGAGTTGGCGGTGAACCGGGCTTTGGATCAGGTTGATCGGCCCGGCTTATCACTAAACACTGTGGGAGCGAGCTTGCTCGCGATGGCGGTTTTACATTCAACATCAATGCCGACTGACATGCCGCTATCGCGAGCAGGCTCGCTCCCACAGTGGATCGTCGCCGAACACAAGTTCTGAGTTCACTGACATTCAGTGTGGGAGCGACGGTGCGGCGATCCGACCTGCTCGCGAAAGCGGTGTATCAGGCCTGCAAATATTCCCGAGCCAACAAGCAAGCCCGTTCAATCAACATCGGTGCCATTTCAATCGCCGTCGGCGTGCCCTGGCGGGTGTGAATCCAGCCCAGGTAGGTGGTGCCGCGCAGCATCAGAAATAGCGCCAGCGCCTTGCGATCCGCCTCGGTCAGCGGTTTGACCGCATTGTAGCCGTCGAGCAGCGCCGCCTTGATCTGCTTAAAACGCGGGTCATCCAGGCAGAAGTACAACGCCGTGGCCAACTCGAACATGTGCCAGCCAAACCCGGCATCGTCGAAGTCGATCAAGCGTAGACGCGGCCCTTCGATCAGCAGGTTCTCGGGCACCAGGTCGGCGTGAATCATGCCGAAATTGCCCAAGTGCCGACCATACTGGCGCAAATCCTTGCGCGCCTTGCGCCGGGCCAGTTGCAGCAGATCCCGCTGCTCATCGTTGAGCTGTTCCAGCTCCCAGTAACGCCCCAGAACGGGTTGGCGCCAATCAAGCCTTCCTCGTCCCAGGCATGCCGGACAAACTCGTCCGGCTGCTGCCAGTCCGCTGAATGCAGGTGAATGCGCGCGGCAATGGCGCCGGCTTCACTGAACAGGAAGTCGATTTCGGTTTCGGCCTGCACCCCGTTCTCCGAGGTGCCGGCGGTCGCGCCGGGCAGCCAGGCGAGCATGTCGATGTGGCGCGGCTCGCCGATGGCCTGATGGGTGACTTCGACCAGGTGACTTTGATTTTGCGTCCGGATGATTGGCGGCACGGTAATGCCGGCACCGGCCAGCGCCTCCATCCATTGCAGCTCGGAGCGCAGCGCGGCTTCGCAGTGATAGCCATTGCGATGGATGCGCAGGGCCACCCGCTGGCCATCGTGGCGGCGGGCGGAAAACACGGCGTTCTCGCGAAACTTCACCAGTTCAATGTCGGCGAATTCGCCATCCCACTGTTGCAGGGCATGGCGCGCCAGTTCGTGCAGACGGGCCACTTGCTGGTCATGGCTCAGGGTGTCGAATGCAAGTCTGTGGAGTTCAGTCATGGCAAAAGCCTCAAATCGCGCTGAGCGCGTTATCCAGGGTGTCGACGAACAGGTCCGCGTGGTCGCGGCTGAACACCAGCGGTGGGCGAAGCTTGAGAATGTTGTCGCCGGCGCCGATCTTGCTGATCAGCACGCCGTTCTCGCGCATGTCGTTCACCACCTTGCGCGCCTCCAGTCCGGCCGGCTCTTTGCTGACGTGGTCGCGCACCAGTTCCATGGCGAAGAACAGGCCCTTGCCGCGCACGTCGCCGATGATCGAGTGTTTGCCGGCCAACACTTGCAGGCGTTGCTGCACATAGGCACCGACGCTTTGTGCGTTTTTCAGCAGTTGCCGTTCTTCGATCACATCCAGTACCGCCATGCCGACGGCTGCCGCCACGGGTGAACCGCCGAAGGTGTTGAAGTACATGGCGTGGTGGCCGAAGGATTCGACCAGTGCCTTGTGGGTGACCAACCCGGCCAGTGGATAGCCGTTACCCATCGGTTTGCCGAGGGTGACGATGTCCGGCACCACGCCGTGTGCCTGGTGGCCCCACAGGTGATCGCCGGTGCGGCCAAAACCGGATTGCACTTCGTCGGCGATGAACAGTCCGCCAGCGGCGCGGATCAGCGCCGCGGCCTTGTTGACGAAGCTGGCCGGCACCCGTGGCAGGCCTTCGTTGGCGAACAGGGTATCGATCAGCAGGGCGGCCGGGCGAATGCCCTGGGCCTGCATCGAAGCAATCGCCGCCGCGATGTTGGCCGCATATTCCTCGGCCAGTTGTGCCTCAGTGGTGCCGGCCGGTGCGTGGTACAGGCACGGAATCGGCACGGCGCGCGCATGGGCGGCAAAGGGCTCCGGTGAGGGCAGGGCGGTGGTGACTTCTGCCAGCGATGCCGAATTGCCGTGGTAGTTGTAGTCGCTGACGATGATGCCGGTGCCGCCACTGGCGAACCGCGCCAGGCGCAACGCCAGTTCGTTGGCTTCGCTGCCGGTGCAGGTGAACATGGCGGTGTCCAGCGGCGCGGCGAAGGTCGCGGTCAGGCGTTCGGCGTAGCGCACCACGTGTTCATCCAGGTAGCGGGTGTGGATGTTCAGCGTGGTGGCCTGGCGGTGCATGGCCTCGGTCACGCGAGGGTTGCAGTGACCGACGCAGGGCACGTTGTTGTAGACGTCGAGGTAGCGTCGACCGTCGACATCGAACAGCCAGACACCTTCGCCACGCACCAGGTGCAAGGGTTTGTCGTAGAACAGCGGCGAGGCGCTGCCGAGCACGCGATGGCGGCGTTGCAGAAGAGTGTCTTCAGGCATGGTCTGGAACCTCGATGACGGTGGTGCGACGGTTGCGCAGCAGGTAATTGAAAATGCTCAGGGTGAAGGTCACGGCGAGGGCGATCAGCATCAGCATGTCGAGCTGGAAGCAGGCGGCGATCACCACCAGCGTCAGGGCCAGGCCCAGCCACGCAACCAGTTTGCCGCCGGGCAAGGTGAACGGCCGTGGCAGGTCCGGCTGGCGGGTCTTGATGCGCAGGTACGCGCCGAAAATGAACAGGTAGCAAACGTTGAGCAGCAGCACGACTGCAAGCATCACCGTGGCCGGGTCCACTTCGGACAGCGGCAGGCCGAAGGCGCCGATCAGCAACAGCGCCGGCCAGGGCGTGCCGCGTTTGCCGGTCTTGCCCAGCCATTGCGGGAACAGGCCGTCGCGGGCCATGGCGAACAGTTGCCGGGAGGCGGCGTATACCAGCGAAAAGAAGGTAGCGATCAGGCCGAACACCGCGCCGCAGCCAATCACCCTGGCCAGCCATGAGCCGTCACCGAAGGCGCTGTTACTGGACATCGCGGCGTACAGCGGATCACCTGCCGAACCGACCAGCTCGACGCCACCGGCACCCGGTGCGCACACCAGTACCACCAGCGCGGTCACCAGCAAGGTGCCGATGGCCGCCAGGATGCCGCGGGGCATGGTGCGACCGGGGTTGTGCGCCTCCTCGGCCGCCGAGCCGGTTTGTTCAACGGTGATGAACAGCCAGATGGCGAATGGTACACAGGCGAAGATGCCGCCAAGGCTGACCGGTGTTGCGACGCTGGCGGGCAACTTCAGCAAATTGGCCAATTCCACATGGGGCGCCATGGCCACGCCAAACGTGAGCAGTGCGACGACGGCGATCACGCCGGCAATGAACGTCAGGCCCATGGCTTCACCGACGCCACGCATGTGGATGCCGATGATCACGGCGAACAGGGCGATCTTCACCGGCCAGCCACCGAGGCCGAAAATCGATTCGGTGTAGGCGCAGATAAAGGTGGCCGCCGCACCGGTGCCGATGGTCAGGGCCAGGGCGCAGGCGACGCCGACGAGGTAACCCACGAACGGCCCGAACGCACTTTGCGCATACACGAACACGCCACCGGCACT
Source organism: Pseudomonas sp. BIC9C (assembly GCF_034541995.1). Lineage (NCBI taxonomy): Bacteria > Pseudomonadati > Pseudomonadota > Gammaproteobacteria > Pseudomonadales > Pseudomonadaceae > Pseudomonas > Pseudomonas sp. BIC9C. Next base: position 162,741 of record NZ_JAWDGM010000009.1, read on the forward strand.
CGGTAACGCGGTGGACAGCTCCGCCACGCACAAGGCCAGGCCACCGCAGAGCAGGGCCATCAACAGCGTGGCGACCAGCATGTTCAACCAACCACCGGCCGCCAGCCCGAAGTTCCAGCCGGAAAACTGGCCGGCCACCACCAACGCAATTCCGAGGCCGGCAATCTTTGGCCAGCCCAGCGCACTTTTCTTGAGCACAGAAGTCTCCCGCGACCCGAAGGCCGATTTATTGTTTTAGTGAGAAATGGAGGGGTTCAGCGTTGCTTTGCGCCCATGGAATGGGGCAGGTCTCGATACTACGCGCGGGGTGCGGCGCGGCATGTTTGTGCGCATGCCATGTCGTTGGTTGTGGGTGCCAGATTGATGTGGGCTGGCGTAGGTCACTGTGGGAGCGGGCTTGCCCGCGATGGCGGTGTGTCAGGTGGCAGTGATGTTGGATGTGACGGCCTCATCGCGAGCAAGCCCGCTCCCACAGAGGATCTGCAGTGGGCACGGAGTTTGTGTGCGACTCAGATCAAAAATGTGGGAGCGGGCTTGCCCGCGAAGGCGGTGTGTCAGGCGGCAGTGATGTTGGATGTGACGGCCTCATCGCGAGCAAGCTCGCTCCCACAGGGGATCTGCAGTGAGCACGGAGTTTGTGTGCGGCAGAAATTCAAATGTGGGAGCGGGCTTGCTCGCGATGACGGTACATAAGGCAACCCAAATCTCAGATACGAAAGCTTCCCACCAACTGATTCAATCGCGCCGCCTGCTGCTCCAGCTCGGTACAGGCCCGCAGTGTCGATTGCAAGTTCTCCACGCCTTGCTGGTTCAGGGTGTTGATTTGGGTGATGTCGACGTTCAAGGCTTCGACCACGGCGGTTTGTTCTTCGGTAGCGGCGGCGACGGACTGGTTGACGTTGTCGATCTCGCCGATGCGCTGGGTCACGCTGTCCAGGCGGGAGCCGGCGAGGTTGGCGATGGTGACGCTTTCTTCGCTGTGGCGCTGGCTTTCGGTCATGGTGGTGACCGATTCCCGCGCGCCCACTTGCAGCTCTTCGATCATCTGCTGGATCTCCAGCGCCGATGTCTGGGTGCGTCCGGCCAGGCTGCGCACTTCGTCAGCGACGACGGCAAAACCACGACCCGCTTCACCGGCCCGCGCCGCTTCGATCGCAGCGTTGAGCGCCAGCAGGTTGGTCTGCTGGGAGATGCCCTTGATCACCTCGAGGATCTGCCCGATGTTCACGGTCTTGTCGTTGAGCACTTCGATGTTGGCGCACGACGCACTGATCTTGCCGGACAGTTCGTTCATCACCTCGATCGTGCGCTGCACCACCTGGCGCCCATCCTCGGCCTGTTGCCGGGCATTGGAGGCCTGATGCGAGGCATCGCAGGCGTTATCGGCGATCTCCTGTGCGGCCGCGCCCAACTGGTTGATCGCTGCCGCCACGCTGTTGGTGCGGGTGGATTGATCGTCGAAATTGCTCATCGACGAGTTTGAAGCATCCAGTACCCGCCGCGCGCCTTCGTTCACCCCCAGCGCCGCCGATGACACCTCGCGGATCGAATGGTGGATGCGCTCGACAAAGCGGTTGAAGGCGGTCGCCAGTTGCCCGATTTCATCCCGCGATTGCACTTGCAGGCGCCGGGTCAGGTCGCCTTCGCCCAGGGAAATATCCTCCATGACCCGGGTCAGCACTTGCAGCGGCCGGGTGATGCGCAGCGCCGTGTACCCGATCAGCAGCAGGCCGAGCAGGGCCGAGCCGCCACCAAGCAGCAGTTCAAGCGCGGTGCTTTGCACGCCCTGGGCATCGAGTTCGTTCTGTAGCGTGGTGACCGGTGTCAGCAACACGTTCTGCGGCACACCGACCAACACGCCCCATGGCGCAGCTCCGGCAATCGGCGACAGCGGCTCAAGGACCCTGATCTGCCGGGCGTTGACAAACACCTCGGGTTTGCCCTGGCGCAAGGCGTCCATGACCTCGTTGTTGTCCATCGGTTGGCCCAGGCGATTGACATCCTGGCTGTTGGCGGAGATCACTCCGTGCGGGCTGACGATGCTGATCCGGCCGTTGCCATCGAACAGCGCACGGGCACTGGTTTCGCTGTTCTGCTGCAGGGCGGCGAGGTTGATGTCCAGTCCCACCACGGCGATGACCTTGCCGTTTTCCAGCAGCGGGAAGGCAACGCTGGTCACCAGTTTGCGGCTGCCGGAGGCTTCATCGAAATAGGGTTCCAGCACGCAGGCCTGGCGGGTGTCGCGGGCGCAGGTATAGAACGCGTTGTACGGCGCGCCGCTCGGCCCCGGCTCGGTATTGGCGAGCAGGCCTTCGTCGCCGATCACCGCTTGCAGTTCACCGGGTTTGCTCTGCACCCAATAGAGCGCAAAGCGTCCGGTTTCATTGCTGCCAAGTTCCGCCTGGTTGGCGAAATCGGCGTCGGCACCATTGAGTGCACCGGGTTCGAAAATGACATAAAGCCCGAGCAGGTCGGGCTTGTCGATCAAGGCCTGGTGGAGCTGGGTACTCAACTCCTGGCGCAATTGTTGGCGGGTCAGGTTGCCCCTTTGTTGCAGTTGTCGCAGGTATAACAGGTACCGCGATAACCCCTGGCCGTATTCGTGAGTCTGCATGAAGGTGCGTTGCACTTGCATGGCCTGCACTTTGCCGAGGGCCTGCATGTGTTCCCTGGCCGCGTTGGCGAGCATGTCACCGCTGGCTTGCGCCACTTGCCGGCTGCTCTTGTGGGTCTGATAAAGCGACAAGCCCAACAGCAAGCCGACGACCAGCAACAGGCAGAGGCCGGCGAGGAGGGCGATCTTGCTCTGGATCGTCAGGAATTTCTTGTGCATTGGAAATACCTTTTTCCACACGGGCAACGACAGCGCCGTTGCCCGTGACCGAAATTAGAAGCCGGTGACGAACAGCAGTTGGGCGTAGACGTTCCGGTCGTTGTTGCCCAGTTGCGTGCCGCCGTTGTCAGCGCTCTTGTCCGGTTGGTAGATGCCCACCAGCGGCATCACGGTCAGGTGGTCGTTGACGTGCCATTCGGCATACAGATCGACCTCATGGCCATCGGTGTTGCCCAGGCTGCGGTCGATGGTGTCGTAGTTGAAGTACAGCGCGCCGAGGTTCAGGTTCTCCAGCGGCGAGACTTTCAGCCCGACGTTCTGGATGCGCGAGTTGGTGTTGAACGGCCCGGCGTAGTTGCCCGCCACTTCGCCCTGGAACCAGGTGCCATAGCCACGGCTCATGCCGTAGAACAGGGTGTCGTAGCCTTCCGAGAAGCGGCTGTAGCGGTAGCTGACGTTCGGGGTCCAGAGCGCGTCGGAGAAGGTCCAGCCGGCTTCCAGGTACCAGGCGTTTTCGTCGGAGGTGTGGGGTTTGTCCTGCCTGGCGTATTCGCCGGAGAGGAACAGGTCTTTCACCCCGGCATTGCCTGCCGCGCGTACGCTGTAGGTTTTCATGCCGTCGCGTTCGAGTTGCGCCGGGGAGGCGAACTGTTCGTCGACGTCGGTGGTCTTGATGTAAGTCAGGCCGACCGTGCCGGCCTCGGCCACGTGTTCCAGGGTGCCGACGTACATTTCGGTCTTGGCCTGGGCGCGGTTGTCAGACTTGAGCCACATCAGGTCGCTGCGCCAGCCTTCCTTGCCGCCCAGACGCAACACCGCGGTTTCGTCGAAGGCTTTGCGTGCCGCCAGGTAGTAGGCGCCGCCACGGTTGAACTCACCGTCGGCCAGGCCCTTGCCGATGTTCAGCGCGTCGCCATCGATCAGGAAACCATCACCGACCACGATGTTCTGGCGGCCGAAGGACAGGTCGACGCCGTCCTTGCCCAACGCCCCGAACAGGTCCGCGGAGCGCCAGCCGAGGTAGGCGTCTTCGAACTTGGTGGTGCGTTCCGAACCGTCGCTGAAGCCGGCGGCATCGCCGTCGCCCCAGGTGCCGGAGCTGAGCAGGTTGCTCGCGCCGTAAGCCGTGCCCGCACCGCCCAGGCCCTTGTCGAAACTCAAACCGTATTTGATATAGCCCTCGCGCCACGACGAGGAACCTTCGTCGAGGCGGCCGGACAGGGCGTAGTTTTCCTGGCTGTGGAAAATGCCGAACGCCGCTTCCAGGGTGGCGTTCAGATGGCTGTCGTCATCGGCGTAGAGTTCATAGGCACCGGCATTGCCGGCACTGATCATCAGCGCCAGCGTCGAGAGACGAAGCAAGGGGGACTTGAGCATGGTGTGGCATCCGTTCTTGTTCTTGAGCGCAGGTTTGCGGTCTTTTTAGATACTAAGGCCCGACTTTTCCTTGCCCTTTTCCCTGTTTGCCAATTAGTTGGTTGTGCATGCCAGATTCCCCGGTTTGGCAGCCCGGCCAACACAACTGGCACGCAGGGCAAAACCTGCGGGCCGGCGACCACCGACAATCCCTGACAACCTGCCGAAGTCCCCAGCCTCGGCATTTTTAGTGTTGTCGTTCGCCTGCCGGCGAGCGCGCGGATTTTCAAGGTCGGTTTCTTATGTTCACTTCACTGCGTTTGCCCGTGATCGGTTTGCTGTCCTTCACCCTGGTTCAGGCGGTGTCTGCCGCCGAATGCGCCACGGACACCCGCCGGGGTGCCGAAGTGTTTGCCACTGAGTGCAGCGTCTGCCACGCGGTGACCAAGGGCACGACCGGGATGATGGGGCCGAACCTGTTCGGTGTGTATGGACGCAAGTCCGGCTCGCTGCCGGGCTTCAGCTACTCCCAGGCCATGCGCGACAAGGACGTCGACTGGCAAGCCGAGAACATCACGCAATTGATCACCCAGCCCCAGGCCTACGTGCCGGGCACTTACATGCCGTACATGGGCCTGGCCTCCGCCGACGACCGTCAGGCGGTCGCCTGCTTCCTCAAAGAACAACACTGATCAGGCCGGTTTTGCGCCTGAACACATCGTCTGAATGAAAGGTGAATTATGAGCAACGTTGAAATCCTGCCCCAGGTTGCTGCATTCCTCGAACGTCGCCACGGCTGCTTCATCGATGGCCAGTGGGTGCTTGCCGAGGGCGACAGCATCGCCGTGGTCAACCCGGCCACCGGGCAAACCCTGTGCGAAACCTTGGATGCGCCACTGGAAATCGTCGAACGCGCCGTGCAGTCGTCGCACAAGGCCTTCAAGTCTGGCGTGTGGTCGAGCCTGCGCCCGGCGGACCGTGAACGCATCCTGCTGAACTTCACCCGTCTGGTCGAAGAGCACGCCGAAGAACTGGCCCAACTGGAAACCTTGAGCCAGGGCAAGTCGATCAACATGGCCCGCGCGCTGGACCTGAACGCCACCGTGGAATTCATGCGCTACATGTCCGGCTGGGCGACCAAGATCGAAGGGCAGACCTTCGACGTGTCGATCCCGTTGCCACCCGGTGCGAAGTTCACCGCGTTCACCAAGCGTGAGCCGGTGGGTGTGGTGGTTGGCATCGTGCCGTGGAACTTCCCGCTGCTGATTGCGGCCTGGAAGCTGATGCCTGCCTTGGCCACCGGTTGCACCGTCATCATCAAACCGGCCATGGAAACCCCGCTGACCGCCATGCGTCTGGCCGAACTGGCGCTGGAAGCGGGCATCCCGGCCGGCGTATTCAACGTGGTCACCGGCGGTGGTGCTTCCGTCGGTGGTGTGCTGACCCAACATCCTTTGGTGAGCAAAGTGTCGTTCACCGGTTCGACCGCCGTCGGCAAGAGCGTCGGCGTGGCGTGCATGGAGAACATGACGCGCTTTTCCCTGGAGCTGGGTGGCAAGAACCCGATGATCGTGCTCGCCGATGCCGACATCGAAAAAGCCGTGCAGGGCGCGATCCTCGGTGGCTTGCTCAACAACGGCCAGGTCTGCGCAGCGGCCTCGCGTTTCTATGTGCACCGTTCGATCCATGACCGGTTTGTCGAAGCCCTGGCCGCCGCCGTCTCGGCGATGCCGATTGGCGCGGGCATGAACGGCGAGGCGGCGATCAACCCGCTGGTGTCGCGCAAGCAACAACAAAGCGTACTCAAGCACATCGAACTGGCTCGCAAGGAAGGTGCGCGGGTGGTGACGGGCGGTGAGTTGCTGCAAGGCGAGGGTTTCTTCGTGCAGCCGACCATTCTGGCGGACATCGACCACAGCATGGCCGTGGCCCGCGAAGAAGTATTCGGTCCGGTGCTGGGCGTGATGCCGTTCGACGACGAAGACGCTGTGATCGAACTGGCCAACGACAACCGCTACGGCCTGGCGGCCAGCCTGTGGACCAACGACCTGGGCAAGGCCATGAACCTGGTGCCACGCATCAAGGCCGGCACCGTGTGGGTCAATGCCCACGTGCTGCTCGACCCGGCGATGCCGTTCGGTGGCGTCAAGCAATCGGGCATGGGCCGCGAGTTCGGCCGTGCGGTGATCGAGGCTTACACCGAACTCAAGTCGGTGTGCATCGCCCATTGATCAATCTGTGGGAGCGACGGTGCGGCGATCCGACTTGCTCGCGAAAAACGTCAAGCTAATGCGCTCTGTCAGTTAGTTCGCGTTATCGTTGGCGACCATCGCGAGCAGGCTCGCTCCCACAATTGACTGCATGATCACGCTGCCGGTGGCGGTTTCGCCAGTTCAATGCCCGCGGCACCCAGCCGCTTGAGAATTTCAAACAGCAGTGCGCTTTTGATCGCGCCGACCGTGCGTGGGCTGGCGACATAACCGGTGATGGTCAACGTGATGCCTTCAGGTTTGAGCTCACTGAAACGCAAAAATGGCACCGGTTTATCCAGAATGGATTCATGTTCGGTGAAGGTGTCGTACAGCAGGTTCTGTACTTGCTCAGGGTCGATGTCCAACGGGAACATCAGTTCGAGTTTCACCACGCCCTGGGCGCTGCCGCCGAGGGTGACGTTGCGCAGGTTCTGCGAAATCAGATGCGAGTTGGGTACGATCATGATCGAGCGGTCGGCGAGTTGTATTTCCGTGGCCCGCACGTTGATCCGTCGTATATCACCTTCGACGCCACTGATGCTGATCAGGTCGCCGACCTTCACCGGGCGCTCGGTCAGCAGGATCAGGCCGGAGATGAAATTCTTCACGATCTCCTGGAGGCCGAAGCCGATGCCCACTGACAGGGCACTGACGATCCAGGCCAGGTTGGTCCACTTGATCCCCAGCGACGACAGCGTCAGCAGCACCACCGACGCGTAGCCGATATTGGCAAACAGGGTGCTGAGCGAGGCGCACATGCCCGGGTCCATCTCGGTTTTCGGCAGGAACTCCTTGTCCAGCCAGCGGCGCAGGGTGCGGATCAGATAGACACCGATCATCAGTGTCAGGAGGGCATGCAACAAATTGTCCGGGACGATGTTCAGCTTGCGCAGCCCGTCACCGCCGAGTACGGCCACAGTGCCGGTGACCAGTTGCCCGAGTGTCGTGCCGATCCCGCCGACAAACAGCGCAATGAGGCCAATCAGTATCAGGATGGCGCGGCCTGCCCCGGACAACACGGTGCAGATCTGTTCCAGGCGCGGATTGCCGATGCCCAGCAGCTGTTTGATGGTCCTGCCGGCGGGTTGCCGGGCTGAAAAAAGGTAATCGCAGCTGTCCTGGTAAACCTGTGTGAGCAGGTAGAAACCGGCGAAGATGATGAATATCCAGACCAGTTCATAGGTGATGAACCGGGCCATCGTCACGTAGCCGATCACCAGGGCGAACAGGGACCCCACCACGGCAGCGCCGGTAAACGCATAAATCAGGCCGGCAGAGGTTGTGACGCCTTCGGGGGCTTCTCCGGCAACGATCAGGTCTCTGCGCGTCTTGCTGACGCGCAACAGGAGCGCACCGATCACCAGGGCAGCGACCAACGCCACGATGCCCCGACCGAACAACACCACTTCAGCGCTCATGCCGGTGACATTACTCATCTGCACCAGTGTCACCAGCACCAGCAGCAGGCTTGCCAGCAACTTCGGATAGGGCGCCATCGCCAGCGCCACCGGATCGGCAATATCGGGCAGGCGCCATGAGGGATGTTTGATTGACAGCAATGCTCGGCTCAACCCGGTGATCAGCACGCAGGTATAGGCCAGCTTTTCCAGATACTGCGCCAGATCGGCCAGCAGCGGGGTGTAGGGCGAGTTGGCGGGTCCCGGCAAAGTGCAGCAATTGCAGGGCGATGCCGGCGGTCAGCACCGTCGCCAGTACCGACGCCAATGCCAGGGAGCTGCGCCGCAACCGGCCTTCAGGCATTCGATGGATGCACAGCCACGCCAGGCCCCGGCCGGCGAACCGTCGCCCTACGGTCCAGATGGCCAGGGCCAGTATCAGCAGGACCGCCGTGATCCCGCGTTGCCCGGGTTGCCAGGCCGCCCGGTGCGTGGCCTCGAGTTGCTCGACGAGGGTACTGAAACGCTGGCGGTCTGATGCCGGAAGATTGAACAAAGGCGACCAGAAACCCGGGTTCAGGATACTGGTGGTTTGCTGGGTCACTTCCGCTTCCAACAGGCTGCGGCGAATGCCGGCTATCTGGGTGATCAGCTCGGCGGCACTTTTTTTCAGCGTTTCCAGGGTTTTGAGTTGGCTATCGATCCTGTTTTTCTGTTCGCCGAGGGTGTCTCGCTGGGTGGTAATGGCAGACGTCACCTGTGCGTTCTCGGCGAGGGGCACTGGCCCCAGTACGTTGAGTTGCGCCTGCAACTGCGCCTGCCCGGGCAGCAGCGATGCGGACAGGCTATCAATATCCTGGATGAGTACTTGCACCTGATCCTGTGCGCTTTCCAGTTGGGTGTAATTACTGGCCAGGGAAACCTGCTGCTTGAGGCTGTTCAACTGGTTTTGCAGCCCCAGCAGATCGTTGTCGGGGATGCTGATGATCGGGGGGGTGGCGGCGGGGGCAAGGGCATCGGCCATGGGCGTCGCCAACAGCCAGTCCGGGCTTGCCGCCAGAAGCGCGAAGGCGACGCAGATCATTGACTTCAATACATTGCACATCGGCGTGCTCGACGGGTTGTTGGTCACTTAGCCAATGAGGTTAGGCCATGACACGCACCCTTGAGCAATGTTTTGTCGGAAGTGACACGGGTGGTTTTCGCTCAGGCGTTACTCATGCTGTTGCCGCGCCGGGAAAAACAGCTCGAAGCAGGTGATGCCATCGGCACTGCTGACATGGCAGGCACCGTTGTGCAATTGCATGATCGTCGCCACGATCGACAGGCCCAGGCCATTGGATTGGGAGGAGCGTTCGCGGGATTCATCGACCCGGTAGAAGCGTTCGAACAGCCGTGGCAGATGCTGGGGCGCGATGGTCGGGCCATGGTTGCGCACTTGCACCTGGATGCCGTCGGCAGTCGGGTTGGCGTGGATGCACAGCTCGGAATGCGGGGCGCCGTACTTGATGGCGTTGGCGCACAGGTTGGCCAGGGCACGACGCAGCAACATGGGCTCGGCCCAGATCAAACCGCTGCCCTGGGCATTGATGCAGATGCCAACGTCGCCTGCCGGGCCTTCGAAGTAATCGGCCATGCGTTGCATTTCGTCGGCGGCATCCAGTTCCTGACGCTGGCGCAAGGCACTGCGCGGATCGGTGCGGGCCAGAAACAGCATGTTGTCGAGCATGCGCGCCAGGCGTTCAAGCTCTTCGACGTTCGAGGCCAACAGCTGCTGGTAGGCGTCGGTGCTGCGGTTCTGCTGCAAGGCCACCTGGGTTTCGCCCAGCAGGTTGTTGATCGGCGTGCGCAGTTCGTGGGCCATGTCGGTCGATACCTGGCCCAGTTGTATGAAGCCTTTGTCCAGCCGGTCGAGCATGGCGTTGAAGGCGTCGATCATCGGCAACAGTTCCAGTGGCGCACCCTGGCTGTCGAGGCGTTCGTTGAGGTTGCCGACGTCGATGCTCTGGGTGTGACGGGCCAGGCGCCGCACAGGCAACAGGCCGCGATGCACCAGCACATAACCGGACAGCGACAGCAGAATCGCCGCGACACTGGCGAACAGGTACACATTGAACCGGTAGTCGGCGAGCACGGCGGTGCGTTCTGTCATCAAGCGCCCGGTCACCACTTGCAGGCTGCCCAGGTCACCCGAGTCGATGGTCGCCGCCAAGGCGGAAAACGGCACGCCATTGACGTTGGGCAAATGCTGCACGTCGTTCAGGGTCAGGCGATGATCCATCGCCACCGGGGTCAGCACCGGCATTTGCAGGTTGCCCGGGTTGACCACCAGCAACGGCGGTTGGCCAGGGGTGCCGATGGTCAGCAGGGCCTCGCGGTTGCCCATCATGTTCTGGAACAGCGCCGGCTTGGCCTTGATCAGGTCCAGGGTATTGCTGTCGTTGAGGAAGGTACGCAACTGGTCGATGCGGGTGATCAGGGCAATGTCGTCGCGCCGGATCAACTCGCGCTCCAGGTCGCGGTACAACGCGACACCCAGCAGCGCCAGCGAGACAAACGCCAGCAGGGCAAACACCAACGCCAAGCGCAGGGTCAGGGAGTGGCTGAGACGGGAGGCGGATTGCAGCGGAGTCATCGCATTCATGGGGGCGTTCAGGGTTGAGTGTCGAAGCGGTAGCCGATGCCGCGCACGCTGTGGATCAACTTGAGCGGGAACGGATCATCGATTTTCAGGCGCAGGCGGCGCACCGCGACATCGACGACATTGGTGTCACTGTCGAAATTCATGTCCCAGACCCGCGAGGCGATCATCGAGCGTGACAGCACTTCGCCCTGGTGCGTGGCGAACAGGTGCAGCAGGGCAAATTCCTTGTTGGTCAGGGTGATGCGATTGCCGGCGCGGCTGACGCGACGCTTGAGCACGTCGATCTGCAGGTCGTCGACGTGCAGGTGTTCTTCTTCCCGGGTAGGGCCGCGCCGGGTCAGGGTGCGCAGGCGTGCCACCAGTTCGGCGAAGGAAAACGGTTTGATCAGGTAATCGTCGGCGCCCAGTTCCAGGCCTTTGATGCGGTCGGCGATGTCATCCCGGGCGGTGAGGAACAACACCGGTGTGTCGGCTTCCTTGCGTAAGCGGCGCAGGACTTCCCAGCCATCCATCTTCGGCATCATGACGTCCAGCACGATCACATCGAAATCGTGTTCCAGGGCCAGGTGCAAGCCATCGACGCCGTCCCGCGCCAGGCTCACGGTGTATCCGAGTTCCTGCAGGCCGTTGAGCAGGTAATTGCCGGCCTTGGGTTCGTCTTCGACTACGAGGATGTTCATGAACGTCTGCCTGATTCGGTCGGGCTACAGGGGCAAGCCAGTGGCGCAAGTGTAGCCCGATCAATCGTCAATACAGGCATCCGGTCAGTTCTCACCAATGCAGCCAATGCCCTGGACCTGATAGTCCAGCTGGTGCTCGCGACCCTGGTGGTCGAGGTAGTTGAACTGCGCCGGCACGATGCCGCACTGGCCGGAAAGGTCGGTCATGGACAGCACTTTGGCCACGTCCACGGGCACATAAAAGCCGTCCTGGTCGTGGATGACGGGTGAGGTGGATTGAGTCGCGGCAAACGCCGAACCGGTGGCGAGCAGGGCGGCAAAACCAAGGATCAACATTTTCATGACGAATCTCTCTCTACAAGGGCAGGGTGGCTGTCGGTGGTTGGCCTGACAGTGAGTTCAGGTTAACGAAGCGATCCGGACAGCCGACCAACAGCTTGATGACAAAGTTGTAATGAAACGCCGGCCGGAACACCGCAGACCCTGTGGGAGCGGGCTTGCTCGCGAAGGCGGTGTATCAGCCAACATCAATGTTGAATGTGATGGCCTCTTCGCGAGCAAGCCCGCTCCCACAGGGTCTGCGGTGCCATTGGAAAGTGGTTTCAGCAAAACGGATCAACCCATGAATCCATGGCCTACGCTTGTGGGCAGGCCCAAGTTCGTCGAGTACGTCGATGGGCAAACGGCACCTATAAAAACAATGCAATCAGGAGATGCCCATGTCCGCTTTGATCCGTCGTTTCAGTCGCTGCATGGCCGCTGGTTTGACCGCTGCCATGCTTGTCGCACCCGCCTTCGCGCTGGATACCGTGAAATTCATGGCCCCGGGCTCGGTGGGCGGTGGTTACGACCAGACCGCCCGGGTACTGGGCAAGGCTATGGTCGAAGCCAATACGGCCAAGGCCGTGACCTTCGAGAACAAGGGCGGGGCGGGCGGGACCCTGGGGCTGGCGCAGTTTGCCAACAGCACCAAGGGTGACCCGAACGCCTTGCTGGTGGTCGGCGCGATCATGGTCGCGGGCATCGAGCAGAACAAACCGCAGATCAGCCTGAAGGATGTGACGCCCATTGCCCGGCTGTTCACCGAGTACAACGTGATTGCCGTGCGCAAGGAGTCTGAGTACAAGACCCTCGATGACCTGATCAAGGCCTTCAAGGCCAACCCGACGAGCATCACCTGGGGCGGCGGCTCCAAGGGCTCGGTGGATCACATCGGCATCGCCGAGTTGGCGGGCAAGCTGGACGTGCCGGTCAACAAGGTGAACTACGTGGCTTTTGGTGGGGGCGGCGAAGTGGTTGCCCAGGCGCTGGGCGGCCAGCTCAAGGTGATCACCGGCGGGTACGCCGAGCTGGGCCAATACATCAAGACCGGTCAGTTCCGTGTCCTGGCCATCGGTGCGCCGGAACGCGTTCCCGGCATTGATGCGCCGACCCTCAAGGAGAGCGGCTACGACGTGACGATCGGCAACTGGCGCGGCGTTTACGGTGCAGCGGGCCTTACCCCGGAGCAGCGTAAAGAGGTGATCGACGCTGTGGTGGCCGCCACCAACAGCAAGGTCTGGCAGGACAATCTCCAGACTAACGCCTGGACGCCCAGCGTGCTGACCGGCGATGAGTTCGGCAAATTCGTCGAGGAAGAACACGTGCGGTTGCGCGCGATGCTGGTCAAGGTCGGGCTGCTTTGAGATGGCCACACTGCGCGCAGTGGTGCCGACGCAATTGGCGGTCGGCATCGGCCTGATCGCCATCAGCGTCGTGTTGGCGATTGGCGCCTACCGTTTTCCGCCCGAAATGGGTTTCGTCATCCTCCCGGCGTACGTTTATCCCTATATCGTGGCGGCGTTTCTGGGGGCAGTGGGCGTGGTGCTGGTGTACCAGGCCATCAGTGGCGGCTTTCGCGAGCTGGATAACGACGTCGCCACTGTGCCCGATGGAAAAACCGGTGCGGCCTGGGTGACCGCGGGGCTTGTCGGGGTGGCGGTGTTGATCAACCTCATTGGCTTTGTGCTGGCCGCCGGGTTGCTGTTTGCCTGTTCGGCGCGGGGTTTTGGCAGCCGTCATCCGGTGCGGGACCTGGCCATCGGCATTGCCTTGACCCTGCCGATCTACTGGCTGTTCAACGCCGGGCTGGGGGTTTCCCTGCCATCGCTGATCAACGTCTGGCTGTGAGAGGAGATCGACGCCGTGGACATTCTTTCAAGCCTGATGATGGGGTTTTCAGCGGCGCTGACGCCGATCAACCTGATGTGGGGGTTCATCGGCTGCCTGCTCGGCACCGCCATCGGCGTGTTGCCGGGGATCGGTCCGGCGCTGACGGTGGCACTGTTGTTGCCGATCACCGCCAAGGTTGACCCCACCGGTGCGCTGATCATGTTCGCCGGGATTTATTACGGCGCGCAGTTCGGCGGCTCCACCACCTCGATCCTGCTCAACACCCCCGGTGAATCGTCTTCGATGGTCACGGCCCTGGAAGGTAACCTGATGGCGCGTAACGGCCGGGCTGGGCCTGCGCTGGCAACGGCGGCGATCGGCTCGTTCGTCGCCGGCACCATCGCGACGATTTTGCTGACACTGTTTGCACCCATCGTCGCCAGGCTGGCACTGAATTTCGGCCCGACCGAATACTTCGCGATCCTGGTGCTGTCGTTCACCACCGTGTCGGCGGTGCTTGGCGCTTCCATGCTCCGAGGGTTTGCTTCGCTCGGCGTCGGGCTGACCATCGGGCTGATCGGCCTGGACTCGACCTCGGGCATTGCCCGCTACACCCTTGGCGTGCCCGAGCTGGTCGACGGTATCGAAGTGGTGTTGGTGGCGGTCGGCTTGTTCGCGGTTGGCGAGGCCTTGTACAGCCTGCTCTATCAAGGGGAATCAAACGAAGGACGGCACCGCCTGACCTCATTGTGGATGACCCGTGCGGACTGGAAACGCTCGGTGCCGGCGTGGCTTCGGGGCACGCTGATCGGTTTTCCGTTTGGTTCGATTCCGGCCGGTGGCGCCGAGATTCCAACCTTTTTGTCCTATTCCACCGAGCGCAAGCTCAGCCGATACCCCAAGGAGTTTTCCGCCAACAAGGGCGAGGGCGCCATCGAAGGTGTCGCCGGCCCCGAAGCGGCCAACAATGCCAGTGCGACCGGGTCCCTGGTGCCGTTGCTGACCCTGGGCATCCCGACGTCCGCTACTGCTGCGATCCTGCTGGCTGCGTTCCAGAACTACAACCTGCAACCAGGGCCGATGCTGTTCGAAACTTCCGCCGACCTGGTGTGGACGCTGGTGGCCTCGCTGTATATCGGCAACGTGATCCTGCTGGTGTTGAACCTGCCGCTGGTGGGGCTGTGGGTCAAACTGCTGCAAATCCCCCGGCCGTACTTGAACGCCGGCATCCTCGTCTTCGCCACCATTGGCGTGTATGGCATGCGCCACTCATCCTTCGACCTGATCCTGATGTTGGCGATTGGCTGGGGCGGGGTGCTGATGCGGCGGTTCGACTTCCCCGTCGCCCCGGTGATCGTCGGCATGCTGCTGGGGCCGATGGCCGAGAAACAACTGCGTAACGCCTTGTCCATCAGCCAGGGCGACTGGACGGTATTCGTCACGCAACCGATCTCGGCGTTCTTCCTCGCCCTGACGCTGCTGGTGCTGGTGGTGCCTCATTTGCTGCACGCGCGGGGTATCAAGTTGCATGAGGATGATTGAGCCCCCCCTGTGGGCGCGAGCCTGCTCGCTCCCACAGGGTGATGCAGTGGTTTGCCAGGTGAACCACCGCATCACCGGCCCACAGGCAGGATGCGCGGCGGCCGAGGGTTGCAGGCACAGCGAGTAAAACCCCCGGGTCTTCAACGGCTCACCGAAAAACGTGACCGACTCAGGCCAGCATCGACACCAACCCGCCCTGACGGTCCAGCCCGGCCAGGTCGTCGAAGCCGCCGATGTGCGTGTCGCCGATGAAAATCTGCGGCACGCTGCGGCGGTTGCTGCGGCTGAGCATTTCTTCGAATTTACCTGGCTCGCGTTGAATGTTGATCTCCTGTATCGCCACGCCTTTGCTGGCCAGCAAGGCCTTGGCATTGCGGCAGTAAGGGCAGGTGTCGGTGGTGTACAAGGTCACGGTATTCATGGTGGGTACTCCGTCGCTCAAGTCATTCAGGCTTCAATGGCCGGGAAGTCGATGTCGGTCAGCGCAGCGTTGTTCAGGTAGTTGGTCAGCGTCTGCGCAGCCACGTGGGCAATCACTTCAACGATCTTGCCATCGCCGATGCCGGCAGCACGGGCTGCGGCGATCTGTTCGACCGTCAGGTGGCCACGGCTTTCGGTGACCTGGCGGGCGAGGGTGGCATAGGCGTTGAGTTCACCCTGACGCGCGCTGAGGATGTCCTGGCCTGACAGCCCGGCCTTGCCGGCGAACAGCGTGTGGGCCGCCAGGCAGTAGTCGCAGCCGTTGACCTGCGAAGTGGCGAGGGACACCGCTTCTTTCTCCGTGGCGCTCAAGGACGTCTTGCCCAGTGCGGCCGAGTTTTGCAGGTACGAAGCCAACACCGCCGGGGCGTGGGCCAATACCTTGAACACGTTGGGCAGAAAGCCGATTTTCTTCTGCACGGCTTCCAGCAGCGGGCGGGTGGTGTCGGTGGCGTGTTCCAGGCTGATCGGGGCAATGCGGGTCATGGTGATACTCCGTGGTGTGAAGCGCGGAATGCGCTGGGTACGGAGCTGATGTTAGGGAGAGTGCCTGGCTTTCAGGGTGCAAATCGTCGAGGATATGCGACAGATCGTCCAGAACTGCCTTCGGGAGCCTTGTCATGGATCGCCTGTCCACGTTGCTCACACACTTTGGCGTCAATGCCGGCACGTTCCATAGCGGCACGTTTTGCGGTACCGCCGCCTTCGACGGCCAACAGGTCGGCGGTCATTTGCACCTGCTTCAGGCGGGTGAGTTGCTGCTCAGGTTGGGGGATCAACCGGATCTGCAATTGACCGAACCGACCCTGATCTTTTTCCCCCGGCCCTATCGGCATCGTCTGTTCGCTTCAGAAGCCTCCGGCACGCAACTGGTCTGCGCGAGCCTGGATTTCGACGGCGGTGCGGGTAATGCCCTGGCGGCGGCGTTGCCGGATTACCTGGTGCTTAAGCTCGATGAAGTCCCGGCGCTGGCCGGGACCCTGGAATGGCTATTCAACGAGGCGTTTGACGGTACATGCGGGCGTGAAGCGGTAATGGACCGGTTGTTTGAATTGCTGGTGATTCTGTTGCTGCGGCACATTCTGAGTACGGGTGGCCAGCAACCGGGCATGATGGCCGGCCTCGCCGATGCGCGCCTGGCGCGTCCCCTGAGCCTGATGCATCAAACACCGGCCAAGGCCTGGAGCGTGGCCGAACTCTCGGTCGCCGCCAACATGTCGCGGGCCAGTTTTGCCGAACACTTTCGCCGGGTGGTCGGGCAGACGCCGGTGGATTACCTGGTGAGCTGGCGCATCAGCCTGGCGCAGAAACGCTTGCGCGAGGGCCGACCGATTGCGCTGATTGCCGAGGAAGTCGGTTACGAAAGCCCCTCGGCGCTGGCCCGGGCGTTTCGTCGCAAGACCGGGCTCAGTCCGCGGGAGTGGAAGGGCAACTGACCACCGCTTATCCCCTTTGTGGGATCGGGCTTGCTCGCGAAGGCGGTGTATCAGTCGACCTCATAGGTGTCTGACACTCCGCCTTCGCGAGCAAGCCCGCACAGTTTGATCTCCAGTGAATGCCAATCCTGCGGCCGGCCAAAGTACCTGTGGGAGTGGGCTTGCCCGCGAAGAGGCCGGCACATCCAGCAGGGAGGTTGGCTGACACTCCGTCTTCGTCGGAGCGCCGCCCGGAGCAAGCCCACTCCCACAGGTTTTGTGGTGGCCTTACGCGTGCATCAGAACTTGTACGCCTGCCGTCCTACCAGCAGCCATTTGCCATTCTGCTTTTGCCAGATCTGCAAGTTCTCGATTTCGGTTGGCACCACTTCGGTGCCTTTGAGCGCTTGCGCCGAGAAGTGGTGGCGGACCAGCGCGACATCGCCCGAGAGGGTAATAGTCTGGTTTTGCATCTCCAGGGTCTTGAAGGCACTTTTGCCGGTTTCGATATCGGCGATGAATGCCTGCTTGTCCTGGATCTTGCCGCTGGAATGCCCGTAGGTCAGGTTCTCGGCGGTCAAGGCGTTCAACTCCGGGATGTCTTTGTGCAGCATGGCCTGGGTCAGGTGGTCGACCGCCAGGGCCACGTCCTTGTCCGCGGCAGCCGGGGCGGCGGCGACGTAGCCGCTGAACAGGCACAGAAAACCAATCAGCACTGTTGCTTTTTTCATGGGTGTTTCCTTGTTGTTGTAGGGATAGCGCGACGACTGGCTGAGTATTCATCAGTCATCGTACAACTTATCATGCGATGGAGGGGAAAAGCGAACTTGCCCGGCGACCGTGCCTCAAAGTTAAAAGGGCGATGCCCTGACTTCGAGGTATTGCGCCATGCAGCCCGATCCGCGCTTACGTCACGACCTGACCTTGCTCATGTTGTTTCTGGTGATTGTCGTGGTGTCGGGTTTTTCTCCCCGCAGCCGGGTGGACTGGGCGCTGGAAAACCTGCTGGTGCTGTTGCTGGTGGGGACGCTGGTGGCGGTTTCGCGGCGGTTCCGCTTGTCTGCGACGTCCATCACGCTGGTGTTTGCGTTTCTGTGCGTGCATGAATTGGGTGCCCACTACACCTATTCCCTGGTGCCTTACGATCATTGGTCTTCGGCGTGGTTGGGCTTCTGTTTCGAGCAGGCGTCAGGGGTTCACCGCAATCACTACGACCGACTGGTGCATCTGAGCTACGGACTGCTGCTGGCTTATCCGGTGCGCGAAGTGTTGTGGCGCCTGACGCCGCTGCGCGGGTTCTGGCTGTTTTTCGTGACCCTGAACATCATGCTGTCGACCTCCGCCGTGTATGAACTGGTGGAGTGGATCGGCGGTGCCTTCCTGGGCAATGACACGGCGAACGCCTTCGTCGGCGCACAAAACGACCCCTGGGACTCGCAAAAGGACATGGCCATCGCGGTCGCCGGTGCATTGGCCAGCCTGTTGCTGGTGTCCCTGCGCGGCATGGCGCAAAAACAAGCGATGACAACAGCAAGGTGATCGGGCAGACCATACAGCGCAAAACAACGGGCTACAGGTATTTGTCCGTCACCGCCCCCTCCGAAGCACTGGACACCGTCTTCGCATACTTGGCCAGCACCCCGCGTTTGTACTTGGGCGGCGGCGGCACCCAACGCGACTTGCGCTCGGCCAGCACAGCCTCGGTGACGTCCACGGTAATCTGCCGGGTTTCAGCATCGATGATGATCCTGTCGCCATTCTCGACCAGCGCAATCGGTCCGCCCTCGAAGGCTTCCGGCGTGATGTGACCGACCACGAATCCGTGGGAGCCGCCGGAAAAACGCCCGTCGGTGATCAGCGCCACATCCTTGCCCAGGCCCTTGCCCATGACCGCCGACGTCGGCGACAGCATTTCGCGCATGCCCGGCCCGCCCTTGGGGCCTTCGTAGCGGATCACGATCACTTCGCCGGGCTGCACCTCGCCATTGAGAATGCCGGCCAGCGCGCCTTCCTCGCCGTGATAGACCCGGGCCGTGCCTGCAAAGCGCAGGCCTTCCTTGCCGGTGATCTTGGCCACGGCGCCGTTGGGCGAGAGGTTGCCGCGCAGAATGACGAGGTGGGAATCCTTTTTGATCGGCTGGTCGAAAGGCCGGATCACATCCTGGCCGGCCGGGTAATCGGGCACGTTTGCCAGGTTTTCCGCCAGGGTCTGGCCGGTGACGGTCAGTACATCGCCGTGCAGCATGCCGGCATCCAGCATGCGTTTCATCAGCGGTTGAATACCGCCGATGGCCACCAGTTCGCTCATCATGTATTTGCCACTGGGGCGCAGGTCGGCGACCACCGGGGAAATCTTGCCCAGCTCGACGAAGTCATCCAGGGTCAGTTCGACATCCACCGCATTGGCCATGGCCAGCAAATGCAGCACGGCGTTGGTCGAGCCGGCGAGGGCGATCACCACGCGGATGGCATTCTCGAAGGCTTTGCGGGTCATGATGTCGCGGGGTTTGAGGTCGAGCCTGAGCAACTCCATGACCTGCTGGCCGGCGCGGAAACTGTCCGACGCCTTGTCGGTGCCAATGGCGTCCTGGGAGCTGGAACCGGGCAGGCTCATGCCCAATGCCTCAATGGCCGAGGCCATGGTGTTGGCGGTGTACATGCCGCCACAGGAACCGGGGCCGGGAATCGCCACTTCCTCGATCTGCTTGACCTGTATCTCGCTGATGTCGCCCCGTGCGTGCTGGCCCACGGCCTCGAACACGGAAATGATGTCGGTATGGCCGGCACCCGGCTGGATGGTGCCGCCATAGACAAAGATCGAAGGGCGATTCAGCCGCGCCATGCCGATCAGGCACCCCGGCATGTTCTTGTCGCAGCCGCCGATGGTCACCAGGCCATCGAAGCCCTCGCAACCGGTGACCACTTCAATGGAGTCGGCGATCACCTCGCGGGACACCAGCGAATACTTCATGCCTTCGGTGCCGTTGGCGATGCCGTCGGAAATGGTGATGGTGTTGAAGATCACGCCCTTGGCGCCCGCGGCATTCGCGCCTTTTTCGGCTTCGAGCGCGAGCTTGTCGATGTGCATGTTGCAGGGCGTGACCATGGCCCAGGTCGAGGCGATGCCGACCTGCGGCTTGCTGAAGTCTGCATCGGTAAAGCCCACGGCCCGCAACATGGCGCGTGCCGGTGCGGCTTCCACGCCGTCGATCACTTGAGAGGAGTACTTGCGCAGATCGTCTTTGTCGCTCATGACTGCTCCTTTCGCTCACGGCTGTTCCTGTCGCTCATGGCTGTTCCTCACACACTAATGGAGTAAAACAGGATGAGTATAGAAGGCCGGGCGCCCGGGCCCGGACTAACCGGTCGGGAACAGACGCGCGGGTAAGGCTTGTCGTGATATTCTTCGCGCCAACTTGGTTTGACCTATTCAGTTGGCGCGTCCGCAAGACGTGCCGACAGAATCACTGTCGCTCAAGTAGCTGAAGCCAATAAAGATAAAAAGTCAGTTCAGAAGGGACATTAAAACTGGGGTCGATGCGGTTCGTCGGCCTTGTGTGCCCACCCTGCAATCCTTGAGTGCCGCACCCGTGACTGCCGTGAAACACGGGGCTGTGCGCGTGAGGATGGAAGGGCGGATGGCGTTTTATCATAGGTGCTACAGATGTTTAAGAAAGTGAACACGGCCCTGCTGGGGCTGGCGTTGTCGATGGGGATGACTTCCGTCCACGCGGAAGAGGCAAAGAAAGTCGATGTATTGCTGATTGGCGGCGGCATCATGAGCGCGACCCTGGGTGTGTGGCTCAATGAGCTGGAACCCGGCATGTCGATGGAAATGGTCGAGCGCCTCGACGGCGTCGCCCAGGAAAGCTCCAACGGCTGGAACAACGCCGGTACCGGTCACTCCGCCCTGGCCGAGCTGAACTACACCCCGGAAGACGAGAACGGCAAGGTCTCGATCCCGAAGGCCGTTGAAATCAACGAAGCGTTCCAGATCTCCCGTCAGTTCTGGGCCTGGCAGGTTCAGCAAGGCGTGCTGAAGAACCCGCGTTCGTTCATCAACTCCACACCGCACATGAGCTTCGTGTGGGGCGATGACAACATCAAGTTCCTGAAAAAACGCTACGAAGCCCTGCAGGCGAGCCCGCTGTTCGCCGGCATGCAGTACTCCGAAGACCCGGCTGTGATCAAGCAGTGGGTACCGCTGATGATGGAAGGGCGTGACCCGAACCAGAAAATCGCGGCCACCTGGAGCCCGATCGGCACCGACGTGAACTTCGGTGAAATCACGCGTCAATTCGTTGCGCACCTGCAAACCACACCGAAATTCGACTTGAAACTGTCCAGCGAAGTGCAGGACATCACCAAGAATGAAGACGGCAGCTGGCGCGTCAGCTACAAGAACCTGAAAGACGGCAGCAAGACCGAAACCGACGCCAAGTTCGTGTTCATCGGCGCTGGCGGCGGTGCCCTGCACCTGCTGCAGAAGTCCGGCATTCCTGAAGCCAAGGAATACGCAGGCTTCCCGGTGGGCGGCTCGTTCCTGGTGACCGAGAACCCGACCATCGCCGAGCAACACCTGGCCAAGGCCTACGGCAAGGCTTCGGTGGGTGCACCGCCGATGTCGGTTCCGCACCTGGACACCCGCGTGCTGGATGGCAAGCGCGTGATCCTGTTTGGCCCATTCGCGACCTTCAGCACCAAGTTCCTGAAAGAAGGTTCGTACCTGGACCTGCTGACCACCACGACCACGCACAACGTGTGGCCAATGACCAAGGTCGGCATCAAGGAATACCCGCTGGTCGAGTACCTTGCAGGCCAGTTGATGCTGTCTGACGAAGACCGCATGAACGCCCTGAAAGAATACTTCCCGAACGCCAAGGCTGAAGACTGGCGTCTGTGGCAAGCCGGCCAGCGCGTGCAGATCATCAAGCGTGACGAAGCCGCCGGTGGCGTACTGAAGCTGGGCACCGAGATCGTCGCTTCGCAAGACGGCAGCATCGCCGGCCTGCTGGGCGCCTCCCCAGGCGCTTCGACCGCCGCACCGATCATGCTGACCGTGCTGCAGAAAGTGTTCAAGGACAAGGTCGCGACCCCTGATTGGCAGGCAAAGCTGCACCAGATCGTGCCAAGCTACGGCACCCAGCTGAACGCCAGCCCTGAGAAGGTTGCCGAAGAGTGGGCCTACACCGCCAAGGTGCTGGAACTGACTCCGCCACCAGCGGTGATCGCACCGGCTGTGAAGCCAGTGACTGTCGATACGGATGCGAAAGCGCCGAAGGCTAATGCATCGGCTGATATGGCGTTGTGATTCGGATGTCCTGCCGTTGAGGTGGGGTGTTTGGGTTAGCTGTCCCGTATAAAAGAAAGCCCGCTGAACCGGTGACGGTTGGCGGGTTTTTTTTGTAGCGGTTTTTCCATTGATCGCGAACCCAACTGATTTTGCGGATGCATGAAGCCCCATTGTAGGAGCGAGCCTGCTCGCGATGGACGTCAACGATAACGCGTGCTGCCTGAATGCCCGCGTTGTCCTGGCGTTTTTCGCGAGCAAGCTCGCTCCTACAAGCTGGTGTTCATCCTCTCCGGCCCAAAATGCAATTTGGCACTGGGGATTCAACAAATGATTGCCTTGGCAGTAGCAGGCGAGGGCAGTTTTTTAGGCGGATGTGAAATAGCCCACGGAACCGACGACGGTCAGTGGGCTTTTGTAGCGGTCTTTCAATTGATCGCGAACCCAACTGATTTTGCGGATGCATGAAGCCCCATTGTGGGAGCGAGCCTGCTCGCGAAGGCTTTGTGTCTGGTGACGTTTTTTTGTGTACATATCCGTTTCTGCGGTCACGGCCACTTAGGGTTCCGCCTTTACGGCGGGTTACTTGGAAGAGCCCCAAGTAACCAAGGGCTCTTGCCCCTGACGTTTGGTGCCTCGCCTAGGCTCGGCATTCCCTTGCTCCGGTCCTGCTCCGTGGGCCCGCCGCCATCGGCCATCCATGGCCGGCGGTGGCTAACCCGGCATCCATGCCGGGTTGCCCACTGCGCAGAACCTGTGCTCGGCCTCTCGAGGGGGCAAGAAGATCAAAAGCCAAAGCCAAAGCCAAAGCGAGGCGGCCTGATAGCCGACCTGACCACAAATGAACGCGTTCCCCGTGTAGGAGCGAGCTTGCTCGCGATGGACGTCAACGATAACGCGTGCTGCCTGAATGCCCGCGTTGTCCTGGCGTTTTTCGCGAGCAAGCTCGCTCCTACAAGCTGGTGTTCATCCTCTCCGGCCCAAAATGCAATTTGGCACTGGGGATTCAACAAATGATTGCCTTGACAGTAGCAGGCGAGGGCAGTTTTTAGGCGGATGTGAAAAAGCCCACTGAACCGAACCGGCGCCGCTCTATACCACAGTTTTCGGCAACCCTTGTCATCAATTGCCAAGTCCCTGACGCTCAATGTGAAGCAGACAGCTTGCACGTGACGATACTGGTTTGTTTACCGACCTGGGTAACGCGAAACCGTAAGCCTGATACCTCTCCGCCCTGGCGGGAATTTGTAGGAACGAGCTTGCTCCGGGCGGCGTTCCGACGATTGACTCAAGTGCGCTGCGTTTAGTCAGTAAGCACGCGTTTTCGTTAACGTCCATCGCGAGCAGGCTCGCTCCCACAGTCAGTTGCATCTCGATAAAACAATCATGGAGAGCGCGCAATGAAGTTCAGTTTTGTAGACAACAGCCAGCCGAGCCGCCGGCGGGTTTTACGCGATGCTTTCACGTTGGCATTGGCTGCCTCGCCGTTGGCCAATCTCGCCAGGGCAGCCGAGGACACAGGGGCCGCCAGTGATTCCTCCGAGGACGTGACCTTTGCCGCTGGTCCACGACCGCTGGTGCAATACCCGCAAAAACGCCCGTTGACCCTGGTGACTACTCGGCCGCCGCACCTGGAGACGCCGTTCGCTGTCTTCAACGAAGGGCCGATCACGCCCAATGACGCGTTTTTCGTGCGTTACCACCTGGCCAATTTCCCGACCAGCATCGACCCGGACAACTATCGCCTGACGATCAAGGGCTCGGTCGACACGCCGCTGTCACTGTCCCTTGCCGAGCTCAAGTCCCTTGCCGAGCCGGTAGAAGTGGTGGCCGTCAATCAGTGTTCGGGTAACAGCCGTGGTTTCTCGATGCCGAGGGTGTTCGGCGCTCAACTGGGCAATGGCTCAATGGGTAATGCGCGTTGGCTGGGGGTGCCGCTCAAGGCGGTACTGGAAAAGGCCGGTGTGAAAGCCGGTGCCGCGCAGGTGACCTTCCGTGGGCTGGATAAGCCGGTGCTGCCGAGCACGCCGGAGTTCATCAAGGCGCTGGACATCAGCCATGCCATGGATGGCGAGCCGATGATCGCCTGGTCGATGAATGGCACCGACCTGCCATTTCTCAACGGTTACCCGATACGCCTGGTGGTGCCAGGTTATTTTGGCACGTACTGGGTCAAGCACCTGAGTGAGATCGAAGTCGTCGACCATACCTACGACGGTTTTTTCATGGCCAAGGGTTATCGGGTTCCGGATAACGATTGCTTCTGCATTGCCCCCGGCACTACGCCGGCGAAAACCCAACCGATTTCCAGATTGCCGGTGCGCAGTTTCATCACCAGCGTTAAACATGGCGATGTATTGCCGCTGAACAAAAACGTGGTGCTCAAGGGCATCGCATTCGACGGTGGCGCCGGGGTGAACAAGGTGGAGGTATCGATCAACGGCGGGAAAACCTGGCGCGAAACCACCCTCGGGCAGGACCTCGGCCGTTTCTCCTTTCGTGAGTGGACTCTACCAATCACTTTTACCAGCAAGGGCGCCACCCAATTGATGGTGCGAGCCAGCAACAGTGCCGGCGAGACGCAACCGCTGCAAGCCGACTGGAACCCTGGTGGCTACCGCCGCCACGTCGTCGAAACCAGCCACGTAACCGTCGCCTGAGGAGGCTGCATGAAACCCATGAAATTCATGACCGCCTTGCTGTGCGCGGCTCAGATTTGTCTCGCCAACCTGGCAGGTGCAGCACCGCTTTCGATTACGCTGCCGCCCGAAACCGCGGCATTCAAGCCCAGTTCAATGCCGGGCTACCCATTGGCCCGGCAGAAGTGTTCCATCTGCCATTCGGCCGACTACATCAATTTCCAGCCGCCAGGCATGAGCCTGGCGCAGTGGACCGCCGAAGCGGGCAAGATGCAGCACGTGTACGGTGCTCCGATCAGCGATCAGGAGGTGAATGTCATCGGTGCCTACCTGGCGGTGACCTACGGCAGTGCCCAGGCGAGCGATGCCGATGTTCAGGCGGCCTCGAACCCGCCGGCGGATCAGCCACCGACGGTGTCGGTCGCGAAAGTCGCCTCGGCCTTGCTCAAGGACAACGCCTGCCTGTCCTGTCATGCGGTCGACCACAAGGTCGTCGGCCCGGCCTATCACGATGTAGCGGCCAAATATGCCAATGACCCGCAGGCACTGGCCCGGGTCATGTCCAGCATTGAGCACGGCGGCAGCGGAAAGTGGGGGGATGTGCCGATGCCACCTTTCGCGCAGTTGAGTTCGGACGACCTGAAAAGCCTGGCGACGTTCATCATGAGCCAGTGAGCCTGATGCAAAAAAGCCCACTGAACCGGCGACGGTCAGTGGGCTTAATGAGATGGTCAGCCTGACCGAGAAGCCCTGCAGGTTTACGCTTGCAGGGCTTTTCTCGTTTTCGGCGGAGGATCTCTCATGAACACGATGACGCTTCTCGGTATCGACATTGGAAAACACAGTTTCCACCTGCACGGCCAGGACGCCAAAGGTCATCAGGTTTTACGCAAGAAAACCAGCCGCGCTCAGTTGCTCAGCACATTGGCCCAGCTGCCGGCCTGTACGGTGGTGATGGAATCGTGCGGTGGCGCCCATTGGCTGGCTCGACAGATCGGTGCAATGGGGCCATGAGGTGAAGCTGATCGCCCCGCAGTACGTAAAAACCATTCGTCAAAGGCAACAAAACGACTTCATTGATGCCGAAGCGATTTGCGAGGCGGCGAGCCGCCCCGCGATGCGCTTCTGCTCGATCAAAACCCAAGAGCAGCAAACGCTTTCAGCGCTGCACCGTGTCCGCGAATCATTGATTGGCCATCGCACTGTCGCGACCAATCAGATTCATGGCTTTCTGCTGGAGTTCGGGATCAGCCTGCCTATTGGCGTTATTGCGTTGCACCGCGTGCCGGCGCTGCTGGACGATCCACAACACCCCGTTCCTGTGCGCTTGAAGGGCGTGGTGATGCGTCTTTATCGTCAAATTCAACAGCTCACTGATGAAATCAAGGACATCGAGTCCGACCTGAAGCAGCAGCTGAAAGAAGACGATGCCGGGCGTCGTTTGCAGAGTATCTCCAGGCATCGCCCGATCACGCCAGCGCAGTACTGGCGGATGTGGGCGATGCGTCGAACTATCGAAGTGGACGCGACTTTGCCGCTTCATTAGGACTGGTGCCGAGGCAGTATTCAACGGGAGGGAAAACAGTGCTATTGGGGATCAGCAAGCGTGGCGACAAGCACATACGCCAACTGCTGGTGCAGGGCGCGCGAGCCATCATGCGTTATATCGACAAGCGGGAAGATGCCCTGGGGCCTTGGGTTCGAGAACTGCTGACGCGCCGACATTCCAATGTCGTAGCGTGCGCGTTGGCCAACAAACTGGCGCGAATCGTGTGGGCGGTACTGGCCAAAGGCGGCCAGTACGACCCACATCCGAACGCTTGAACGTACAGCGTTATCACCGGCTTTTGCGACGTCACTGACTGATGACAGTAAACGGCAAACGGCCCGACTGAGGACCTGGCACAAAATTCAGCTTTAGAGGCTGAGGGCTTTTTCAGGACAGTCGGGAGCGGCTACTCATCGAGGGCCGAGCGTTGTTCCAGCAACGCTCACCATGAGCCCGAATACATTAGCGCAAGCCAGCTTTACCGAAAACAACCAATGAGGTTGCAGGAGATGGGCTGACCATACATTTTTGTGGTCGGGTATGCGGGGTTTGTTCAAGACACCGAGGTGTTGTCCGCACTGAAGCGCTTGAGAATGTCCTGGTACATTCTGGTCCGTCGGTGATTCTGGCCATATCCGCCAGCGGCGGCGACGGTGCCGGCCTGGACGTGGTCCAGGTACTTGAATATTTTGCCGGGCGAAAGAAACACCACTTTGTAGCCAAGTCCGATCACACGATCCTGCAGCTCATAGCCGGGCAATACGATCATCGATCTGGAAAATGCAGACCCTGCTGCTTCATCAGCCTGCAATTCCATAGCGTGCAAAAGCTTTTCAAGTGGGTTTCCTTGTAGGGCTTCGGCTCTTTTGATCGCAGGCCCAGCGACTGTTTCAGGCGTCGGTAATGGTGTTTGCACAGGCGCGAACTGAAACGCCACAGGGTCCTTGGCAGTCCGCGATTGAGTTGCTCGGTGCAACCGACCGCTGCGACGTTTCGATCCTTTGTGCAGTGCTCCATCATCATTGCAAAGACCTTTGCATCGAAGACGAAGGTGTCAGTGTGCATCAGGAACAGATAGTCGGTATCGATCCTGGCCAGTGCCATGTCCAGTGCCTTGCCATGGGCGATGTGGCCCGGCTCTTTGGTGGGCGCGTCCCGTTCGATCAGATTGATCCAGTCGAGCGAGCGCAAATACTCGACGCTGGCGTCCGCCGAATCGTTATCCACCACCCAGACGACAATTCCGGCTTTTCGTGCAGGCTCGCGCAAAAGGTCCAGGCAGATCCTGGTCAAATCAAGGGTCTTGTAATTGACCAGTACAATGCTGAACGGTGGTTTGGCGTTTGTATCGACACTACCCATCTTCGAAATGCTCGACGACTCAAAAGCGTCGAAGACTAAAGAGGTAACCTTAGCTCAAGCTTAATTTCACCTGGGCCGTTGCTGTCGAGGCGGGTGCACGGTTTTGAGCCGTTGCCAGGGGCGCAGGCTATTGCTGCCTGACGCCCTCGAACGTACCTGTTCGCACCTCGCCGCTGCGGATGTACCGGGCGATCAGCACGCCCCCGGGCGAACTGATCGAGTTCAGCAAGGTGAAAGCCGATGCTTGAGCGTTGTCGTCGAACAGGCGCTTGCCGCGCCCCAGCAGGATGGGGTGAATCATCAGCCGCAATTCGTCCACCAGGCCGACGGCAAGCAACTGGCGCACCAGATCACCGCTGCCTTGTGTCAACAACCGGGGACCGTCCTGACGCTTGAGCACGCTGGTCGCGTCGACCAGATTGCCCTCCAGCGCATGACTGTTCTGCCAGTCCAGCGAGTCGGCGCGGTGCGTGGCCACATGTTTGGGTACGCCGTTGAACAGGTCAGCAAGGGTTCGGTTGCTTGAGTCGGGCTGAATGCGCGGCCAATAGGAGGCGAAGATGTCGTAGGTGCGACGCCCCAGCAACAGCTCGAATGGCTGTGAGAACAGGTCCTGCACGGCCTGGCCGGTGGTTTTGTCGGCGTAGGGCACGATCCAGCCACCGAATCGGAATCCGCCAGCGGGATCCTCTTCAGGCCCGCCGGGCGCCTGCATGACACCGTCCAGACTGATGAACGCGGCAACGGTCAGTGTGCGCATGCTCTTCTCCTGATTCATCCGGGTGAAAGTGTATATGAAGGGATGTCTGCAATCCCTTGAGATCATATCCCCGATAGATAGTCGAACCAGACGCTGCGAAATCGACAACAGGATGTGTGGTTTGTATTCCTTGTGGGAATGTATTGAATAAAATTAATGAATTTTTATTATCGGCTTGTGTGGCGTAGTTTGATTTGAGGACATGGAGAATCGCCTTGAAATCATCTTCTACCCACACAGCTGAAAAATTTGATACCTCCCGGGCCAACGAGTACGCAAAACAGAGCCGTATCGCGTTGGCCGGGTATGACGCCTGCCACGATCTGGCCGCGTGCATGCTGGCGGCAAGCCTGGGCAGCACGGCTTCGGCGAACGTACTGGTCGTTGGCGCGGGTGGTACGGCCCGGGAAATCATTGCGATGGCCACGCTGGAGCCGAATTGGCGCTTCATGGCCGTTGATCCTTCCGGGCCGATGCTGGAAGCCGCGACACAGCAGTTACAGGCAAACGACCTGCTTGGAAGAACGGACGTGCATCTTGGGTATGTTGACGACTTGCCGGCCGACGAGTCATTCGACGCGGCGACCTTGATCGGTGTGCTCCATCATTTGCCGGGCGATGACGCCAAGCGAGAACTTCTGCAATCCGTTCGTGCTCGCCTGAAACCCGGTGCCCCGCTGATTGTGGCGGGAAATCACTATGCCTATGCCAGCCAACCGCTGTTGCTCGAGGCTTGGGGGCATCGGTGGCGCCAGCATGGAGCCAGCCCGGATGAAGTGAAGATCAAGCTTGGAAAAATTCTGCAAGGCGCCGATCCCCCGCATTCCGAGGCGGCGGTCCTCAAGCTGTTGCACGACAGCGGATTCGCAGAGACCACGCGCTTTTTCAACAGCCTTTTCTGGGGCGCCTGGCTGACGTGTAAAACTGGCTGAAGGCGACCGATGCTCGGCGCTAACCTTTGACGTCTGCATATTAGGTACAACCCGCATCGCTCCACGCAATGACCCGTGGCATCTGTAATGTGATTGCTGCAATCTATGCACTAATGATCTGCACGCAACCTGTCTTGTTCATTCGAGGGGCAGTTCTCACACTAGCGACAACTATGTGAAGGCAGCTTCTGACTGAAGGGGAAATGACAATGGTATCTGCGATCCGGTTTGGCCAGTGCGGCAATCCTGAAGTACTGAACCTGGAGACACTGAGCGAACAATCGCCAGGGCCAGGCGAGGTCTGGCTTGAGCAAGAAGCCATTGGCGTCAACTTCCTCGACGTCACCCAGCGTAAGGGCGCGGTGCCCATTGCATTGCCATCCGGGCTTGGGCTGGAAGGCGCCGGGCGTGTCGCTGTTGCAGGTGCCGGTGTCAGCAATGTGCAAGTTGGGGATCGCGTCGCCTATGCCACCGGCCCTATTGGCTCGTATGCTTCGGCCCGGCTTTATCCGGCGCAGCGGCTGGTCAAAATTCCGGATGCACTGTCGTTCGATGATGCCGCAGCCGTCATGTTCAAGGGCATCACTGCGCAGTACCTTTTGAAAACCGCCTATCCCGTAGGGCAGGGCACAACCATTCTCCTCTACGGTGTGGCCGGAGGGCTGGGGGAAATCATGGTGCCGTGGGCCAAACACTTGGGTGCCACCGTGATTGGCGTGGTTTCAAAGCAGGCCAGTGTCGAAAAGGCCAGAGCGTCGGGATGCGATGAAGTTCTGGTGTTTGATGCCGACAGCCTGGCATCGGATGTCGCACGTATCACCAGCGGGAAAAAGGTCGACGTCGTCTATGACCCGATAGGGCGTGTTTCTTTCCAGGCATCCATGGACAGCTTGCGACCCCGTGGCCTGATGGTATCGTTCGGCGCTTCATCCGGTGCGCCGTCAGCCGTGGAGCTGTCGACACTCAATGCCAAAGGCTCGCTGTTCCTGACACGCCCTTCGTTGGCAGCTCATACGGCGAGTGTCGCTGAGTACCAGGAGCGTGCACAGGATGTTTTGGCTGCGATAGGCGCGGGTATTATCAAGCCCCGGATCCGGGCCAGCTACTCGCTGGCCGATGCAGCATTGGCACATGCCGATCTGGAGTCGGGGCGTTCTTCGGGGGCGATCATTCTAAAACCATGAATCCTGATGTTCTGAATAATCAGCACAGTGACGAAATCGCTGCGTTTCTGGCCGTGGCCTCGCAAGGCTCATTTGTCGGTGCCGGCCGGCTATTGCAGCGACACCCAACCGTCGTCTCAAAGCGGCTCGCGGCAATGGAAAAGCGCCTTGGCGTTCGGCTCGTGGAGCGCTCGACCCGGCAGGTGCGAATCACTGAAGTCGGTGCCAGGCTGGAGCAGCGTCTTCGCTCAGCCATCAGGTTGATGGATGAAGCGCAACAGCAGGCGGCCGAAGGTGCCAGCGAAATTCGCGGTACTTTGCGACTTGCACTGCCCGCAGCCATGGGGCGGCTTTGGCTTGGCCCGATGCTGCCGGAGTTTCTTGCGGCTTATCCGCAGGTCTCGATCCTTGCTGACTATAGCGAGCGTCTGGTCGACATCATTGATGAAGGTTTTGACGCTGCCATCCGGATTGGAGAACTGGAAGACAACCGGTTGATCGCCCGGAAGCTGAGCGACCATCGCCGGATTCTGTGCGCCTCGCCCAGCTACATCAAAAAGCACGGCATGCCCGAAACCCCACAGGACCTGATCAATCACAATTGCCTTCGCTTCAGCGGTCTTGCGTCTTTTCCCCTGTGGAGACTCCATCGCGGCAACGAGCTTCAAGCGGTTTCGCCTAAAGGAAATCTGACTGCCAATGACAGCGAATCATTACTGGCCGCGGCCCGCGCCGATGCGGGAATTCTGGGGGCGGGCGACTGGTTGATGAGTCGTGATATTGCTGCCGGGAAACTGTTGCATGTGCTTCCTGACTGGCAATTGGATGCCGCAGGTGGGGTCTATCTGGTCAGGCCATCGGCCAAATTTCCCGGTGCCGTGGTTGTCGCGTTCAAACAATGGATCGAGTCAAAGTTTATCCCTTCGCCCCCATGGGCCATTTGAGCAATGACGCGTGAGAAACCACAGGACCAGGGCACTGGCGCTCATCGAGGCGCCCAGCAGGCTGACTGCCATCCAGCCCCATAGCGCATACACCTGGGTCGCGGCTGCGGCGCCCAGTGCGCTGCCAACCGAGTAGAAGCACATGTAGGCGCCGACCATGCGACTTTGGGCGTCGGACCGTGCAGCGAAAATGATGCTCTGGTTGGTGACGTGTACTGCCTGCACCGCGAAGTCGAGCAGCACTACGCCGCAGGCCAGCGCGACCAGGGATGTCTCGGCAAACGTGATGGGCAACCAGGACAACGTCAGGAGCCCCAGCGAAATACCGGTCACCCGTTGCCCCAGGCCTTGATCGGCCCAGCGACCGGCTCTTCTGGCAGCAAGTGCGCCAGCAACGCCGGCCAGGCCAAACAGGCCGATGGCCGTGTGTGATAGCGACAGCGGCGGGGCGCTCAATGGCAGCACCATGGATGTCCATAGCACGGAGAAAGCGGCAAAGATCAGCAGGGCCAGCAGGCCCCTGACGCGCAACGTGCGCTCGGTGATGAATAGTTTGAAGAGCGAACCCACGAGCACCGGATAGGCGTCTTGATGCCTTGATAACGCTGTGACAGGAACCACTCTCCACAACACCGCCGCAAGGATCAGCATCATTGCCGAGGATACAAAGTAAACGGCACGCCAGCCCGCGATGTCCGCAATCAGGCCAGAGGTAAACCGCGCCAGTAGAATGCCCAGGACAATGCCACTGGTTACCGTCCCCACGGCCTGCCCGCGTTGTGATGGCGTTGCCAGCACCGCGGCGTATGCCACAAGCACCTGAACGACCACTGCCAGCAAGCCCATCACGATCATGGCCCCCAGCAGGGCCAGCCATTGCTGTGATGCGCCGATTGCCGCCAGCGCAATGGCAGACAGCAGTACTTGAGTCAGAACCAGCCGCTTGCGGTTGACCAGATCGCCGAGCGGGACGATGAACAGCAACCCGAGCGCGTATCCAGCCTGAGTCGCAGTCACCACAACCCCGATCGTTGATGAGGCCACACCCAGACTCTGAGCCATGGAGTCGAGTAATGGTTGTGCGAAGTAAACGTTGGCTACTGCAAGCGCGCAGGTGAAAGAAAACAACAACGTGAGCGACGGAGAGAGCCCCGGAGATCGCTCGGTCCTGCCGCTTTTTTCAATGCCCGCAGGCGGCACTGCCGAAGGCTGGCTGGAGAAACGTTCGGTAGCTGAGTCGGCGTCTGCTGTCATGTATGCCTCCATGGCGCTAAACTGGTTTCAATTCAAAACCTGATCGATTGTTGTCGAAACCTGTTTCAAATTGCAACCACATTGTGCCGGGCCGGTGGACAGGTTTGGCATATCGATATTCCGGAAGGTCAAAAAGATGGTCGCAGACACTTCACCGCAAAGCAGCGAATGCCCGGTAGCAAGAACACTTGAGGCCATTGGTGATCGCTGGTCGCTGATGATCATCCGCGACGCTTTTGACGACATTCGCCGCTTCAGCGAATTTCAAAAGAGCCTGGGCGTAGCCAAGAATATTCTGGCATCGCGACTGAAAACCCTGGTTGAAGTAGGGGTATTCGATGTTCGACCGGCATCAGATGGCAGCGCCTATAAAGAGTACGTGTTGACGGAAAAAGGACGGGAGATCTTTCCGGTTGTGGTCAGTTTGAGGCAGTGGGGCGAACGTTTCCTGTTCAAGCCGGACGAGACGCGTTCTGTACTGCTGGATAACCAGTCCGGCCAGCCCCTGATGCCGCTTGATGTTCGTTCATCAAGCGGTCAGAAACTTGGACCCTCTGATTGCCATAGGGTGAGACTCGTTGACGGCGGGTCGTGAGTAGACAGCAGACTTGCTTCACACCCGAGCGAGCCTGGGGAATACACGTCGGTATCCGTATATGAATGTGCACCAGGATGAAAACTGCAATGGATGCGCTGGAAGGAAAAGAATTTTTAGAAAGGGATTGACCACGTATTTTAATGCTGTACTATTCGCCTCCCGCTAACGAGCAGTTTGCTGCTGGTCTGGCTTAAGCAGCTGATTTTATTAAGTAAAACAGAAACTTTTAAGGTTGCTTTTTGAAATGGG
>NZ_JAWDGM010000010.1:0-52923 GCF_034541995.1 Pseudomonas sp. BIC9C
TCCATGCCGGGTTACCCACTGCGCAGAACCTCCACTCGGCCTTCCGACGGGGCAGATCAAGATCAAGATCAAGATCAAGATCAAAAGCCAAAGCGAGGCGGCCTGCGGGCCGACCTGTTCTTCAAGCCTGTATCGGCGGTGCATATAAATCTGTGGCCCTGCAAAAACTCCAATGTGGGAGCGAGCCTGCTCGCGAAGGCGGACTGGCATTCACTAATGATGTCGACTGCCACGACCCCTTCGCCACAGGCGGCGATCTTTTGCTTTTGAGCTACAGTGGCGGCTGCGCGTATCACACGCGCAGCGGTTTTTTTTCACCTGGAGACACCGGATTGTCGAGCGCCTTACCGCCCAACCCCGTTGAACCGCCCAATCGCTGGCAGGACCTGCTGGCAGGTTTATCGATTGCCGGTCTGCTGCTGCCCGAGGCGGTCGCTTATTCAGGCATCGCCGCACTGGCGCCCCAGGCCGGGGTGATCGCCTTGTTCGCCGGGTTGCTGTGTTATGGCCTGTTCGGCACCAGCCGCTTTGCGATCGTCTCGGCCACTTCATCCTCCGCTGCCGTGCTGGCCGCCGCGACCGCTACCCTGGCCAATGGCGATCCCGGGCTTCGCTCGACCCTGGCCTTCGGCCTGGTGCTGGTGACCGGGATGTTTTTCTTGCTGGCCGGGCTGTTCAAGCTCGGCAGCGTGACGTCGTTCATCGCCAAACCGGTGTTGCGCGGCTTTGCCTTTGGCCTGGCGCTGACCATCATTCTCAAGCAGCTCGCCAGTGTGGTCGGCGCGCATTTGACCGAGCCCAATCTGGTGCGGTTTCTGCCGCAGTTGTTGGGACAACTGCCGCAATGGAACTGGGTTGCCGCTGGCGTTGCGGCGGTGGCGTTGGCCTTGTTATGGCTGTTCTCGCGGTTTTGCCGCCTGCCGGGTGGTTTGTTGGTGGTAGTCATCGGCATTACGGCCAGTCAGTGGCTGAACCTGCCGGCCTATGGCGTGAAGTTGATCGGCGCGATCGACCTGAGCCTGGAGGTGCCGAAGCTGCCGGTACTGCCGTTTACCGATTGGCTGCGTCTGGGTGAACTGGCGTTCGCCATGGTGATGATTCTGTATGCGGAGTCTTATGGCTCGATCAGTGCCTATGCGCTCAAGCACGGGGATCGCGTTACCTCGAACCGCGATCTGCTGGCCCTCGGCGCCTCCAACTTGCTGTCCGGCCTGTTCCACGGCATGCCGGCGGGAGCGGGGTATTCGGCCACGTCGGCCAATGAGGCGGCAGGTGCCACTTCGCGCCTGGCCGGTATCGTGGCGGCGCTGGTGGTGCTGGTCATTGTCCTGACGGTGCTGCCCTACATTGCCCTGACCCCGGAGCCGATCCTCGCCGCCATCGTTATCCATGCCCTTGGACGCGGCCTGAGCCTGCAACCGCTGGGACGGTATTTCATCTGGCGCCGTGACCGTTTGCTGGTGATCTGCGCCGTGGGTGCGGTGTTGGTGCTAGGGGTGCTGGACGGCTTGCTGGTGGCGGTGGCGATCAGTGTATTGCTGATGCTCAAGCAGATGTCGGCGGCGGATATCCAGATTCTGGGGCGCATCGATGGCGGTCACGACTTTGTCGACCTGCAACGCCATCCAGCGGCGCAAACCGTGCCAGGCGTGTTGATTGTGCGGCCGGGTGAGGCGTTGTTCTTTGCCAACGTCGAGCGGATTCTTGGGGGAGCCTTGCATCTGATCCGGCATTCGCAAACGCCGATTCATACGGTGATTCTAAGTCTTGAGGAATCGCCAGATCTGGATGGCACCAGCATCGAGGCGTTGCAGGCGTTTTTCGTGCGGGTGCATCTGGAAGGCAAGCACCTGACTCTGGCTCGCCTCAAGGACAGTGCGCAAACGGCGCTGGCGGCGTTGCCGGAGGTGAAGGCCAACGGTGTGGTGCTGAGCGGGTTGAGCGTGGATGGTGCGGTGCAGCAGGCTCTTAACCAGTCTGTGGGCCAAGAGTGACTGCCTGTGGCGAGGGAGCTTGCTCCCGCTGGGGCGCGTAGCGACCCCCATTCCGGCAACGCAGTCCATCAGAAGGAACGCAGTGGCCGATTTTAGGGCCGCTGCGCAGCCCAGCGGGAGCAAGCTCCCTCGCCACAGGAACCGCGTTTGACCGTTGCAGGCATAAAAAAACGCCGCCCATCTCAAGATGGGCGGCGTTTTTCATTGCGTTGCAACGTTAGGCTTGAACGACCGGGATATTGGCGTTCGCAGCAGCTTCACGGAACTCGGCGATCTGGTCGAAAGACAGGTAGCGGTAGACATCGGCCGCCATACTGTCGATCTTGCCAGCGTATTCCATGTACTCCTCGACGGTCGGCAGGCGACCCAGGATGGAAGCCACGGACGCCAGCTCGGCCGAAGCCAGGTAGACGTTCGCGCCGTCGCCCAGACGGTTCGGGAAGTTACGGGTCGACGTCGACACCACGGTGGAGTTGGCTTCTACACGTGCCTGGTTACCCATGCACAGCGAGCAGCCTGGCATTTCCATGCGAGCGCCGGCCTTGCCGTAGATGCCGTAGTAGCCTTCTTCGGTCAGCTGGTGAGCGTCCATCTTGGTCGGCGGCGACAGCCACAGACGGGTTGGCAGCTGACCCTTGACCTGTTCCAGCAACTTGCCGGCGGCGCGGAAGTGACCGATGTTGGTCATGCACGAACCGATGAACACTTCGTCGATCTTCTCGCCAGCAACGCTGGAGAGCAGGCGAGCGTCGTCCGGGTCGTTCGGCGCGCAGAGCACAGGCTCCTTGACGTCGGCCAGGTCGATCTCGATGACTTCGGCGTATTCGGCGTCCTTGTCAGCTTCCAGCAGCTCAGGGTTGGCCAGCCAGGCTTCCATCGCTTGGGCGCGACGTTCCAGGGTACGAGCATCGCCGTAGCCTTCGCCGATCATCCAGCGCAGCAGGGTGATGTTCGATTGCAGGTACTCGGCGATCGACTCTTTGGACAGCTTGATGGTGCAACCGGCAGCCGAACGTTCGGCCGAGGCGTCGGACAGTTCGAACGCTTGCTCGACGGTCAGTTTTTCCAGACCTTCGATCTCCAGGATGCGACCGGAGAAGGCGTTCTTCTTGCCTTTCTTCTCTACGGTCAACAGGCCTTTCTGGATCGCGTAGTAAGGAATGGCGTGAACCAGGTCACGCAGGGTGACGCCTGGCTGCAGTTCGCCTTTGAAGCGAACCAGGATCGACTCAGGCATGTCCAGCGGCATGACGCCGGTGGCTGCGGCGAACGCGACCAGGCCGGAACCGGCCGGGAACGAAATGCCGATCGGGAAACGGGTGTGGGAGTCACCACCGGTACCGACGGTGTCCGGCAGCAGCATGCGGTTCAGCCACGAGTGGATGATGCCGTCGCCCGGACGCAGGGAAACGCCGCCGCGGGTCATGATGAAGTCAGGCAGGGTGTGGTGGGTGGTCACGTCGATCGGCTTTGGATAAGCCGCGGTGTGGCAGAAGGACTGCATCACCAGGTCGGTCGAGAAGCCCAGGCACGCGAGGTCTTTCAGTTCGTCACGGGTCATTGGACCGGTGGTGTCCTGGGAACCGACGGTGGTCATCTTCGGTTCGCAGTAGGTGCCCGGACGGATGCCGGTCACGCCGCAAGCCTTGCCGACCATTTTCTGCGCCAGGGTGTAACCCTTGGTGCTTTCAGCCGGTGCTTCAGGCTTCTTGAACAGGGTCGAAGGTGCCAGGCCCAGTTCGGCGCGAGCCTTCTCGGTCAGGCCACGGCCGATGATCAGCGGGATACGGCCGCCAGCACGCACTTCGTCGAGCAGGACCGGGGTCTTCATTTCGAAGGTGGTCAGGACTTCGTCGGTGCCGTGCTTGCAGACTTTGCCAGCATGCGGGTACAGGTCGATCACGTCGCCCATGTGCATGTTGGACACGTCGAATTCGATTGGCAGTGCGCCGGCATCTTCCATGGTGTTGTAGAAGATCGGAGCGATCTTGCTGCCGAAGCAGAAACCGCCGGCACGCTTGTTCGGCACGTAAGGAACGTCGTCACCGAAGAACCACAGTACCGAGTTGGTGGCCGATTTACGCGAAGAACCGGTACCGACCACGTCGCCGACGTAGGCGATCGGGAAGCCGGCATTGCGCATTTCTTCGATCTGTTTCATCGGGCCGGTGACGCCTTGCTCGTCCGGCACGATGCCGTCGCGAGCCATTTTCAGCATGGCCAGGGCGTGCAGCGGGATGTCCGGGCGGGACCAGGCATCTGGAGCAGGGGACAGGTCGTCGGTGTTGGTTTCGCCGGTGACCTTGAATACGCGCAGGCTGATCTTGTCGGCCAGGGTCGGGCGCTTCACGAACCACTCGCCGTCAGCCCAGGATTGCAGCACGCCTTTGGCGTGAACGTTACCCTTCTTGGCTTTCTCAGCGACGTCGTGGAAGGCGTCGAACATCAGCAGGGTGTGCTTGAGTTCTTCGGCAGCTACTGGGGCCAGTTCGGCGTCGTCCAGCAGGGTTACCAGGGTCACGATGTTGTAGCCGCCCTGCATGGTGCCGAGCAGTTCAACAGCGCGCTTCTTGTCGATCAGGGGGGATTTGGCTTCGCCTTTGGCGATGGCGGACAGGAAGCCGGCCTTGACATAGGCCGCTTCGTCCACGCCTGGCGGAACGCGATTGGTGATCAGGTCAACGAGGAATGCTTCTTCGCCAGCCGGGGGATTTTTCAGCAGCTCGACCAGGCCTGCAGTTTGTTCGGCGTTTAGCGGCTGGGGAACGATACCCAGTGCTGCGCGCTCTTCGATATGTTTGCGGTAGGCTTCAAGCACAGTTATTACCCTCATCAGTGGTCCCAAATGGGTGTCCGGGACGCTCATCCCGAAATTGCCGTACTCATGCGCTGCATGGCGTTGTGAGCCACTTAGCCAGAATTACCGACAATTCCTTACAGAAGCTGCTTTCAAAGTTTTACGCCTGCAGAACGGGAGCTGATGAGGGTTGGCGCCGGGCTTTTCCCCGCTGGAAAAACCCTTCGCCAACACCGCTCTGAAGGAACGACTGTGCTCGTGACGCTTTGAAAACAGCTTCTAACGGACATTGGCGCCTAAAAAGGCAGGCTGATTCTACGGCAAAAAAAAATTAAAGGTAAGTCAGGTTTTATTGGACTTTGGTGGAGGCGGCCAGCAACCCCCGGTTCACCCTAGGCCCTGAACTTTGAGGGGTGATCAATGGCGGACAAAGGGCTAACATGCCGGCCTGTCCTGCTTTTTCGCGTTTTGCCTATCTATGCCCAATCAGACCATCAAGACACCTTGCGTCGGCCTCTGCTCCACTGTTTACGGTGACCTGGTGTGCCGTGGCTGCAAGCGTTTCCACCACGAAGTGATCCACTGGAACGGTTACAACGAGGAAGAGAAGCGCGCGGTATGGCTGCGTCTTGAGCAATTGCTGTCGCAGGTGATGGCCGCCAAGGTGGAAATTTTCGACCCGGCACTGCTGAGAATGCAGCTGGAGCAACGCAAGATCCGTTTCGTGCCCCATCAGTCGGAATACTGCTGGGCCTACCAGTTGATCGCGCGGGGCGCGCGGGTGATCAACAACCTGGAAGCCTACGGGATGGTGTTGCTGCCGGAGTTTCGCGACTGGAACCTGCCGGAATTGCGCGATGCCATTGATCGGGAATTTTTCCTGCTCTCCGAGGCCCATTACCAGCGCTACATTGCGCCGGGGTTCCTCAAGGATGCGTTTGGCGGGTAATTTTAAAAGCTTCGCGAGCAGGCTCGCTCCCACAGTTGAAATGCATTCCTTGTGGGAGCGAGCCTGCTCGCGAAGACGCCCTGACAGGCGCTACAAATCTCAATGCTTGTTCGCAATCTCCTCCAGATGATCCTCGATCTCCCGCGGCTTGAGCACCAGCACATCGCTCTCGACCGCATCGAGCACCACTTCCGCCGTATTGCCGATCAAGGTCCCGGACAAACCGCTGCGGGCCACGGTGCCGATCACCGTCACCGCCGCTTGCAGTTTGTGCACCATGAACGGAATCAGCACATCCGCCGGGCCTTCCTCGATGTGCAGGTGTTCATCGTCGATGTCGAATTCAGCCTGGAACGACTGGCATTGCTCGCGGTAGCGCGCCTGGATGGTTTCACTGAGCTGAAACGTCGGGTCGGCCGACGACAGCATCGGCGACGGGTGGGCGCTGATCACGTGCAGGTGGGCCTTGGCCAGGGTCGCGATGTCATAGCCATGATCAATGATGGTGTCGTGCAGGTGGCGGTGTTCGGCGTCGGTGTTGCCGACGTCGACAGCGGCCAGGATCACTTTGTCTTTCCATGAACCTGCGGTTTTCACCAGCAGTACCGGGGAAGGGCATTGGCGCAGCAATTTCCAGTCCTCGGGTGTCAGCAGGGCCTTTTTCAGTGCGCTGTCGGGAAAGTGCTGCTTGACCACCAGTCCGCAGCCTTCGGCTTGCTGCACATCGATGATGGTTTGATGCAGGCTCTGATTCCAGGCCTGTTCAGTAGTGATGTTGTAACCGTCCTCCAGTAAAGCGGCCTTGAGCACCCCCAACATGCCACTGTGATCATGCCTGGGGTCGCACACCAGCAGATGCAGATGCGCCTGGGTCACGCCTGCAATCAATTTGGCCCGTTTGAGCGCCAGGCTTTCGGAGTGTTCGGGGTCGATGACCACCAGAATGCTGCGTACGGCTTGCATGATCGGGATCTCCTGAAAATAAAAAGCACGGCGTTGCACAACTATAGTTGCTGTCTGCGATTCGGGGACTTGATGCATATCAACGGTTGGCGACTGGTGGTCTGCGGGCAGGCCGGTATAATCGGCGCCCTTCGTTTTGAACCTATTTTTCCGTGAGCCCCATGATCCTTCCCGAAATTCACGAGTTCCTTGGCTGCCGCACCCCCGACGGCTGGGTTCAAGCCGCGCTGGCCGATCAGGAAACCCTGCTGATCGACCACAAGAACTGCGAATTCAAGGCCGCCAGCACCGCGTTGAGCCTGATCGCCAAGTATCACTCCCACGTCGACCTGATCAACATGATGTCGCGCCTGGCCCGGGAAGAGCTGGTGCACCACGAACAGGTCATGCGCC
This sequence comes from Pseudomonas sp. BIC9C, assembly GCF_034541995.1. Classification (NCBI taxonomy): domain Bacteria; kingdom Pseudomonadati; phylum Pseudomonadota; class Gammaproteobacteria; order Pseudomonadales; family Pseudomonadaceae; genus Pseudomonas; species Pseudomonas sp. BIC9C. Next base: position 7,097 of record NZ_JAWDGM010000010.1, read on the forward strand.
TGATGAAACGCCGCAAGATCGCGCTGCGCCAGCTGTCCGCCGGGCGCTATGCGTCGGGGCTGCGCAAGGTGGTACGCAGTCACGAGCCGGTGAAACTGGTGGACACATTGGTGGTGGGGGCATTCATCGAGGCCCGCAGTTGCGAGCGTTTCGAAGCGCTGGTGCCGCATCTGGACGAAGAGCTGGGCAAGTTCTATTTCGGTCTGCTCAAGAGCGAAGCCCGGCACTTCCAGGGTTACCTGAAACTGGCTTACCAGTACGGGGACGCCAAGGACATCGCCCAGGTGATCGACAAGGTTCGTGCCGCCGAGCAGGAACTGATCGAATCCCCGGATGTGGAATTCCGCTTCCATAGCGGCGTACCCGCGGCAGCCTGATTATTCGGTGTTGTTTTTGCGGACGCCTTCGCGAGCAAGCCCGCTCCCACAGTGAAATGCATTCCAACTGTGGGAGCGGCGGTGTGGCGATCCGACTTGCTCGCGAAGGGGCTATCAGCCACACAAAAGCTAACGGCTCAAACCCAACCGTTCATGCCATTGCGCAATGGACTCTTCGGGGTACAGCTCGAACTGTTGATCCCCAGGCTGCGCCCGAACCTCCACCCAAGGCGCTTTTGAGCCGAGCATCAGGTGCGTGTGCTCCGGCGGCACCGGCAGAGGCGTGTCGATGGCCGAGGCGAAGGGGTGAATCAACTCGGGCCATTCGGGGCTGAACAGCCATAAACCCGAGCCGCACACCGAGCAGAAATGCCGCTCGGCGGTGCTGCTGTGGGCGCGTTTGTCGCCTTGTTCCTTGAGTCGCGCGTGGTAAATCGCGATGTGCTTGCGCCCGCGAACCTTGAGGCTGGCGGCATCGCCACCTAGGTTGATCGCATAGCCGCCACCGCCCTGGGTCTTGCGGCAGATCGAGCAGTAACAACGCTGGTAAGGGTAGGGGTGGGCGCTGGTCAAACTGAACGACACCGCGCCGCAATGGCAGGAGCCTTCGAGGTGCATGGTGGTCTCCGGTGGCTTGGGGAATCCGGTATTAGCCTAGAAGACCAGAGTCGACAGTGCCGACGCCATCGCAGGCAAGCCAGCTCCCACAGGTTATGTGCCGGGTACAAGTTTTCTGTTCGCCTGCAATCCTTGTGGGAGCTGGCTTGCCTGCGATGAACGATGACACGGTGGCACTGGACGCACACTAATGGCCGGGTCAGCATGGCCGCCTCGAAACCGGGATCTAAAACCCATGCGACGACTACCTTCCCTGGCAGCCCTGCGAACCTTCGAATGCGCCGCCCGTCACGCCCATTTCGGTCGGGCGGCGGCCGAGTTGTGTGTCACCGACAGCGCGGTCAGCCACCAGATTCGCCAACTCGAAGAGCAACTCGGTGTGTCGCTGTTCGTGCGCGAAGGCCGGCAGATTCGCCCAACCCTGGCCGCCGGGCGCCTGATGCAGAGCTTGCAACAGGCCTTCGAACTGATTGGCGATGCCTGCGATGAACTGCGCGATCCTTCATCCCTCGCGGTATTACGCCTGGCGGTCACCGCCGAGCTGGCGCAAAAGTGGCTGATGAGTCGCCTCACGGATTTCTACGCGCGCTATCCGCACATCACCTTGCATCTGTATGAACAACCGATCGACGCCACGGCGCCCGGGGAAGACATCGACCTGGCGATCACCTACGGCACCGGCCCGGTGGACAGCACCGCGTATTTCGTCCGGCCGCTGCCGGCGTTGCAGTTCTTCCCGGTGTGCAGCCCCGGCCTGTTCAACCAGGGCACCCTGAAAACCCCGAAGGACCTGGCTCGCCATTGCCTGCTGCACGACGACCAGGACGGCAAGACCTGGACCGCGTGGCTCACCAGCCATGCCGGCGACCAGCGCCCGGACCGCCAGTTGTATTTTGCCCATGCCGGGCTGGCGCTTGAAGCCGCCGCTCAAGGGCAGGGCGTGGCCATGGGCGACAACCTGACGGCTCAGGAAGATTTGCTCAGCGGTCGGCTGGTCCGGCCGTTTACGTCGAGCATGACCGCCTTGGGCCAATATGCGCTGGTGTGCGAGCGGGTGCGGCTGGAGCGTCCGGCGGTGGCGCAGATGCTGGAATGGTTCAATGATCAGTTGCTCGATTAATGAGTTTAATTCAAGTATTCCGAAATAATCATCGTTGGCGGGCCAGTCGCCAACGCCCTTAGCCTGTGGTCATTCCAATCCCTGCTGAAGAGGTTTGACCATGGCACGTTTGCTTGACACCACTCCCAAACAGGACGGTTTCCGTCTGCCCGGTGAATTCGAAGCCAAGTCCGGTTGCTGGCTCGGCTGGCCGGAGCGCACTGACGTCTGGCGCAATGGAGCCAAGCCGGCGCAGAAAGTCTGGGTGCAGATCGTCACCGCCATTTCCATGAGCGAGCCGGTCACCGTGTGTGCCTCGGCGGCGCAGTTCGCCACCGCGCGCCGCCAGTTGCCACCGCAGGTGCGTGTGGTGGAAATGGCCTGCAACGACACCTGGTTCCGCGACAGCGGCCCGTGCTTTGTGGTCAATGATCAGAGCGGCGAAGTACGCGGCGTCGACTTCGAATTCAACGCCTACGGCGGGCTCGACGGCGGCCTGTACTACCCGTGGGACAAAGACGACCAGATCGCCAGCAAGATCCTCGAAATCGAACGCTTCGACCGCTATCGCGCGCCGCTGATTGCCGAACTGGGTGGCATCCAGAGCGACGGCCAGGGCAGCATCCTGACCACCGAACAATGCCTGCTCAACCGCAACCGCAACCAGCATCTGGGCAAGGACGAAGTCACCCGCCGCCTGACCGATTACCTCGGCGCCGAGCAGGTTATCTGGCTGCCGCGGGGCTGCAAGTTCGATGAAACCGACGGCCATGTCGACGACCTCGCGTGTTTCGTGCGCCCTGGTGAAGTGGTGTTGCAATGGACCGACAACCGCGATGACCCGCAGTGGGAAATCTATCAGGAAGCCTATGACATCCTGCGCAGCACCCGCGACAGTCGTGGCCGCGAGTTGATCGTGCACAAACTGCCGCAGCCGGATGTGCTGGAGTGGACGGCGGAAGAAGCCGAAGGGCTGGACCAGCAGGACAACACCCACACCCGCCAGGCCGGGACGAAAATCTGCGCGTCGTACATCAACTACTACGCCGGCAACCGTTCCATCGTGGTGCCGCTGTTTGGTGATCGCAACGACAAAGTGGCGCTGGCAACCCTGGCCGAACTGTTCCCGCAACACAGCATCGTCGGTATTGAAAACTCCCGGGAAATCCTCCTCGGTGGCGGCAACGTCGCGTGCATCACCATGCCGCAGTACGCCGCCACGACCTCCAGCAAAAAGGGAGCGTGATCGTGGGCCTGCACAAACTGACTCAAGCAATACTGCTGGTGCTTGCACCCCTGTGTGCAGGCCGCCGACACCGCCAGACCGGTGGTCAACCTGTACATCTGGGGCGAATACCTGGCCCCGGACACTTTGAAGAATTTCGAAAAAACCGGCATCCATGTGGTGGCCGACCACTTCGATTCCCTGGAAACCGTCGAGACCAAGCTGCTCACCGGCCGCAGTGGCTACGACCTGGTGCTGACGGCGGGGCAGCATCTGTCCCGGGCCATCGAGAGCGGCGCGGTGCAGACGGTCGACAAGCAGCAACTGCCGCATTTCGCCGGCGTCGGCGAAGAGTTCCGCCAGCACATGGCGGTGTTCGACCCGGGCAACCGCTATGCCGGGATCTACGCCTGGGGCACCACGGGTGTGGGTTATCAGGAAGAGGCCGTGAAAAAGCGCCTGCCCGACGTGCCGACAGACAGTTGGGCGATGCTGTTCGATCCGGCCGTGGTCTCGAAATTCGCTGATTGCGGGGTCAGCCTGCTCAACGATCCCAACGAAGTGTTTGCGGCGGTCATGAAATACGTGGGGCTGGACATCAACCGCCAGAACCTCGACGACCTGAAACTGGCCGAGCAGCAACTGGCGAAGATTCGGCCATACATTCGTTACTTCGACAACGATCTCAACATCAGCGACCTGGCCAACGGCAACACCTGCGTGGCGATGTCGTGGAACGGCAACGTGGGCATCGCAGCGGGCCAGGCCCAGGCAGCGGGAAAACCGTATTCGCTGACGTACCGTATTCCGAAGGAGGGCACCTTGATCTGGTTCGATGCCATGGTCATTCCCAAGGATGCGCCGCATCCAAAGGCCGGTCTTGCCTTGATGGACTACCTGATGACCCCGGAAGTGATCGCGCCGATCACCGACACCATCCACTACGCCAATGCGATCACGGCGGCGGATGGCTTGATCGACCCGGCGATTCGCAATGATCCAGGGACGTATCCGCCGGCGGCGGTCATGGCCTCGCTGTACAGCAAGAATGACAATGGCAAGGCGTTCAACCGGGCGTTGATCCGGGCCTTCAGCCGGTTGAAGTCGGGGTTGTAGCAGGTCTTGGATTTGTATTGTTGGTGATGACGCCTTCGCGAGCAGGCTCGCTCCCACAAGGGACCTCATGAACACTGAGATCCAATGTGGGAGCGAGCCTGCTCGCGAAAAACGATAACGCGGTCTACCGGCCGGGCACCCGCCACAAATACCAGGAGGCCACCGTCCGGTAAGGGCTCCACCCCGACCCGATCTCGATCATCTGCCTGCGCGTCGGCTGCACCTCCAGGCCCTTGAGTCGCCTGTAGCCCTCACGCACGCCAAAGTCATCGGCCGGCAGGATGTCCGGCCGATCCAGGCTGTAGATCAGCAACATTTCCACGGTCCAGCGGCCCACGCCGCGCAACGTGATCAGGCGTTCGATCAGCGCTTCATCGTCCATGGCCAGCGCCGTGGCGTAATCCGGCACCACGCCGTCCAGCGCCGCCTGGGCGATACCCTGAATGGTCGCGATCTTGCTCGCGGAAAACCCGCAACTGCGCAATTTGTCGAAATCTGTCGCGACGATCTGTTCAGGCCTGGGAAACGAACCCGAACCGAACAGCGCCAGCAACCGGCCGACAATCGCATCGCCGGCCTTGGCATGCAGTTGCTGATAGGCAATCGCCCGCACCAGCGACTCATACGGATCACGCGCCGCATGCGGCTGGTGCAGGCACGGGCCGATGGCGTCGATGTGGCGGCGCCAGTCGTCATCGATGGCGGCCAGGAACTCACTGGCCGCCTGATAGCCGTCGGACATGGACTCAGGCTTTCCCGGACGGCTTCAACAGGGTGTTCACTTCGCCATAGGTGAAGGCCTTCAGGTCGTGGGTATCGAACTTGCCGGTTTGCAGAAAGCTTTTGGCAATGCCGGCCATGGCGCCGTAGAGGAATTCGGCGATGCCTGAACCGGCGGACAGGCGGCGCACGCCAAGTGCCTCTAGCACTTCGGGCGACGGCAGGCCCGGGAAGCCAAGCACATTCAATGGCAGCGAGGTGCCGTGGCACAGCGCCTTGATCTCGTACTCCGCGGTAACGCCGGCCGCAAACAGGCCATTGGCACCGGCCGCCTGATACAGCGCGGCGCGCCTGAGGGTTTCGGCGACGCGATCTTCGGCGGGCACCAGGCCCCGCAGGTAGACGTCGGTGCGCGCATTGATGAACAGGTTCACCTGACGGCGATCGGCAACCCGGCGCGCGGTTTCAATCTTGCGTACCAGCAACTCCGGCGGCGAGGAACCGTCCTCGATATTGATCCCGACGGCGCCGGCGGCGATCACGGCGTCAACCACCTCTGCCACCCGTTCCAGGTCATCGGAATAACCCGCTTCGATGTCCACGGTCAGCGGCACCGAAATGACCCGGGCAATCGACTCGACGGTCGAGACCAGGCGCTCAAGGGGCAGGGTGTTGCCGTCCGGGTAGCCATGCACCCAGGCCACCGCCGCACTGCTGGTGGCCACGGCCTTGTTGCCCAGTTGCTCCACCAGCCGCGCCCCGGCGGCATCGGCGACGTTGGTGAGGATCAGCAAACCATCTTGATGGAGTTGGTGCAGTTGATTGTCGAGCCTGTCCATCGAGTTTCCTTCCTTATGAAAAATCTGTGGGGGGATCAGAACGCCAATGGCTCCGTGAGCTGCACCGCTGCGTTTTCCAGCCTGAGCAGAAACGCCTTGCGCGGCTGGCCTCCAGCGTAGCCGGTCAGCGAGCCGTCGGCGCCGATCACCCGATGGCACGGCACGACAATCGATAAGCGGTTATGCCCATTGGCCAGGCCCACCGCCCGACTGGCACCGGGCTTGCCCAGAGTCGCCGCGATGGCGCCGTAGGTGGTGGTCCGGCCGTAAGGAATCTTCGCCAGTTCAGCCCAGACCCGGCGGGAGAACTCGCTGCCAGGCATGTGCAGGGCAACGCTGAACTCAGTGAGCGTGCCGGCGAAATACGCGGACAACTGCGCTTCGATCTGTTGCAAATGCAGGTTGTGTCCCGGTGCCACGGCATAACCGAAACGGTTTTGCAGCGCTTCGACCGAAGGGGGTAGCGATGGCTGATCGAGAAACTCCAGCAGCACCAGCCCACGCCGTTCGGCCATGGCGATCATCGGCCCCAGCGGCGTGGTCAGGCGCGTGTACAGCAGCGGCTCGCTGTTGGCCGCGCGGCCCGGGGTGATGTGAAACGACTTCTGAAAGGCATCGCGAAAACCGCTCAGGGACTCGTAGCCGGAATCGAATGCGACGTCGTCGATGGAGTCGCCCTGTTTGATTCCGTTCAACGCCAAACCCAGGCGCCGGGCGCGCAGCCACGCGTGGAAGGTCATGCGGAAATGCTGCTTGAACCAGCGACGCAGTTTCAGTGGTTCGATGCCTTCGGCCAGTAGCCGGGTGTCGGTCCAGCGCTGCTCCGGGGCGGCGTCTACCGATTTGAACAGCTTCTGCACCCAGTCCGGCGCACTGGCGGCACTGTCCAGTGGTTTGCAGCGCAGACAGGCGCGATAGCCCGCCGCCAGGCATTGCTCGGCGTTGGCAAAGAACTCGACGTTATCCGGCTTCGGGCTGCGGGCGGTGCAACCGGGGCGGCAGAAGATTCGAGTGGTCTTGACCGCCGTGAAAAACACCCCCTCGTAGGAGGTGTCTCGCTCGAGCATGGCGCGAACCATCTCGGCACGGGGCGGCAGCAGCGTTTTTTGTAGGTTCATGGGCGCAGCATAGATCGCGTCATGGGTGGTCTCCACCGGAGAATCGACAGCGAATTTCGTTCATTGCACACGGCACCTTGTGGGAGCGGGCTTGCTCGCGAAGGCGCAGTGTCAGTCACATCAATGTCGAATGACACGACGCCTTCGTCGGAACGCCGCTCGGAGCAAGCCCGCTCCCACATAAAAGAAGCAAAGCCTTCAGGCGCGACGCGCCATCAGCAACACCGAAGCCGCCGCCGACAGCAACCCGGCGCAGCAGCGGTTGAATATCCGCTTGCCCGACGGCCTGGCGAACCAGCGGCGCATGTGCAGGCCCATGTAGGCATAAGCGCCGATGGCGATCCATTCCAGCACCAGAAACAGCGCGCCCAACACCACGAACTGCGGCGCAATGGCGTGGGTCGAATCGACGAATTGCGGCAGGAACGCGGTGAAAATCAGGATGGCCTTGGGGTTGCCGGCCGCTACCAGGAATTCCTGCCGGGCCAGCGCCAGCGTGCCTATGGGCGCTGTAGTGACCACGTTTTCGACGCCAGGATCGGCGCGCCACAATTGCCAGGCGAGGTAGAACAGGTACGCCGCGCCGAGGATCTTGATGGCGTAGAACAGCAGCTCGGAGGTTTGCAACACCACCGCCAGCCCGGCCGAGGCGAGGGCAATCATCCCGGCAAACGCCAGCAACCGGCCGATGCCGGCCACACACGCGGTGCGGTAGCCATAACGGGTCGAATTGCTGACCGACAGCAGGTTGTTGGGGCCGGGTGCCATGTTGAGGGCGAAGCAGGCCGGCAGAAACAGGGTGAGGGTGGCGAGGTCCATGGTGGGCTCCTGTAGCAAGAGCGCTATTTTTTTCACAGCAACGCGGTGGCCAGACCCATACAGTGACGGGCGTAAACCACCGTACAAGGGGTTATCTGGCGAATTTTTTCGCCCCGGCGACACAGAGGATCACGGCGACGGTGACACCCAGCATGCCGAGGCTGACCTGTTCATGCAGCAGGGTGGCGGCCAGGGTCAGGCCGAAAAACGGCTGCAGCAGCTGCAATTGCCCAACGGCGGCGATGCCGCCTTGGGCCAGGCCGCGATACCAGAACACGAACCCGATCAACATGCTGAACAGCGAGACGTAAGCCAGGCTGAACCAGGCCGGCGTGCTGATGCCGGTGAACGAAGCCGGCATGCGCAGCCAGCTGAGAACCGCCACGACCGGTAGCGACACTACCAGTGCCCAGGAAATCACCTGCCAGCCACCGAGCGTGCGCGACAGCTTCGCGCCTTCGGCATAACCCAGGCCGCAGGCGAGGATGGCCAGCAGCATCAGAATGTCGCCTTGCGGGGAGGCGGTCAGCCCTTGGGACAGGGCAAACCCGACCACCAGCAGGCTGCCCAGCACCGAGAAAATCCAGAACGCCGCCCGTGGCCGCTCGCCGCCGCGCAGAACGCCAAACACCGCCGTCGCCAGGGGCAACAGGCCGACGAAGACGATGGAATGTGCGGACGTCACGTATTGCAGTGCCAGCGCCGTCAGCAGGGGGAAACCGATGACCACACCCAGGGCGACGATCATCAGCGGTATCAGTTGATCGCGCGCTGGACGTTTTTCCTTGAATAACCACAGCAGGCACAGCGCCAGGACCGCAGCGATGGTCGCGCGCGCGACCGTGAGGAACACCGGGTCAAACTCCAGTACCGCCACCCGTGTCGCCGGCAGCGAGCCGCTGAAGATCACCACGCCGATCAGGCCATTGATCCAGCCGCTGGTGCTGTTTTCCAGCGTCCGGTGTTGCAGGTTCGAGGTCCGTTCCATTTGGTTCACGCTCATTGTCTGATTGCACGAAACTCATCGTATGAGCGAGTATCGATACAATCAAAAAATTGTCATGGATACATCTCGACATGCCTCGATCCCGCTACAAAACCCTGGTGGATGCCTTTGCCGCCGATATCCGTTCCGGGCGTTTGCCGCCCGGCACGCGCCTGCCGACTCACCGGCAACTGGCCACTGAGCACGGTCTGGCACTGGTCACCGCCAGCCGGGTGTATGCCGAGCTGGAGGGCATGGGCCTGGTCAGTGGCGAAACCGGACGCGGGACCTTTGTCAGGGAGACCTCGCTGCCGCCGGGGCAGGGCATCTCGCAGCAGGTGGTGGCGGCGGGGATGATCGACCTGAATTTCAACTACCCGTCATTGCCAGGTCAGGCCGACCTGCTACGCAATGCCTTGCGTCAGCTGGCGTTGTCCGGTGACCTGGAATCCCTCCTGCGCTATCAACCCCACGCAGGGCGCCTGCATGAGCGGGCCTCGGTCGCGCGCCATCTGGTTGAACGCGGGCTGAGCGTGCCGGCCGAGCAGGTGTTGATCGTCAGCGGCGCCCAGCATGGCCTGGCGGTGGCAATGATGACGCTGCTCAAGCCCGGCGATGTGATCGCCGCTGATGCGTTGACCTATTCCGGCTTCAAGACGCTGGCCGAAACGTTGCACCTGGAAGTCTTGCCCATTCCGGTCACGGATACCGGGCCTGATCTGCCCGCCCTGGAAAAACTCTGCCGCAGCCGGTCGGTACGGGCCGTGTATTCGATGCCGACCTTGCATAACCCGCTGGGCTGGGTGATGGGCGCCGATCAGCGCGAGCGACTGGTGGCGATAGCGCGCCAGCATGACCTGATGATCATCGAGGACGCTGCCTACGCGTTCCTGGCCGAAAACGTACCGCCGCCACTGGCCGAGTTGGCGCCTGAGAGAACGGTGTACGTGTCCGGTCTGTCGAAGAATGTCGCCACCGGGCTGCGCGTTGGCTTCATGGCCGCACCCGTGCAGTGGGTCGCCGCCTTCGAGCGCACCATCATGGCGACCACCTGGAACACCCCCGGCGTGATGACCGCTATCGCCACGGCCTGGCTCGACGATGGCACCGTCAGCCAGCTGGAAGCGCAAAAGCGGGCTGACGCTCAGGCCAGGCAAACCCTGGCCCGGGAGGTGCTGGCGGGGCTCAGGACCATCAGTCACCCGAATTCCTACTTCATCTGGCTACCGTTGACCGAAGACGCCCGGGCCGACCAGATCGCCATGGCGCTGATGCGCGAGCAGGTGTCGGTGTCGCCAGCCGAGCCCTTTGCGGTTTCGGCCCATGTACCGCACGCGATACGCCTGGCGTTGGGATCGGTAGACATGGACTCGCTGCGCATTGCCCTGAACAAAGTGAAGAGCGTCGTCGGCTATTACTCATAGCGAGGCCGGGCAGGGCAGTTTTCTTCAATACGCGAGTCGGTCGGCGCTTTACCTTGAGGGCCTTGTTCAACTCGACGGAAGAAGGTGTGCAATGAGTCTGATGATGTCCATGGCGGCGTTCGCGCTGGTCGCTTCCATCACCCCGGGGCCGGTCAATATTGTGGCGTTGAGCTCCGGCGCGCGGTTCGGCTTGCGGGCCAGCCAGCGTCACGTGGCCGGGGCCACGCTGGGGTTTGTCTTGCTGTTGGTGCTGATGGGGTTGGGCCTGCATGAGTTGTTGCAACAGTGGCCCGCGCTGACGCAGGTGGTGCAATGGGCGGGCGTAGCCTTTCTGCTGTACATGGCCTTCAAGCTGGCGGCTGACAATGGACACGTGCAAGCCAGTGAGTCGACGCAGGCCCCTTCGATGCTGTATGGCGCCATCATGCAATGGCTCAACCCGAAGGCCTGGCTGGCCTGCGTCGCCGGCATGGGCGCGTTTGTCGCCGATGGCGAGGCGCGTCTGGTTTGGCAATTCGCCGCGATTTATCTGGTGATCTGCTATGTGTCGGTGGGGTGCTGGGCGTATGCCGGGACGTTTCTACGCGGATTTTTGCACAACCCGGCGGGGATGCGGTTGTTCAACCGGAGCATGGCAGCGTTGTTGGCGGTGAGTGCGGTGTATCTGGTGTTGCCGTAACGGCCAGATACTGTGGCGAGAATGCTCGCAACGCAGCTTTTGTGGCGAGGGAGCTTGCTCCCGCTCGGCGGCGAAGCCGTCGCAAAACCTGCATGCAAGATTTGCCTGAAGGAACGAGGGGCCGCTTCGCAGCCCAGCGGGAGCAAGCTCCCTCGCCACAGATTCAGCCAGGCCACGAACTCAGGTAAAGCCTCGGGTATCACCCCCGATACTGCCCCGGCGTTGCCGCCAGGTGCTGTTTGAATGCCCGTTGAAAATGCGCCTGATCGGCGAACCCTGCTTCCAGCGCCACGTCTGCAATCAGCTTGCCACTGCGTAATTGATCCTGGGCGAACTGGATGCGCCGGTTCACCAGGAACGCGTGGGGCGTCATGCCGTACTGCTGTTTGAAGGCGCGGATCAGGTAGGACGGTGACAGTTGCGCCGCCTCGCAAATATCTTCGAGCTTGAGGGTTTGCGTGCAGTGGTCGCGGATGTAATCGGCGGCACGCTCCAGCTTGAAGTTGGGTTCACGCAGCGGTGGGTCGATCGGGTTCAATCGCTGCTGCACATCAGTGAAAAACTCCACCGCCACGCTGTGTTTGCGCAGCACATCCTGTTGCGGGTCGACCAACACTTCATACAACCCCGCGAGACCGGCAAACAGGTTGGCGTCCCGCGTATGGGTCACCGAAAAGCGGCGAAACGCCGTGTCATCGCTGAACCCGAGCTGGTGCTGCAAATCGGTCAGCCACGGCGTATCGACGTACAGCATCAGGTACGACCAGGGTTGGTCTTCGATCGGGTTGCAGGCGTGGACGTCGCCGGGGTTCATCAGTACGACCGTGCCGGCGCTGACTTCGAATGCGCACTGCTCATGGATATAGGTGCTGCGCCCGGCGGTGATCGCCCCGATGGAAAAGTGCTCGTGGGCATGCCGGGTGTAGCAGACTTCGCGCCCGTCGGCGATGGAGCGGGCTTCGATGAAGGGCAGGGCATCATCGCGCCAGAAGCGCGGGGCCTTGTCGGCGTTTTTGGCAACGGCGTGCTTCATGCTCACTCCTTGGCAGGTCAGTGCCCGAGTGTATTAGCTCTCGCCGTCAAAGGCTCGTTGCAGTTCGGCGATGTCGAGTTTTTTCATCTGCATCATCGCTTGCATGGCCCGTTGGGATTTTTTCGTGTCCGGGTCTTTGATCATGTCCATCATGGCGACGGGGACGATCTGCCACGACAGCCCGAACTTGTCCCGGAGCCAACCGCATTGCTGGGCCTCGGGCGCGCCGCCGGCCGACAGGTTGCCCCAGTAATGGTCGACTTCTTCCTGGGTCAGGCAATTGACCTGAAATGAAACCGCCTCACTGAACTTGAACAACGGCCCGCCGTTGAGGCCAGTGAAGCTCTGCCCGTCGAGCTCGAAGCTGACGGTCATGACCGAACCTTCGGGCCGGCCGTGGAATTCGAAACCGGCGTGGCCGTAATGGGTGATGGCCGTGATTTTCGAATGATCGAAGATCGAACAATAGAACTTCGCCGCCTCTTCGGCCTGATTGTCGAACCACAGGCAGGGTGTGAGTTTTTGTACGCGTTGCATGGTGCCAACTCCTCTGCAGATTGCGCATGTCCCGGACTTTCAGAGTAGTCAGCCTCTGGTCGTCTGGCCGTACCGTAGATCGAGAAAAATGCTACGTGGTTGTGACGGTGTAGTCGAAATGACGTTAAGAAGAGTCAAATAGACCATTTTTGCGGTGGGTCTTTATGACTCCTATGCGCACAAGTGCCCGGATCTAAAGGGGTAAAAAGCTGGCACGGGACTTGATCAGGTAAACGTACAACTGAACGGCTACAGGAGTACGGGACATGTTCAACTTCTTCAGCAACCCTCAGAACGTTCTTGAATTGTCGAGCCGTGTGCTCGGTGCTGGCCTGACGATGCTGCTGGCCGGCATCTACGGTGCCTATCTTTACGACGGCCACCTGTCGATTGTCGTGCTGGTGGCCATGCATGCCATGACCATTGTCGGCCCGACCCTGTTGAAAATCGGCTATGTCATGCGCCTGCTTTCCCAGTATCGGCTGAGCCGAGGCCTGGTCCGGGTGGTGGCTTGATGCGCCGGCTTGCCGTTGCACCGGTCTTCAGTCTGGGCTTCCGGCCGTTCTTTCTCGCCGGTGCCGGTTTCGCGACCATCGCCGTGGCTATCTGGGCTTTGTGGCTGTACGGGCGCTTGCCCGGTGCGCAACCGGTGGGCGGCATGCTCGCCTGGCATCGGCATGAAATGCCCTTCGGATTTGCCTCGGCCATCATTGCCGGGTTCCTCCTGACCGCGGTGCCCAACTGGACCGGCCGGCCTGGGCTCAAGGGCTGGCCGCTGATCGGCCTGGTGCTGGTGTGGCTGCTGGCCCGGCTGGCCTGGTACCTGCCGATATCGGCGCCCTTGCTCCTGGCCTTGCAAGTGCCTTTCCTGCCGCTGCTGGCGTGGGTGTTGGGCCGCGATCTGCTGGCCGCGGGCAAGCGCGAGAATTATCCGATTCTGTTGATGGTGTCGCTGCTGGCCGGGTGTCAGGCGTTGACGTTGCTGGGGTTTGCCGTTGATGACGCCAATCTGCAACGCCGTGGCGTGCTGGCCGCTTTGTGGTTGGTGGGCGCGCTGATGAGCGTAATCGGCGGGCGGGTGATTCCGTTCTTTATCCAGCGCGGCTTGAACCGTCCGGCAACGCCAGCGGCCCATCCGTTGCCGGGCAAGGTGTTGCTGGTCTGCGCCATGCTGGCGGCGGTGTCTTTTGCCGCCGGTTTGAACGACGTCCCACGTGTGTGGCTGGCAGTGTTGTTTGCGTTGATCAGCAGTTTGCATCTGCTGCGCCTGTGGCGCTGGCATGACGGCGGCCTGTGGCGCGTGCCGCTGCTATGGTCGCTGTACCTGGCTTACGCCTGGCTCGCGGTGGCGACGCTGGCCATGGCGCTGTGGCATCTGGGCGTGATGCCGCAACAAAGCCTGGCCACCCATTCGCTGGCCGTCGGGGGTATCGGCGGGTTGATCCTGGCGATGATCGCGCGGGTCAGCCTGGGGCATACCGGGCGTTTGCTGCAGCCGTCCAGGGCGATCGTTGCTGGGTTTGTCCTGCTGTTGCTGGCGGGGGCATGTCGAGTGTGGTTCGTGCCTTTCTCCGAGTATGGCCTGGCGCTGTCGGCGCTGTTGTGGTGTGGCGCCTTTGCGGTTTTTGTCTGGCGCTACACCGGCATTTTGTTGGGGCCGAGGCTCTAGCGAAGACCTTCAGGGCCGCCCTTCGAGGCGGATTTTTCATGACCGGTGGTCGATGCGCCACGGCCTGCCGGAAAATTTGCGCTTAGCTGAAGGGATAGCCCGAGGCGCGCGCAGGTTGGACAAGACCGCAGCGACGCCCCTTCAGATCATCGTGAGCCTGAGGAATTGCGCCATGCTGACCCTGAACATCAATGGCCAGGATCAGGAGCTGGATGTCCCCGCCGACATGCCGCTGCTCTGGGTCTTGCGCGATGTGGCCCACCTCACTGGCACCAAATTCGGCTGCGGCATCGCCCAATGCGGGGCCTGCACCGTGCACGTCGACGGCGCACCGCTGCGCGCCTGTATCACACCGGCCACGGCTGTGGCCCATGGGCAAAGGATTCTCACCATCGAAGGCCTGTCCGCGGACGGTTCGCACCCGGTGCAACAGGCCTGGGCGGAACTTGACGTGGTCCAGTGCGGTTACTGCCAGTCCGGGCAGATCATGTCGGCGGCGGCGTTGCTGGCGAAGATTCCGAAACCGACCGACAGCGACATCGATCAGGCACTGTCCGGCAACATCTGCCGCTGCGGCACTTACCCGCGGATTCGCGCCGCCGTCAAGCGCGCCGCCGAGCTGGGTTGAGGTGGCCATGAACAGCATCAGCAGGTTATCGCGCCGTGGTTTTCTCAAGGGCAGTGCGTGGCTGGGCGGTGGGCTGGTGGTCGCGTTTGTCATTCCCGGCGCTCACCGGTTCGCCATGGGCGCGGAGAACCGGGGCAACGTGTTTGCACCCAACGCCTTCCTGCGCATTGGCAATGACAACAGCGTCACCGTGTTGCTGGGACACTCGGAAATGGGCCAGGGCATCTGGACCGGCCTGACCATGCTGATTGCCGAAGAGCTAGACTCCGACTGGGCAAGGATCCGTGTCGAGCATGCTCCGGCATCGGCTGCCGATTACGGCATGGCCGGGTTTGGCGGGATGCAGATCACCGGTGGCTCGACCTCGACCTGGATGGAGTTTGATCGCTATCGCCAGGCGGGCGCAGCGGCGCGCCTGATGTTGATCGAGGCGGCGGCCAAGCGTTTCAATGTTCCGCCGTCCGGGATTCAAACCGAGTCGGGCGTGGTCATCGCTGGCGAGCATCGCGCCACTTATGGCGAATTGGCCGATGACGCCGGTCAACTGCCTCGGCCGGACCCGGCCTCGATCAAACTCAAGGACGCCAAGGACTGGCGGCTGATCGGCAAACCCACCAGGCGTCTGGACACACCGGAGAAAATCACCGGTCGGGCGAAATTCGGCATGGACGTGCAGTTCGACGGGCTGATGACGGCGATGGTCGCCCGTTCACCCACATTCGGCGGTAGCGTCAAATCCTTTGAAGGCGCCGAAGCGCTGGCAATTCCGGGTGTACACAAAGTGGTGCAGGTGCCGACGGGCATCGCGGTGATTGCCGATCATTATTGGGCAGCGAAGCTGGGCCGCGATGCGCTGAAAATCGACTGGAACCTGGGGCCGAATGCCGGGCTCGATAGCCAGGCGCTGCTGGAAAGCTTCCGCAATCTTGCCGCCACCCCCGGCCTGAACGCCGGTCAGGCCGGCGATACCCAGGCTGCGCTGGCCAAGGCGGCCAAGGCAATCGACGCTGAATACAGCGTGCCTTATCTGGCCCACGCGCCGATGGAACCGCTGAACTGCACGGTGCGCATCACCAAGGACAAGTGCGAAATCTGGACCGGTACCCAGTTTCAGACCCTGGACCAAATGGTCGCCGGGAAAATCACCGGGCTCAAGCCCGAACAGGTCGAGATCCATACCGAGTTTCTTGGCGGCGGCTTCGGGCGGCGGGCCAATCCGACGTCGGATTTCGTCAGCGAGGCGGTGTATGTCGCCAAGGCCGCCGGTGCACCGGTGAAAACCGTGTGGGCGCGGGAGGACGATATCCGTGGTGGCTATTACCGCTCGGCGTTCCTGCACCATGCACGTATCGGGCTGGATGCCGACGGCCTGCCACTGGCCTGGAAGCATGTGATGGTCGGGCAGTCGATCATGGCCGGAACTTCGCTTGAAGCGAGCATGGTCAAGGACGGGATCGACAAGACCTCCGTTGAAGGCGTGGCCGACAGCCCCTACCTCGAAGGGCTGGCCAACCACCAGATTGAACTGCATTCACCGCAGACCGGGATCAGCGTGTTGTGGTTGCGTTCGGTGGGGCACACCCACACCGCGTTTGTCATGGAATCGCTGATCGATGAACTGGCCACGGCAGCGGGCAGGGATCCGGTGGAATATCGGCGCACCTTGCTCAAGGACCATCCGCGCCACCTCGGTGTGCTGAACCTTGCGGTGGAGAAAGCCGACTGGAAGGCACCGCTGCCGGATGGCCATGCACTGGGTGTGGCGGTGCACGAGTCGTTCGGCAGTTACGTGGCTCAGGTGGCCGAAGTGTCACAGGACAACCTCGCCATTCGCGTGCACCGGGTGGTGTGTGCGGTGGATTGCGGCATCGCGGTCAACCCGCAGAGCATCGCCGCGCAGATGGAGTCGTGCATTACCTTTGGCCTGGGCTTCACCTTGCACAGCAAACTGACGCTCAAGGACGGGCGGGTGGTGCAGTCCAACTACCACGACTATCAGGTGCTGCGGCTCAACGAAATGCCGGTGGTCGAAGTGCATATCGTACCCAGCAGCGACAAGCCCGGCGGCATCGGCGAAGCCGGTGTGCCACCCACGGCCCCGGCGGTGGCCAACGCGGTGTTTGCCCTGACCGGGCAGCGCCTGCGGGAGCTGCCGTTGCAGTTGTCGGGGGTGTGAGATGAAACGACATCATTGGTTGCTTGGGGCGGTGATCCTGGTCGTTCTCGTCGCCTACGCATCGCACGTGTTCGCCGATGACCGCGAGGCCTTGCAGGCGTTCGATACCGTGCAGAAGGTGTTCCAGAGCCCTCGTTGCCAGAACTGCCACATTCCCGGTGATTCGCCGCTGCAATTCGATGCCGGGGTGCCTCACGCCATGAATGTTGTGCGTGGCATGGACGGCAAGGGCTCGGCCGGGTTGCCCTGTGCGACGTGCCATGCCCAAAGCAATCCACCGGCCAGTTATGGGCCTCACGCGCCACCCGGCGCGCCACACTGGAGTCTGCCGCCGGCAGCGCAACGGATGGCCTGGATCGGCCTGCCGGCCGACCGGCTATGCGCGATGATCAAGGATCGCTCCAGCAACGGCGATCGGGATTTCGCCGCGCTGATCAAACACGTCAGCGAGGACAAGCTGGTGCTTTGGGGCTGGAGTCCGGGCGGCAATCGCGCGCCGGTGCCGGTGCCCCACGATATCTTCGTCACCCGGTTCAAGCGCTGGGCCGATGCAGGAGGGCCGTGCCCGGTGTCGGGTAGCTGACCAGTGGCACGCAAACAGGGAGCCAATGCGGGCATGTGCGACTCTAACGTGCATACCTGCCAAAGGAGTGAACGATGTTGATCTCAGGAAAAACGGGCAAATCGGGTCAATCCACCAATCCGTTGCTCACGCCACAGCAAGAACGTGAACGGCTGCGCGATCTGGCGCGCCAGGCCGAGCGAGAGTTGGCGGGCGTGCAAATGGCGAGCATGGATGAGCTGACGCTGCTGTCCAATCGCCATGGCTTCAGCGAACTGGCCAAGCTCGGGCTGGACGCTTGCCGGGAAGTGGCGACGCCGGCGACGCTGCTGTACTTCACCCTCGATGAATTCAAGCGCAACTGCTATCTATATGGCCGGGCCAAGGGTGACGATGCGCTCAAGACATTCGCCGATGTCCTGCGTATCGGCTTTCGTGAAAACGATGTGGTCGGACGGCTTGAAGGCGACCGGTTCGCGGCGCTGCTGACCGGTTCCAGTGTCGTGGAGATTGCAGCGATCAAGGCGCGACTCGACGAGATACTCGATGAACGCAACGCCACGGCGCATCGCAGTTATGACATTCGGTTCCGCGTTGTCCAGGTCGAGTATGACCCTGAGGTTCATGAGTCAATCGAGGAACTGCTGGGGGAGGCCGAGAGTGTGATGAGCCGTTAGGGTTGTGCCGTACTGGCGGACGCCTTCGCGGGCAAGCCCGCTCCCACAGGGCGGTGTGAACAACACAGGCCAGTGTGGGAGCGGGCTTGCCCGCGAAGAGGCCCGAACAGGCACTACATCCTTTCACTTGGCAAACAACTGCCCGATATCCTTGAACGCCTTGAACTCCAGCGCATTTCCGCAAGGGTCAAACAGAAACATCGTCGCCTGTTCACCCACCAGCCCCTGAAAACGAATGCCCGGCTCGATCACGAAGCGAGTCCCCAGCGACTTCAGCCGCTCGGCCAGCGCCTCCCATTCCGCCATGCCGAGCACCACGCCAAAGTGCGGCACCGGCACATCGTGACCATCAACGGCATTGGTGTGCGCGGCTTCTTGCGCAGGGTTGTTTGGCGCCAGGTGAATCACCAGTTGATGACCGAAGAAATTGAAATCCACCCAGTGATCGCTTGATCTGCCTTCCTCCAGGCCAAACACCTCACCGTAAAAGTGCCGGGCGGCAGGCAAGTCGTAGACAGGAATGGCCAGGTGAAAAGGGGACAGTTGCATCAGGCGTACCTCGGTGGCGGGTGGGAGTGTGTTGAGTTTAGTCCTGTGCTTTTTGATTGAAAGACGATAATTTTTGCATCGAGCTCAAATTATTTCGATCAATCGAGGCCGCTATGCTGCGAGAACTGAAAACCTTTGTCGCCGTGGCGCGCCACGGCACCTTCGCCGCGGCCGGCATGCACATCGGCCTGACGCAATCGGCGGTCAGCGCGCAGATTCGCAACCTGGAACACGCCCTCGGCATCCGCCTGTTCGATCGCACCGGCCGCCAGGCACTGCTCAATGCGGCGGGGCAGCGTGCGTTGCCGATGGCCAGGGAAATGCTCGAAACCTTCAGCCGCATGGCCGTCAGTGACGACATCAGTGAGTGCCGTGGTGAGTTGAAAATCGGCGCGGTGGCGACGGCACAGACCGGGTTGCTGCCGCAGGCGCTGCTGCGATTGCGTCAGCAGGCACCCTTGCTGGAACCCAAGCTGGTGCCCGGTGTATCACTGAATCTGCTGAGTCAGGTGGACACGGGAGAAGTGGATCTGGCGATCCTGATCAAGCCGCCGTTCGAGTTGCCCAAGGAGTTGTTCGCGCAGATGATCCGCCGGGAGCCGTTTGTGCTGATCGTACCGGCGGACCTGGAAGGCGATGATCCGTTGCAACTGCTCGTCGAGCATCCTCATGTGCGCTACGACCGCAATTCGTTTGGCGGGCGGCTGGTTACGCGGTTTCTGCGTGAGCAACAGATCGAAGTGCGCGTGGCGCTGGAGCTGGATGAACTGGAGGCCATTGTCAAAATGGTCGAGTGTGGCCTCGGGATTTCCCTGTTGCCAGAGGCGGGGCTGTGGCTTGAGCATGGGGCGAAGGTCAGGGTGATTCGGTTGGGCGAGTTGACCTTCTACCGCGAGATTGTGTTGTTGCGGCGGTACAGCCAGCGAACGCAGCCGATTCAGCAGTTGTTCGCGAAATGCCTGAACATCGAATAACCCTGTGGGAGCGAGCCTGCTCGCGAAGGCGTTCTGACATTCGACATTGAAGTTGACTGACACACCGCCTTCGCGAGCCGGCTCGCTCCCACAGGGGTGGGCTGCGACGCCCCGGAAATTGCAGGCGTAAAAAACCCGCCAGAAGAGGCGGGTTTTTTGGCTGACCGAGGATTACTCTTCGAGGCTGCCCATGGCCGTGGTGTTGAAGCCACCGTCCACGTACATGATTTCACCGCTGATGCCGGACGCCAGGTCCGAGCACAGGAAGGCGCCGGCGTTGCCGACTTCTTCGATGGTGACGTTGCGGCGCAGTGGGGTTTGCGCTTCGTTGGCGGCCAGCATCTTGCGGAAGTTCTTGATGCCGGAAGCGGCGAGGGTGCGGATCGGACCGGCCGATACACAGTTGACGCGAGTACCGTCCGGGCCCAGGGAGCCGGCCAGGTAGCGTACGCCAGCTTCCAGGGAAGCCTTGGCCATGCCCATTACGTTGTAGTTCGGCATGGTGCGCTCGGCGCCCAGGTACGACAGGGTCAGCAGGCTGCCGTTGCGGCCTTTCATCATTTCGCGGCCGGCCTTGGCCAGGGCCACGAAGCTGTAGGCGCTGATGTCGTGTGCGATGCGGAAACCGTCACGGGTGGTGGCTTCGGTGAAGTCGCCGTCCAGTTGGTCGCCAGGCGCGTAGCCCACGGAGTGCACGATGCAGTCCAGGCCGTCCCACTTCTTGCTCAGTTCTTCGAAGACCTTGGCGATTTCTTCATCGCTGGCCACGTCGCACGGGAAGCACAGCTCAGGGCTCGAACCCCAGCCTTGTGCGAACTCTTCGACACGACCCTTGAGTTTGTCGTTCTGATAAGTGAAGGCAAGCTCAGCGCCCTCGCGATGCATGGCGGCAGCGATGCCGGATGCGATGGACAGCTTGCTGGCGACACCGACGATCAGTACGCGCTTACCGGCGAGAAAACCCATGTGTTGCTCCTCTCTTTCAGGTTATTGCGCAGTTTCCGGAGCCAGGAAAGCGGCTTCCAGCAACTGCTGTGTATACGGATGTTGGGGAGCGGCAAAAATGCTTTGCGCGTCTCCCTGTTCGACCACTTGGCCATGCTTGACCACCATCAACTGGTGGCTCAGCGCTTTCACCACAGCCAGGTCATGGCTGATAAACAGATACGTCAGGTTGTACTTGGTTTGCAGCGAACGCAAAAGCTCCACTACCTGGCGTTGTACCGTGCGGTCGAGGGCCGAAGTCGGCTCGTCCAGCAAAATCAACGCCGGTTTTAACACCAATGCCCGGGCAATGGCGATTCTCTGCCGTTGCCCGCCGGAAAATTCGTGGGGGTAGCGGTGCCGGGTTTCCGGATCCAGGCCTACCTCCCTGAGTGCTGCAATGATCGCTTGTTCCTGTTCTGCCTTGCTGCCCATCCTGTGGATCCGCAGGCCTTCGCCAACGATCTGGCTCACGCACATCCGCGGGCTCAGGCTGCCGAACGGGTCCTGAAACACCACTTGCATCTCCCGCCGCAGCGGCCTGACCTGTTGCTGGGTCAGGCTATCGAGCGCCTGGCCTTCAAAGCGAATGGCGCCTTTGCTGGCGATCAACCGCAAAATCGCCAGACCCAGCGTCGATTTGCCGGAACCGCTTTCACCCACGATCCCCAGGGTCTGACCCTGGGGCAGGCTGAAATTGATACCGTCGACCGCCTTGACGTAATCCACCGTGCGCTTGAGCAAGCCTTTCTTGATCGGAAACCAGACTTTCAGGTCCTCGACCGCCAGCAAGGGCGGGCCGATCACATTGCTCGCCGGCTTGCCGCCGGGCTCCGCTGCCAGCAGTTCCCGAGTGTACGGATGCTGCGGCGCGCGGAACAATTCTTCGCACGATGCCTGTTCGACGATGCAACCTTGCTGCATGACACATACGCGATGCGCAATTCTTCGCACAAGGTTCAAATCATGGCTGATCAGCAGCAGGGCCATGCCCAATCGGGCCTGCAGTTCCTTGAGCAATTCGAGGATTTTCAGCTGAACGGTCACGTCCAGCGCGGTGGTAGGCTCGTCGGCGATCAGCAGTTCCGGCTCATTGGCCAGGGCCATGGCGATCATCACCCGCTGGCGCTGGCCGCCGGACAATTCGTGGGGCAGGGCCTTTAGACGCTTGTGCGGCTCGGGGATGCCGACCATCTCCAGCAGCTCCAGGGTGCGCTTGGTTGCGACCTTGCCGGTCAGGCCCTTGTGGATGCCCAGCACCTCATTGATCTGTTTCTCGATCGAGTGCAGGGGATTGAGCGAGGTCATCGGCTCCTGGAAGATCATCGCAATCCGGTTACCGCGAATGTGGCGGATGGTTTTTTCTTTCAGGTCCAGCAGGTTCTGCCCGGAATATTCGATGGTGCCGGACGGATGCCGGGCGAGCGGGTAGGGCAGCAGGCGCAGGATCGAGTGTGCGGTGACCGATTTACCGGAGCCGCTTTCGCCGACCAGGGCCAGGGTTTCGCCGCGCTTGATGTCGAAGCTGATGCCTTCGACCGCCCGCTGGCAGCGATTGCCGACGACAAAGTCGACGGACAGGTCGCGCACTTCGATCAGATTGTGCTGATTCATTTCACTTCCTCGGGTCGAAGGCATCGCGAGCGGACTCGCCGATGAACACCAGCAAACTCAGCATCAAGGCCAGCACCGCAAAGGCGCTGATGCCCAACCACGGCGCCTGCAGGTTGGATTTGCCCTGGGCCACCAGTTCACCCAGCGAAGGGCTGCCCGCCGGCAGGCCGAAGCCGAGGAAGTCCAGGGCGGTCAATGTGCCGATGGCGCCGGTGAGGATGAACGGCATGAAGGTCATGGTCGAGACCATCGCGTTGGGCAGGATATGGCGGAACATGATCGCGCCGTTCTGCATGCCCAGGGCGCGAGCGGCGCGCACGTATTCCAGGTTGCGCCCGCGCAGGAACTCGGCGCGCACCACGTCCACCAGGCTCATCCACGAGAACAGCAGCATGATCCCCAGCAACCACCAGAAGTTGGGCTGCACGAAACTGGCGAGGATGATCAGCAGGTACAGCACCGGCAGCCCGGACCAGATCTCCAGGAAGCGCTGCCCGGCCAGATCCACCCAGCCGCCGTAGAAACCCTGCAAGGCCCCGGCGATCACGCCGATGATCGAGCTGAGCACGGTCAGGGTCAGGGCGAACAGCACCGAAATACGGAAGCCGTAGATCACCCGGGCCAGCACATCGCGGCCCTGATCGTCGGTGCCCAGCAGGTTGTCCGTCGAGGGCGGGGCCGGGGCCGGGACTTTCAGGTCGTAGTTGATGCTCTGGTAACTGTAGGGAATCGGCGCCCACAGCACCCAGGCGTCCTTGGCCTTGAGCAGTTCGCGGATATACGGGCTCTTGTAGTTCGCCTCCAGGGGAAATTCGCCGCCGAAGGTGGTTTCCGGGTAGCGCTTGAGCGCCGGGAAGTACCAGTTGTTGTCGTAGTGCACCACCAGCGGCTTGTCGTTGGCGATCAGCTCGGCGCCCAGGCTGGCGCCGAACAGGATCAGGAACAGCCACAGCGACCACCAGCCACGCTTGTTGGCCTTGAACAGTTCGAAGCGTCGGCGATTGAGAGGGGACAGGTTCATCTCAATGCTCCCGGCTTTCGAAGTCGATGCGCGGATCGACAAAGGTGTAGGTGAGGTCGCCGATCAGTTTCACCACCAGCCCGAGCAGGGTGAAGATGAACAGTGTGCCGAATACCACCGGGTAATCGCGGTTGATCGCCGCCTCGAAACTCATCAGGCCGAGACCGTCGAGGGAGAAGATCACCTCCACCAGCAACGAGCCGGTGAAGAAGATGCCGATGAGCGCTGAAGGAAAACCGGCGATCACCAGCAGCATGGCGTTGCGGAACACGTGACCGTACAGCACGCGGTGGTTGGTCAGGCCCTTGGCCTTGGCGGTGATCACGTACTGCTTGTTGATCTCGTCGAGGAAGCTGTTCTTGGTCAGCAGGGTCATGGTCGCGAAGTTGCCGATGACCAGAGCGGTCACCGGCAGCGCCAGGTGCCAGAAGTAGTCGAGGACCTTGCCGCCCATGCTCAGTTCATCGAAGTTGTTCGAGGTCAGCCCGCGCAACGGGAACCAGTCCAGGTAACTGCCGCCAGCAAATACCACGATCAACAGGATGGCGAACAGGAACGCCGGGATCGCGTAGCCGACGATGATCGCCGAACTGGTCCAGACGTCGAAGTGGCTGCCGTGCCGCGTGGCCTTGGCGATCCCCAGCGGGATCGACACCAGGTACATGATCAGCGTGCTCCACAGCCCGAGGGAGATCGACACCGGCATCTTTTCCTTGATCAGGTCGATGACCTTGGCGTCGCGGAAGAAGCTGTCGCCGAAATCCAGGGACGCATAGTTCTTGACCATGATCCACAGGCGTTCCGGCGCCGATTTGTCGAAGCCGTACATGTGCTCGATCTCCTTGACCAGCGCCGGGTCCAGGCCTTGGGCGCCGCGATAGGCCGAGCCTGCCACCGACACTTCGGCACCGCCGCCGGCGATGCGGCTGGTGGCGCCTTCAAAGCCTTCGAGCTTGGCGATCATCTGCTCCACCGGCCCGCCCGGGGCGGCCTGGATGATCACGAAGTTGATCAGCAAGATGCCGAACAGGGTTGGAATGATCAGCAGCAGTCGCCGAAAAATGTACGCCAGCATCTGATTACTCCGTGCCCGCAGGACCGGCCTGCAGTGTGGTTTCGACTTCTATCGCAGGCTTGATGTCGGGCTTGACCCACCAGGTGGCCGTGCCGATGTCGTATTTAGGCGAGACCTTCGGGTGGCCGATGTGGTTCCAGTACGCCACGCGCCAGGTCTTGATGTGCCAGTTGGGTATTACGTAATAGCCCCATTGCAGAACGCGGTCCAGCGCGCGGGCATGGGCCACCAGGCTCTTGCGCGAATCGGCGTTGATCAGTTGCTCGACCAGTTGATCGACCACCGGGTCTTTCAGGCCCATGGAATTGCGGCTGCCGGGTTTGTCGGCGGCGGCCGACATCCAGAATTCCCGTTGTTCGTTACCTGGCGAATTGGATTGCGGGAAGCTGCCGACGATCATGTCGAAGTCCCGGGAACGCACGCGGTTGATGTATTGCGAGACGTCGACCCGGCGAATCACCAGGTCGATACCGAGGTCACTCAGGTTGCGCTTGAACGGCAGCAGCACCCGTTCGAATTCGGTCTGGGCCAGCAGGAACTCGATGACCACCGGTTTGCCGGTGGCGTCGACCATTTTGTCATCGACGATGCGCCAGCCGGCCTCCTGCAGCAGTTGATAGGCTTCCCTTTGCTGGGTGCGGATCATGCCGCTGCCGTCGGTGGTCGGGTTCTGGAACGCTTCGCTGAACACTTGCGGCGGCAGCTTGCTGCGCAACGGGTCGAGGATCGCCACCTGATCGGCATCCGGCAGGCCGGTGGCGGCCATTTCCGAGTTCTCGAAATAACTGCGGGTACGCGCATAGGCACTGTTGAACAGCTGCTTGTTGGTCCATTCGAAGTCCAGCAACAGCGACAAGGCCTGGCGCACGCGCACATCCTGGAACACGGGGCGGCGCAAATTGAATACGAACCCTTGCATACCGGTCGGATTGCCGTTGGGAATCTGTTCCTTGACCAGCCGACCTTCGGTGACCGCTGGAGTGTTGTAGGCGTTGGCCCAGTTTTTCGCGGTCATTTCCAGCCAGTAGTCGAACTGCCCGGCCTTGAGCGCTTCCAGGGCCACGGTGTTGTCGCGGTAGTAATCGGTGGTCATCACGTCGAAGTTATAGAAGCCCCGGTTGACCGGCAGGTCCTTGCCCCAGTAATCCTTGACGCGCTCATAGCGCACCGAGCGCCCGGCCTTCACTTCGCTGACCTTGTACGGGCCGCTGCCCAGCGGAATTTCCAGGTTGCCCTTGTTGAAGTCGCGGTCGGCCCACCAGTGCTTGGGCAGCACCGGCAGCTGGCCGAGGATCAGCGGCAGCTCGCGGTTATTGGTGTGCTTGAACTTGAACAGAACGGTGAGCGGGTCTTCGGCGACCACTTCCGCTACGTCGCTGTAGTAGCCGCGGTACATCGGCGCGCCGTCCTTGGTCAGCATCTGGAAGCTGAACACCACGTCTTCGGCACGAACCGGATGGCCGTCATGGAAGCGTGCTTCGGGGCGCAGGTAAAAGCGCACCCAACCGTTGTCCGGGGCTTTTTCGATCAGCCGGGCGATCAGGCCGTACTCGGTGAACGGTTCGTCCAGGCCTTGCTTGGCCAGGGTGTCGTAGATCACGCCGATGTCGTCCGCCGGCACGCCTTTGCTGATGAACGGGTTGAGGCTGTCGAAGCCGCCGAAACCGGCCTGACGGAACGTCCCGCCCTTGGGCGCATCCGGATTGACGTAGTCGAAGTGCTTGAAGTCGGCCGGGTATTTCGGCGGCTCGTTGTACAGGGTCACTGCGTGTTGCGGGGCGGCGCAGGCCAGCCCGGCGAACAACAGGCCGCTGGCCTGCAGCAGCAGGGTGCGGATGGGGTTCATTGATCTTTCTCCGAAGATTTCAGCCACCACGCGTTCAGGCCCAGGGCATAGGGCGGCGTGGTGACGAAGGCGAGCCGGTTGCGGTACGCCAGGCGGTGATAATTGAGGTACCAGTTGGGAACGATGTAGTGCTGCCACAGCAGCACGCGGTCGAGGGCCTTGCCGGCGGCGACTTGCTCGTCGCGGGACCGGGCGGCCAGCAACTGTCCGAGCAAATGGTCGACCACCGGGTTGGCGATGCCGGCGTAGTTCTTGCTGCCCTTGACCCCGGCCTGGCTGGAGTGAAAGTACTGCCACTGTTCCAGCCCCGGGCTGAGGGTCTGGTTGAGGGTCATCAGGATCATGTCGAAATCGAACTGGTCGAGGCGTTGCTTGTATTGCGCGCGATCGACCGTGCGCAGCCGCGCATCGATGCCGATGCTGGCGAGGTTCTCGACATAAGGCTGGAGTATGCGTTCCAGGTTCGGGTTGACCAGCAACAGCTCCAGTCGCAAGGGTTGCCCGGCGGCGCTTTGCAGGCGCTGGCCATTGAGCTTCCAGCCGGCTTCGGCAAGCAGGCCGAGGGCTTTGCGCAAGGTTTCTCTGGGGATGCCGCGCCCGTCGGTCTGCGGCAGGCTGAACGGTTCGGTAAAGAGCCTGGCCGGCAGTTGTTCACGATAGGGCTTGAGCAACAGCCATTCATGCCCGACCGGTAAACCGCTGGCCGAGAGCTCACTGTTGGGGTAGTAGCTCATGGCGCGTTGGTAGGCACCGCCGAACAGCGTGCGGTTGGTCCATTCAAAGTTGAACATCAGCCCCAGCGCTTCACGGACCCTGGCGTCCAAGAACATCGAGCGACGGCTGTTCATGAAAAGACCCTGGGTCTGGGTCGGGATCTGGTGGGGGATCTGTGCCTTGATCACGTCGCCGCGGCGTAGGGCGGGAAAGTTGTAGCCGGTGTCCCAGTTCTTCGCCTGATGCTCGATATAGATGTCAAACTCACCGGCCTTGAAAGCCTCGAACGCCACGTCGCTGTCGCGGTAGAACTCGACTTCCATGCGGTCGAAGTTGTACTTGCCGCGATTGACCGGCAGGTCCTTGCCCCAGTAATCCTCGACTCGTTCGAAGACGATCTGTCGCCCTGGGGTGACTGACGTGATGCGATACGGTCCGCTGCCCAGTGGCGGCTCGAAGGTGGTGGCCTTGAAGTCGCGACCTTTCCAGTAGTGCTGCGCCAGCACCGGCATTTCGCCCAGGCGCAGAATCAGCAGCGGATTGCCGGCACGCTTGAACACGAAACGGACCCGCTGCGGGTTGAGGATGTCGACCCGCTGCACTTCCTGAAGGCTGGTGCGGTACAGCGGATGGCCTTCCTTGAGCAGCAAGCGATAGGAGAACGCGACGTCGTAGGCGGTGATCGGCGTACCGTCATGGAAGCGTGCTTCGGGACGCAGGTTGAACACCACCCAGCTGCGGTCCTCGCTGTACTCCACCGACTGGGCAATCAGGCCATAGCTGGACGCGGGCTCGTCACCCGAAGGCGCGTACTGCCCGGTGCCGACCATCAGTGGCTCGTTGAGTTCGTTGATGCCGTATTGCAGGAAGTTCGGTGTGGTGACCGGGCTGGTACCCTTGAAGGTGTACGGGTTGAGCGTGTCGAAAGTGCCAAACGCCATCACCCGCAACGTACCGCCCTTGGGCGCTTGCGGGTTGACCCAGTCGAAGTGGGTAAACCGGGCCGGATACTTGAGCGTGCCGAACTGCGCATAACCATGGCTTTCGCTGATCGTCGCGCTTGCGGTGGAGCTCAAGGCCAGGCTGATCAGGAGCAGGGGCAGGGTACGCTTCAAATAGGGAATCCGATCCAGGCGGCTTGGGCATTATGGATCGTACAGTAACAGCTTGTATGGACAGGAAAAAGACGGGGGGTAAATGCGCAATATTGGCCGGGCCACAATCTCTGTGGGAGCGAGCTTGCTCGCGATGAGGGCGTGTCAGTCGCCATCAATGCAAACTGATAAGCCCTCATCGCGAGCAAGCTCGCTCCCACAGTTTTTTATGCTGCTCACAAGAATTGCGCAGGAATAAAAAAGCCCCAGGATTCAGGGGCTGTTTTTTAGTGCGGATTGGCCACCGTCAACATCTGACCGGGCTTCAGCGCCTGGCCGACACGCGGGTTCCAGCGCTTGAGGTGCTGCATCTCTACGTTGAAGCGCTTGGCCACGATGTACAGTGAATCGCCTTGCTGGACCTTGTACGTGGTCTGCTGCTTCTTGTTATTCGCCGCAATCACGGTGTTGACCCGCCCGGAACTGCGTTTGCCGTTGTCCTGCATGACCAGGGTCTGGCCGGGCTTGAGATTCTTGCCGGTCATATTGTTCCAGCGTTGCAGGTCCTTCACGTCAACGTTGTTGGCCTTGGCGATGGAGCCGAGGTTGTCACCCCGTTTGACCCGGTAGGAACGCCTGGCGGCGGCGACCTGGGTATCGTCGGCGCCTTCGAAGACCGGTTTGAGCGATTTCTTGCTGATCAACTCTTCAGGACGCATGGTCTGCAGGCTGCTGGTCAGCAGTTGCGCCTTGGAGGTCGGCACCAGCAAGTGCTGCGGGCCGTCGATGGTGGTGCGCTGCTTGAAGGCCGGGTTGAGCTGGAACAGTTCGTCTTCGTCGATGTTGGCGACTTCAGCCACCTTGGACAGGTCCATGCGCTGGTTGATTTCGACGACCTGGAAGTAGGGTTCATTGGCGATCGGGTTGAGGTTCACGCCGTAGGCTTCCGGTGCCATCACCACTTGCGACAGCGCCAGCAGCTTCGGCACATAGGCCTGGGTTTCGGCCGGCAGCGGCAGGTTCCAGTAGTCGGTTGGCAGGCCAAGACGCTCGTTGCGCTCGATGGCCCGGCTGACGGTGCCTTCACCGGCGTTGTAGGCCGCCAGGGCCAGCAACCAGTCGCCGTTGAACATGTCGTGCAGGCGGGTCAGGTAATCCATCGCGGCGGTGGTCGACGCGGTGATGTCGCGCCGGCCATCATAGAATCGGGTTTGACGCAGGTTGAAGTAGCGCCCGGTGGAGGGGATGAATTGCCAAAGACCCACCGCGTCGGCCCGGGAATAGGCCATCGGGTTGTAGGCACTTTCAATCACTGGCAGCAGTGCCAGCTCCAGCGGCATGTTGCGCTCTTCAAGGCGTTCGACGATGTAGTGAATGTAGAGGCTGCCACGTTCGCCGGCGTTTTCCAGGAAGGATGGATTGCTGGCGAACCACAGGCGCTGTTGCTCGATGCGCGGGTTGACGCCCAGCCCGTCCTGCAGCTGGAAGCCCTGCCGCATGCGCTCCCAGACGTCCTGTGGAATTTGCGGACTGGGTTTTTCGCTGAGCCAGATCGGCTTCTGCTTGGCGCGCGCGGCGATGTTCGGCGTATGCGCCGCATCAGTCTGCGGCGCATGGCTGGAACAGCCCGCCAGGGTGGCGGACACAGCCACCGCTATGGCTTGAGCCAAGCGGGTCAATGCGTCGGAACTGATGGCTTTGCGAATAGGTGACGACATTGGCTGGAAGTAAGTTCCGGGCAAAAATGTCGGGCGATTCTAGAAAGCACACCCAGCGCGGTCAACCTTTCAGAATTGTTGCAACCTTTTGAGATCCCTTTAGAACCTGACTTTCCAGGCTCGAAGCGCAGCAAAAACCATATCGGGCGCCGAGTTATCGGTGCCGGTCCGTTCGTCCGCTTTTTCTTTAACGGATGTTTCACCGGAGCGAAAAAACGGGTTTGTGAGCTTTTCCAGCGCCAGTGTCGACGGCAGCGTCATGATCCCGGATTCCCGTTGTCGGGTGACTTTGGCCAGGCGCTCGGCGGTGTCCGGATTGTCCGGTTCGACCGCTGCCGCGAACTTCAGATTGCTGAGGGTGTATTCGTGGGTGCAGTAGACCAGCGTGTCTTCCGGCAACGCCGCGAGGCGTGTCAGCGAGCTGTACATTTGCTGTGGCGTGCCTTCGAACAATCGCCCGCAGCCGGCGGCAAACAAGGTGTCGCCGCAGAAAAGCAGCCCGTGATGGTAATAGGCGATATGCCCCAGGGTGTGGCCAGGGACCGCAAAGACGTCGAAGTCCCAGCCGAGCACGCTGACCTTGTCGTTGTCCTTGAGCGCGACATCCCGCGCCGGGATCGTTTCGCTGGCCGGACCATAGACTTTCGCGTTTGTCGCTTTCTTCAGCAATTCGACGCCGCCGACGTGGTCATGATGGTGGTGAGTGATCAAAATATCACTCAGTACCCAACCCGGATTGGCCGCGAGCCAGGCTTGTACCGGGGAGGCATCACCCGGGTCGACCACCGCGCAGCGTTTGCTGCCGTGGTCCTGTAACAACCAGATGTAGTTGTCGGTGAAGGCGGGCAGGGCAGTGATCTGTATCATCGTCGGATTCGCCAAGCGGAAAACAATGGCGCATCTTAGAACTTCCTGGCGCGTTGGAGAATGCAATGACTGATAAAGCGTTCGCACAGGCTGATCCTGACTGGCTGGCGTTGATCAGCGCGGCCCGCGAGTGGCTGGCGGGTCCGATCGGGCAATTTCTGCTGGACGAAGAGCGGCGCATGCTCGAAGACGAACTCGGGCGGTTCTTTGGTGGCTATCTGGTGCATTACGGCCCCTCGGCCCAGCCCCCACCGTCAGCGCCGCAGGTGCAGCGTAACGTGCGCCTTGGCGCGCCATTGCCGGGGGTAGAGATCGTTTGTGAAGAACAGGCCTGGCCGCTGAGCGAGCATGCTGCCGATGTGGTGGTATTGCAGCATGGCCTGGACTTCTGCCTGTCGCCCCACGGTTTGCTTCGCGAGGCGGCAAGCAGCGTACGCCCCGGCGGGCATTTGCTGATCATTGGCATCAATCCCTGGAGCAGTTGGGGGCTGCGGCATGTGTTCGCCCAGGATGCGCTGCGCAAGGCGCGCTGCATTTCGCCGTCGCGGGTCGCGGACTGGCTGAACCTGCTGGGCTTCGCGCTGGAGAAACGCCGCTTCGGGTGCTATCGTCCGCCGCTTGCGTCACCGGCATGGCAGACCCGCCTGGCCGGTTGGGAGCGCAAGGCCGGTGACTGGCAACTGTCGGGCGGCGGCTTCTATTTATTGGTGGCGCGCAAGATCGTGGTGGGCCTGCGACCGGTCCGTCAGGAGCGGCGCGAGCCAATGGGCAAGCTGATTCCTTTGCCGATGGCCAAGGTCAACCGTCGCAACAACGAACCGTAATACACACTTTTCATTTGCGGCCGGGTCTGTCCCGGCTTCGGGCGTCGTCGATCAACGATCGGCGGGCCGGCGCATTTTCTGGATAGATTGGCATGAGCGATAGCGTAGAACTGTTCACCGACGGCGCCTGCAAAGGCAACCCGGGCCCTGGCGGCTGGGGCGCACTGCTGGTGTGCAAGGGCGTCGAAAAGGAACTCTGGGGCGGCGAAGCCAATACCACCAACAACCGCATGGAGCTGATGGGCGCGATCCGTGGCCTGGAAGAACTCAAGCGTCCCTGTGACGTGCTGCTGGTGACCGACTCCCAGTACGTGATGAAAGGCATCAACGAGTGGATGGACAACTGGAAGAAGCGCGGCTGGAAAACCGCGGCGAAAGAGCCGGTGAAAAACGCTGACCTGTGGAAGTTGCTCGACGAGCAGGTCAATCGCCACAAGGTCACGTGGAAATGGGTGCGCGGACACATTGGCCATCATGGCAACGAACGGGCCGACCAGTTGGCCAACCGTGGCGTCGATGAAGTGCGTGGGTACAAGCAGGGCTGATTCCGGTACTACCGATGCACCGCGCCGTGGCCTTCGCGAGCAAGCCCGCTCCCACACTGGATTCGTGTCGTCCACAAAGTTGTGAGCTGGCGCCGATTCAATGTGGGAGCGGGCTTGCTCGCGAAGGCGGCGACACGGTCTATCTGAAACACTCCGGCGAGCGTGTTAACATCGCCGCTTTTGCACGATTGACCGATTGAGAGCTGAGCACTGATGGCCACCAGATCCGTTGTACTCGACACCGAAACCACTGGCATGCCGGTGACCGACGGCCACCGGATTATCGAAATCGGTTGTGTCGAGTTGATCGGCCGACGCCTGACGGGCCGGCACTTTCACGTGTACCTGCAACCCGATCGGGAAAGTGACGAGGGCGCCATCGGTGTCCACGGCATCACCAACGAGTTCCTCGTGGGCAAGCCGCGTTTTGCCGAAGTGGCCGAAGAGTTCTTCGAGTTCATCAAAGGCGCGCAACTGATCATCCATAACGCGGCGTTCGACGTTGGCTTCATCAACAACGAATTCGCCCTGATGGGGCGCCAGGACCGCGCGGACATCACGCAGCACTGCACGATCCTCGACACCCTGATCATGGCCCGGGAACGTCACCCGGGGCAGCGCAACAGCCTTGACGCCTTGTGCAAGCGCTATGGCGTCGACAACTCCGGCCGTGAATTGCACGGCGCCTTGCTCGACTCCGAGATTCTCGCCGACGTCTACCTGACCATGACCGGGGGGCAGACCAGTCTCTCCCTGGCCGGTAACGCGTCCGATGGCAATGGATCCGGTGAAGGGGCGGACAATTCAGCCACCGAGATCCGTCGTTTGCCGGCGGACCGCCAGCCGACGCGTATCATCCGCGCCAGCGAAGACGACCTGGCCCGCCACGCCGCGCGCCTGGAAATCATCAGCAAATCCGCGGGCGCTCCGGCGTTGTGGGTGCAGTTGGCCGAGGCAGAAGCTCAGGCTTGAACCCAGTCTTTTTTGTAAGTTTTTTGTGGCGAAGAGGCAAACCCCTTCGCCACAAGTTGGTGCATCCCGCTCGCTACATCCGCTGCAACACTCTACCCTGAGGTGATTGGCAGGCTCTGGTCTGCCGCCTCAGGACACTGAGCCTCATGTATAAAGATCTGAAATTCCCGGTCCTGATTGTCCATCGCGACATCAAGGCCGACAGCGTCGCCGGCGACCGTGTGCGGGGGATTGCCCGGGAGCTGGAGCAGGAAGGATTCAGCGTCGTTTCGGCAGTGGACTACACCGAAGGAAGACTGGTGGCGTCGACTTACCATGGCCTGTCCTGCATGTTGATTGCGTCTGAGGACGCCAGCACCCATTCGCATTTGTTGCAAAACATGGCCGAACTGATCGGTCTGGCACGAGTGCGTGCGCCGGATCTGCCGATTTTCGCCCTTGGCGAAAAAGTGACCCTGGAAAACGCGCCCGCCGACGCCATGGCCGAGCTCAATCAGTTGCGCGGCATCCTTTACCTGTTTGAAGACACGGTGCCCTTTCTTGCCCGGCAGGTGGCCCGCGCCGCGCGCAAATACCTTGATGGCCTGTTGCCGCCGTTTTTCAAGGCCTTGGTGCAACACACGGCGGATTCCAATTATTCCTGGCACACCCCCGGTCACGGCGGTGGCGTGGCGTATCACAAAAGCCCGGTCGGGCAGGCGTTTCACCAGTTTTTCGGGGAAAACACCCTGCGCTCGGATCTTTCGGTGTCGGTGCCGGAACTCGGCTCTTTACTCGATCACACCGGTCCCCTGGCTGAAGCCGAGGCTCGTGCAGCACGCAATTTCGGCGCCGATCACACCTTTTTCGTGATCAATGGCACCTCCACGGCCAACAAGATTGTCTGGCACTCGGTGGTCGCTCGCGATGACCTGGTGCTGGTGGATCGCAATTGCCACAAGTCGGTGCTGCACTCGATCATCATGACCGGCGCGATCCCGCTGTACTTGTGTCCAGAGCGTAATGAGCTGGGGATCATCGGCCCGATTCCCCTGAGTGAGTTCAGCCGTGAATCGATCCAGGCCAAGATCGACGCCAGTCCGTTGACCAAGGGGCGTTCACCGAAGGTCAAGCTCGCCGTGGTGACCAATTCGACCTATGACGGTCTCTGTTACAACGCCGAACTGATCAGGCAGCAACTGGGCAATAGCGTTGAGGTGCTGCACTTCGACGAGGCCTGGTACGCTTATGCCGCATTTCATGAGTTTTTTGCCGGGCGCTACGGCATGGGCACGTCCCGTGATGAAGACAGCCCGTTGGTGTTTACCACCCATTCCACCCACAAGTTGCTGGCGGCATTCAGCCAGGCGTCGATGATTCATGTGCGCGATGGCGGCGCGCGGCAACTGGACCGGGATCGCTTCAACGAAGCGTTCATGATGCACATCTCGACCTCGCCGCAGTACGGCATCATCGCCTCGCTGGACGTGGCCTCGGCGATGATGGAAGGGCCGGCCGGGCGTTCGCTGTTGCAGGAAATGTTCGACGAGGCCCTGAGTTTTCGCCGGGCACTGGCCAACTTGCGACAGCACATTGCTGCGGATGACTGGTGGTTTTCGATCTGGCAACCGCCGTCGGCGGAAGGCATCGAGCGGGTCGTCACCGAGGACTGGTTGCTGCAGCCCGATGCCGACTGGCATGGTTTTGGCGGCGTGACCGAGGATTATGTGTTGCTCGACCCGATCAAGGTCACGCTGGTGATGCCAGGGCTGACGGCCGGTGGCGCCCTCAGCGAGCGCGGGATTCCGGCGGCGGTGGTCAGCAAGTTCCTTTGGGAGCGTGGCCTGGTGGTCGAGAAAACCGGGCTGTATTCGTTCCTGGTGCTGTTCTCCATGGGCATCACCAAAGGCAAGTGGAGCACGCTGCTCACCGAGTTGCTGGAGTTCAAGCGCAGCTATGACGCCAATGTCAGTCTGACCAGTTGCCTGCCTTGCGTGGCGCAAGAGAATGTGGCGCGGTATCAGGGCATGGGCCTGCGTGATCTATGCGATCAATTGCATGCCTGTTATCGCAGCAATGCCACCGCCAGGCACCTCAAGCGCATGTACACCGTATTGCCGGAAGTCGCGATGAAACCGGCGGACGCCTATGATCAATTGGTGCGCGGTGAGGTTGAGGCGGTGTCGATCGATGCGCTGGACGGGCGGATCGCCGCGGTGATGCTGGTGCCGTATCCCC
Organism: Pseudomonas sp. BIC9C; assembly: GCF_034541995.1. NCBI lineage: Bacteria > Pseudomonadati > Pseudomonadota > Gammaproteobacteria > Pseudomonadales > Pseudomonadaceae > Pseudomonas > Pseudomonas sp. BIC9C. The sequence continues at coordinate 42,412 of NZ_JAWDGM010000010.1, forward strand.
CCGGCATTCCGCTGATCATGCCAGGCGAGCGCTTTACCGAGTCGACCCGCTCGATCATCGATTACCTGGCGTTTGCCCGCACGTTCGATAGCAGTTTCCCGGGGTTCGTTGCTGATGTGCACGGATTGCAACACGAAGATCAGGGCAGTGGGCGGTGCTACACCGTCGATTGCATCAAGGAGTGAGGACCTTTCCCAGTATGCAACCGGTTATGAATCCGATTTACCCAGGCTTGTCGGTACGGGTTGCCGATGACGGTTTTGCCGCCTATATCTGGGGCAGTGATTTCAGTTTTGAAGTCGCGGCCTACGGTGCGGCCGAAATAGGTACGCCGGTGGCACAGTGGCCGGTCACCCCGATCACGCCTTATCGCAAGTGCTACGGCATCGACCCCGAGGAATTCAGCAGCTTTCGCGATGCCGCCGACTGCGCGATTTTCATGGCCTATCTGGATGACCAGCCCGTGGGGCATCTGGTGGTCAGCACCAACTGGAACGGCTTTGCCCATATCGACGAACTGGCGGTGCATGCACCGGCCCGACGGCATGGAGTGGCCAAGGCCCTGCTGGATGTGGCGCAATTCTGGAGCCGCAAGAAAAAACTCCCGGGCATCATGCTCGAAACCCAGAACAACAACCTGGGAGCCTGCCGGCTCTATGAACGCTGCGGTTACGTGATTGGCGGAATCGACCACCTGCGCTATCGCGGTATCGACCCGAATACCGCCGAAGTGGCGCTGTTCTGGTATCGACTGTTCGAAAATCCGTTGGAACACCCGCTCAGTTCGTCAGCATCGCCGCGGCTTGTTCCGTGACGATGGCCAACAGGGTCTGAACCGCTGCAGACGGTTCGGCGTTTTTCAGAGACAGGGCGTAGAGACTGACCGGGACGGCGGGTGCCAGCGGGCAGGTATCCAGTCCCGAGGCTTTGGCGCCGAGCGCGGTGAAGGGGTCGACGATGGCCAGGCCTTCGCCGGCCTCGACCATGCTGCGCATCATCTGATGGGTCTGGACCCGGGTCTGAATCACTGGGGCAGGGCGTAAGCCGTGCAATTTGTTTTCCAGTGCCGGGCTCAGCGGGTCGTGTCCCTCCAGGCCGATCATTGATTGACCGGCCAGGTCCTGCAATGAAATGTATTTCTGTTTCGGTTGCAGCCAGCCATGGGGTGCGAGCAACTGAAGTTTGCCCTGGGCAATCACCTGGCAATCGAGGTCGGCGTGATCGGGGTCGTGCAGGCTCAGCCCCAGATCACTTTCACGCAGCAGCAGGCTTCTGACGATGTCGCGGGTCGGCTGGCTCAGCAGTATGCAAGGCGCGTCGGGCAGGCGTCGGCGCAGGGCTGCGATACTGCATGGCAGCAATTGGTTGGCGAGAGGCGGGGTACAGATGATGCGCAGCGGCGGCGCCAGGTATTGCCTGAGGCTGTTGGCCAGGCGCTGTACGGGTTCGAGCGCGTCGTAGACCCGGGCGATTTCCACCTGCAATTCCCGCGCTTCGCGGGTGGCCTGCAATCGTCCGCGCACGCTGGCGAACAGCATGAAGCCCAACTGATCCTCGGCGTCGCGTAGCAAACGCTCGACTTCGGTCACGGGCAACTGCAGCCATTCGGCGGCGGTGCCCAGGTGACCGGTCTGCAAGAGCGCCTGGATCACTTCGATATGGCGTAAGCGCATGCGTGAAGTCCATGTTCAGCAGGTAGAGGAGTCAGTGGCTGAATCCTACCCCAAGTCCGCGCATATGACTTCTGCTCATAACGATGAGTTATGAAACGCTGATGGTTTGCGGTTCGCGGATAATGGTCACGCCGGTTTGCACCAGCAGAAATTCATTGTCGTCGACCTTGTTGACACGGTCGCCAATGGCCAGCTTGTAGGTGGTGACAGGCCCTGAACCGTCTACCGCCGGGGTAGATTCCTGGAACTCGTGCACCGAATAAATACGGCCTTGCGCGTCTCTTGCATGGAACTGACCGACGAGTACTGCTGCCATCTGCTTAGAACCTCTGGAGATAAATCACTCAATTTGCGGCTCTGTAGACCGTGACTGGGTGCGGTAAGTTTTCCTACAGGAAAAAAATAGTCAGGGGCGGCGTTTTCAGTCGCCCGCTGCTGGAATCGTCATCTATAACTACAAGCTCTTCATATCGGACAGTCGAGAAATTCCCATGAGCAACGTCTATACGATCGCCATCCTGGTCGGCAGCTTGAGAAAGGAATCGATCAACCGCAAGGTCGCACGGGCCCTGATAGAACTGGCGCCGGCCAATCTCAAGCTGAACATCGTCGAGATTGGCGATCTGCCGCTCTATAACGAAGACATCGATGGCGCTTCACCGCCGGCAGCCTACAGCACTTTCCGGCAACAGGTGAGTTCATCCGACGCGGTGCTGTTCGTGACCCCGGAATACAACCGGTCGGTGCCGGCGCCGCTGAAAAATGCGATTGACGTGGGTTCGCGTCCGTATGGCAAAAGTGCCTGGAACGGTAAACCGGGCGCTGTTATCAGCGTTTCGCCGGGGGCCGTCGGCGGGTTTGGCGCCAACCACAACCTGCGTCAATCCATGGTGTTTCTCAATGTGCCGCTGATGCAGCAGCCGGAGGCCTATCTGGGGAATGCCGGTTCGGCGTTCGACGAGGCGGGAAAATTGTCCGAGTCGGTCAAGCCGTTCCTGCAAAAATTCATCAATGCCTATGGGCAATGGGTCGAGCAGCACAAGAAAATTTGATGTTCATGGCCAGGCACAGCAAAAAAATCAGGCATTGCCCGGTACATTTGGCCAAAGATCCGCCACCAGAAACAGACGTTCAGCTTCTTCCCAGTCACCGTTGGCATTTTCCGTCAGGCGCACCAGCAATTGTGCCGGCGCCAGCGGGTCCAGCTCATCGAGCCACGCCTGCATCTGGCCAGGGTTCCAGGTGTGCTCCGCCGAATAGTGCGCCGGCGCCAGCCAGGCGTGGCGGGGCAGAGGTTGCCAGCGCCCCGGCGGGCTCTGGGCCAACAACGCCGGCCAATCCTTTTGATGCAGCCAGCGCCCCCGCAAATGCTGCGGATGTGCGCCCAACGGCGGGGCAGCCTGTCCGGGCCACGGGTACAGCAGATAACCCCCCAGCCACAAATGGGCACTGAACGCCTGGATGTCCAGTCCGGCCAGCACTTCACGGCTCTCGGGGCGTGCGGAAATCGGCAGTTGATGCTGGCTCAGGTGCGCCAGTTTACGGTCGAGCCGATCGTGGCACCCTGGACCCAGCCACTGGGCGGTGTCGTGTCCGTCGCCGGATTGCGGGCCGAGGTAGAGCTTGATCGCCAGTTCCAGGTGATGCACACCGTCGCGGTCGCGCAGCAGCATGTCCAGTTCACCCAGGGTGTGCCCCTCGCGCCGAATCGGCATGTTGGCGGCAATCAGCTCAATGCCCGGCGCATGCTGCACGGCGAATTGCCAGAGGCGTTCGTAGTACAGGCCCAGGCGCCGGGTCCGGGCCTGGGCCAGCCAGTGCAGCAAGCCATAACTGTCCCGGTCCAGCTGCCGCAGCCAATGTTCCAGTCGTTGCGGTGCCTGCACCCAGTCGCTGCCGGCCAACGGGTGGCGTTGCGGCCAGGGGGTATCTCCCAGCATGGGCGGCGCGAGAATGACCCACGCCAGGTCACGCACTTCGGGATGGCGTAACTGATGGGGCAGGTGGAGCAAATCCGGAAATAGCATCATCTTGCGAGCATAGCCCGAAACCCGGGCACACCCTTGAAGCTGAAAGGATTTTGTCTACGGCCGGCTTTCGCCCATAATCGTGGTTTTCGCCGCCACACAGATCCCCGCAGGAGCCCCATGGAGCAATTTCGCAATATCGGCATCATCGGTCGCCTGGGCAGTTCCCAGGTGCTGGATACCGTCCGCCGACTGAAACGGTTTCTGCTCGATCGTCACCTGCACGTGATCCTCGAAGACACCATCGCCGAAGTGCTGCCAGGGCACGGCCTGCAAACCTCGTCGCGCAAGATGCTCGGCGAAGTCTGCGACATGGTCATTGTGGTCGGCGGTGACGGCAGCCTGCTCGGTGCCGCCCGGGCGTTGGCCAGGCACAATATTCCGGTGCTCGGCATCAACCGGGGCAGCCTGGGTTTCCTGACCGACATTCGCCCCGACGAGCTGGAAACCAAGGTCGCCGAAGTACTGGATGGCCACTATCTGGTGGAAAACCGCTTCCTGCTGCAGGCCGAAGTCCGCCGCCACGGCGAGGCCATCGGTCAGGGTGATGCCTTGAACGATGTGGTGCTGCACCCCGGCAAATCCACGCGAATGATCGAATTCGAGCTGTACATCGATGGCCAGTTCGTCTGCAGCCAGAAGGCCGACGGCCTGATCGTTGCCACACCGACCGGTTCGACCGCTTACGCGCTGTCGGCGGGCGGACCGATCATGCATCCCAAGCTCGACGCTATTGTGATCGTGCCGATGTACCCCCATACCTTGTCGGGCAGACCGATTGTGGTCGACGGCAACAGTGAGCTGAAAATCGTCGTGTCCAAGGATATGCAGATTTACCCGCAAGTCTCGTGTGACGGGCAGAACCACTTTACCTGCGCGCCCGGCGACACCATTACCATCAGTAAAAAAGCCCAGAAACTGCGGCTGATTCACCCGCTCGACCACAACTACTATGAAGTCTGCCGGACCAAGCTCGGCTGGGGCAGCAAGTTGGGGGGTGGAGGCGACTGATGCTCGATCCCGCGCGTAGCTACGACCTGATCGGTGACGTGCATGGTTGCGCTCTGACCCTGGAGCACTTGCTAGACCGACTCGGTTATCACAAGCAAGGTGGCGTTTGGCGGCACGCGTCGCGCATGGCGGTGTTCGTCGGCGATATCATCGACCGCGGCCCGCGAATTCGCGAGGCGCTGCACATCGTCCACGACATGGTCGAGGCCGGTCACGCGTTGTGCATCATGGGCAACCATGAGTTCAACGCGCTGGGCTGGGCCACGCCGGCGTTGCCCGGCAGCGGCAAGCAGTTCGTGCGTGAGCACACGCCGCGCCATGCCCGCCTGCTGCATGAAACCCTGACCCAGTTCGAACTCCATCCGGGTGACTGGCACGACTTCCAGCAATGGTTCTATGAGCTGCCATTGTTCGTCGACGCCGGGCGTTTTCGCGTGGTCCACGCCTGCTGGGATGCCGGGCTGATCGAGCCGCTGCGGGCATTGTTCCCCAACGGTTGCGTCGACGAGCCTTTTCTCCAGGCATCGGCGCAGTCGGGTTCGTTTGCCTGCACCGTGTTCGATCGGCTGCTGCGCGGTACGGACATGCGCTTGCCCCATGGCCTGACCATGACCAGCGGCGACGGCCTGACGCGTTCGTTCTTCCGCACCAAGTTCTGGGAAGAGGATCCGAAAACCTACGGCGACATCGTGTTCCAGCCGGACGCGCTGCCTGAGCCCGTGGCCCGGACACCACTGACGTCCACTGAAAAGAACAGCTTGCTGCGCTATGGCGTCGATGAGCCGCTGCTTTTCGTTGGCCATTACTGGCGCAGCGGCAAGCCGGCACCGATCCGGCCGAACCTGGCCTGTCTGGATTACAGCGCGGTGCTGTACGGCAAACTGGTTGCCTATCGACTCGATCAGGAAACCCGCCTGGATCCGCATAAATTCGTCTGGGTCGATGTCGAGCGGCCGGAGGTGCTGCAATGAGTGCTGTAGCGGTACTGCGTCTGCCCCTGGCGGTGGACCTGAGCGGTTTTGTCACCTTGCTCAAGCGCATGCAAGTGCCCCATCGGGTCAGCGAAGAAGCGGGCGAGCAGGTGCTGTGGGTGCCAGACAACATCAGTGAAGACGTGCGCGCGCTGTACGAACGCTTTCCGGCGGGCGATCCCGACCGGCAACTGGACATTCCGGTGGCGCAGACCATCAAGCGTCCGGGGTTCGTCGAGCAAGTGAAATACGCCAAGGCGACCGCGCTGGTATTACTGCTGAGTGTGATCGTCGGCGCGATCACGCTGTTGGGCGACAACCTGCAAACGATGCGCTGGCTGACCTTCCTCGAGTTCCGCGTTGCCGGCGAATACCTCCACTTCACGCCACTGGCCGACAGCCTGGCGGCAGGGCAGTGGTGGCGCCTGTTCACACCGATGCTGATCCACTTCGGGATCCTGCACCTGGCGATGAATGGCATGTGGTACTGGGAGCTGGGGCGGCGCATCGAGTCGCGCCAGGGCAGTATCAACCTGATCGGCCTGACCTTGCTGTTCAGCCTGGTGTCCAACTACGCCCAGTACTACTTCAGCGGCCCGACCTTGTTCGGTGGCTTGTCCGGCGTACTGTACGGCCTGCTCGGGCATTGCTGGATCTTCCAGCTGCTGGCGCCGAACCCGGCGTATCGCCTGCCGCGCGGGGTGCTGGTGATGATGCTGGTGTGGTTGCTGCTGTGCCTGTCCGGGCTGGTCTCGATGATCGGCTTTGGCGAGATCGCCAACGCGGCCCATGTCAGCGGGTTACTCATCGGATGCTTCACCGGTTTGTTGGGCGGTTTGTATAACCGCCGTAAACTGGCCGCCTAATTCAGACATGCAATAAAGAGCACGGAGACCTGATGTCCTCTTTTAACGAAATGATCAAAAACATCACCCCCGATATCTACGAGAGCCTGAAGCTGGCCGTGGAAATCGGCAAATGGTCCGACGGTGGCAAACTCACCGCCGAACAACGCGAGCTGTCGTTGCAGGCGATGATCGCCTGGGAAATCCAGAACCTGCCAGAGGACCAGCGTACCGGCTACATGGGGCCGCGGGAATGCGCCTCGAAGTCGATCGAAGTGCCGAATATCCTGTTCAAGTCGGATGCCATCCATTGATCGAGATTGGCCGTGGTGCAATCAGCAAAATGTCGGCGCGCCTTGACGGGCCGAACGTGCAATACGCTTTCCGTCTGGGCGAAACCGAGGTCCCGGTCAATCCGTTGATCGGCACCACGGTGCGCCTGGAATACCTGGGTGCGATTCACTGCATCCATTGCGGACGCAAGACCAAAACCAGTTTCAGCCAGGGTTACTGCTACCCCTGCATGACCAAGCTGGCCCAGTGCGACGTGTGCATCATGAGCCCGGAGCGCTGCCACTTCGACGCCGGCACCTGCCGCGAGCCCGAATGGGGCGAGAAGTTCTGCATGACCGATCACGTGGTGTACCTGGCCAACTCGTCGGGGGTGAAAGTCGGGATTACCCGGGCCACCCAGTTGCCGACCCGCTGGCTCGACCAGGGTGCGAGCCAGGCCTTGCCAATCATGCGCGTATCGACCCGGCAACAGTCCGGTTTCGTCGAGGACCTGTTCCGTAGCCAGGTGGCCGACAAGACCAATTGGCGTGCTTTACTCAAGGGCGATGCGGCGGCCGTTAACCTGACCGAGATCCGCGACCGACTGTTCGACAGCTGCGCCGAAGGTCTGCTGGGGCTGCAGGATCGATTTGGCTTGCAGGCTATCCAGATGGTTACCGATGTCGAACCGCTGGAAATCCGCTACCCGGTCGAGCAATACCCGGCGAAGATTGTCAGCTTCAACCTGGACAAGAACCCGATTGCCGAAGGCACGCTGATGGGGGTCAAGGGCCAATACCTGATCTTCGACACCGGCGTGATCAATATTCGTAAATACACGGCTTACCAGCTCGCCGTGCATCAGTAAGGACTCCAGCATGCGCACCGAACAACCGAAGATGATTTACCTGAAGGACTATCAGGCGCCCGAGTACCTGATCGACGAAACGCACCTGACCTTCGAGTTGTTCGAGGACCACAGCCTGGTCCATGCGCAACTGGTGATGCGCCGCAACCCCGAGCGTGGCCCTGGGCTGCCGCCGCTGGTGCTGGACGGCCAGCAGCTGGAGCTGTTGTCGGTCACCCTGGCCGACCGTGAGCTGGGCGCCGCCGACTACCAGTTGACTGAAAATCACCTGACCCTGCACCCGACCAGCACCACCTTCACGGTCGATACCAGCGTCAGGATCCACCCGGAAACCAACACCGCGCTGGAAGGCCTGTACAAGTCCGGCACGATGTTCTGCACCCAGTGCGAGGCCGAAGGCTTTCGCAAGATCACCTATTATCTCGACCGTCCGGACGTGATGAGCACGTTCACCACCACGGTCGTCGCCGAACAACACAGCTATCCGGTGCTGCTGTCCAACGGCAACCCGATTGCTTCCGGTCCTGGCGAAGACGGCCGGCACTGGGCGACCTGGGAAGACCCGTTCAAGAAACCGGCGTACCTGTTTGCGCTGGTGGCCGGCGACCTGTGGTGCGTCGAAGACAGCTTCACCACCATGAGCGAGCGCACTGTGGCGCTGCGCATCTACGTCGAGCCGGAAAACATCGACAAGTGCCAGCACGCCATGAACAGCCTGAAGAAGTCCATGCGTTGGGACGAAGAGGTCTATGGTCGCGAGTACGACCTGGACATCTTCATGATCGTCGCCGTGAACGACTTCAACATGGGCGCCATGGAGAACAAGGGCCTCAACATCTTCAACTCCAGCGCCGTGCTGGCCAAGGCCGAAACCGCCACCGATGCCGCGCACCAGCGGGTCGAGGCGATCGTCGCCCACGAGTACTTCCACAACTGGTCGGGCAACCGCGTGACCTGCCGCGACTGGTTCCAGCTGTCGCTCAAGGAAGGCTTCACCGTGTTCCGCGATGCCGGTTTTTCCTCGGACATGAATTCGGCCACGGTCAAGCGCATCCAGGACGTGGCGTACCTGCGCACCCACCAGTTCGCCGAAGATGCCGGCCCCATGGCCCACGCCGTGCGCCCGGACAGCTTCATCGAGATTTCCAACTTCTACACCCTGACCGTGTATGAAAAGGGTTCGGAAGTGGTTGGCATGATTCACACCCTGCTCGGTGCCGAAGGCTTCCGCAAAGGCAGCGACCTGTACTTCGAGCGCCATGACGGCCAGGCGGTGACCTGCGATGACTTCATCAAGGCCATGGAAGATGCCAATGGCGTTGACTTGACTCAGTTCAAACGCTGGTACAGCCAGGCTGGTACACCGCGCCTGGCGGTGAGCGAGTCTTATGACGCGGCGGCAAAAACCTACAGCCTGACCTTCCGCCAGAGCTGCCCGCAAACCCCGGACAAGGTTGAAAAACTGCCGTTCGTGATCCCGGTCGAACTGGGGCTGCTGGATACCAAAGGGGCGGCGATTGCCCTGCGTCTGTCCGGTGAAGCCAGCGCGCAAGGTACCTCGCGGGTCATCTCGGTGACCGAGGCCGAGCAGACCTTCACCTTCGTCGATATCGCCGAACAACCGCTGCCTTCGTTGCTGCGTGGTTTCTCGGCGCCGGTAAAACTGAGCTTCCCGTACAACCGCGACCAGTTGATGTTCCTGATGCAGCACGACAGCGATGGCTTCAACCGCTGGGATGCCGGCCAGCAATTGTCGGTGCAGGTGCTGCAAGAGTTGATCGCCCAACAGCAGAAGGGCGAAGCGCTGGTACTCGATCAGCGTCTGGTGTCCGCACTGCGCACGGTGCTTTTGGATGAGTCGCTGGATCAGGCGATGGTGGCGGAAATGCTGTCGCTGCCGAGCGAAGCGTACCTGACCGAGATCAGCGAAGTGGCGGATGTCGACGCCATTCACACCGCCCGCGAGTTTGCCCGCAAGCAACTGGCCGACGCGCTGTTCGAAGGTCTGTGGCAGCGTTATCAGGGCAATCGCGAATTGTCGAAGCAGACGCCGTATGTGGCCGAAGCCGAGCATTTCGCGCGTCGTGCCCTGCAGAACATCGCGCTGTCGTACCTGATGCTCAGCGGCAAGCCGGAAGTATTGGCCGCAACCCTGGAGCAGTTCGACGCGTGCGACAACATGACCGAGCGCCTGACCGCACTCGCCGTGTTGGTCAATTCGCCGTTCGAGGCCGAGAAAGCCAAGGCACTGGGCAGCTTCGCCGAGCACTTCATGGACAACCCGCTGGTCATGGATCAGTGGTTCAGCGTCCAGGCCGGCAGTGTGTTGCCGGGTGGTCTGGAGCGGGTTCGTCAGTTGATGCAGCATCCTGCGTTCAACATCAAGAATCCGAACAAGGTGCGGGCACTGGTCGGTGCGTTTGCCGGGCAGAACCTGGTCAACTTCCACGCTGCCGATGGTTCGGGGTATCGCTTCCTGGCTGACCTTGTGATCGAGTTGAATGGCTTCAATCCGCAGATTGCTTCTCGCCAGTTGGCGCCTTTGACTCGCTGGCGCAAGTACGACAGTGCTCGTCAGGCGTTGATGAAGGGGGAGCTGGAGCGGATTCGGGCTTCGGGGCAGTTGTCCAGTGATGTGTTTGAGGTGGTCAGCAAGAGTTTGGCTTGATCTTGGCTTTTTTGGACTTGGCGGCCTCTGGGCCGACCAAGGCCTTTGCTGATTGAGTACATATCCGTTTCTTCGGAAATGGCGGCTGGCGGTTTCGCCCTTACGGCGAGTCCCTTTTGGCAAACGCCCCAAAAGGAACCAAAAGGTCTCGCCCCTTTCGTACGGCCCCTCGCCAA
>NZ_JAWDGM010000011.1:0-15666 GCF_034541995.1 Pseudomonas sp. BIC9C
CACGGCACTTACTACTGTGGCGATGTTCATTAGGCTTTACCTCTTTTGAAGTTCGCTTGACGAGGACCTAATGTGACACGTGATGAAAGTGAAGTTCACTTCACCGCGACGAACGCACCAACTCGAGTCGCCTGTAGCGGCTTCAGGCTCCCGGCTATTCCCCGCGCTTGACGCCTTACGACCATTCGTCCATTAAACGCCGTATTTGTTGGGTCAAACGCCATTTTTTGATGAGGTCATAACATGTCATGACGGATTTTTGCGCAAGATTTCACGCGGTAGATGTGACAGTACATGGACCGAAAATGCCTGCTTTCGGGCCAGGGGAGAAATATCGGGTATTGGCCGATTTCTGCCTGTTACCAAGGGCTGCAATCGCCTGTGGATTCAACCGGTCAACGCAACACAACTAAATTCTGTAAAAGCAGATGGAGTGTTGCAGATGAAGCAGAGACCTCGGATCTTTTGCACCGAAAGCCAGAAAAAACTGACGTGGTCCATTGCCGCGATCGGTGCGTGGCGAGCGTGGGGGTGATTGACAAAGGATCGATGGAAGTGGGGGAAGTGAAGCTGTCGTCCAGTTTTGTGAATGGTTGCAGCAGCACTTTAACCATCGGATCAAAGCCAATGCAGGAGCGCAATGGTTATCGGCTCTATCTACCGGAGCAGGTCAAACGGCTGCGCTTCATCAAGAGGGCGCAGGCGCTGGGGTTCACGCTGGATGAGGTGGGCATGCTGTTGACACTTGATGCGGCCTGTACTTGTCGCGAGACTCGGGCACTGGCCGTGCGCAAGCTGGCCATGATCGAGCAAAAGATGGCCGACCTTGCCGCCATTCGGCAGGTACTGGGCGGACTGGTGCAGAAATGCGATGCAGGCGACGGCGGGGCCGCTTGCCCGATCATCGATGTGCTGAACAGGGAGTGATGCCTGGTTGCCGGGCATCCTGCACAGACGTCAGGCCAGCACCCCGTACCCTGTAATCGTAAGGCTGCTTGCCAGCGGTCAGGAATGACCGCTTTTGGCTGAGCAGTCAATCCAGAGAGGATGTGGCAGGCGCCCCGGACGCCCCGGACATCGACGTGGTTGAGGTAGAGAACCAGGCCTGCACCTGATGCAATGAGTACGGCAGGCATACCCGTAGAAAACGTCCCGGGAGTCTGAGGGACGTATCGACAAAGAGTCGCAGCCCTGCGGATTCGTGGGGTTTTCGATTTTTTTTTCGACATCGTGACGCATGGCCCGAAACCAGCGGCAGTGTTTGTTGACTCAGTCTGGCTTCGCCTTGAGCAACCAATATCCGCCCCGGGAGCAGATGATGTCGAGATTGGGCAGCGGATGGGTCATGGGGGCTCCGGTTACAGCGTGCCGATGCGGTCGAGTTCCCGCTTCAGCGCATCGCGGTCAAGTTGGGCAAAGGGCAGGTCCAGGAATGCCCGACAGCGCGCTTCAATGTGCGCCAGGGTTGAGTGGAACGCCGCCGACACTGCTTCATCGCCCTTTATGTCCGATGGGTCTTCCAGGCCCCAATGCGCTTTCAGTGCCGGTCCGAAGTACAGGGGGCACGCCTCACCGGCGGCCTTGTCGCAGACCGTAATGACGATATCCGGAGGGGTGGTTTCGAACGCGTCATTGCCTTTGCTGCTCAAACCGTCGATGGCAATGCCAGCCTCTTGCAACGTGCTCAGGCTGCGGGGCAGCACCTGTCCCTTGGGGAAGCTGCCGGCACTGACCGCCTGAAAACCTTCCGGGGCGAGATGGTTGAACATGGCTTCGGACAGGATGCTGCGACAGCTATTGGCGGTACACATAAACAGAACGCGCATGGTGACTCCTCTTTGCAGTCGCTCAGGGGCTAAACGCTCAGGCGCAGGGCCAGGGCAGACAAGGTGATGAGCAGGATCGGCAACGTCAGAACCACGCCGACCCTGAAGTAGTAACCCCAGGTAATGCGGATGCCCTTGCGCTCCAGAACATGCAGCCAGAGCAGGGTGGCCAGGCTGCCGATGGGGGTGATTTTGGGGCCCAGGTCAGAGCCGATGACATTGGCGTAGATCATGGCTTCACGTACCACACCCGTGGCGTCACTGGCTTGAATCGACAGGGCGCCCACCAGCACCGTGGGCATGTTGTTCATGCCCGATGACAGCAAAGCCGTGAGCAGGCCAGTGCCCAACGCGGCGCCCCAGATGCCGAATTCGGCCATACGGTTCAGAGCCGTTGTCATGGAGGTGGTCAGTCCGGCGTTTTTCAGCCCGTAAACCACCAGGTACATGCCCAGCGAAAAGATCACGACGTGCCAGGGCGCTTCACGCAGCACTCGTCGGGTGGAAATCACGTGCCCCCGCGCAGCCACGGCGAACAGCATCGCAGCACAGACCGCTGCGATTGCGCTGACTGGAATGCCCAAGGGTTCCAGCGCAAACAGCCCGATCAACAACAAGGCCAGAACAATCCAGCCGACGCGGAAGGTCAGGGGGTCTCGCACGGCACGTCGCGGATCCAGCACGTCTTCCAGTGAGTAGTGCCTGGGAATGTCACGCCGGAAAAACCAGTACAGCACCGCAAGAGTGGTCGCCACGGCAACGAAATTGACCGGCACCATGATCGAGGCGTATTCGCTGAAACCCAGGTCGAAGTAGTCCGCTGAAACGATGTTGACCAGGTTGGACACCACCAGGGGCAAGCTCGCCGTGTCGGCAATAAAGCCGGCCGCCATGACGAACGCCAGGGTAGACGCTGGCGAAAAACGCAACGCGAGCAGTATTGAAACAACGATGGGGGTCAGGATCAGGGCCGCACCGTCATTGGCAAACAGCGCGGATACACCGGCCCCCAGCAGTATCGTGAATACGAACAGGCGACGGCCGTCACCCTTGGCCCAGCGCGCCACATGCAATGCGGCCCATTGGAAAAATCCGGCCTCATCGAGCAACAAGCTGATGATGATGAGCGAGATGAATGTCGCGGTGGCGTTCCAGACAATGCCCCACACCAGTGGAATATCGTCCAGCGTCACGACGCCCGCAAACAGGGCCAGTACGGCTCCCAGGGAGGCGCTCCAGCCGACGCCCAGGCCCTTGGGTTGCCAGATGACCAGCACCATGGTGAGCAGGAAAATGCTAAATGCAGTCAACATGCACAGTCTCGACGAATGAAGGGTCAGCAGCAGGCGGAAGTGTTGAGAGGACGGTCGCCCATCGCGTTCAGGCGAGTGCTGTTGTCTTCAAGCCAATCGGCGTTTGCCAGCAACGTTGTCTCGAGAACGTCACGAACCCACGCCGGCAGGTCAGGATTGAGCCGGTAATACACCCACTGTCCCTGACGGCGGTCCAGCAGCAGGCCGCACCCGCGAAGCTGTGCAAGATGGCGAGAAATTTTAGGCTGGCTGTCGTCCAGGGCACAGACCAGCTCACAAACGCATAACTCGCCTTCACGGGTGATGAGCAAGGTGGCCCGGGCGCGGGTTTCGTCGGACAGACATTTGAATACGGCGGCAGGATTGAGCATTGGCGGGGCTCGATACATATGGAAATACGAATATACGTTTATCCATATGTATTGCGCAAGCCGTTCGGGCTTTGGAAGGGGAAGGTCAGGCTCGGTAAGGTTGTTCAGGTATGAGATAAACTTGAACCATATCGGCGCAAGACAAAGGAGAGTTGATGAATGGAGTCGTTTAGCGTTCGCGAGCTGAAAAGGACTGACGCTGACGCGTTATTGGCTTTCGAAACCCATAACCGTGAATGGTTCGAATCCCATATTGACGCGCGCGATCCTGCTTTTTACTCGTTGCAGGGTGTCGCCGAACATATCGAAAGCTATTTATCCGATTTTGCCATCGGCGCCTGGCACCCGTTTGTCATCGTGGATTCCAGTCAGACAATCGTTGGTCGAGCCAATCTGAAAAGCATCGACCTGGCGACAGGGTCTGCTGAGGTGGGCTATCGGATTGCTCAACGCGCGTGCGGGCAGGGGCTGGCAACGTTGGCGCTGAGGCATCTGATCCAGGAGGCACAGATGCGCTGGGGGCTTACGCAATTGGTTGCCTTTGCCTACAAGGAAAATGTGGGCTCAAGAACAGTCCTTGATCGGTGCGGATTCCAACTGGAACAACCCTCCTGTTACGAAAGCACGGGGAACGAAGAGCGATTTGCCTTGTTGCTCTAGATAAGATCCCCAACGATTCCGAGTGTCGGCAGCAGGTCGGCGACGCCCCGGTCACTCCTGCTGCGCCTGATCTTCATCCACCTCTTTCCAGCTGTCATCCGGATCAAAGCGCTTCATCGCTTGCGCCAGTTTTTCACCACCGGGTCCCAGGTCTTTCTCGAACACCTGGCCTTCATGGCTGATCATGAAACTCATCACTCCGGTGTCGTTGTATTTCGCCGGCCAGGCGATCAGTGCAAAGCCCCGGCTCATCTTGTCACCGATGAGGTAACTGTAGGCGCCACCCGGTGCCGAAGGTCCCTGGCCATCAAGGATGCGGAAGTGGTATCCATGCCAGTCTTCGTCGGCAATGGCTTTGCCGAACGAAGGCCCTAGCGGGCTGATCTGGTCGCTATCGTCTTCTGCCCAATAGAGTCCGTCGTGCTTGCCGGGGGTGCTGAAGATTTTCTGTGCATACTCGAGGGCGCCATCACCGTCGCGATCGACTGACGCATAGTCCATCTGGGCGTCGTGATAGGCCAGCACCGACTGCACCGCGGCGAGTTCATTGCGGCCGATTTGACGTGTACGGATCTCGGCACTGCCGGCCTTCAGGTCAAAGCGCCAACCGTCCGTGGCTTTTGTCATGGGAATGGGCAGGGTCCAGTTCTTGCTGCCGACCGCCAGGACTGCCTTGCGGTCGCTGGTGTTTTCAATGTGATGTTGTTCGCGGTATTGCTGCAAAAACGCATCCACATCTTCACGCTGCACGCCTTCACGGGGGATGTAACTGTGCCAGTCGCTGCCCAGCAGCTCGGTCAGGCGTGCCTGGTCGGCGTGCTCCGTGCCCAGCGCTTCGACGAACGCTTCGGCAGCCTTTTCTGGTGTTGGAAACGCCTGCTGTGCCGTTGCCATGCACGACCATGCCAAGCCGACAGCTATCGCAAGGACATGAGGGAACAAGCCCATGAGTCCCTTCATTCGAGGATGGTTTTTCAACGGCGGCCCCCCCTTTGACGTGCTGGTGGACTGGACGGCCGACTGACCTGATGACCGGCCGATCGTGAGGCGCTTGGGCGCTGGGCGGATGCCTGACTCGCCCGGCCACGATTGGCCTGAAGGTTGGCCTGGGACGGTGAGCGCGCGCCGGCGAACGCATTGTTGCGGGCACTGCCGGCACTGGCGGCTGGCCGTTTATTCGTTCCTTGACGCGTCTGCGCGAGGCCCTCTTTGCGCTGATTCAACTGAGCTGTCTGGTTCCTGGGTTGCCGATCGGCCTGACGATTCACGTTCCCGGGCTGCTGATTGTCCCGGGTGTTTCTGGCAACACCCTGGCCTCTGTCAGCCGCCTTCGGTCTGTCTGCGCCGGCCTGCAAGCGATTGCCGTCCGAGGTTCCGGACTGGAGTTTGCGCGCTTGATCACGGGCCTGGAGGTTGCTGGTGGCAGGTCGTTCGATACCGTGCCTGTCCATTGAGTTGCGGGCATTTTCCCGGGCCTGGGCGCGCTGGGCATTGTCTCCTCGATAGGCTTCACGCTGACTGGCACCGTTCAATTGGCGGCCGTACTGTTCGCGGCTCTTGTTGTCGCGATAGGGAACGCCATTGCGGTGCACCGGGTTGTGCTGCCATTTGTTCTGGTTGTTGGTGATGCGGTTGTTGGCATTGATGTTGTTATAGCGGTTGACGTCGATGTCGACATCGTTATTGCCCCAGTCACATTCACCCCACAATGCCCCGACGATGGCCACGCCGGTACCAAACGCCAGCCCGGCCATCAAGGCCTGACCAGGGTAATAGGCCGGCGGCGGTGGATAGTACACGGGCGGCGACGCCGGGTAGGGCCAGGTGCCGTAGGTGGTTGTCGGGTTATAGGTGGGGACGTACACCACCTGCGGATCGGAAGGCTGGATGATGATGGTGGAGCTGCTGGCAGGGGCTGGAGCGGGTTCAGGCGCCGGTGCCGCCGTTGTGGTCTTGGGCGCCGGCGCCGCGACGTTCTGAATCGTCACGTTCTGATACTGGTTGCTCTGCAGGTTGCCAGCGGCCTGGGCCTGATGACGCAAGCGTTGTACGCCGTTCATGACATCGTCGGGCTGTGCCAGGAAGGCATCGCCCAGGCGTTGTACCCAGACGGGATCCTGCCCCAGCGTTGCCAGAACCTGCGGGAAGGCGACCAGCGCCTGCACGCTCGGATCCCAGGGTTGGCTCGCCACTTGTTTGACCGCATCGTCGCCCTTGGCGTCGGGGTGCGCTTTGGACCAGCTTACCGCCTCACCGACTTCTCCCGGGTAGGTGGTGGCCATCAGTACCTGAGCCAGCAAGGGGTCCGGGTACAGCGCAATGGGCGCCAGCATTTGATCCAGCTGTTCCTGGGTAAACACGGGGTCCTTGGCCGCCGCTGTGACGGGCGCTGCATTGGTCGCGTTTGCCGGTGCGGGGGCTGCGGTGGTGGTCTCATTTGCACCCAGTGCCAGGCCGGAAGATCCGCTCAAAAGCAGTACGGCCGACAACGCGTAAAGTAATGGAATGTGCATTGCACCCCCCATGTGGTCAGGCAGGCTTGAAATGAGTGGATCATCCCTGGCAGGTGCAAGCCGGCTTTGCAAGCCACATAGCTCGGCCTCGACACCGCTTCCTAATGGTAGCAGCTGATTTCAAGGACCCCGGTTGGCATTAAATAGTTGTGACGTTGATCCCGATCAATGTGCGCTGGCATTGCTTTCGTGTTCCTCGGCGAAGGCCATGAATACCTTCAGGTCCAGCACATCCAGCTTGATCTGGGCGATGAACGCCGAGAAGGCCAGGTTGGCGGCCAGGATACGCAGATCCGAGGCCCAGGCCGGAAGATAGACCGGTGCCTTGAGCCAGCCGGAGTCGAAAAGCGGCGCCAGACGCAGGGTGTCAGCCAGGCTGAGGCGCCCTGCAAACAAATGCCCGATCAGTTCCGGCCGGTTATCGCGGATTGCAATACGCAGCAGGGTGTGGACGCCGAGCAGCCCGGTCAGGTAAGCGGCATCCTTGGTAAACGCCGAGCCGCCATGCAGATCGACGCCGCGGAACACCCGTTGGGTAGAGCGGAACGATTCCTCTTGTGTCTGCCCCGCCGCCAGAAACCCTTCGAACACCTGGATGAAGTCGGCGCCCTCCAGCGCCTGCTGGACGGCAAGTACGCGCAGGGCCAGGCGACGCAGGCGGTTGATGTCCATGCTGCCAGTGAACAGTTCGGCCAGGGTGGCAATGCCTTCCTGGGTCTGGGTCGTGCGGGGCGCTCCCAGGCCCAGGCTGATGAGGTTGGGCTGTCGCGCGCCGTTTTGTGCCGTGGCGATATGCACGAAGGCCTCGTGTTGCAACAGCTGATTCTTGTCCAGCTCCGAGAACAGTGCGCTGGCCCGCAGGCGAATGCGGCTGGATCCGGCGATGGCCTTGGCGGCCAGGTTCGGATCGAGCACGACCGTGATCTGTCCGGCGCCGAAGAAACGGTCCAGTTCCGGTTGAAGCCAGGCGGCGAACGCCTTGGCCGGGATCTCGGCCGGGCTCGGTGGAATCCGCGCACCGCCCAGCAGGGCGTCGGTGGTCTTGAGGAAGAAATTGGCGGCGTCGAGCATGCTCAGTTGCAAGCGCGTGTAATAGAAGTCCGGACGCCGGTACAGTGCTGACGAATAGTGAGTAAACGCCGGGGTACCAATGGCCCCCAGCATGTGTCCGGCCGTGGCATAGCTACGGGCGGTCATGGCGAGGAAATTCCCGGCCGGATGCCCAATATCGCAACGACTGATAAAAGTTTCCAGGGCGGCGATGTCGGCGCTGTGGTCGCGGGGCTGCAACTCGACCCTGGGTAATTCGGCACGCCCGCCGCGCCATTTCGCCAGGAAGTCTTCCTCGACCCCATCCGGCCAGGACAGGGCATCCAGCACGCGGATCTTGCGGGTCAGGCCGGGCAGGGCGGCATCGAGCTCGGACAGGGCGGCGGCGCTCATGGATATCTCCTTGAGGGACGAAGTGGCGTTACAAAAGCTTAGCCGTCGCGCGTGGTTATGTGTTGAGCTGGCTACGTGTTGAGCTGGCGGGCCGCGCGAGCAAAGTCGATGAATGCCTTGAGCGCTGCGGGCACATGGCGGCGACTCGGGTAATACAAGTGCAGGCCGGGATAGTAGGGGCACCAGTCAGCCAGCACCTGGATCAAGCGGGCATCAGCCAGATACCCGCTGACCATGTCCTCGAATACATAGGCCAAACCCACACCTTGCAATGCCGGACCGATCATCAGGCTGACATCGCCGAGCGTGAGCGGGCCGCTGACTTCGATTTCCTGGGTGATCCCACCGCGTTCGAATTCCCATCGGTACATCGCGCCGCTGGGGAAGCGATGGCGGATGCACGGCAGGCCATGCAAGTCCTCGGGTTTGTGTGGTGCAACATGCCGTTCGAAGAAGGCCGGTGAGCCCACGACCACCGAGCGCATGTTCGGCCCGATGGGCAGTGAAACCATGTCGGCTTCCAGGCGGTTGCCAAAGCGTACCCCGGCGTCAAAACCGCCGGCGACCACGTCCACCAGGGCGTCGCTCTCGACGATCTCCAGGCGGATATCCGGGTACGCCTGCAAGAACTGGCTGACAATCGGCAGCAGTACCAACTCACATGCCTGTCGACCTGCGGTGATGCGCAGGTTGCCTGAGGGTTTGTCGCGAAAGTTGTTGAGGTCTTCCAGTGCATCATCGATGTCACGAAAGGCCGGTTTCAGCCGGGCGTAAAGTCGTTCCCCAGCGTCAGTCAAGGCCACGCTGCGGGTGGTGCGGTTGAACAGCCGTACGCCCAGGCGATTCTCCAGGGCGCGCAATGAGTGACTCAAGGCTGAAGGCGTGAGGCCGAGTTCCACGGCCGCACGACTGAAGTTCAGGTGCCGGGCGATACACAGGAAAATCGACAGGTCGGCGGTGGAGGGGGATGCCATTTGTGAGCGCCTTTCACTAAGTCATGCAAAATTTCCTGGATTATCACATCAGTAACACGCGCTTAAAGTCGCATCAACTCATCGAGAAGGCCTGGCAATGTCGCACGGGTCGCTGACAGGAGGAGTTGAAATGCGTACCTGGTTCATTACTGGCGCTTCCCGTGGTTTTGGCACCCTCATCGCAGAACACGCCCTGCGTGCCGGCGACGCGGTTATTGCCACTGCCCGCAATCCACAAGACATCATTGACCGTCTGGGTGATCAGCCGAACCTGCTCGCCGTGCGGCTGGATATCACCCGCGAGGAAGAAGCCCATCTGGCTGTCGCGGAAGGCATCAAGCGTTTCGGGCGCATTGACGTGCTGATCAACAACGCCGGTTTCGGTGTGCTGGGCGCGGTGGAAGAAACCAGCGCCAACGAAACGGAGCGTCTGTTCGCCACCAACGTGTTCGGCGTACTCAACGTCACCCGCGCCGTACTGCCGCACATGCGTCGCCAGCGTAGTGGTCATGTCATCAACATCTCGTCGATTGGCGGCTATCAGGCCTACATGGGCTGGGGCGTGTACGGTTCCACAAAGTTTGCGGTGGAGGGCATTACCGAAGCGCTGCATCAGGAACTGGCGCCCTTGGGCATCCATGCGACAGTTGTCGAACCCGGGTTCTTCCGTACCGACTTCCTGGACGAGCAGTCGCTGATCAAGACCGCCCTGGAACTGCCGGACTACGAGGAAACCGTGGGCAAGATGCGCCAATTCGCCGAAGGCGCCAACCATGCGCAGCCTGGTGATCCGGTGAAGTTTGCCGAAGCGATGCTTGCGCTGGTCAACGCCCCGGAGCCACCACAACGCCTGGCGCTGGGCAGCGACACCGTGGCACGAATCGAGGCGAAAAACCGCTTTGTGCAAGCGGAACTAACCGAATGGAAAGCGCTGGCGCTGTCCACCGACTTCATGGCCTGAGGCGGCGGCCCAACGCTGGTTTCAACAGGTGCGAAAGAACCGGGTGAGTCCCGGTTTTTGCGTTTGTGCAGATAAGCTCACGCCGGTCTTTATTCCATGACCGGTGCCGACTCTTCCTGTGCCTGGTGGCTTGGGGCTTTGATAATCAGCAACAACGGCATGACCGCCAGTGACAACAGCATCAGCAGCTTGAAGTCGTCCACGTAAGCGATCCAGCTGGCTTGCACGTTGACCAGGGCGTCCAGGGTGGCGCGGCCGGAGGCGGCCATCGGGTCCAGGAAACGCTTGATCACTCCGGCGTCGAAGGCCCGATTGAAGGGCGTGATGTAGGCACCTATCTGCTCGTGGTTGGCCTGGATGTTCTGGGTGAGCAGCACAGTCACGATGGAAATCCCGACGCTGGAACCGACATTTCGCGACAGGCTGTAAAGCCCGGTGCCTTCGGCGCGCAAGGAGGCGGGCAGGGTCGCGAAGGCAACCGTGGTCAGTGGCACAAACAGCATGCCCAGGCTGGTGCCCTGGATGAAGCCGACCCAGATGACGGTTTGCATCGACACGTCCGGCGTCCAGCCGGTCATCAGCCCCATCGACAGCGCTGACAACCCCAGGCCCGTCAGCAGTAACAGGCGGGTATCGACTTTGCCCAACAGTCGGCCGGCGAGGAACATGGTCAGCATCGTGCCCAGGCCACGCGGGCCCATCACCATGCCGGCGGTCAGCACCGGATAAACCATCAGGGTTTGCAGGTAAGGGGTCATCAGCGCCAGTGAGGCCAGGTAGGTAATACCGACGATAAAAATGAAGATGACGCTGATCGAAAAATTGCGATCCTTGAACAGCTTGGGGTTGATGAAGGGGGCATCGGTGGTGAAGGTGTGAACCAGAAACACGTACAGGGCGACAGCGGCCACGATTGCTTCGACGAGGATTTCCCCGGAGGCGAACCAGCCCAGTTGCTCACCCCGGTCAAGGAGCAGTTGCAGGGCCATGATCGTCACGCTCAGCGAGCCGAAGCCAAGCCAATCCAGGCGGGTCGTGGTGTCGGTGCTCGTTTCGCTGACGTAGTAGACGATCCCGGCCAGCGCCAGCAAACCAATGGGCAAATTGATGAAGAACACCCAGCGCCAGCTGAAGTTCTCGGTCAGCCAGCCCCCGAGCATCGGCCCCAGCACGGGGCCGACCATGACCGATACGCCGAACAGCGCCATGGCCGAACCGCGCTCCTTGAGGCTGTAGATGTCCAGCAGAATGCCTTGGGAAATTGGCACCAGCGCCGCGCCCGCCAGGCCCTGCAGCAGGCGGGCAAGGATGATTTCTTCCAGCGATTGCGCCAGGCCGCAAAGGATCGACGAGACCACAAAACCGACAATCGCCCACAGCAGTACGCGTTTGCGCCCGAAGCGCCGGGCCAGAAAGGCAGACGGCGGCGTCATGATTGCGGCGGCGACGATGTAGGACGTCAGCACCCAGTTGATCTGGTCCGAACTGGCCGAGATGCTTCCTTGCATGTAGGGCAGGGCGACGTTCGCGATGGTGGTGTCGAGCGCTTGCATGATCACCGCCAGCACGACGCACGCGGTGATCATCCCGCGATGGGCCACCACTTCGGTCGCTGCCGGGTCAGTCATGGACGGAGGCCTTGCTCGCCAGCAACCCCGAGAACAGGTGTGGCAGGCCACGGGCCGAGCCGGTATCGATCTCGGCCTGCACACTCATGCCGGTGCGCAGCGGCGGTTTTCCCCCGGCATCATCAATGCTGATGCGCACGGGAATCCGTTGCACGACCTTGACCCAGTTGCCCGTGGTGTTTTGCGCGGGCAGCAACGAGAAGCTTGAACCTGACGCCGGGCTGATGCTGTCGACGGTGCCGTGCCACTGGACGCCGGGATAACTGTCAACGCTGATAGCGACGGGCTGACCGGGTTTCATGTGGGTCAGTTCGGTTTCCTTGGGCGACGCCGCGACCCACAGGTGGTCAGCCGACACGAGGCTGATGCTCGATTGCGGTGGTTGCAGGTACGAGCCGACCTGCAGCGAATCGACGTTGGTCACGACACCGTCAAACGACGCCCTGACCACCGAGTTGTCCAGGTTGCGCTGCGCTTCGTCGACGGCGGCCTGGGCGACCCGATACGCAGGCTGTTGTTCGACGGAGGTGCCGATATTTCCGCCCAGTTGCGCCAGCACCATTTGTGCCGTGGCCTTGGCCACGGTGATTTTTTGCCGGGTGCTGTCCAGCGCATGCCGGGCATCGTCGTAGTTGGTTCTGGACACCGCCGCAACGCTGACCAGGGTTTGCTGGCGCTGGAAGCTGGCCTGGTAGTACGCGAGGTCGATTTGTGCCTGGTCGATTTCGGCCAGCGCTTGCTGGTAATTGGCCTGGAGATTGAGGATCTGGTTGCGCACATTGCTCAGCTGCGCCCTGGCACTGGCCAATGCGATTTCAAAGGGCGCCGGCTTCAGGGTGAACAGGACCTGGCCCTTGACCACCCGCTGATTGTCCTTGACGTCAACCGAGGCGACCAGGCCCGAGACATCGGTGGAGACACCGACATGATCGGCTTGTATGTAGGCATTGTCGGTGGAAACGATCTGCCCACCCGTGACATACAGGTAACCACCGACCACCAGCACGACAGGCAGCAAGGCAAAGAGTGTGGTGCGTACGAGCTGCCGTCTCGGTCGGGCCGGGGCGGCATTGCCCGGAGAGGTCTCGGTGTGTCCGAGGTCCGGTTTGCGGGCTTGTGTTGAGGAGGGGCCTTCAAGCCGTGGGGCCTTGGGCATCGTGGCAGGTTCGGCGGGTGGCTTCAGGCGTTGATCAGTCATGACGACGCTCCTCCTCTTCGATGGGAAGACTGCAGGCCTTGATTAGGTTGGACCTCATGCGCTTCATCATCCCCAGCAGCAGCTGTTCCTCCTCGGCAGAGAATCCGCGGGTGGCCTCCTGGCGAGTCGATCGACCCATGTCACGCATGAGTTGCAGCAGCGGATGAGCCTGCTCCGTCAAAAACAGCAGGGACAGGCGTCGATCCGTGGGATGACGACGTCGCTCGACCAAGCCGCGCTCGGCCATTTTGTCCAGCAGACGCACGAGGGTGATCGATTCCAGTTCCAGTAGATCCGCGAGCCCTTTTTGATGGATACCTTCATGGGTCGACAGCATGGCCAGCACTTGCCACTGCGACCGGGTGAGGCCGACATGCCGTGCGCGCTGCTCAAACCGCTTGCGCATCAGCCGGGCGCTGTCGTGCAGGGCAAAACCAAGGGTCAATGGGTCAGTCATGTTGAAGTCTGCGGCTGATGAGTTAACTCATCATAGTTGAGCTTGTAATTAGCAAGCTATCTATATTTCCAAAATAATTCAGATGAATCGATTCAATGAACAACTAAAAACCCCTGTAGGAGCTGGCTTGCCAGCGATGGTGTTTTACCTTCAACAGAGATGTTGAGCGGCATATTGCTATCGCTGGCAAGCCAGCTCCTACAGGGGGGCGTGTGGAGGTTTAAAGCCTGTCCGACGCGACCTCAGAGCAGGCTCCAAGACACCCCGACGTACATCGCCATGCCTTCACCGGGCGTGGATCGTGCCGCGTCCAACCCTTTGTCGTCGTAGCCCGGCGTGACGGTGGCGGCATAGTGCTTGTCGGTCAGGTTGCGCAGGTCCAGCCAGGTCTGCCAGTCGCCCTTGGGCGCGTTGTAGCCCAGCGTCGCGCCGAATATTGCGTAGGGATCGGCGTAATAGCTGTTGGCGTAATCGACGGCCACCTTGGACACCCATTGCGTGTTGAATGCGGCGAAAAAGCCTTGTAGCCAGTCGTAGCGCAGTTCGCCCTGGTAATAGTGCATCGGCAGGCCCGGCAGGCGGTTGTCGCCAAAGCGCTCATCGTCGCGGTAGTGGAAGTCACTGAAGGTATAGCTCTGGCGCAGGCTCAATTGGCCGCCATCGTCCGGCGACCAAAGCGGGCTCAGCAGGCTGGCTTCCACGCCCTGGTGCACGGTGGGGCTGGCGTTGAGCTCGTAGGGCGTGGTGACGCTGGCATTCGGCAACACCGATAGCAATTCATGGCGCACCTGGGCGTAGTACCAGGCCAGGCTCCATTGCCCCAAAGTGCTGTCACCACGGCCCCCGATTTCCAGGGTGGTGGCGGTCTGGTTTTGCAGCTTGACCGGGTCGCGCTGGGCACCGGTGGCGACGCCGCTGCCGGCGGGGAATCGAATGTTGGAGCTATAGATCAGCGACCACGGGTGTGGCGCCTCGACCGAGCGACTGAGATTGCCGAACAGTTGCAGATCAGGCGTCAATTGGTAGCGCAGGCCCACGCGCGGGGCGTAGTCCCAGTCGTGCAGGCTGGTCTTGCCACCTTCCTGCGGGTAGGTGACATCGCTTTCGCGGCGGGTGTAGAGGGCGGCGAGGCCGGTGGTCAGCCACAGGTCGTCGGCGATCTCCAGGTCATTGCCGATATGCAGGACCGTGTCCGAGCCCTGATAGGTGAAGTTGCGAATCAGCGTGCCTGGCGCGTAGCCGGCGGTATTGCCGGTGGGGATGCGCACGAACTCGCTGGCGCCATCATTGGGCAGGTGTCTGGTCACGCGCAGGCCTAGCGTGCTTTGGCTTTGCAGACCCCAGAGCGTGTCGCGACGCTTGTAGTCGAACGTGCCGCTGACATCCGTGTACGCCACCTTAAGGCGATTGGGGCCCTCGCTCAAGTCCATGGGATAGTCGTGGTAGACCAGGCCGGTCTGGATGCTCGAATCGTCATCGATGTACCAGGTGGTCTTGTTGCCGATAAACGTGCTGCCCGGCTCATCGCGGCGGTCGTCCCGCGCCACGTAGGCGGGGTTGGCCGCCCGAGGGTCGTGCTCGATGGAGTGCTTGGTCACGCGTCCCGCGAGCTCGTTGTCGGTCTGGCGGTGGCGCAGGTAGAAGCGTGTTTCCAGGTCGGGATTGAGGCGATAACCGAAGTTGGCGATGACGCCCTGGCTCTCGCTGGCCGTATGGTCCTGGTAGCCATCGGCGTTTGCCTCGGTCATGGCCACGTAGTAATCGAAGTCGCCGAGCACTTGCCCGGAACTGACCTGGCGCTGGAGGTAGCCGTGGCTGCCCGTTGCGTAGCGCACCTGCAACAACGGTGAGTCGTAGCCGGTGTGGCTGACGTAATCGATGGCCCCGCCCAAGGCCAGCGCGCCCCGGTCGAAACCGTTGGCGCCGCGCAGCACTTCCACATGGTCGAGCCACAGCGGTTCCAGCAATTCATAGGGCGTGCCGCCAGGGCCGGTCAGAGGCAGACCGTCGAGCATGGCGTACAGCCCCGAGGCATGAGCGCCCGGTGCACGGTTGATGCCCGATCCGCGGATCGAAATCTTCACCCCTTCGTTGCCCGCCGACTGGGCATAGATCCCGGGCTGGTAAGCCAGTACATCCTGGTTGCTGGCCACGCGTCCCTGCAACGGGCGGCGCAGGTCGACCACATTGGTGCCACCAGGCACCTGGGCCAGCCGAGCCTTGGCGGCCTCGATCGCCTGGTCTTCGTCGCTCTGGTCCTCAGCCCCAATCAGCACTTGTCCCAACTCCAGGCCCTGAGCCTCGCTTATGGCCGGACAAACA
>NZ_JAWDGM010000012.1:0-5306 GCF_034541995.1 Pseudomonas sp. BIC9C
CGATGACCTACTCTCACATGGGGAAACCCCACACTACCATCGGCGATGCATCGTTTCACTGCTGAGTTCGGGATGGGATCAGGTGGTTCCAACGCTCTATGGTCGTCAAGAAATTCGGGTACTGAGTCGTGACCAGTTGGTCTCGCTTCAGCAAATTGGGTATGCGATAGATTTGTGTGTTGTGCAAACTTTCGGTTCATTGCGTCTTCACACACCGCAATCTGGCCTCTTTCGTTTCTTCAACTAGGAGCAGCAAATTGCTTGGGTGTTATATGGTCAAGCCTCACGGGCAATTAGTATTGGTTAGCTCAACGCCTCACAGCGCTTACACACCCAACCTATCAACGTCGTAGTCTTCGACGGCCCTTCAGGGGACTCAAGGTCCCAGTGAGATCTCATCTTGAGGCAAGTTTCCCGCTTAGATGCTTTCAGCGGTTATCTTTTCCGAACATAGCTACCCGGCAATGCCACTGGCGTGACAACCGGAACACCAGAGGTTCGTCCACTCCGGTCCTCTCGTACTAGGAGCAGCCCCTCTCAAATCTCAAACGTCCACGGCAGATAGGGACCGAACTGTCTCACGACGTTCTAAACCCAGCTCGCGTACCACTTTAAATGGCGAACAGCCATACCCTTGGGACCGGCTTCAGCCCCAGGATGTGATGAGCCGACATCGAGGTGCCAAACACCGCCGTCGATATGAACTCTTGGGCGGTATCAGCCTGTTATCCCCGGAGTACCTTTTATCCGTTGAGCGATGGCCCTTCCATACAGAACCACCGGATCACTAAGACCTACTTTCGTACCTGCTCGACGTGTCTGTCTCGCAGTCAAGCGCGCTTTTGCCTTTATACTCTACGACCGATTTCCGACCGGTCTGAGCGCACCTTCGTACTCCTCCGTTACTCTTTAGGAGGAGACCGCCCCAGTCAAACTACCCACCATACACTGTCCTCGATCCGGATAACGGACCTGAGTTAGAACCTCAAAGTTGCCAGGGTGGTATTTCAAGGATGGCTCCACGCGAACTGGCGTCCACGCTTCAAAGCCTCCCACCTATCCTACACAAGCAAATTCAAAGTCCAGTGCAAAGCTATAGTAAAGGTTCACGGGGTCTTTCCGTCTAGCCGCGGATACACTGCATCTTCACAGCGATTTCAATTTCACTGAGTCTCGGGTGGAGACAGCGCCGCCATCGTTACGCCATTCGTGCAGGTCGGAACTTACCCGACAAGGAATTTCGCTACCTTAGGACCGTTATAGTTACGGCCGCCGTTTACCGGGGCTTCGATCAAGAGCTTCGCGTTAGCTAACCCCATCAATTAACCTTCCGGCACCGGGCAGGCGTCACACCCTATACGTCCACTTTCGTGTTTGCAGAGTGCTGTGTTTTTAATAAACAGTCGCAGCGGCCTGGTATCTTCGACCGGCGTGGGCTTACGCAGTAAATGCTTCACCCTCACCGGCGCACCTTCTCCCGAAGTTACGGTGCCATTTTGCCTAGTTCCTTCACCCGAGTTCTCTCAAGCGCCTTGGTATTCTCTACCCAACCACCTGTGTCGGTTTGGGGTACGGTTCCTGGTTATCTGAAGCTTAGAAGCTTTTCTTGGAAGCATGGCATCAACCACTTCGTCACCCAAAGGGTAACTCGTCATCAGCTCTCGGCCTTAAGATCCCGGATTTACCTAAGATCTCAGCCTACCACCTTAAACTTGGACAACCAACGCCAAGCTGGCCTAGCCTTCTCCGTCCCTCCATCGCAATAACCAGAAGTACAGGAATATTAACCTGTTTTCCATCGACTACGCTTTTCAGCCTCGCCTTAGGGACCGACTAACCCTGCGTCGATTAACGTTGCGCAGGAAACCTTGGTCTTTCGGCGTGGGTGTTTTTCACACCCATTGTCGTTACTCATGTCAGCATTCGCACTTCTGATACCTCCAGCAAGCTTCTCAACTCACCTTCACAGGCTTACAGAACGCTCCTCTACCGCATCACTTACGTGATACCCGTAGCTTCGGTGTATGGTTTGAGCCCCGTTACATCTTCCGCGCAGGCCGACTCGACTAGTGAGCTATTACGCTTTCTTTAAAGGGTGGCTGCTTCTAAGCCAACCTCCTAGCTGTCTAAGCCTTCCCACATCGTTTCCCACTTAACCATAACTTTGGGACCTTAGCTGACGGTCTGGGTTGTTTCCCTTTTCACGACGGACGTTAGCACCCGCCGTGTGTCTCCCATGCTCGGCACTTGTAGGTATTCGGAGTTTGCATCGGTTTGGTAAGTCGGGATGACCCCCTAGCCGAAACAGTGCTCTACCCCCTACAGTGATACATGAGGCGCTACCTAAATAGCTTTCGAGGAGAACCAGCTATCTCCGAGCTTGATTAGCCTTTCACTCCGATCCACAGGTCATCCGCTAACTTTTCAACGGTAGTCGGTTCGGTCCTCCAGTCAGTGTTACCTAACCTTCAACCTGCCCATGGATAGATCGCCCGGTTTCGGGTCTATTCCCAGCGACTAGACGCCCTATTAAGACTCGCTTTCGCTACGCCTCCCCTATTCGGTTAAGCTCGCCACTGAAAATAAGTCGCTGACCCATTATACAAAAGGTACGCAGTCACCCAACAAAGTGGGCTCCCACTGCTTGTACGCATACGGTTTCAGGATCTATTTCACTCCCCTCTCCGGGGTTCTTTTCGCCTTTCCCTCACGGTACTAGTTCACTATCGGTCAGTCAGTAGTATTTAGCCTTGGAGGATGGTCCCCCCATATTCAGACAAAGTTTCTCGTGCTCCGTCCTACTCGATTTCATGACCAAGAGATTTTCGCGTACAGGGCTATCACCCACTATGGCCGCACTTTCCAGAGCGTTCCGCTAATCTCAAAGCCACTTAAGGGCTAGTCCCCGTTCGCTCGCCACTACTAAGGGAATCTCGGTTGATTTCTTTTCCTCAGGGTACTTAGATGTTTCAGTTCCCCTGGTTCGCCTCTTGCACCTATGTATTCAGTACAAGATAACCATCTTATGATGGCTGGGTTCCCCCATTCAGACATCTCCGGATCAAAGTCTGTTTGCCGACTCCCCGAAGCTTTTCGCAGGCTACCACGTCTTTCATCGCCTCTGACTGCCAAGGCATCCACCGTATGCGCTTCTTCACTTGACCATATAACCCCAAGCAATCTGGTTATACTGTGAAGACGACATTCGCCGAAAATTCGCACTTGCTCTAAGAGCAACTCACAAATTTTACCTTAGCCTGATCCGTTACCAGTGAAAGTAACGTTCAGTCTATCTTTCTATCACATACCCAAATTTTTAAAGAACGAACTAGTCAAAGACTAGAAATCAACATTCACCATCATCGATGGAATGCTCATTTCTAAGCTTTACACAATCAGAAGCAGTAGTGGTGGAGCCAAACGGGATCGAACCGTTGACCTCCTGCGTGCAAGGCAGGCGCTCTCCCAGCTGAGCTATGGCCCCGTATTTCTACAGGCGTTTCCCACACAAAATTGGTGGGTCTGGGCAGATTCGAACTGCCGACCTCACCCTTATCAGGGGTGCGCTCTAACCAACTGAGCTACAGACCCAATTTCGGGCTGCTTCTTATCGTCTTCTTCAATGAATCAAGCAATTCGTGTGGGAACTTATGGAGCAGCTGAGTCGTCGATTAAGGAGGTGATCCAGCCGCAGGTTCCCCTACGGCTACCTTGTTACGACTTCACCCCAGTCATGAATCACACCGTGGTAACCGTCCTCCCGAAGGTTAGACTAGCTACTTCTGGTGCAACCCACTCCCATGGTGTGACGGGCGGTGTGTACAAGGCCCGGGAACGTATTCACCGCGACATTCTGATTCGCGATTACTAGCGATTCCGACTTCACGCAGTCGAGTTGCAGACTGCGATCCGGACTACGATCGGTTTTGTGGGATTAGCTCCACCTCGCGGCTTGGCAACCCTCTGTACCGACCATTGTAGCACGTGTGTAGCCCAGGCCGTAAGGGCCATGATGACTTGACGTCATCCCCACCTTCCTCCGGTTTGTCACCGGCAGTCTCCTTAGAGTGCCCACCATAACGTGCTGGTAACTAAGGACAAGGGTTGCGCTCGTTACGGGACTTAACCCAACATCTCACGACACGAGCTGACGACAGCCATGCAGCACCTGTCTCAATGTTCCCGAAGGCACCAATCCATCTCTGGAAAGTTCATTGGATGTCAAGGCCTGGTAAGGTTCTTCGCGTTGCTTCGAATTAAACCACATGCTCCACCGCTTGTGCGGGCCCCCGTCAATTCATTTGAGTTTTAACCTTGCGGCCGTACTCCCCAGGCGGTCAACTTAATGCGTTAGCTGCGCCACTAAGAGCTCAAGGCTCCCAACGGCTAGTTGACATCGTTTACGGCGTGGACTACCAGGGTATCTAATCCTGTTTGCTCCCCACGCTTTCGCACCTCAGTGTCAGTATCAGTCCAGGTGGTCGCCTTCGCCACTGGTGTTCCTTCCTATATCTACGCATTTCACCGCTACACAGGAAATTCCACCACCCTCTACCATACTCTAGCTTGTCAGTTTTGAATGCAGTTCCCAGGTTGAGCCCGGGGCTTTCACATCCAACTTAACAAACCACCTACGCGCGCTTTACGCCCAGTAATTCCGATTAACGCTTGCACCCTCTGTATTACCGCGGCTGCTGGCACAGAGTTAGCCGGTGCTTATTCTGTCGGTAACGTCAAAATTGCAGAGTATTAATCTACAACCCTTCCTCCCAACTTAAAGTGCTTTACAATCCGAAGACCTTCTTCACACACGCGGCATGGCTGGATCAGGCTTTCGCCCATTGTCCAATATTCCCCACTGCTGCCTCCCGTAGGAGTCTGGACCGTGTCTCAGTTCCAGTGTGACTGATCATCCTCTCAGACCAGTTACGGATCGTCGCCTTGGTGAGCCATTACCTCACCAACTAGCTAATCCGACCTAGGCTCATCTGATAGCGCAAGGCCCGAAGGTCCCCTGCTTTCTCCCGTAGGACGTATGCGGTATTAGCGTCCCTTTCGAGACGTTGTCCCCCACTACCAGGCAGATTCCTAGGCATTACTCACCCGTCCGCCGCTGAATCAGAGAGCAAGCTCTCTTCATCCGCTCGACTTGCATGTGTTAGGCCTGCCGCCAGCGTTCAATCTGAGCCATGATCAAACTCTTCAGTTCAAACATCTTTGGGTTTTGAGAAAACCCTAAACTTGGCTCAGCAATCGTTGGTTACATCTTTGATTTCTCGCGGAGTAACTTGTGATGCTGATAATCT
>NZ_JAWDGM010000013.1:0-1201 GCF_034541995.1 Pseudomonas sp. BIC9C
TGAACGGATCGGCGACGAAGCGTTCGGCGCTCTGCCACGGGTGGCGATGGTAGCCGCGTGCGACACCCCGTCCGCCAATGTACAGCTCACCGACCATGCCCACCGGCAGCGGGTTGAGGTCCATGTCCAGCACGTGCAGGCTGCGGCTGCCGACGCGTTGGCCTATCGGCGCATACATTGCCTGGCAATGGCCGTCGGCGGCGATTTTCCACAGCAGCGGCGTAACCACGGTTTCCGTCGGCCCGTAGCCGTTGACCAGGTATTGCGGCTTGAGCCTGTGTTTGACCCGTTCGAACGTCGCGTCCGGCACCGCATCGCCACCGAAGCAATAGATACGCACTGGCGGCGGATCACCGCCCTGCAACTCGGCGTGCTCGGCCAATTGCAGCAGGTAAGCCGGCGGGAAGCAGGCGACGCTGATGCGCTGGCGGTGCAACACCGCCAGGGTCTGCTCGGCAGTCCACAACGTATTATCGCGGATCACCAGGGTCGAGCCGCTGATCAGCGCGGTGATCCATCGTTCATGGGCGCCATCGAAGGCGAACGACATGAAATGCAGTTCGCGATTGTCCGGGTCCATTTCGTACAGCTCGGCGATGGCTTGCACGTGCATGCTCAAAGGCCCGTGGGCCACGGCGACGCTTTTCGGTTTGCCGGTCGAACCGGAGGTGTAGATCAGGTAGGCCAGTTGCTCGGCGTGCACGGCGCGTTGCGGCGTCGGCACGTCGATGTCGAGGTCCAGGCGGTCCACCGCGACCATGACCGTGCCGGGATCAAGCTGCGCCGAATCGCGCAGCCGTTCCTGGGTCAACAGCAAGCGCATGTCGCTGTCGGCCATCATGTAGCGCAGGCGTTCCTGCGGGTATTGCGGGTCCAGCGGCACGTAGGCGGCAGCGCATTTCATCACTGCCAACAGCGACACCACCAGCTCCAGCGAACGCTCCATGAACACGCCGATCACGTCTTCGGCCTGCACACCCTGTTCCAGCAGATGCACCGCCAAAGCATCGGAGCGCCGGTCCAGCTCGGCGTAGCTCAAGTGTTCGGCGTCGCGGTCGGCATGGCTCAGGACCAGCGCCGTGTGATCCGGTTGCCGGTGCGCACGCTGACGGATCAGCTCGTGCACCGGCGTCTCGTCACCGTCAGCCACCACCGGCCGTTCGCCGTCCAGCGCCCGGCCTTCGTCCAGGGTCAACAGGCC
>NZ_JAWDGM010000014.1:0-1149 GCF_034541995.1 Pseudomonas sp. BIC9C
ATGCCTTGTACGGATTGGGCTACATCATCCCGGCAACCTTTTTGTCGCAAATGGCTAACGCGCAATTCCATGGCCAATGGCAGGCCGACCTGTTCTGGCCATGCTTTGGCCTGGCGGCGGCAACCGGTGTGGTGCTGGTGAGTTTGCGTCGGCAGAAGCCCGACGCCACGCGTCACTGGTTGATGGCGACGTTATGGCTGCAAGCTGCTGGCGTTTTCGCCTGTCTGCTGGGCAACGGGCCTGGCCTGGCGTTGGGTGTGATCCTGTGCGGCACGCCGTTCCTGGCCTGCATGCAACTGGTGATGCAACGCTCCCGGGAACTGGCGCCCCACGCCACCCAGCGCAATGCCGGCCTGCTGACGGCCTGCTTTGCCGTGGGTCAGCTCAGCGGGCCATTGCTGGCGGCGCTGAGCAGTCATTTCAGTGGCGGTTTGCAGCCGGCACTGGTGGTCGCCGGCTGCGGCTTGCTGATCGCCGGCGGTCTGTCGCTCGCGCCGGTCAGTTCTGCCCCAGGGCTTTGCGCAAACGACGGCGCAACCACTGTTCAGCGCTGACAAACGTGATGCCCGCCAACACCAGCACTGCACCGATGATGAAGTTCAGGCTCAGCGCCTCGCCCAGCAGCACCACACCGAACGTGACGCCGAACAACGGCGTCATGAACGAAAACACCGCGAGGTTCGCTGCCAGGTAACGGCGCAGCAGCCAGAACCAGACCAGGTAACTGAAGAACGACACGACCACGCCCTGAAACAGCACACTGGCGACTGCCACGGAAGTCAGGCTGACGTGGGTGATCTGGCCACTGAGCAGCGCGATCAACAACAAACCGAAGAAACCGACGATCAACTGATAGAACAGCGTCAGGGTCACCGGCGCTTCCGACAGGCGCGAGGCGCGCACCACCACCGTGGTCGCGCCCCAGGCTGCGCCCGCCAGCACACCCAGGGCATCGCCCATCAACATGCGGTAATCAAGGTTGTCCCAGGACACTCCGCCGGCAAACGCGATGGCAATCCCGATAAAGGCCAGGACAATCCCCAGCCA
Organism: Pseudomonas sp. BIC9C; assembly: GCF_034541995.1. Classification (NCBI taxonomy): domain Bacteria; kingdom Pseudomonadati; phylum Pseudomonadota; class Gammaproteobacteria; order Pseudomonadales; family Pseudomonadaceae; genus Pseudomonas; species Pseudomonas sp. BIC9C. The sequence goes on from NZ_JAWDGM010000014.1 coordinate 1,048, forward strand.
TTGCAAGGGTCGCAAACGCTCACTGGGCAGCAACCAGTGCACACCCAATGCGGTGAAGATCGGCGCGGTGTAGAGAAACACTGACATGTGCGCCGCCGTGGT